>JAJBTQ010000018.1 GCA_020860755.1 Lachnospiraceae bacterium
GGTTCAGGTCCGTGTGAGCATTGCGCTCATGAGGGTTCAAGTCCCTTTTCCTGCAGCTTTTTTAAGATTCCCGGGAGAATTTCTCCCGGGAATCTTTTTAGGTTGATGATCTGTAGCAGAATTTTGGCTGACTGGAGACAAAATGTGTGTTATTATAAATTTTAAGGAGAATATATTATGGAAACATCAAACAAGCTCATGGATGAACAGTTTTACGTGATGGAACAGTTTGCGTCCTTTGGGAAAGGGACAAAGGTGCGCTGTATCTTTTATGACGATCGTATCGAGTTTCGGGCGTCTGGAAAAGACGCCCCGGCCGCGAAATTAATGTACCGCCACATTATGGAAGTGTATTACGGCACGAAGACAGAACTCAAGCAGGTA
Source organism: Lachnospiraceae bacterium (assembly GCA_020860755.1). GTDB lineage: Bacteria > Bacillota > Clostridia > Lachnospirales > Lachnospiraceae > Eubacterium_I. The sequence continues at coordinate 385 of JAJBTQ010000018.1, forward strand.
AACAAATCACCGCTTGCAAGGGCTATGATCGGCAGCCTTCTCTATGGGAAGACAGGCGCGATGGCCGGGATAGCAAGCAGCATGCAGGGAAAAAAGTCGAAACAGGTGATTGTGCGCGGTCTTATCATCGGATATAACGGCCACGACATGAAGGAACATTTCATTGCTCTCCAGACCAAGGATCCCCATGCTGGACAAAAAGCGGAAGAACTGATCCGGGCCAGAATAAATAATCCTCCTAAAAACCTTAAAACTTAAGTAATGGAGGAGACAGCGATGACAGCGACACAGGACAATGACAACAATCCATATGCAAACAACCCCGTGATCCCGCTGCGCCCGCACCACGGAATGTGTCTGGCGTACTTTGAAGGGAAAGGCTACAGTCAGGGATTTACCTCCCATATGCAGGGGATTCTGGATCTGCTGACAAAAGACGCAGAAAGAGGAGAGACTGAAAGTTTGGTTTGCTTGACGATCGGAACGGATGTGATCTGCGAAGCCTGTCCGCACAATGAAAACGGGATCTGCTCAGCGGATGAAAAAGTGTCCGGCTACGACCGAAAGGTACTGGAACTGTGTGATCTGACCCCGGGCGAAACGATGCCGTTTTATAAGTTAGCCTCCCGGGTGCAGAGTGAGATCCTCTCTCCGGAAAAACGCAAAAGCGTCTGTTCGGGCTGTCAGTGGGAGAAACTCTGTGAAGGGAAGAGAAGCCGGTGGGAGTAAGATTGGAGATAAAAGTGATTGACAAAAAGAGATATGAGTCCGCTTTTTCAAGCGTTTTCGTCAACCGTTCTTCGTATGATCAATAACACGATCATAATGATAAGGATGCAAAATAACAGGATCGCTGCGACGGTTCCGATCGTATTGGTCTGCAAAGTGGAGAGAAAAAAGTTTTTGACTGCATCCATGGCGCTGTTGCCCTGCCCGGACCAGGTCTGATAGGCCTTTATGATGTTGTTGATGATCTGGCCTGCCTGCTGTCCCATGTTATCGCCGAGCAGTCCCGAAAAAATTCCGTTTGCCAATGCCCGCCCGGGATAGAGTAGAAAGTAAAACAGGTTATAGAGTCCGGAGGAGATTCCGTGTCTGATCAGACAGCCTGCTGCAGCGATCGCAAGAAACACGATCGTGCGCCGGATGCGAACCGGCTCCCATTGCACTGTGCGCCTGCCCGACAGGGCATTTTTTTCTGCCCGGATATTGCGCCTGATGTTACGCAACATCAGGTTTAAGATCACGCCCCAGGCAATAAGGACACCGCAGACAACAAGGAGCAGTGCAAACAGCCCGCCCCCATATCGAAGAAAGATCCTTCCTACGGAAGTGTGAATATTTAAGAGATTGATATCGATATGAATGGTGAGAAACCGGATAAAGCTGATCCCCGAGATGATCATCCAGATGGCGCCTGCCGCGAGAAGGACAATGATCTGGGCGAGCAGAGAACCGCGGATCATGGATGGTCCGATGGCAGTCGGCTGGTCTGTTTTCGCCTCCCAGAAAGTCACCCAGCAGCCGACACTAAGGATCATGGTCGGGATGGTCAAAAAATACGTGAGGACAGCACCTGTACCCGCAAGGTGCAGCGGAAAGTATACGGTGAGCAGGAGAGTGAGAATAAAAAACAGGTTTAATTCTTGTCTATTATCTTTTCCAAACATGGAGTGTCCTTATCTTTGGCTTATGAATATATATTGATCAATGATTCGATATCGTCCCGGGATGATTGGATCGCATCTCTGTCGGCGGTGTCTCCTCCCTCTATGATCCGCAGACCGTTCGAGATACTTTTCTCGTTGAGGTCAAGTTCCAGGATGATCTGATCGATATCGTCTTCGAGCTCCTGCCGCACTTCCTCCGAGGCGGCGTTTTCCTCCGCAACGAGGCTGTTTTTGACCTCCCGCAGATCAGAGGCTGCCGATTCAGATCCATACAAAAGAGCATCGATCGTGCTGTCATCCAGATAATTGTCAACGATCTCAATGGCCTCCTGTCCAGCGGCTATATTTTCTTCACTCAGCGTGACTCTGGCTTCCTGGAGCATTGGTATGCTGCCTGTGCCGGTATGGTTTTTGCTTAAGAAAACAGCCAGACCTGAAACGACTATGACTGCAACCACAATGATCACAATGATCAGAATGTTTCTTCTCTTGTGGGAAGCGGATGTTTCGGCCGGTTCTGCTGCCGTTTTCACGGCGTTTTCGCTCCCTTCACTGACGACTTGTTTTATTCCGCAGTATGGGCAAAACTTCACTTCACGAGTCAATTCTTTTCCACAATTGGGACAGCGCATTCCTGATCCTCCTTTGCAGTTCATGTTATCATCCATATAGAGCATCTCTGTAAACTACAATCATTGTACCTAAGAATGAAAGAATATGGTAGTCTGCATTTTACGATGTCTACAAACTCCACTATACCACAGTTTGTGTTTCCGAACCACTCACGATCCCATCCCGCCCGGCACGGTAAGCTTAAGTGCGGACAGGTGTTGTTTCTTTTCGTTTAGAAGTATATGTATTAAAATAAAACCGCAGATTCACAGGCCCCTCAGACATATGGAGCCGACAGCGCAGAAGGCGAAAAAAACTGACAGTGCAAATCCCAAATGGCAGGGGATGCTTTTGCGGCGCGGCGATGCGATCGCGATCGTCGTTATTTTGGCTGCCCTGATGGTGGTGGGGACATTTCTGGATTATTCGCTGGATGCCGCGTTATATCATCCGGGCAGCAGGCTCGGACTGGTCCTGGCAGGTTACGGGCAGCTGCCTTCCTCGGCGGGGGCAGTGATGGCGGGGACCCTGTTTTTGATCGGACGAAGCCGGAAAAACCGGGCAGTCGGCATTTTAGAATGCCTTATCGGCCTGGTGATGATCGCGGTTGGAGTATACATGCTCTGCGAAAATCCGGTGGAGTATATGGAAATGCGCCTGGCGCTGTCCTGTGTCATCGCCGTGGTGATCACGGTACTCATGATCGCGCTTGCTGTCTTTGTGAGCCGGAAGGCAGGGCAGGAGGATATTCTTCTGGTGGCGTTTGTTTTTCTGCTGACGATCGTGCTTCAGATGGTGATCATAAACATCATCAAAGTCCCCTGGGGACGCCCCCGCATGCGGCTGATCGAGACGGATGCCCGGGCTTATTTCATGCCCTGGTACCACGCCGGCGCAGCATTAAAAAATGCTCTGGTCGCCGTAGGAGTGGAGGCTGAAGAATTTAAATCTTTCCCCTCCGGCCATACCGGCCATGCGGTGATCCTGATGCTGTACGGACTGCTCCCCTGGCTGAGAAGCGGAGGGGGATTGAGAACAGACGCAAAGGGAGTGGGAGCGATGTCCTTTGTCCCCTCGATCAGGCTGTTTATTTGGATCGGATTTGTATGGGGATGGCTCGTGGCGTTTTCCCGGATGATTATGGGCGCACATTTCCTGACCGACACCACGATAGGATTTGCAGTCAGCTTCCTGTGTGTGCTTTTTATACCTGCACTGGTCTTTTGGATCAGACAGTATGGGCAGGAAAGGGCAGAAAATTCCCGGAAAAGTCATTCCTGAAGTCGTACTCTCGGTTTTTTCCACCGGCCGGACAGGATGAACAGGCCGGCGACGGCCAGCTGAAAGGCCGGGCCGATGATATATGCATAGGCAATGCCGTTAAACCCGAGAGGGGTTGCCTGACTCAGCAGATAGGCGAAGCCGAACCGGACTGCAAAGGCAGAGATGAGGGAGGCGACCATCGTGATCTGCGTGTATCCCGCACCGGTCAGCTGACCGTTGAAGCAGAACATTACGTTTTCCACTAGGACGCACCAGATAAAGATCCGCATAAACGGGATACCCACCGCGATCACGCCGGATTCCGACGTAAACGCGGACAGAAGCTGTCCCGGGAACAGCTGGCAGACGGTCCATACCCCAAAACCGATCAGGGCGGACAGCAGGATGCCAAATCCCAGACCTTTGCGGATGCGGACATAATTCTTTCCCGGAAGATTCTGCGCAGTCATGGTAACAAGCGCTGACATCATGGCCTGCCCGGGCAGCACGGCAAAGGTATAGATCTTATTGATCGCGCCCACTGCGGCGGAGGCATTCACACCATAGCTGTTGATCAGGGCGCTGATCAGCAAAAATGAGATGTTCGTCAGCACAAACTGACAGATCTGGGGGAGTCCGACCCTCAGACTTTCCCGCAGCCAGTTCTTTGCGATGCGCAGTTCTTTTAGTAGAAAATGATAGACGGTGACTCTCTTTTGGACAAACCAGATCATCAGGATCATGCTGAGAGCCTGGGACAGGATCGTAGCAAATGCGGCGCCTCCGGTCCCCAGACGCAGCACGACCACAAACAGAACGTCCAGCGCGATGTTGACGCCGGTGGAGATGCAGGCAAAGACCATGGGGGCTGTCGAGTTCCCAATTCCGCGCAGCAGGCCGTACAGAATGTTGTAGATGTATACAAAATACGTGCCGCACATATAAACGATCAGATAGGTCCGGGTCCCCGCGAAAGCCTCCTCCGGCACATTCATGGCATGAAGCAGCGGCCCGGAAAAGCCGATGAGACAGACGATCAGACCGGTGGCGATGAGCAGGGAAAAAAGGAGCATCGTATTGACTACTCGCGAGATCTCCTTTTCGCTCTTTGCGCCCATGAGCTGTCCAACCAGAACGGCCTCCGCGATGGCGTAGGCGTTGATGATGGAAAATACGACCATGACGATCTGGCCGCCGACGTTGACGGAAGTGATCCCCGCGGAGCCTAACACGCGTCCCACGATGAGCATGTCCACCAGGTTGTAGACCGCCTGCAGCAGATTTGTGCATATGATCGGCAGAGCAAAGCGGTAGAGCTTTCTCGCTACCGGCCCTTCTGTCAGATTTTTGATATCCAAAGTGGCATCCATAAAGAGCCTTCTTTCCTGAAACAGACTGTATTTGTGTATTGCATATTTTATCAAAAAACAAAAGGGAAAACAATCAAGCAGCGATAAATTTCGTGTCGTTTTGTGTCGATACTTTTGAACAAATGAGAACGATCGCAGTTGCGAACCGCATCCCGTTCTGGTAAATTAAACTTTAATATAAGAGACAGCAAAAAGGAGCGCGTTAGACCGCGATGATCAGAATCATAAGGGAATGGTTAAAATGGCATAAGGATTGGGACGATCTGTGCAGCCAGTGCGGACAATGCTGTCACAGACGATCCGTGGGGCAGGATGGAGAGGTGATCATCCATGCTGACCACTGTGCATTTCTGGATGAGGAGACGCATCTTTGCAGTGTCTATCCGGAACGGTTTCAAAGATGCCCCTACTGCAGGAAAGTAAATCTTCGGGTCGTTTTGTTTAATCCGACCCTGCCAAATGACTGCAGCTATCGAAAGACTTTTCGCCGCTGATCACTCGGATGAAATTCAAACGGGATATTACCGGAAGACGGCGTGAAAACAGCATGAAAAAAGTCGGTGCCATGGAATGCGTTCCATGGCACCGGCTTTTTTAGTGTGCTTGCTGACCGCTTGTTAAAAAGCAGCTTTTTTGATTGCTTTAAATATTAATCTCTTACTCGGCTGCAGCCTCCGGTGTCGGCTCATTCTTCTTGTTGCCTTTCACCTTCGTAGAGACACACATAACAAGGATCGTACCAACGATATCAATAAAGATAAATACCAGATACGGCAGTGTGTAGCTTCCTCCCGAGAGCGTCAGGAAGAATGCCATGACAGCAAACGCGCACCGGTTTAAAAGGTTCGCGATCGGGAAGATGATACTGTACACGTACTGGAAGTCCTTGTTGCCGAAACAGGATATCGCCATGGATGGCATCAGGTTCAACAGTCCGCCGATGCAAAGACCGACGAAGATGGATGCGATAACGGTGGACACGATGCCGCTGACGAACACCAAAAGCAGCAGTGCCACGATAAAGCAGCACGCATAGATGACTGTTGCGGGCTTTGTCCCGATCTTCTGATCAAGCCAGCCCCAGAGGTAACTGCCGACGATTCCGAAGATCGCCGCTACCGTCAGTAAGGTAAGCGCTGTCGCGTTAGTAAATCCAACAGACATCATACGGGGTACGAACTGGCTGACGACTGCGATCGTAACCATCCACAGCGCGCCGAACCCGAGGGCGATCAGCCACATGTTCTTCATCTTTAAGACCTGGCCGATCGTGTAGGGGCTCTTGTACTCCTTCGTTTCTTCTGCAGACTCATAGACACCCGCTTCATCCTTGATGTTATCCGGGTATGCGCCGCGCTCCTGCGGGTAATCCCTTACCCAGAAGAAGGAGACGATACCGAAGACGATGATGACGATACCCATGATGAGGAATGTGAAGTGCAGTCCTCTTGCTGCGATCATCACGGACAGTAATGTAACGAACGTCGCCGTGCAGATCGGAGCACCCATGGTGGCCCAGCCCAATGCGATCCCCTTCTTTCTCGGGAACCAGTTGTTGATCTGATAACTCGGAGCGGGTCCGCCGAATCCCATAGCCAAGCATGTGAACAGGATCAGGCAGATCAGGTAGATTGCCGGTCTGGAAGCCCAGCCGAACCAGATATAAACGGCTCCGCATAAGACCAGCAGGATGGCCGACAGCCTGCGGGAACCGGTCCGGATGATCAGACGGCCGAAGATGAGTCCTGCGACCACGCCGATGAATCCGGCGATCGTCGCGAAGCTCAGAAGCCGGTTGGCGTCCATGCCGTATGCCGCAGCAAACGCATCCGGATAAATGTTCATGCCGTCTGTACTGGTGCCGGCCCAGAAGTAGTACAGGAGCAGGGTCTCAATGATCATGCTCCAGCCTGCCTTACCAAAACGGCTGTTAGTCATTTGGTTTTTTCTGTTTTCATTGTTCATAGATCAAGCCTCCTTTTAATTTCAGCATTGCACACGTGTGAAATTTATTATGGTTCATGGTTTCCAGTTATCCTTCTCTTCGCTGTATACGTTGGCAAGGATCGCTGCCAGATTCGTATACTCGAAGAAATTGTGCTGCTCCAGATCTGTGATCACTTCTAACGGCGGCACAGCGGCGGGATCATCCGGAAGCAGATATTCCGGCTTGCCATCCTTCATCTGATAACCAAACCAGTAGCGGCTTCTCAGCTCACATCCGTCCTCCGTATCACGGAAGAAGTGGACACATACGAGAGGAATGTTGGGCATGCCCTCCGGTGTGAAGATCGTCACATTGGCACACAGCACAAAGGAGCAGGCATCTGTGTGGATCTTGTCTACCGGCATTCCAAACTCGGCCGGATCAGTAAAAGCCAGATCACACTTGACCGGATCCTGACCGGCAACCAGAGATTCCGTCACATGGTGAAGAACGCCCCGCGTTTTCTCCGCTACCGGGATAGAAGGATCAAATATCTTTACATAGTCCTCCGGCTCCAGCTCCAGTCCGTAATGATCGAGCGGATCCCAGATCGCATAGCGCAGCGGTTCGCCGCCATGCCATGCAAACCACCACTCAGCCATTTCTCCGGTCACGCCGGGCATCTTAGTGAAATTAGAGACACCCACCTTTCCGTCGGGAGCATAGAAAATGCCGATCTCGCCCGGGAGATAACCGGGATCAAACAGCTTGTTCATGTCCTCAATCGGCATATATTCTTCCGGTTTCCCAATGGGATCATTTAAGATCTCGATTTTTTCATCCGGAATAGGGAGTAACTCCCGATTGTAGTACTTGTAGTAACTTTTTGACTCCGAGCCTTCCGGCACGGGCACCCTCTTAGCACCTGTCATAAAATCTTCCATAAATAACACCCCCTTAAAAATTTACATAAAAACTGAAGATTGTCTCATATAGTATTAATTTATTTTACTATAAATAAAGAAAGAAATACAGAGGAAAACGCGGTTATGTCCATTCCAAAAAAGGAATTGTGCATTCCAATCTTTCACAATAGAAAATAATTCCTCTTATCCATTTTTAAGGAAGGATCAGAAAACAAAACAGGCTATTAAGTTTACAACAGAGTTTACAT
>JAJBTQ010000002.1:0-15368 GCA_020860755.1 Lachnospiraceae bacterium
ATTCAAGGGGGGAGGTTAACTTATGAATAGTAAAAAATCAGATTGTGATCGATCTTGACAATAACGGAAGTTCCGGAAATTCTGTTGTCAATTTCGGCAGAGGCTGGGCCATCATTTTTTACTGCATGGCCATGTTTTGGTTCTATGTGGGTTTTGTTAATGACGGGTCCAACATTACGGCACCAGCTGTGGCAGAGCGGATCGGTGTACAGTCAGGAACAGTCTTAACATGCAACTCGATTGCCGGCGTTGTTGGTGTTGGCTTGTTTATCCTGGTCGGACAGATCAACCGTCGGATCGGACCGCGCAAGACTTCCGGTATCTGTATGATCGTAGCAGGTCTTTGCTATATCATCATCGGCAATGCGCCCAATCTTGTTGTCTATACGATTGGTATGTGTTTCGTTGCCGGCGGCATCATGTCTGCCGGATATATTGCCGGCGGTACGCTGGTGGCCACCTGGTTCCCAAAGAAAAAAGGGATCGTCATGGGTTACACGACAATGGGCCACAACCTGGCTTCAGCGTTTTATGTGCCTTTGATCACGCTTCTCGTAAATCATCTGGGTATCAATATCGCAGTCATTTTCCCCGGTGTTGCCGTATGTGTTCTGGCTGTCCTTGGATTCCTTTTCATCCGCAATACTCCGCAGGAAAGGGGAATGTATCCGGATAATGTGACGGAAGATGAATTCAATAATGATTATGTCAATGATGAGGAGGCTGACAACAATGACAGCGGATGGACCACGAAGAAACTTCTGACGAACAAGTCCCTCTGGCAGGTGGCGGTCTGCACCGGATTTTTCCAGATCTGTTCTGTCGGTGTCATGAGTCAGCTCGTTGTCCGGAATATGGAACTCGGTTTCACGCAGATCCAGGCGACCTCTATCATGACCGTGCTTGCCTGTATTGGTGTATTCGGTTCGTTCATTATCGGTATGCTAGACGACAGGTTCGGGACGAAACGGACGATGATCGCCTTTGGATTCTGGTATATCGCAGCGTTGGTATGCAATATCACAAATACGACATTCGGCACGTATATTTCCATCTTTATGATCGGTATGGCGATCGGCGGTTCCGCAAACTTTACAACTTCCCTTCCGACCTCCGTGTTCGGACGTCAGGGATTCGACAAGGTCAACAGTGTACTGTTCCCGATCCAGGGCCTGTTCACTTCTCTTTGCTTCGCGGTAAACGGGATCGTTTTAAACATTACCGGAAGCCTGCGTTACGCTTACATCGTGTTTGCCTGTGTGGCAGGCATCAATGTCATCCTTATCACCCGTGTCGATGAGCACAGGTACAACCAGGATTACCGCAAGGAGCAGGCGATTCGTGCGCGTACACAGGAGTTGATCCAAGAGATCACCGACCGTGTCCGTCAGGAACTCGACGAGGAACTGAAAGCCGAAGGTCTGATTGGAGTCGGCGCGTCCGATACAGAGATGAAGACCAATGAGAAAAAAGCCTCCGACGGGGAAACATGAGATTCCCTGCCATGCACAGTATTTCTTTTATGACAGGAGACGCGTTTTTGTAACGTGTCTCTTGTCTGTTTTTTTAAACGGAGAAGGTGCCTCCAAAGGCAAGAAGAAGAAAACCTTTTGAATCAGAGAAACGGTTGCAAAAAAAGGCAAAGTTTAGTAAAATAATGCCATAGCGCGGATTTATGGCAATATCAGATTTTCGCACGGAATTTTAAATGTTATTGGAGGAAAAAACATTATGAAAGTTTACACGACGGACAAGATCAGAAACGTTGTGGTACTTGGTCACGGTGGAGCCGGCAAAACGACACTGGTTGAGGCCATGGCCTACCTTTCCGGTGTGACGAACCGCATGGGCAAGGTAGATGACGGCAACACCATCAGCGATTACGATAAAGAAGAGATCAAGCGAGGGTTTTCCATCAGCACTTCGGTTATTCCCATCGAATGGGGGGAAGTGAAGATCAATGTCTTGGATACTCCCGGTTTCTTTGATTTCGTCGGAGAAGTGGAGGAGGCTGTATCCGCTGCGGACGGCGCTGTCATCGTGATCGACGGAAAGGCCGGTGTTGAGGTCGGTACGCAGAAGGCCTGGGAGATCTGCGATCGCTACAACCTGCCCAGACTGATCTGTGTGACAGGCATGGATGACGACAACGCCAACTTCCAGCAGGTCGTTCAGCAGATGCAGGACCTTTACGGCAACAAGATCGCACCGTTTCACATCCCGCTCCGCGAGAATGAAAAGTTCGTCGGTTTTATCAACGTGATCACTTCAGAGGCGATGAAGTGGGACCGCAACGCCAACACGATCCCGGCAGAGACACCGGAGGAAGCCTTATCGGAGCTGGAGCCCTTAAGAGAGGCTTTAAATGAAGCCGTTGCGGAGACCAGTGAGGAGCTCATGGAGCGCTATTTCGATGGGGATGAGTTCTCTGAGGATGAAATCCGTCAGGCACTTCGTGTCAGCGTACAGGACGGCTCCATTGTTCCGATCTCCGTTGCAGCCGGTACACTTGCGCACGGTGTCTATACACTGCTCGATGATATCGTGAAGTACCTTCCGGGTCCGGACAAGCTCGAGTGCAAGGGCATCAACACAAAGTCCAATGAAGAGTTTGACGCGGACTATGATTTCTCAAAGCCGAAGAGCGCATATATCTTTAAGACGATCGTAGATCCGTTTATCGGAAAATATTCTCTGATCAAGGTCTGTTCCGGCGTTATCAAGACGGATGACGTGCTCTACAATGAGGATCGTGGCATGGACGACAAGATCGGGAAAGTATATATCATGCGCGGCAACAAGCCGATCGAGGTCCCCGAGCTTCACGCCGGAGATATCGGCGCACTTGCGAAGCTTAATAAAGTCATGACGACAGATACGCTTTCCACGAAAGCGGTGCCGATCAAGTATATCCCGACGGTCATTTCTACCCCGTATACCTGCATGAGCTATTCTGCGGTCAACAAGCAGGATGTAGATAAGGTTTCCCAGTCTCTGCAAAAGATCATGCAGGAGGATATGACACTCAAGGTGGTCAACGACGGTGCAAACCATCAGACCCTGCTGTATGGGATCGGAGATCAGCAGCTCGACGTTGTCTGCAGCAAGCTTCAGGATATCTATAAAGTGCAGGTCGAGTTAAGTCAGCCTAAGGTCGCATTTCGTGAGACGATCCGCAAGAAATCCGATGCGGAGTACAAGCACAAGAAGCAGACCGGCGGTCACGGCCAGTACGGACATGTCAAGATGACATTTGAGCCCTCCAATGACCTGGAGACTCCATATATATTTGAACAGACCGTTGTCGGAGGCACGGTCCCGAAGAACTATTTCCCCGCCGTGGAAAAGGGAATTATCGAGGGTGTGGAAAAGGGCCCGGTTGCCGGATATCCGGTTGTCGGCGTAAAGGCAGTGCTCTACGACGGATCCTACCATCCGGTCGACTCCTCTGAGATGGCGTTTAAGACAGCTGCGCTGCAGGCTTTTAAGAAAGGCTTTATGGATGCGTCGCCGGTTCTTCTCGAGCCGATCTCTTCTCTTAAGGTGGTTGTGCCGGATGCCTATACGGGCGATATCATGGGTGACTTAAACAAGCGCCGCGGCCGTGTCTTAGGCATGAATCCGGTCGAGGGCGGCAAGCAGGAGATCGTTGCGGATATTCCGACATCCGAGCTTTACGGATATAACACGGACCTTCGTTCCATGACGGGCGGAGCCGGTACATTCTCCTATGAGTTCGCACGCTATGAGCAGGCGCCTTCCGATGTCCAGGAGAAGGAGATCGCCGCGAGAGCTGAGGAGGATAGTTAACTAACATCTGTGCCCGGCATTTTTCGGGACAGATTAATTGATATAACGCAAAAGAGATCATGAATGATATTCGTGATCTCTTTTGCATTTTTAAGCTTCAATCCCTGCTTTTGAATTCCGTTTCTATTTAATAGTGGAGTGATTGATTTTACATACGGGTTGTGCTAAACTTTTATCTTGGAGCGAAAGGGTTTTTAATGACAGCCCTGGCGGGCCTGGGTAACCCATACAGGAGGATTTTTTAAGTTATGGCAGTACCATATAATCACAAAGTTGTTGAGCCGAAATGGCAGAAGATATGGGAGGACGAGAAGGCATTTAGCGCACCGAATGACTATACGATGCCGAAGTATTATGCACTGGTCGAATTTCCCTATCCGTCCGGACAGGGACTTCACGTCGGACATCCGAGACCTTATACCGCACTGGACATCGTCTCCAGAAAGCGCAGGATGCAGGGATATAATGTTCTGTTTCCCATGGGATGGGACGCGTTCGGCCTTCCGACGGAGAACTATGCGATTCAAAATCACATACATCCGGCTGTCGTGACAAAAAATAATATCAAGCGTTTTAAAGGGCAGCTTCAGTCTCTGGGCTATTCCTTTGACTGGGACCGTGAGATCAATACGACGGATCCGGATTATTACAAGTGGACGCAGTGGATCTTTTTAAAGATGTTTAAAGCCGGCCTCGCCTATAAAAAGGAGATGCCGATCAACTGGTGCACGTCCTGCAAGGTCGGTCTTGCAAATGAGGAGGTCGTCAACGGAGTCTGCGAACGCTGCGGCTCTCCGGTGGTACGCAAGGTCAAGAGTGAGTGGATGTTAAAGATAACTGACTATGCGGACAAGCTGCTTGAAGGACTCGATCATGTGGACTATCCGGAACGTGTCAAGGCTTCCCAGAAGAACTGGATCGGACGGTCAACCGGAGCGGAAGTGGACTTCCCGATCGCCGGGAAAGAGGATGTCCTTAAGATCTATACGACCAGAGCGGACACACTGTTCGGGGTGACCTACATGGTCGTCTCCCCGGAACATCCGTATCTTGACAAATACAGAGAAGACATCAATAACTGGGATGAGATCGCAGCCTACCGGGAAGAGGCCGCCAAGAAGTCCGATTTTGAGCGCGCCGAGCTCGCGAAGGACAAGAGCGGTGTACAGATCGAGGGCCTTTCGGCCATCAATCCGGTCAATGAAGAAGAAGTTCCGATCTGGGTCTCGGATTACGTTTTGATGAGCTATGGTACCGGCGCTATCATGGCTGTGCCCGGTCATGACAGCCGTGACTGGGAGTTCGCAAAAAAATTTGGTCTGCCGATCATTCAGGTCGTCGCAAAAAACGGCGAGGAGGTCGACATCAATGAGGCCGCGTTTACCGATGTGGAGACCGGCATCCTCGTAAATTCCGGATTTTTAAACGGTCTGGAAGTAAACGATGCAAAGGAAAAGATGATCGAATATTTGGAAGAGCATCATATCGGCGAGGCGAAAGTCAATTACAAGCTGCGCGACTGGGTTTTCTCCCGTCAGAGATATTGGGGAGAGCCGATCCCCATCGTATATTGTGAGAAGTGCGGATATGTCCCGCTTGATGAGAGTGAGCTCCCGCTGATCCTTCCGGAAGTGGACAGCTATATGCCGACAGACAACGGCGAGTCTCCGCTCGCTGCCATGACAGACTGGGTCAATACGACCTGCCCCTGCTGCGGCGGGCCAGCAAAGCGCGAGACGGATACCATGCCGCAGTGGGCCGGTTCTTCGTGGTATTTTCTGCGTTACACCGATCCGGAAAATAAAGAGGCTCTTGCAGGCAAGGATGCGCTTGATTATTGGATGCCTGTAGACTGGTATAACGGCGGAATGGAGCACACGACGCTGCATCTGCTTTATTCTAGATTCTGGCATAAATTCCTGTATGACGAGGGTGTTGTCCCCTGTTCGGAGCCCTACAAAAAACGGACGTCCCACGGCATGATCCTCGGAGAAAACGGGGAGAAGATGTCAAAGTCCCGGGGGAATGTCGTCAATCCGGATGATATCGTACGTGAGTATGGGGCGGATACGCTCCGCACATACGAGATGTTTATCGGTGCCTTTGAACTGGCGGCCTCCTGGTCCGACGACGGAGTCAAGGGCTGCCGCAGATTTTTGGAGCGCATCTGGAGGCTTCAGGATATCGTAACGGACGAGACCGGATATTCCGAGGACCTTGAAACGAAGATGCACCAGACGATCAAAAAAGTCAGCAACGATTTTGAAAACCTGAAATTTAATACGGCGATCGCTGCGATGATGGCGCTTATCAATGATTTTTACTCGAAAAATTCCGTTACCACAGATGAGTATAAGACGCTGCTTACCCTCTTAAACCCGGTTGCCCCGCACATCACGGAGGAGATCTGGGAGGCCATCGGCTGTGAGGGCCGGATCTATCAACAGACCTGGCCGGAGTATGATGAAGCGAAGACGGTGGAGTCAACTGTTGAGATCGCGGTACAGATAAACGGAAAAATGCGGGGTACCGTCACCGTTGGCATCGATGAACAAAAAGATGATGTGATCGCGAAGGCTAAAGAGGCGATCGCCTCCAAACTGACCGGGAACATTGTAAAGGAGATCTATGTTCCGGGCAGGATCGTAAACATTGTGATGAAATAATACTTTTTAAGAGAGGTTACATATGCACGTAGATCTGTTTAGTATTGGAAGATTTACTGTCCATTCCTATGGCCTGTTGATTGCAGTCGGCATTATTCTGGGTGTGGCTCTGGCGATAGCCCGGGCAAAAAAGCTTGGGCTTGTCGGAGAAGAGGCATTAAATATCGCGATCATCATTGTCATATTTGGATTTGTCGGCGCGAAGATCTTGTTTGTACTGGAGAATTTTCGGGAGTTTTTGGAGCACCCCTGGTCCGTGCTCGGCTCGTCCGGATTTGTCGTGTATGGAGGGCTTGTGATCGGATTATTCTGCGTTTTTGTCTATTGCAGATGGATCCGTAAAATTCCGTTTCTGCGCTATGTCGACCTATTCTTTCCGTTTGTGGCTCTGGCGCAGGCATTTGGACGGCTCGGCTGCTTTATGGCAGGCTGCTGTTACGGGAAGGAGACAACCGCCTGGTGGGGCGTGGTGTTTCCGGAGGGGAGTTTTGCCCCGGCCGGGGTACCGCTCATCCCGACGCAGCTGATCTCCGCCACTGGCGATTTTGTGATCTTTCTGGTTTTGTTTTTCTACAGCAGGAAAGCGGCGAAAAAGGTCGGAGATGTCGCTGCCCTCTACATGCTTTTGTATGGCATAGGGCGTTTCTTTGTTGAGTTTCTTCGGCAGAATGAGCAGGGCGGCATCGGACCGATCACGACGGCCCAATGTTTCTCCTTCGTATTTATCGGCGCTTCGGTCATCCTCTTTATTTTAAACCGGAAGGCGGGATACTCCAAAAACTATGCCGATATCTTTGCCACCATAAATGCAGAGGACGAAGCCGGAGATGCCGGCTCTGATGCAAATGAACAATCTGATGCTGAGACAGAGGCAGACGCTGAATCTGAGGCAAAGGCCGAGGATGATGCCTCACCACCGGAAGACGATGAGGTGCCGTCGGGTGATATTCCCGAAGGAGAACATAACATGGAGTGAGTGCGCATGAATAATAAGACTCTGATCGCCATGAGCGGCGGTGTGGATTCCTCCGTGTCAGCGATGCTCATGTGTGATAAGGGATATGACTGTGTCGGTGCCATGATGAAACTGTCAAGCGCAACCCGACCGGAGGATGAGGAAGATGCGCGCCTGGTGGCGGATTCCCTCGGAATCCCGTTTTATGTGTTTGATTTTTCCGAGCAGTTTCGAGCGGATGTGATCGATGTGTTTGTCCGGGCCTATGAAAACGGCACGACACCGAATCCCTGCGTTATCTGCAACCGACATCTGAAATTTGATCGACTTATGCAGGCGGGCAGAGAGCTTTCCTGTGAACGGCTTGCGACCGGACATTATGCCCGCGTGGAACAGGATGCTGACACCGGACGGTTTCTCTTAAAAAAAGCACTTGATCCGTCAAAAGACCAGAGCTATATGCTGTATTCCTTAACGCAGGATCAGCTTGCCAGGGTACAGTTTCCGCTCGGCTCCTTAAGCAAAGATGCCGTGAGAAAACTGGCATCTGAAAGGGGATTTGCAAATGCTAAAAAGTCTGAAAGTCAGGATATCTGCTTTATACCGGACGGAAACTATGCGGAGTTTATAGAAGAATATGCCGGCAGCCACTGTCCGGATGGGGATTTTATCGATTCCGACGGACGGATCCTCGGAAGACATAAGGGGATCATCCGTTATACGATCGGACAGAGAAAAGGCCTGGGCATCGCGTTCGGAGAGCCCATGTATGTGCTTCGTGTCGATCCGCAGGACAATACCGTGACTCTCGGCAAGAATGAGGAACTGTTTTCCGATACGCTGACAGCGAAAGACATCAATCTGATCTCCTGTGACCGGATCTTAGGTTCCCTTAAGGTTACGGCAAAGATCCGTTACCGCCATGCGGAACAGCCGGCTACGGCAGAACAGTTGGATGAAGACACATTACAAGTCGTCTTTGACGAACCACAAAGAGCGATCACACCTGGACAGGCGGTCGTTCTCTATGACGGGGATGTCGTCATAGGCGGCGGAACTATCACAACCTGATCTTAGAAGTGAGAGGTGACAAAGAAAATCATATGGACATAGCAGACAAGCTAATACAGGAACACAGGCTTACAAAAGATGAGGGAGTAGAACTATTAAACTCCTGGCAGGATCCTGCCGTTGCCGATAAACTGGCTGCGGAGGCTTTGCGGGTCCGGCGTGAGGTCTATGGAAATGATATCTACATCCGGGGACTGATCGAGTTTACCAACATCTGTAAAAACAATTGTTTTTACTGTGGAATCCGAAAGAGCAATCCGGAGCCGGATCGCTATCGCCTCAAAAAAGATGAGATCCTGGATTGCTGCGCTTACGGCTATAAGCTCGGATTTCGCACGTTTGTCCTTCAGGGAGGGGAGGATGGTTACTTTACCGATGAACGCCTGACCGATATTGTAAAAGAGATCAAGAGCCGTTATCCGGACTGTGCGCTGACCCTGTCGGTGGGGGAACGCTCCTATGAGAGCTATAAGCTGTTAAGAGAGGCCGGCGCAGATCGCTATCTGCTCCGAGAAGAGACGGCGAACGAAGACCATTACAAGAGACTTCACCCTTCTGATCTCAGTCTTCATACGAGATTAAACTGCCTGTATGATCTGACCAGCCTTGACTATCAGGTCGGTGCCGGATTTATGGTCGGAAGCCCCTATCAGACCATGGAAAACATTGCGGAAGACCTCGTCTTTATCCAGGATCTGGAGCCGGAAATGGTTGGGATCGGGCCTTTTATTCCACACAAAGATACCAGGTTTGCCGATTTTCCGGCAGGGAGTGTCGAATTGACTCTGTTTTTACTCTCTGTGATCCGGATCCTGCTTCCGGATGTCCTGCTCCCCGCCACGACAGCGGTCGCTTCGATGATTGATCCGGAGGGGAGAGTAAAAGCCATGCTGGCGGGAGCCAATGTGTTGATGCCGAATATCTCTCCGATTGAACATAGGAAAGAGTATACTCTCTATGATAACAAGGAAGGGATAACTTCGAATGCCGAGTCCAAATTAAAGGAGCTAAAAGAGTCGATGGAGGCTGCCGGATTTGAGATCGTTTTTGACCGGGGAGACCATAAGACGCTCTTGAAGTCCACTTCGGACAGCGAGACAGATGAGCTCGAGAAGGAAGAAAAAAAGAAAAAGAAGAAAAAAAGAAGAAGAAAAAGAAAAAACAGAAAGACAAACAAAAGGAAAAGAAAAAAAGAGAAACCGGCGCATCAGGAGCCGGAGGAAAAACAAGCTGCAAGTGGGAAGAAAGAAAAGACTGAGACGAAAAAAGGATAGAAAGCAAAAGCCGGATAGCCGGAAATGAAGGAGAGAGATCATGTCAGACAGAGTTCAAAACAAAGAGATCCGGGATGCCGAGAATATCGTAAATGCGATCATGGATGATTACGATAATGACCGCGCGATCGACCGGAAGGATGATTTTTATGATCAGCCAAACAGGGACGAGATCATAGACATCATCGATAAATTGATGAAGATCATCTATCCCGGATATTTCCGTGATATGACTTACAAGGGATATAATGCAGAGAACCATCTGGCTGCCCTGATCGAGGATGTGATGTACCGTCTTCACGGTCAGATCATCAAAGTCGGGAAGCTGATGCCGGATCTGGAAGACAAGTGCCAGGAAAAGGTGGAGCACGAGGCCTATCAGATCACGGTGGAGTTCTTAAACCGAATCCCCATGGTCCGTGAATATCTGGAAGAGGATCTCGAGGCTTCGCTGGAGGGAGATCCCGCGGCAAAGAGCTTTGATGAGATCATTCTGGCCTATCCCGGCCTGTATGCCATCTCAGTTAATCGTCTTGCCCATGAGCTCTTTCTTTTGAACGTGCCTCTGATCCCCCGTATCATGACGGAGCATGCACACAGCCTGACCGGAATCGATATCCATCCCGGCGCGACGATCGGAAGACATTTCTTTATCGACCACGGCACCGGCATTGTCGTCGGTGAAACGACGGTCATAGGTGACAATGTAAAGATCTATCAGGGCGTGACCCTCGGCGCACTTTCTACGAGTGGAGGACAAAAGCTGCGCGATGTAAGGCGTCACCCGACGATCGAAGATAATGTGACCATTTATTCCGGAGCATCGATCCTCGGCGGAGATACCGTGATCGGACGTGATTCCGTCATCGGCAGTAACGCATTTATCACAAAATCCATTCCTGCAGGAACGCGTGTCAGCATCCGACAGCAGGAGCTGCAATATTCCGGAACGACAAAGACAGGAGAGAAGGATCTGATGGACGATACCTGGACGTAGAGAGTAAAGAGTTATGGAACGCAATCTGACAACTGGCAGTGTATGGAAAACGGTCGTACGTTTTTCCCTGCCTTTTCTGCTTTCGTACTTTTTGCAGACACTGTACGGTCTGGCAGATCTGTTTATTATCGGACAATTTAACGGGGTAGAGGCAACCACAGCGGTTTCTAACGGCTCTCAGGTCATGCACATGTGTACCGTTATGATCGTCGGCCTTGCAATGGGAACCACCGTCATGATCGGACAGGCTGTCGGCGCGAAAAAAAATGAACTCGCGTCCCGGGCTATCGGAAATACGATTGTTTTATTTCTCTGTGTATCGGTTGCCCTTGCGGTTGTATTGTCTATCATCGTCCGACCGATCGTCGGGGTGATGTCCACGCCCGCGGAGGCAGTGGAGGGGACCATCTCGTATCTTCGGATCTGTTTTATCGGCATTCCGCTTATCACAGCCTACAATGTGATAAGCGCGGTCTTCCGCGGTATGGGAGATTCCAGGAGCCCCATGTATTTTATCGCGGTCGCCTGCGTGGCAAACATTGTGCTGGATTATGTTTTTATCGGCGCCATGGGAATGGGCCCCCGCGGCGCAGCGTTTGGTACCGTGCTCGGACAGACCATCAGTGTTATCGTTGCCCTGATCTATGTCCTTGTGCGAAAGACCGGGATCACGATGAAAAGAAGCGACTTTCGGCCCAGAAGAGAGACGATGGGCGGACTTTTAAAAGTAGGCGTCCCGATCGCTCTGCAGGACGGGTTTATCCAGATCTCGTTTCTTATTATCACGATTTTTGCGAATATGCGCGGGTTAAATGATGCGGCCGCTATCGGGGTCGTGGAAAAGATCATAAGCATCCCGTTTTTGATCCCATCCTCCATGCTGGCCACCGTCTCGGCTCTCTCCGCGCAGAATGTCGGCGCAGGCTTATACGACCGTGCAAAAAAGACTCTGCGCTATGCAATTTTTATTGCGGTGGGATGGGGGATCCTTGTTACGGTTGTCATGGAGTTTTCCGCAGACTGGCTCGTTGCGCTGTTCACGAGCTCCAAGGAGGTGGTGCGCCTCGGCGGACAGTATTTGCGCGGCTATGTGTTCGACTGTATCTTTGCCGGCATTCATTTCAGCTGCAGCGGATATTTCAGCGGTGTGGGCAGATCGGGGCTATCATTTATGCATAACGTGATCTCGATCCTAGGTGTCCGGATCCCGTTTGCTTATCTGGCTTCAAGGATGTTTGCCTCTACACTGATGCCGATGGGACTTGCGACAGCAGCCGGATCACTGCTCTCGGTGATCATCTGTGCGATCCTGTTTGTATGGCTTGAGAGAAAACGCAAAGTACACAATCAGTTTAGAAGGGACTAGTATATTATGATGGAACGTGATTTAACGACAGGCAGCATATGGAAAACCATGATCCGGTTTTCCCTGCCGTTTCTGCTGGCCTATTTTTTACAGACGCTTTACGGACTGGCTGACCTGTTTATCATCGGACAATTTAACGGGGTAGAGGCGACCACAGCAGTCTCTATCGGCTCTCAGGTCATGTATATGATCACCGTAATGATCGTTGGACTGGCCATGGGAACCACCGTAATGATCGGTCAGGCGCTCGGAGCGAAGAAAAGGGAAAACGCATCCCGTGCCATCGGAAATACGATCATTTTGTTCCTTTGCGTGGCCGTCGCGCTTGCGATCATTCTGACTCTGATCGTCCGTCCGATCGTCAACGTGATGTCAACGCCTGAGGAGGCGGTGGAAGGGACCGTGACGTATCTGCGGATCTGTTTCATGGGGATTCCGCTGATCACCGCCTACAACGTGATCAGCGCCATATTCCGCGGCATGGGGGATTCAAAAAGCCCTATGTACTTTATCGCGGTTGCCTGTGTTGCCAACATTGTGCTGGACTACGTGTTTATCGGCGCCCTGGATATGGGCCCGGCAGGGGCAGCGTTCGGAACTCTCAGCGGACAGACGATCAGTGTAGTTGTTGCCCTGATCACGATCCTTATTCGGAAGATGGGAATCTCACTCTCCCTAAAGGATTTAAGACCCCGATGGGACACCATGTCCGGGATCGTCAGAGTCGGAGTTCCGATCGCGCTGCAGGACGGTTTTGTCCAGATTACGTTTCTCGCCATTACCATCTTTGCGAATATGCGTGGGTTAAATGATGCGGCTGCCGTCGGAGTCGTGGAAAAGATCATGGGTGTTTTGTTTTTGGTTCCCTCCTCCATGCTGTCCACGGTATCAGCAATCTCCGCACAGAACTTTGGCGCTAAAAAGTATGACCGGGCCAGGAAGACGATGCGCTACGCGATCTATGTCGCGGTGGGATGGGGTATTTTAGCAACTGTCGTTATGGAATTTTCCGCCAACTGGTTTGTCGGCCTGTTTTCAAGCTCACAGGATGTGGCACGGCTCGGCGGCCAGTATCTGCGAGGATATGTGCTCGACTGTATCTTTGCGGGCGTTCACTTCTGCTTCAGCGGCTATTTCAGCGGAGTGAGCAGGTCAGGTCTGTCACTGGCGAACAACCTGATCTCGACCCTGGGCGTCCGGCTGCCGCTGGCCTATATAGCATCCGTCATGTTTGTCAATACTCTGTTCCCGATGGGCCTGGCCACTTCGGCTGCTTCCCTGGTCTCGATCGCCATCTGTGCCGGCATGTTTTATTGGCTGCAGAAAAAGCAAAAAATTGAATGTCAGTCATAAGCCGGTATATCACGGTTATTTTTTAGATTAAAAGCATAAATTTTTACTACTGGAAGAAAGAGAGAGGTATCATGGACAAAATTAAGATGACAACACCAATCGTAGAGATGGACGGAGATGAGATGACCAGGATTCTCTGGCAGTATATCAAAGACGAATTACTGCTTCCGTTTATCGATCTGAAAACGGATTATTATGACCTTGGGTTAGTCAAACGAAATGAGACGGATGACAAGATCACGACAGAGTCAGCTGAGGCTACCTTAAAATACGGCGTCGCGGTTAAATGTGCGACGATCACGCCGAATGCGGCTCGGATGAAAGAGTATGACTTAAAAGAGATGTATCGGAGTCCGAACGGTACGATCCGTGCAATCTTAGACGGAACGGTATTCCGCACGCCGATCAAGGTAAAAGGCATCGACCCTTGTGTGAAAAACTGGAAAAAGCCGATCACGATTGCCCGTCACGCCTACGGCGATGTCTATAAGGCAAGTGAGATGGTCATTCCCGGCCCGGGTATTGTAGAACTGGTCTATACGGATGCAGACGGCAATGTGACGAAAGTTCCTGTTCATGAGTTTACCTCCCCCGGAGTAGTACAGGGAATGCATAACTTAAACCGCTCCATTGAGAGCTTCTCAAGGAGCTGCTTTAACTATGCCATTGATCAAAAACAGGATCTCTGGTTCGCGACCAAGGATACCATTTCCAAAAAGTATGACCACACGTTCAAAGATATCTTTGCGGAAATTTACGAGAAGGAATACCGCTCAAAATTTGAGGAGCTCGGTATCACATATTTCTATACCCTGATCGACGACGCGGTTGCCCGTGTCATGAAAGCTGAGGGCGGATTTATCTGGGCCTGCAAGAACTATGACGGGGATGTCATGAGCGATATGATCTCCTCCGCCTGCGGCTCCCTTGCCATGATGACCTCCGTGCTCGTATCCCCGAGCGGCGTATACGAATACGAGGCGGCGCACGGTACGGTTCAGCGTCACTATTACAAATACCTTGCGGGGGAAGAGACGTCAACCAATTCGGTTGCAACCATCTTCGCATGGACCGGAGCGCTTAAGAAGCGGGGAGAACTCGACAATATACCTGAACTTATGTCCTTTGCGGAGAATCTTGAACGAGCCTGCATCGATACGATCGAGTCCGGAAAGATGACAAAAGACCTGGCCCTTATCACGGAACTTGAAAACCCGACGGTATTAAACAGTCTCGACTTTATAAAGGCCGTAAGAGAAACATTGGTGGCCGCCTGTCAGTGATCGGATGATCCTGTATATCTTATGATACTTTCTGTTTCGGATATCAAAAAATCTTATGCCGACGTCCCTGTCTTGGAACAGGTCTCTTTCCATCTGGAAGATCAGGAAAAGGCCGCGGTCGTCGGCATTAATGGTGCAGGGAAATCCACACTTTTAAAGATCATCGCGGGAGAATTGGACCCGGACGAGGGGAGCGTGACTCTGGCAAAAGACAAGACGATCGGCTATCTGTCCCAGCATCAGGAAGCGTTCGGCGGCCGTACGGTTTATGAGGAAGTCTTGGAGGGCAAGCGCGACTTAGTCGAAATGGAGCAGACGATCCATGCGATGGAAGCCGAAATGCAGATGCTTCCTCCGGAGAAGACAGAAGCTTTTCTTGATAAATACCACAGGCTGCTCGATGAATTTAAGGCTCGGGACGGATATTCCTATGCCAGTGAGGTGAACGGAATTTTAAGAGGACTTGGCTTTGCCGAAGAGGAGTTTGGCGTCCTCTGTGATACGCTTTCCGGAGGACAAAAGACCCGTGTAGCCTTGGCCAGGCTGCTTGTGAGCCATCCTGACCTTATTCTTCTCGATGAGCCGACAAACCA
>JAJBTQ010000002.1:15468-47422 GCA_020860755.1 Lachnospiraceae bacterium
CCAGGCTGCTTGTGAGCCATCCTGACCTTATTCTTCTCGATGAGCCGACAAACCACCTTGACATTGCTGCGATCGGCTGGCTGGAGACGTTTTTGATCAACTATAAAGGCGCTGTATTGGTCGTGGCTCATGACCGCTATTTCCTTGACCGGATCGTGACGAAGGTCGTGGAGATCCGTGATCACCGTGCTGCGGTATATAAGGGCAACTATTCTTACTATGCCTCCCGCGCCGAGATGCGGATCACGCTTGCCCCTTCCATCACAAGCGGAAAGGATGTGCTGCACGTCGAAGGGTTGAAAAAGACTTATGGTGATCAGCTTCTTTTTCAGGATTTGTCATTGGACATCCGCCGGGGAGAACATGTCGCGCTGATCGGTGAGAACGGCACAGGAAAGACAACGCTCTTAAAGATATTAAATCAGGTGATCGATGCCGATGACGGACTTTTCCGCCTGGGAATGAATGTCGTGATCGGATATTACGATCAGGAACTTCAGGATCTCCATCCGAAGATGACACTGTTTGATGAGATCGCGGAGGAGAGACCGGATCTGACTCAGACACAGATCCGCAATCTTCTGGCGGCTTTTTTATTTAGGGGTGATGAAGTGTTCTTAAGTGTCGGCGATTTAAGCGGCGGTGAGAGAGGAAGGCTTTCCCTGGCAAAACTGATGCTCTCGGAGTCCAATTTTTTGCTCCTCGATGAGCCGACAAACCATCTTGACACAGAGTCCAGAGAAATTCTTGAATCTGCCCTAAATCAGTATGAGGGAACCGTGCTTTTTGTCTCCCATGACCGCTATTTCATCAACAAAACAGCCTCCCGGATCCTGGAATTTAATAATGGAAAGCTTACGGAATATCTCGGAAATTATGATTACTACCTTGAAAAGAAGGCGGAACAGGGGAATGTCCCCGGGTATTCCGAATATGGCGGAGGACAATCCACAGTCATAAAAACCGCTGCGTATTGCAGCCGGGACGTTACAACGGGGGAGGGGGCGGACTCGTCCGGCCGCGCTGAGTGGGTCGCTCAGAAGGAAGAGCAGGCGAGGATAAAAAAGCTCCAAAACCGCATTGAGAGAACGGAGCAGGAGATCACGGCCTTAGAGGAGCATCTGGATCAGATCGATAAAGAATTTCAAAAGCCCGAGGTCGCGACAAATCCTTCGCTGCTTTCGGAACTGCACGAGGAACGCTCAGAGATAAGTGCGCAGCTTGAAGAGCTTTACGCCGAATGGGAAACGCTCGCCGATGCCTCAAAAAGCCCTTAAATACGCTATCCTGCTACCCTTATATACACCCGATTTCATTGACAAAAATGGCATACTTTATTATAATAATCGTATAGGAAGATACGTTTGGAGGTGTCATCTTTGCAGAAAGATATTTCACAGGCAGTGATCAGGCGGCTGCCTCGTTATTATCGCTATTTGGGTGACCTGCTCGAGGAGGGGATCGACCGGATCTCTTCCAACGATCTGAGTGCCCGAATGAAGGTGACTGCATCACAGATCCGGCAGGATCTGAACAACTTCGGGGGATTCGGGCAACAGGGATATGGCTATAATGTCAGGTATCTTTATGAAGAGATCGGAAAAATCCTCGGTCTCGACCAGAATCACAATATTGTTGTAATCGGAGCCGGGAATATGGGACAGGCGCTTGCGAAGTATACCAATTTTGCCAAGAGAGGTTTTTCCATCATTGGACTCTTCGATGTAAGCCATGACCTGATCGGAACAATGGTTCGGGACATTTCGATCTCTGACATATCGGAGCTTCCGCGCTTTCTGGCTGAACATGAGGTGGATATCGCAGTTCTTACCCTGCCGAAGGATCAGGCCGAGAGCGCCGCGGCAACTTTGGTCTCCTGCGGCATTCACGCGATCTGGAACTTTGCTCATTTGGATCTTGATCTTCCTGAAGATATTATCGTTGAAAATGTTCACCTTTCGGACAGCCTGATGCAGCTATCATACAATATCAAGCAAAACAGTATTGAATAAAAAATCCTCCTGCTGTCGCAGGGGGATTTTACAGGAGTGGAGCATGAAATATATTTTAACAGCGAATGAGATGCAGACATGTGATGCCAATACGATGACAGCGGGTTATGGAGTCCCTTCAGCTGTCCTTATGGAGCGCGCGGCGCTTAGCACAGCAGAGGAGATCACGGCCGCGCAGACGGATCCATACGCACGCATTTTGATTGCCTGCGGTGTCGGAAACAATGGCGGTGATGGTCTGGCTGTCGCACGCCTGCTGAATCTGAAAGGGTATGAAGTGACGATCCTTTTCCCCGGAAACGAGGAAAAGTGCAGCGAGGAGGCTGCCAGACAGTTGGCAATCGCCCGCAAATACGGAATCAGGATCGAGAGAGATATGCCGAAGGGAGAATTTGACGTGATCGTGGATGCCCTTTTTGGCATCGGTCTTGCGCGTGACATCGGCGGTCGATATCGTGAGGTCCTCGAGGCATTAAATGAACGCTCAGGCTTTAAGGTCGCGGTGGACATCCCGTCCGGCATCTCGGCTGATACCGGTAAAGTGATGGGCATTGCCTTTGAGGCTGATCTTACGGTGACCTTCGGCTTTGCAAAAGTTGGACAGATACTCTATCCGGGAGCCGGTTGCTGCGGAAAGCTGAGTGTAAAAGATATCGGGATCGATGAGATGAGCCTTATGGATGTCAAGCCTAAAGTCAGGATGGCGCAGCCGGAAGATCTTGCCCTCCTTCCTTCCAGAACGGATGACTCCAACAAGGGGACGTATGGGAAGCTTTTGATCTTTGCCGGATCCTATAATATGGCAGGCGCAGCTGCTTTTTCCGCCAAGGCGGCCTATCGCTCCGGTTCGGGACTCGTCCGGGTCGTGACGGACAAAGAAAATCGTGAGATCATCCAGACACTTGTCCCGGAGGCGATCTTATCCACCTATGATTCAAAGACAGATATGGAATCTTTTGTCAGTGAACTTACGGGTTGGGCTGATGCGATCGTATTAGGACCCGGTATCGGGATGTCAAGGCAGGCTGAAGACATGGTGCACTGTGTCTTAAAATATACGAATGTTCCCTGCCTGATAGATGCCGATGGACTCAATATCCTTGCCGCGCATCATGACTGGTTAAATGATGCGGCAGTCCCTTTGATCGTGACCCCCCATCCCGGAGAGATGGCGCGCCTTTTGGGGACATCTGTTGAAGCAGTTAAAGATGACCTCCCCGCTGCGGCAGAGCAGTTTGCAGGACAATATGGGGCAGTGACAGTACTAAAGGATGCGCACACCGTGACCTTCGCTCCGAATGGGAGTATGTGGATCAATACGACCGGAAACAATGGGATGGCCACTGCCGGATCCGGCGATGTCCTCACCGGGATCATCGGCGCCCTGCTCGGTCAGCATGTCAAGCCGGAACTGGCTGCCGTGCTCGGTGTTATGATCCATGGTATGGCCGGAGATACGGCTGCGTCGGTGATCGGCAAGACCTCTCTTATGGCGTCCGATTTAACGGATGCCCTCTGCAATATTTTTTAGAGGAGTTTGATGATGATACAACACAGCAGAATATGCGCCCAGATCGACCTGGATTGTTTTGAACATAACCTTGATGAGATCGAAAGGCTGATCTCACCTGAGACAAAGATCTGCGCCGTCATAAAGACGGACGGATACGGACACGGAGCCCTGCCTCTCGCAGAAGTTATGGAAGGCCGAGAGAGTGTATGGGGATACGCAGTCGCCACGGTGGACGAGGCAGTGGAACTTAACGAAGCTGGCTTTTTAAAGCCTCTTTTAATTCTCGGCTATGTATTTGAAGAGGACTATGATACGGTGATAGATCTGGGGATCCGGCCGACTCTGATCTCGACCAAGTCGGCACAGGATTTTTCTGAGGCAGCGCAAAAGGCAGGAAAAACGCTTCGCGTTCACGTAAAAGTAGATACCGGAATGAGCAGGATCGGATTTCCCTGTACGGAAGATCTTATCGAAGAGACCGCAAATGAGATTTCGCGGATCGCCGCTATGCCCTGCATTGAGATCGAGGGCATTTTTACACATTTTGCCGAAGCCGATCATGCCGACAAGGCATTCTCTAAAAAGCAGGCAGATCGGTTTTTTGCACTTTTGGACCGCCTTGATGAGATGGGAATTGACATTCCTCTCTGTCACATCTCCAACAGTGCCGGTATCATAGATCTGCCGCAGTATGATCTGGACCTTGTGAGGGCAGGCATCATTCTTTACGGCCTTTGGCCATCGGACGAGGTAAAACACGATCGGATCGATCTTAAGCCTCTTATGACGTTAAAGAGCCATGTCGTTCAGGTCAAGACGATCGAGGCGGGTGTGACCGTCAGTTACGGCAGGACCTATCAGGCGTCGGAGCGGGAGACGATCGCCACGATTCCGGTGGGCTATGGAGACGGATATCCCCGCACCCTTTCCAATCTCGGATATGTGCTTATTCATGGTCAGCGCGCCCCGATCTGCGGACGTGTCTGCATGGACCAGTTTATGGTAAATGTTACAGCGATCGACAGTGTCAAGGCCGGCGATGAGGTCATCCTTCTCGGTCGGGACGGGGCAGAAGAGATTACCATGGAACAGCTCGGAGAAATGTCCGGCCGTTTCAACTACGAGTTCGCCTGTGACATTGGAAAAAGAGTCCCCCGGGTCTATGTCCGGAGCGGACGCTTTGCTTGACTATTCAGGGTGAAACTGATAAAATTTTATTGTTATATTTAATTAAAATTCCAGATTTATTTCCGGGAATTTTTTTGTGAATACGAGGAGGAAAGGCTATGTCCGGACATTCCAAATTTTCCAACATTAAACATAAAAAAGAAAAGAATGACGCAGCAAAAGGCAAGGTCTTTACCGTAATTGGAAGAGAGATAGCTGTCGCCGTAAAGGAGGGTGGTCCGGATCCCGCCAACAACAGCAAGCTCCGCGATGTCATTGCGAAGGCCAAGGCGAACAACATGCCGAACGATACCATTGAACGCGGTATTAAAAAAGCAGCCGGGGACTCGAATTCCGTCAATTACGTGTCAGCTACCTACGAAGGTTACGGTCCGGGCGGGACCGCGATCATCGTAGACACCTTAACAGATAATAAAAACCGCACGGCAGCCAATGTCCGGAGCGCGTTTACCAAAAACAGAGGCAATCTGGGCACGACCGGATGTGTCTCCTTCCTGTTTGACAAAAAGGGTGAGATCATTGTCGGCAAAGATGAGTGTGATATGGATGCCGATGACCTCATGATGGCGGCGCTGGATGCCGGTGCCGATGATTTTTTGGAAGAGGAAGACAGCTATGAGATCCTTACGGATCCTGATCTCTTCAGCGATGTGAGACAGGCATTGGAAGATGATGGGATCCCCATGGTAAGCGCTGAAGTGACAATGAGACCTCAGAACTATGTGGAACTTACCGACTCACAGGATATTGCAGATATCACGCGCATCCTTGATATCCTGGATGAGGATGACGATGTGCAGCAAGTATACCACAACTGGGACGAGTAGGTCTGGGAGGATTTTTTATGAAAAAAATCTTATTTGCCGCATCCGAGTGCGTGCCGTTTATCAAAACCGGAGGACTGGCTGACGTCTGCGGCACACTGCCGAAAATGTTTGACAAAGAAGAGTGGGATATCCGTGTGGTGATCCCCAATTACTCCTGTATTCCTGAGGAATATCGCAGCCAGTTTGAATACGTGACCCACTTTTACATGGGTACCGGACCTTATATCCCCTATAAATATGTGGGCGTTTTAAAGTACGAGTTTGACGGCATTACTTATTATTTTATTGACAATGAGGAGTATTTCACCGGATTCTTTCCCTATGGCAACATCCGATTTGATATTGAGAAGTTCTGCTTTTTCGACAAAGCTGTACTCTCTATGCTCCCTCTGATCGGTTTTCAGCCTGATCTTATCCACTGTCACGACTGGCAGACCGGACTGATCCCGGTCTATTTAAATACAGAATTTCAGGGAGATATGTTTTTTTGGGGCATGCGCTCCATCATGACGATCCATAACCTTAGATTTCAGGGTGTCTGGGATGTCGAGACTATGGTCGGCTTAACCGGTCTTCCCTGGGATCTGTTCACACCGGATAAGCTGGAATACAGGGAAGATGCCAATATGTTAAAGGGCGGTTTGGTTTATGCCGACTACATTACGACGGTAAGTGAGACGTATGCGCAGGAGATCCAGACACCGGCCTATGGGGAAGGCTTAGATGGACTTCTCGCGGCCCGCCATTTCGATATGCAGGGCATTTTAAACGGCATTGATTATGATCACTTTGACCCTGACACAGACCCGAGCCTGTTTGTGAATTACGATGTGGGAACCTTCCGAAAAGAAAAGCCCAAAAATAAACGTAAGATGCAGGAGATGCTCGGGCTTGCCGTTGATGGGAAGAAGTATATGATCGGCCTGGTTTCCCGCTTAACCGATCAGAAAGGCGTTGACCTTATCGACGACTGCTTTGAACAGATCATAGATGACCATACACAGTTTGTTGTGATCGGAACCGGTGAGGAGCGGTACGAGAATATGTTTAAGTACTTTGCCTGGAAGTATCCCGACCGCGTTTCCGCAAATATCTGCTATGATGATGACCTTGCTCAGAAGCTGTATGCTTCCGCAGATGCGTTTTTGATGCCTTCCAGGTTTGAACCCTGCGGGCTGACTCAGATGATCTCTTTCCGATACGGTACCGTACCCATCGTGCGTGAGACCGGAGGTTTAAAGGATACTGTTATACCGTTTAATGAGTTTGAAAACAGCGGCACCGGATTTTCATTCTCAGATTACAATTCGAATGATATGCTTTATGTCATCAATTATTCGAAGGCTATCTATTTTGATAAGAAGCGTGCCTGGAACCAGATTGCGGAACGGGGCATGAAACAGGATTTTTCCTGGCATGTTTCCGCTGCAAAATATCGGAACCTTTATGATTATCTGATAGGGTCCTGATCCCTGTCTACCGTGCTTTTAAGTTTTAATATCAGGGGAGGATAAAGAAAGGGTATGTCACTATTACAGTCGATATGGATGGGGCTGATCCAGGGGCTGACCGAGTTTTTGCCGGTCAGCAGTTCCGGTCACCTTGCCATATTCAAGATTCTGGCCGGGGTCAATACCGATACCGGGATATTATTTGATGTCCTTTTACATGTCGGAACACTGGCTGCCGTGGTCGCTGCTTATTACAAGGATGTCTGGCGGCTGATCATAGAGTTTTTCGAGATCATCGGTGACCTCTGCTACAATCTCGTCATGTTTTTTGCGAGATTCCGCAATAAAGGGGGCCAATACAGAAAGATCATCTGCAGCAGTTACCGCAAATTTGTTGTTTTGATCATTGTCTCCACCATTCCGACCGTTATCATCGGGTATCTGCTTCGGAATATTGTGGAGGTTGCTGAAATGATCCTGCTGATTCCGGGCTGCTGCCTGCTCATCACAGCGGGTATCCTGCTTTTGAGCGATCTGGCACAGGAGGGACACAAAAAGCCGAAAACCGCCACGTACGGAAATGCGATCGTGATCGGCATCTGCCAGGGGATCGCAACCCTGCCCGGCATCTCGCGTTCCGGAATGACGATCACATCCTGTGTGCTCAGCGGTTTTGATCGGAAATTTGCGGTAAAGTATTCCTTCATTCTTTCAATACCGGCGATCATCGGCGCAATGGTACTGGAGATCGGTGAAACGAGTTCTGCGTCGATCACCGCGCCACAGGTACTGATCTATATCGTTGGAATGGTTATTGCTGCAGTGGTTGGTTACATCTGCATTAAGTTGATGGTTGCGATCGTCACCAGAAAATTGTTTAAATTCTTTGCCATCTACTGTGCTGTGATCGGCATTATCGCAATCGTCGGATATATGAGGATGGTCTGATCGGATCGTTACAGACAGTTAAGAGTTTATTGTCTTTAAGTTTTTGGTGAGTGACCTATGGCCGATAAGAAAAAGTCTTCTTCCGGGCGCCCTGCGTCCGGGAAAAATACAAAATCCGGTTCCGGCAAGAACAGCTCGGCCTCCCGTTTTTCCTGGGAGAGCGAAGTGCTCTTGTTTGTTGTACTCATTATCTGTGTTGTGCTGTTTGTCGCGAACTTTGGAAGAGCAGGCGCGATCGGCGGGGCGCTTGGCAGTTTTTTCTTTGGATTATTCGGTGCTATGTCCTATATCTTTCCTGTCGGGCTTTTCCTTCTTGTTGCCTTTCTCATCTCCAACCGTTTTGTTGGGAGCAATTCTAAATATCACTATCCCGGCCGGGCGCTCGTCAAAGCTCTGGCAGGGGTCTTTTGTTTTATTTTTGTCTGTGCTCTTTGCCATATCATCTATTTTGGAAGAGAAACCTACCGGCCGCTTGAAGCGTTTCGTACCTGTTCCATGGATAAGGCTGGCGGCGGTATGGTGGGATCCATCTTTGCCTCCGGTATGATCCGCGGCATAGGTTTTGCCGCTACGGTCATCATTTCGATCCTGATTTTGATACTCTGTGTGATTCTGATCTCGGAGCGTTCGCTGTTCAGCGGTCTGTCAAAGCGCTATTATACTGCAATGGATAATGCGAGGGATAAAGCAGAGTCGGAGGAGAGATCTCCAAAGCCTTCCAAACGGCAAAAAAGCGCGTCCATGAAAGATGATTTTGAAGACAATATAGAATTTGCCCTGGATGATGACATGGAAGATGATTTGGAATTTGACATGGAAGACAGTTATGTCAGGGAGGAAAAAACTCCCCGTCGCGACAGGAAGGCAACCGATGTTCCGATCAATATAGATCTTGCCGCCAGCCGCAGGGAAAATGGGATTGAACCGGACGATTACGGCCGCATGACAGAGATGGATATGTCCTCATTCCCCTTCGATGACGGGTTTGAGGAAGACGAAGAGACGGCTCCCGTAGGCGGTCCGACGATCCATATGTCCGGACATGAGACAAGTTCTGCTCATACGGTCAATGCAGACCAGGAAGATGACACCTTTAAAGAGGCGCCTCCGGTAAAAAAGACTACGGCAAAGAAGTCAAAGCAGACAATGCAGGAAGTTACCGCGCAGGTGGATGATATCTCTCAGACGATCAGTGCATCTTCCGCTGTTTCGCACGGAAACTATACCTTCCCCAACATCCGCCTCTTAAAAAAGGGTGACCCGAGAAAGACAGGGGATTCCCGCACCCACCTTCAACAAATGTCGGCACGTCTTCAGGAGACTCTGGAGACATTCGGCGTAAATGCAAAGGTCACCAATGTGGTCTGTGGGCCGACTGTCACACAGTATGAGATCCAGCCGGAGATGGGCGTAAAAGTGAGCAAGATCTTAAATCTTGCCGATGATATCAAGTTGAACCTGATGGTGTCTGATATCCGGATCGAAGCGCCGATTCCGGGTAAGGCTGCAATCGGGATCGAGGTGCCCAACCAGCAAAACGTGACAGTGGCTCTTAGGGATCTCATCGAATCGCGAGAATTTAAAGAGAGTAAGTCCCCGATCTCATTTTGTGTCGGTAAAGATATCGCCGGACATATTATCGTGTCCGACATCGCTAAGATGCCGCATCTGTTGATCGCCGGAGCTACAGGGTCCGGCAAATCCGTATGCATCAATACGATCATAATGAGTATTCTCTACGAGGCTTCCCCCGAAGAGGTGAGGCTGATCATGATCGATCCGAAAGTAGTTGAGCTTTCGGTCTATAACAATATCCCACACCTTTTAATCCCGGTCGTCACGGATCCGAAAAAAGCTGCGGGAGCCCTACACTGGGCTGTCGCAGAGATGACAGAGCGGTACAACCTTTTTGCCGAGTATGGTGTCCGTGACATGGAGGGATACAATAAAAAGGTGGATTCCATTCAGGACATAGAGGGTGAGGACAAACCGAAGAGAATGGCCAACATTGTAATTATTGTCGATGAGCTTGCCGATCTGATGATGGTCGCTGCGAGTGATGTGGAGGATGCGATCTGCCGCCTGGCGCAGTTGGCCAGAGCTGCCGGCATCCACCTGATCATCGCTACACAGAGGCCGTCCGTCAATGTGATCACCGGTCTTATCAAGGCAAATATGCCTTCCCGCATTGCGTTTTCTGTGACATCCGGGGTTGATTCAAGGACGATCCTTGACATGAACGGTGCGGAAAAGCTTCTCGGGAAGGGTGATATGCTTTTTTACCCGCAGGGATACGCCAAGCCGCTGCGTGTGCAGGGTGCTTTTGTATCCGACAGTGAGGTGGCTAAGGTCGTCTCTGATGTCATTGCGAAAAACGGACAGGTATCCTATAATGCTGATATAGAAGATAAGGTACGGTCATCGGAGTCCGCCCTCGGGTCGGGAAGCGGTTTTACCCAGTCGGACGATGATCGTGATGTTTACTTTGCCGATGCAGCTTATTTCCTCATAGAGAAGGAAAAAGGCTCCATCGGAATGCTGCAGCGCAACTTTAAGATCGGTTTCAATCGTGCGGCCCGGATCATGGATCAGCTCGAGGAGGCCGGCGTCGTTGGACCGGAGGAGGGCACAAAGCCCCGCCGTGTCCTTATGACGGTGGAAGAATTTGAAAACCTACAGGAAGAGCAGGGGTAATTTTTAATGAAGACAGATATTCAGATCGCACAGGAAACCGCGATGGATCCCATTGCTGAGGTCGCAGGACGGATCGGAATCAAGGAGGATGAGCTGGAGCTCTACGGTAAGTACAAAGCCAAGCTTTCCGACGATCTTAAGAATCGGGTCAGCCAGGATCCGGATGGGAAGCTGATTCTGGTAACGGCCATCAATCCGACTCCGGCAGGGGAAGGAAAGACAACGACTAGCATAGGGCTCGCGCAGGCGCTGGGAAAGCTCAGGAAAAACGCTGTTTTAGCCTTAAGGGAGCCTTCCCTCGGTCCCTGTTTCGGCATCAAGGGCGGAGCCGCCGGCGGCGGATACGCGCAGGTGGTCCCCATGGAAGACTTAAACCTGCATTTTACAGGAGATTTTCATGCGATCACCTCGGCAAACAATCTTCTTGCAGCTATGCTGGATAATCACATCCAACAGGGCAACGAGCTCGGCATCGATCCGAGGCAGGTCGTCTGGAAACGCTGTCTGGATATGAATGACAGGGTACTTCGGAATATTGTAGTCGGACTTGGCAGCAAGGCAGATGGCATGGTACGGGAAGACCACTTTGTCATCACCGTGGCCTCTGAGATCATGGCAGTTCTGTGTCTGGCAGATGATATGGAAGATTTAAAACGTCGTCTGGGCAGGATGATCGTGGCCTACTCGTTTTCGGGTGAGCCGATCACTGCCTCTCAGCTGCAGGCGGTCGGCGCAATGGCTGCGCTTTTAAAAGATGCTTTAAAACCTAATCTGATCCAGACGCTGGAACACACGCCTGCCATTGTACACGGCGGTCCCTTCGCGAACATCGCACACGGATGCAACAGCGTACAGTCGACAAAGATGGCCTTAAAACTCTCCGATTATACGATCACGGAGGCTGGATTCGGTGCGGATCTCGGCGCTGAAAAGTTTTTTGATATCAAATGCCGCATGGCAGGCCTTAAGCCGGATGCAGTGGTACTGGTGGCTACCGTGCGCGCTTTAAAATATAACGGAGGAGTTCCTAAAGCCGATCTTTCGGAAGAGAATATGGATGCCTTAAAAGCCGGGATCGTCAATCTGGAAAAACACATCGAAAATCTCCAGAAATATCATGTCCCGGTGGTAGTGACTCTAAATTCTTTTGTCACGGATACGGAGGCTGAAGTTAGGTTTATCGAAGAGTTCTGCGCCGAACGCGGCTGTGATTTTGCCCTCTCACAGGTCTGGGAAAACGGCGGTGAGGGCGGCATATCTCTTGCCAACTGTTTGCTTCGTGTCCTGGAGTCGAATGAGAGCGGCTTTGAGCCTCTGTACAGCTTAGAGCTGCCCTTAAAAGACAAGATCGATACCATTGCCCGTGAGATCTACGGCGCTGACGGAGTGACTTACACTGCCGCAGCGGAAAGAGAATTGAAGCGGATCGAGGATCTTGGCATGTCGGATTTTCCGGTCTGCATGGCCAAGACCCAGTATTCTCTCTCGGATGATCCGAAAAAGTTGGGACGGCCGGAACACTTTATGATCAACGTGAGAGAAGTATACGTGAATGCGGGAGCCGGATTCGTCGTTGCCGTCACCGGATCCATCATGACGATGCCCGGCCTGCCCAAAACTCCGGCTGCCAATGGGATTGATGTGGACGACAACGGTGTGATCACCGGATTGTTTTGAGAAGGATCTATACATTTTATATATATTTGAATCATGGATGAGAATAATACAAATATGACGGTTTGCTCAAATTGTGGAGCCGTGCTTCCGGAGGGAAGTGTCATCTGTCCAAATTGCGGACAGGAAGTTCAGATGATCTCTGCGGTGGATGTCCTTGAGGAGGAGCTCTTAAAGGAGATCGTGGATGAAAAGAACTTAAACGATGACACGACCGAAACCGGAAATGGTACTGAAACCGAAACCGCTCCGACAACCGGCACCAAAAAGAAAAAACAGAACAAGACAAGGCGGAATCTGATTCTTGTGATCGTCATTGCGGCAGCCGCAGTTTGTGTGTTTGCCGGTATTATGTACCGCAACACGCACTCTGAGACTTATCTGCTCAGAAGGGCACAGCAGGAGTATGATCAAAAGGATTATGACAGTTCCCTCACATTTCTCAACCAACTGCTCGGAAGGGATCCCGAAAATGTGGACGCTCTTGTTTTGGAGGGTGAGGTCTATGCTGCGATCCCTGACTACGCTTCTGCCGAAAATTGTTTTCTTACTGCGATCCAGTTGGATCCGGACTGCGCGGAGGCATATGAGGGCATTTTAAAAGTCTATGACGCGCAAGGGAAACAGTCGGAGATCCAAGCCCTAAGAAAGACGGTCACAAACCCTGATATTTTGGCTTTGTTTGACGCTTATATTATCCCGGAGCCCGAGATCAAGGTGGAGTCCGGTACCTATACCGAGTATTTTTCTGTGGAGATCCGTGCGCCGAAAAAGGGCCTTACGATATATTACACACTCAACGGAATGACTCCAACATCAAAGGATACTATGTACACTTCCCCGATTGAGATAGACGCACAGGGGATCACTACCCTGACTGCCGTATGTATGGATGAGGACGGCAACTACAGTGAACCGGTCACTGCAGTCTATCAGGTCGAGCTTGCCAAACCGGATATGCCGAAAGCCTCTCCGGACGGCGGAGAGTTTGACTATGAGAGGACTGTGACGGTAACCGTTCCCGCCGGAACGACCGTTTACTATTCCTGGACCAACTCTGAACCGGATGAGGACTCCTATCGCTATACCGGCCCGATCACAATACCGGAGGGCAACAATGTTCTCTCGCTTGTCGCGATCGATGCGAACGGAAATCGGAGTGAAGTGCTGCGCTGCAATTATATTTTTTATCCGCAGACATCACCTCAGACATACAGCTATTCAGAGGAAGATCAATCGCAGGATACAGACGAAGAGGAGGAATCTTACGAATCAACCGATGATGCCGATTCATATGACGACGAAGAGTGGTATGACGACACGGAGGACAACTCTGACGAAGATTCCAATGAGGGTGAAGAATAGGACTTAGGAGTGAATCATATGAAGTTTACCAAGATGCACGGATGCGGCAACGATTATGTGTATGTGAACTGCTTTGAGGAGACAGTAAAGGACCCGGCTGCGACAGCGATCGCGGTAAGCGACCGCCATTTCGGGGTCGGCTCTGACGGCCTGATCCTGATCTGTCCATCGGACACGGCTGATTTTCGCATGGCAATGTACAATGCCGACGGCTCGGAGGGCAGTATGTGTGGAAACGGTATCCGTTGTGTGGCAAAATATGTCTATGACCACGGTATGACAGACAAGACTTCTATCACGGTTGAGACGAAATCCGGTATCAAACAGCTCGAGCTGACGATTGAGGATGGTAAGGTGTCTTCCGTGAACGTAAATATGGGGGCTCCCATCTTGGATCCCAAACAGATTCCGGTCGTATCTGACAAAGAGTGTGTGATCGACGAGCCGATCATCATAAATGATACGCAATATCGGATGACCTGTGTCTCGATGGGAAATCCCCATGCTGTTGTGATAGTCTCCGATACCGCCTCTTTTCCCATTGAGACGATCGGACCTCTTTTTGAACACTGCGAACGCTTTCCGGACCGGATCAATACGGAGTTTGTGCAGCTGCTTTCAAAGGACGAGATCAATATGCGTGTCTGGGAGCGCGGCTCTGGGGAGACACTTGCCTGCGGAACCGGCACCTGTGCCTCTGTTGTGGCCTGCGTATTAAACGGATATACCGGGGAACATGTCCTCGTGCATCTCCTAGGAGGAGATTTGGAGATCTTTTTTGACAGGGATCACAATACCGTCTGGATGACGGGACCTGCGTCCACTGTCTTTGAAGGTGAGATCGACATCTGATCCGGGGAATGGAGTATTGCTAAATGAACGTATCAGACCTGCTTCAAAAACTTGATTATGAATGTCTGCAGGGCACTCCGGATCGGGAGATGACTACTTTAGTCTATGACTCCCGGAAGATTGAGGAGGGCTCTGTCTTTGTGTGTATAAAAGGAGCCGTCAGTGATGGCCATGTCTATGCGGCGCAGGCTGCCGAGAAGGGCGCAGCCGCTCTTATCGTGGAACATCCCGTCGATGTTCCCGGGGATGTGACCGTGATCAGGGTTGACGATACCCGGCTCGCTCTGGCGGAGGCCTCTGCTGCATACTTCGGTTATCCGGCCGAAGAGATGACAACGATCGGCATTACCGGTACAAAGGGGAAGACCACCGCAACCTACATGGTGCGGTCGATCCTCGAACATTCCGGATATTCGACCGGTCTGATCGGAACGATCGAGATGATCATCGGCGATGAGGCGATCCCGGCTGCCAACACCACACCGGAATCATATGTGATACAAGAGGCGTTTCGCAGGATGGTGGATGCCGGCTGCAAGTGTGTCGTGATGGAAGTCTCCTCCCAGGGACTTATGCTGCACCGGGTCGGCGGAATTATGTTCGATTACGGGATCTTTACGAATCTGGAGCCCGATCACATCGGTCCGAATGAGCATAAGGATCTCGATGACTATATCCGATGTAAAAGCATGTTGTTTTCCCAGTGCCGATATGGTATTTTCAATGCCGATGACAGCCATCTTAATCAGATCCTTGCCGGACATACCTGTGAAGTGGAGACTTACGGCTTTTCGCCTCAGGCAGATCTTCGGGCTGAGGATGTCCGCCTGATCGACAAAGGTGGTGCGCTTGGAGTGGCCTATCACCTGACCGGTGAACTGGACATGGACGTAGAGATTGATATTCCGGGCCTTTTCAGTGTTTATAATTCTCTGACAGCGATTGCTATCTGTCATCATTTTGGAGTGGATAAGGAGACGATCCGGGATTCCCTCTCAAAGATTCAGGTAAAGGGAAGAGTAGAGATCCTTCCTGTCTCCTCCAAATTTTCTCTTATGGTCGACTACGCACACAATGCCATGAGCCTAGAGAGCCTCTTAACTACGCTTAGGGAATACAATCCGAAGAGACTCGTCTGTGTTTTTGGCTGCGGAGGCAACCGTGCACGCGACAGAAGATTTCAGATGGGAGAGGTGTCGTCACGCCTGGCTGATCTCACAATCGTAACCTCGGATAATCCGAGAGATGAGGAGCCATCCGCCATTGTGGATGATATCCTGACGGGAGTCAAAAAGGCGGACGGAGCGTATATCTCTATTTTAGATCGTGCCGAAGCGATCCGATACGCGATCGAGAATGCGAAGGAAGGCGATGTCATTGTCCTGGCAGGGAAGGGACATGAAGATTACCAGGAGATCCGCGGAAAAAAATATCATATGGATGATCGGGAATTGGTGGCTGACGTGGCGAAGGATGGAAACTTTATCTGCTAGAGACTCGATTTTTTCCATGAGATATGGTAAGATTAGATAGACTCCGGCAAAATGTGAAACTGAGAAGGGGGTTACAAGATGAAACGGGTATTATTAAAGCTCAGTGGAGAGGCCCTGGCCGGCGATAACACAACCGGTTTTGACGACGAAATCATCTTAAAAGTAGCTGCACAGGTGAAACAGATCGTTGAACAGGGTGTAAATGTGGGAATCGTGATCGGCGGAGGCAATTTCTGGAGAGGCCGTACGAACGAGAGCATCGACCGTACAAAAGCTGACCAGATCGGGATGCTCGCAACGGTTATGAACAGCATCTATGTCTCTGAAATGTTTCGTTCCGTCGGTATGTACACCAATATCCTCACCCCCTTTGAGTGTGGATCCTTTACAAAGATTTTTTCAAAGGACAGGGCTAACAAATATTTTGAGAAAGATATGGTCGTATTTTTTGCAGGGGGAACCGGACATCCGTTTTTCTCCACAGATACGGCGACGACGCTTCGCGCGGCTGAGATCGATGCGGATGCGATTCTTTTAGCTAAATCGATCGACGGGGTATATGACAGTGATCCGAAACAAAATCCAAATGCCGTGCGCTACGATGAGATCACGATTCAGGACGTGATCGATCAAAAACTGGAGGTGGTGGATCTCACCGCGTCCATTCTGTGCATGGAAAATAAAATCCCCATGTATGTCTTCGCTCTTCAGGAGGAAAACAGTATTGTCAAAGCGATCTCAGGGGATTTTAACGGAACGAAAGTGATCGTTTCATAGAAAAATTAATCAAATTGGAGGTTGCACCATGAACGAACTCATCGCCAAATATGACGATAAAATGGAGAAATCATATGAGAATCTTTTACGGGAGTTTGGGGCGATCCGAGCCGGGCGGGCCAATCCGCAGGTATTAGATCAGATTCAGGTAGATTATTACGGCACCCCGACACCGATTCAGCAGGTAGCCAATGTATCTGTGCCGGAGCCAAGGATGATCCTGATTCAGCCCTGGGACCCCAACATGGTTCCA
Source organism: Lachnospiraceae bacterium (assembly GCA_020860755.1). Lineage (GTDB taxonomy): Bacteria > Bacillota > Clostridia > Lachnospirales > Lachnospiraceae > Eubacterium_I. The sequence continues at coordinate 32,516 of JAJBTQ010000002.1, forward strand.
GTGATCGAAAAGGCGATCTTCGCTTCAGATCTGGGCTTAAATCCGACAAACGACGGAAAGATGATCCGCCTTGCCTTTCCTGAGCTGACAGAAGAGCGGCGTAAGGAGCTGGCCAAGGAGGTCAAGAAAAAAGGCGAAGAGGCCAAGGTGGCTGTCCGAAACATTCGACGTGACGCGAATGAATCCATCAAAAAGCAGGGGAAGGCGGACGGCGTCTCCGAGGATCAGACGCTGGATCTTCAGGACGAGGTCCAGGAACTGACTGACAAATACATGTCTATGATCGATGAAGCAGTGGCTGACAAGAACGATGAGATCATGACAGTTTAGCAGCGTATTATTTCACGGGGACACGGCGTTTTTGGTGCCCCCGTCTCTTTTATTTGCGCATCGACATGACGTTTTCGAATGCGCAGGCCTTACAGCATGAGAAGGTGAGAGGCAGGATGGAAAAACAGGAACTTACGATTCCAAACCATGTTTCCATTGTCATGGATGGAAACGGGAGATGGGCGAAAGAGCATGGAAAGCCGCGCACGTTCGGCCATAAAAAGGGTGCCGAGGTGGTGATGGATCTTTGCAGGGATGCCGATGATCTTGGCATCAAATATCTCACGATCTATGCGTTCTCTACTGAAAACTGGAAACGCGCCGAAAGTGAGGTAAGAGCTCTGATGTCGCTTTTTGGAACTTATCTGAAGATTTGTCACCGCGAGGCGCTGGAACACCACATGTGTGTCCGCGTGATCGGCGACACCTCTGCCCTTGCTTCGGACCTGCAGGATCTGATCCGCGTACTTGAGGATGACACCAGAGATTTTGACGGTCTTCACTTACAGATCGCGATCAATTACGGGAGCAGGGATGAGATGCTCCGTGCGATGAGAGCACTCCTCCGCGACTATGAGGCCGGCCCATTTGATGCAAAGGATCTCGATGAATCCATGTTTTCCGGCTATCTTGATACAGCCGGGATCCCCGATCCGGATCTCATGATCCGGACAAGCGGAGAGATGCGTCTGTCCAACTATCTCCTGTGGCAGCATGCGTACAGTGAGTTTTATTTTACCGATACCCTTTGGCCGGATTTTGACAAAAAAGAGCTGATCCGGGCCATTGAGGCCTATAATCGGCGAGACAGAAGATACGGAAAGGCTAACTGAGGGACAAGAGACTATGTTTCGAACAAGATTGCTTAGCGGGATCGTTTTAGTTGTTCTCGCATTGATATTTATCATATACGGCGGATCTCTGCTTTTGCTGGTGCTCGGCATCGTCTCCCTGATCGGGATGTTTGAGCTGTACCGGGTTTTTAAGGTTGAAACGAGCATTGGAATCGTCGGCTACGCGGCCGCCGTTGTCTATTATCTTAATATGCAGTTTCACTTCCTTCCGGATGTCATGCTCCTTATCATGGCATTTCTGCTCGTGTGCATGTGCTGCTTTGTATTCGGTTATCCGCGGTTTCGTATCTCACAGATCATGGCTGTATTTTTCGGCTTTTTCTACGTTGCCGTCATGATTTCCTGCATCTATTTAACGCGCTCTTTGGGGAACGGCACCTATCTCGTGTGGCTGATCTTCTTAAGCGCCTGGGGCTGCGATACGAGTGCCTACTGCTTTGGCATGCTGTTCGGCAAACACAAAATGACGCCGAAGCTCAGTCCCAAGAAAACGGTTGAGGGCGCTGTGGGCGGCGTGGTCGGAGCATTTGTCCTGACGATCATCTATGGTTTTATCTTTAAAAACTGGATGGGAGCGGATGTGTCCTACATCATGCTGATGGCAGTCGTTGCCATTCCGGGTGCATTGGTCGCGATGGTAGGAGACTTAGCGGCATCCGCGATAAAAAGAAATTACGATGTGAAAGACTTCGGGAAACTGATTCCCGGACACGGCGGGATCCTTGACCGCTTTGACAGCGTGATCTTTACGGCGCCTATTATATATTATCTTTCTCTGTATCTGTTTAATCGATAAGAATTCGCTAGATTCGGAGTGCATATGAAAAAAATTGCCATTCTTGGCTCCACCGGTTCCATCGGAACACAGACAATCGAAGTCATCCGCCTGCACAGGGAGGATTTTTTCGTCACAGCACTTGCGGCGGGGCACAATGTGGATCTGTTGGAAAAGCAGATCCGCGAGTTTTCACCGTCGCTGGTCTCTGTCGCCACAGAGGAGGCGGCAAAGGACCTTCGTGCCCGTATTTCGGATCTTGACATTCCGGTTTATTTTGGCATGGAGGGGTTGCTTTGCGTCGCAGCGCAGGAAGAATCGGATCTGCTCGTCACCGCTGTCGTTGGTATGATGGGGATCCGCCCGACTATCGCCGCGATCGAGGCCGGCAAAGATATCGCACTCGCCAACAAGGAAACCCTTGTGACGGCGGGACATATCATCATGCCCCTGGCAAAAAAACACGGGGTACAGATCCTTCCGGTGGACAGTGAGCACTCCGCCATCTTTCAGTCCCTGCAGGGAGAGAGGGAATATGACAATGAGATCGAAAAGATCCTTTTAACAGCTTCCGGCGGTCCGTTCCGTGGAAAGACACGAGATGACATAAAAGACGTGACCGTTTCCGAGGCCCTCAAAAATCCCAACTGGGTGATGGGCAAAAAAGTGACCATTGATTCTGCCACCCTTGTAAACAAGGGAATGGAAGTGATGGAGGCGAAGTGGCTCTTTGACGTTTCCCCGGAACAGATCCAGGTAGTGGTCCACCCGCAAAGCGTGATCCACTCTATGGTCCAATATAAGGACGGAGCCGTCATGGCGCAGCTGGGTACACCGGACATGCGTCTGCCGATCCAGTATGCGCTCTATTATCCCAAGCGAAAATATCTGGATGGAGTGAGGCTTGATTTTTATGATCTTGCTTCTCTTACATTTGAAAAACCGGATATGGATACGTTCCCGGGACTGCGTCTTGCACTTGAGGCAGCTGACCGTGGAGGGAATATGCCCACAGTATTTAATGCGGCAAATGAGAGAGCGGTCGCTCTCTTTTTGGATCAAAAGATCTCATTTGCCGGGATTACGGATATCATCCGGGATGCCATGGATAAGAGCACCTTTATTGCCGACCCCGATGTTGATGATATTTTTGAGACTGAGCGTGCCGTATATGAGCAGATTGAGAGCAGGTGATGATCTATGAGAGTAATCGGATATATCATTGCCATCATCCTGCTCTGTGTGATCATCGTTTTTCATGAGTTAGGCCATCTGATCGCTGCGAAGGCCAATGATATCAAAGTCAATGAGTTCTGGCTTGGATTTGGCCCGACCATTTTCAGTTTTAAGAAGGGTGAGACAACGTATGCGTTAAAATGTGTCCCATTTGGCGGGGCCTGTGTGATGGAAGGCGAAGAGGAAGATACGGATGATGAGCGTTCGTTTCAAAAAAAGCCTGTCTGGGCCAGGATCATTGTGATCGCTTCGGGACCTGTCTTTAATTTTCTCATGGCCCTCATCTTTTCTGTGATCATAATTGCCTCCATCGGGATCGTGCGTCCCGTTGTCGGTGGATTGCAGGAGGGATATCCCGCCGAGGAGTCCGGCCTTATGACCGGGGATGAGATCGTTCGGATGAACAGCAAGCACATCCATTTTTATAAAGAGATCACGATGTATACCATCTTTCACGAGGGACAGCCCGTGGATGTGACGTTTGTCCGCGATGGGGAAAAACATTCCACCACGATCACTCCGGTTTATGACAGCGATGCCGGACGTTATATCTACGGTATATACAGTGAGCCGGGCTACACCAAGTACGGTCCGGCACGGACGATCCTGTATGGGATCTACGATGTCAAATACTGGATCCAATACACGCTAAGGAGCCTTGAGATGCTGGTCACGAATCAGATCGGCGTAAGGGAGCTATCCGGGCCGGTCGGGATCGTGAAGACCATCGGCGACACCTATGAGGAGAGCTCGGCGGACGGGCCTCTCTACGTGACGCTAAATATGCTGAATATGGGAGTCCTTATATCTGCGGATCTGGGAGTGGTGAACCTATTGCCGATCCCCGGACTTGACGGAGGCCGTCTTTTGTTTTTGGTCATTGAGGCCATCCGGGGCAGACGCGTCAAGCCGGAACGGGAGAACATGGTTCATTACGTCGGCCTGATCTGTATGTTTGGCCTCATGATCTTTATCGTGTTTAATGACATATACAAAATATTTATTTAGGTAACATACCGCAAAAAAATCGTAAGGTTTATTTGAAAATGGACAGGAACAGAAGAAAGAGCAGAGAGATTAAAATTGGAGATGTGATCATCGGAGGAGATCATCCGATCGTGATCCAGTCTATGACTAATACGAAAACGCAGGATATTTCCGCCACGGTGGATCAGATCCACAGACTTGAACTTGCCGGGTGCGAGATCGTACGCTGTACCGTGCCTGATATGGAGGCAGCGCAGGCGCTTGGGGAGATCAGGGATCAGATTCGGATCCCGCTTGTCGCGGATATTCACTTTGACTATCGCCTTGCGGTAGCAGCAATTGAAAGCGGGGCGGATAAGATCCGGATCAATCCCGGAAATATCGGTTCCGAGGATAACTTAAAATCTGTGGTTTGGGCCGCGAAAGAACACAATATCCCGATCCGTGTCGGAGTAAACAGCGGATCTCTCGAGAAGGATCTGCTTGAAAAATACGGCGGTGTGACGGCAGAGGGATTGGTTGAGAGCGCCTTAAAAAATGTGAACAGGATCGAAGAGCTCGGCTATGAGAATCTGGTCATCAGCATCAAATCCTCCGACGTCATGATGTGTGTGAGAGCGCATGAACTGATCGCAGACAAGACAGACTATCCGCTGCATATAGGGATTACCGAGGCAGGTACTTTAATAAGCGGAAACATAAAGTCGGCCATTGGCATCGGATTGATCTTACACGAGGGGATCGGGGATACGATCCGCGTCTCTTTGACCGGAGATCCCGTAGAGGAGATCCGCTCAGCGAAACAGATCCTTCGGACACTCGGGCTTCGATCCGGTGGGATTGAGGTCATATCCTGCCCGACCTGCGGGCGGACGAGTATCGATCTGATCGAACTGGCTGATCAGGTAGAGCGCATGGCCCAGGAATTTCCGCTCGATCTAAAGATCGCAGTGATGGGCTGTGTGGTAAACGGACCCGGGGAAGCCGCAGAAGCGGACCTTGCAGTTTGCGGAGGCGCCGGTGAGGGCCTTTTGCTGCGGAAGGGTGAAGTGATTTTAAAGGTGCCGGAGGATGAGCTTATCGCCGCACTGAAAAGTGAACTTGAAAACTGGAAATAACATAGGATGACACAATATGGCAAAGCCTTTTTTTGAGGTGTTTCCTCAGATTAAACTGAATCCTGATATCGCGGACCTTCTTCGGGATGCCGAAGTCTCAAAGGTATCCACAAACAAATACCGCAGCGCTGTTCGCATCTGTCTTACCAGTAATCGGCTTTTGTTGAAAGAGACGGTCTGTTCGCTGGAGAGAGAGTTAAAGCGCCAGTTTTTTGCTGATCAAAATGTCTCTGTGGAGATCGTGGAACAATTTCTGCTCTCAGATCAGTATACAATGCCGGACCTCATGGACGCATACTGGCAGTCGGTCCTGACGGAATTTCATGATTACAGTCTTGTGGAATACAATCTTTTATGCCATGCCGATACGATCTGCCCGGATGATCGGTCCCTGATCGTTACGCTGGAAGATACGTTTGTCGCCCATCAAAAAGAGGAGGAGATCTACCGGATCTTAGACAAGATATTTCATGAGAGATGCGGCATACAGGCGGAGATTTGTATGCGGTTTTCTGAGCTCTCCAATTCGACAGAGCTTGAGAATGCCGAGAGACAGATGATAGATGAGGTGGAAAGTATTGTTCGCAGTGCCGCCCGTTCCCGGGAAACGAAAGAACAGGGTGCAGAAGCAAAAGTACCTCAAAGCCGGACAAAAAAGACCAGCCGCTCTGCCGCGAAAAGCACCGATCCCGATCTGATCTACGGGCGCAGCTTTGCGGAGGATCCGATACGGATTGAACAGATCACCGGCGAGATCGGCGATGTTGTGATACGAGGTCAGGTGCTTTCCGTCGACGAGCATGAGATCCGCGGAGAGAAGACCATCGTCAAATTTGTACTCACTGACTTAACGGACAGTATCGCTGTAAAAATGTTCTGCAAAAATGAGTCACTCCCGCAGATTCGGGATGGAGTAAAGCCCGGAAATTTTCTTGAAGTCAGAGGAATCACGACCATCGATAATTTTGATCATGAGCTCACGCTCGGCTCCGTCTCCGGCATAAGAAAGATCCCTTCGTTTTTCTCAGACCGGATGGATAACTTTCCGGAAAAGAGAGTGGAGCTGCACTGTCATACCAAGATGAGCGATATGGACGGCGTCTCCGATGTGAAAGATATCATTGAACGTGCCAGAAAATGGGGACATAAGGCGATCGCCATTACAGATCACGGTGATGTACAGGCCTTCACGGATGCGACGCATCTCGTCGACATGGATGATGACTTTAAGATCCTGTATGGGATGGAAGCCTATCTTGTCGACGACTTAAAAAGTCCCGTGACAAATGCGGCCGGCCAAAGCCTTGACGGAAGCTTTGTCGTGTTCGACCTCGAGACGACCGGTCTTAGTCCCGATAAAAATAAAGTCATAGAGATTGGCGCAGTGCGCATTGAAAACGGTGAGATCATCGATCGTTTTTCATCGTTTGTCAATCCGAAAGAGCCGATTCCTTTTGAAATAAGTGAACTTACCGGTATCCATGATGAGATGATCTTAAACGCTCCGGCCATACAGGATGCTCTGCCGGAATTCATCAAATTTTCCAAGGGAGCCGTTATGGTGGCCCACAACGCGGATTTTGATATGAGCTTTATAAAAAAAGGCTGTGAACGGTTAGGGCTTCCATGTGAAAAAACGGTTTTGGACACAGTCTCACTTGCAAGAATCCTTATGCCGCAGCTGAAACGCTACAAGCTGGAATCTGTTGCAAAAGCTCTCCACATTCCGCTGGATCAGCATCACCGCGCAGTGGACGACGCGGAGTGTACAGCACTTATCTTTTTGCAGTTTGTACGCATGCTTTTAGAGCGCGATATCGACTCTTTGGATCAGCTTGAAAAGATGAACGAATCTACGGAAGAGGGGATCAAAAAACTTCCGACCTATCATGCCATTCTGCTTGCACAGAACGATATCGGAAGAGTGAACCTTTATAAGCTGGTCTCGGATTCCCATTTAACTTATTTTAACCGTCGTCCCCGCGTTCCGAAAAGTGAGCTCACAAAGCTCCGTGAGGGTATTCTTGTCGGTTCTGCCTGTGAGGCGGGAGAACTGTACCGGGCAGTCATAAACGGCCGGCCGGAGGAAGAGATCCGCCGTATCGCTGCTTTTTATGATTATCTGGAGATCCAGCCGGTCGCCAATAATGCGTTTATGCTTCGAAGTGACAAGGAACCGGTAGATTCAGAGGACGACATCCGTGAACTAAACCGCAGCATCGTTGAGCTGGGAGAGCGCATGAACATACCCGTTGTGGCAACTTGTGATGTGCATTTTCTTGATCCCGAGGATGAAGTGTATCGACGCATTATCATGTGCGGGAAAGGATTTAAGGATGCCGATTTCCAGCCGCCGCTGTATCTTCGCACTACGGAGGAAATGCTCGAAGAGTTTTCCTATCTCGGCGAAGAGAAGGCCCGGGAGATCGTGATCACAAATACAAACCGCATCGCGGATATGTGTGAGAAGATCAGTGCCGTCCGTCCGGATAAGTGTGCTCCCGAGATCGAGAACTCCGACCGGCTCCTTCGGGAGACCTGCTACAGCAGGGCTCATGAGATCTACGGGGAAGAGCTGCCCGATATTGTGGCGGAACGGCTCGAGCGGGAACTTCATTCCATTATCTCCAATGGTTTTGCCGTGATGTATATTATTGCACAGAAACTTGTCTCTAAGTCAAACGAAGACGGATACCTTGTCGGATCCAGAGGGTCCGTTGGTTCTTCGCTTGTGGCGACAATGGCCGGGATCACGGAAGTCAATCCCCTAAGCCCGCATTATCTCTGTCCAAACTGTCACTACACGGATTTTGATTCCGAGGAGGTTCGCGCTTATGCCGGCCGTGCCGGCTGCGACATGCCGGATAAAAACTGCCCGGTCTGCGGAACAAAGCTTGAAAAGGATGGCTTTGACATCCCCTTCGAGACATTTCTCGGCTTTGACGGAGACAAAGAACCGGATATTGACCTTAACTTTTCCGGTGACTATCAGAGCAAAGCGCACAAGTACACAGAGGTGATCTTTGGCGACGGCCAGACTTACCGCGCGGGTACCATTGGAACGATGGCGGAGAAGACAGCGTTCGGCTTTGTAAAAAATTATTATGAGGAGCACGGGATCCACAAGCGCGGCTGTGAGATCGACCGTGTCGTACAGGGCTGTGTCGGTGTGAGAAGAACGACCGGACAGCATCCCGGCGGTATCATTGTCCTGCCTTTGGGAGAAGAGATCTGTTCGTTTACTCCGGTCCAGCATCCGGCAAACGACATGTCGACCGACATTGTGACGACACACTTTGACTATCATTCGATCGAGCATAACCTCTTAAAACTTGATATTCTGGGGCATGATGATCCCACCATGATCCGTATGCTTCAGGATCTGACCGGTGTTGACCCCAAAAAGATTCCCCTGGATTCTCCTGAGGTCATGTCTCTGTTTCAGAACACCTCTGCGCTCGGCATACAGCCGGAAGACATCAGCGGATGCCAATTGGGGGCGCTTGGCGTTCCGGAATTTGGGACGGATTACGCCATGCAGATCCTCCTTGATACGAGGCCGACACAGTTTTCCGATCTGGTCCGGATCGCAGGGCTGTCTCACGGCACCGATGTGTGGGGTGGAAACGCGCAGACTCTGCTCCGGGAGGGGAAAGCGACGATTTCTACTGCTATCTGTACGAGAGATGACATCATGACCTATCTGATCTCAAAAGGTCTGGATAAAAAAGAGGCTTTCAATATTATGGAACGTGTTCGGAAGGGTGACGTCGCAAGGGGGAACGCGCAGGAGTGGTCTAATTGGAAGCAGGATATGCTGGAACACGATGTCCCGGACTGGTACACCTGGTCCTGTGAGAAGATTCAATATATGTTCCCGAAAGCACACGCTGTCGCCTATGTTATGATGGCCTGGCGTATTGCCTACTGGAAACTTTATTATCCCCTTGCCTATTACGCCGCTTTTTTCAGCATTCGTGCCACAGCATTCGACTATGAGATCATGTGCCGGGGAAGAGAGCGTTTGGAGCGCACCCTTGCCGACTACCTGAGTCGAAAGGACGAGCTCAGCAAAAAAGAACAGGATACCCTGCGGGATATGCGTGTTGTACAGGAGATGTATGCGAGGGGATTTGAATTTCTTCCGCTTGATATCTTTCGTGCCCATGCACACAATTTTCAGATCATAGACGGAAAGCTGATGCCATCGATCAATACCATTGAGGGTATGGGAGATAAGGCTGCCGAAGGTATCGAGGAGGCTGTTTTAGACGGACCCTTCCTCTCCAGAGATGACTTCCGAGAGAGGACAAAAGTAAGTAAGACAATCGTAGATCTAATGCTGGAGCTTGGGTTGCTTAATGGGCTTCCTGAGACGAACCAATTATCACTTTTTGATATGCAGTGATCGAATCGAAATAGAAAACAGATTGAGAGAAGGTAAATGTAATGAAGGATTTAGGAGAGATCAGGCAGGAGATTGACAAGATCGATCGGGAAATCGTGGATTTATATGAAAAGCGCATGGACTTAAGTACACAGGTCGCGGATTACAAGATCTCGACAGGGATGCAGGTGTTTGATCCGCAGCGGGAGATCGCAAAGCTGAATGCAGTGGCCGAGATGGCGCACACGGATTTTACGAGCCATGGCGCGCGGGAGCTGTTTGAACATATCATGTGCATGAGTCGGGAAAAGCAATATCAGCTTTTGACCCAGCACGGAATGTCTACTGAAACCGGTTTTGAGGAAACGGATTCACTTGATTTCACCAATGCGACAGCTGCTTATGTGAGTTCTTCCGAGGTGGCCGCCGGATCATATTTTCCTGATGCATGCAGACTCCTTCTCTGCGAAAATTGGATTTCTGCCTGTGAGACTTTAAAGCTGGAAGAGGTCGACTATCTGTTTCTGCCGGTCCAGGATCCGGAATCCGGCTATGTATCGGCAAATTACAATCTGGTCGCCGAGTATGGTTTTTACATTTTGGAGGAGTATCACACCAGTCCTGAGCCTCAGGACCGTTATCTCCTCATCTCAAGAGACCGCATCGCTCTTAATGGTGCGGACAAGATCACTATGTGTTTTGAGGCTCCTGATGTCTGCGGTTCTCTCTATCACCTGATGTCACATCTGACTTATAACAATTTGAACATGAACCGGATCGAGTCCATCGTGATCAACCGTGATCCCCTTGATTACCGTTTTTTTATGGATGTAAGCGGCAACTTAAAAGACGCGCCGATTAAAAACGCGCTGCTCGGTTTTTCCGAAGAGGCGCGCAATTTTAAGATCCTTGGAAATTACAGGTAAGCGTGTGATGGATAAAAAGATCTTCTTTCTCGACCTTGACGGAACGACGCTTCGGGATGACAAATCGATTCCGGAAGTGAATATAACGGCGATCCATGAAGCGCTAAAAAATGGGCACGCGGTTGCCATCGCATCGGGACGTCCGCTTGTCACCGCGCAGCGGATCGCCAAGAGACTTGATATGATGCGAAAAGGGTGCTATCTGATCTCGTTTAACGGCGCCATGATCTGTGACTTAGGAAACGGCAGGATCCTATCGGATCGGAGGATGCCGGATGAATACGCTGTGTATCTCCTGTCTGAGGCAAAGCGAGAAGGCGTCTATATGCATGCGTATGATGAAGAGTATTTTTTGACGGAGCAGCTCTGTCCGGAGTCGGAATTTTACAAAAAGACGACCGGAACTCCTTGCCGGGTGGTCCCAGATCTTTTTGATCTTACGTCTTTAAACACTCCTAAACTGCTGTCTGTATCACTTTCAGGCCATGAGCCGCTGCTTCGGTTTCAACAGGAGCATCTTGCCTGGGCAGAGGGAAAATGCGTTGGTTTTTTCTCTTCCCCGGAAGTTCTGGAATATTGTTACTACAAGGCGATCAAGGAGCAGGGGATCTCATTTTTAGAGACTTATTTAGGCATTGCGCATGAAAACACGATTGCCGTCGGAGATGCCGAAAACGACCTCTCTATGATCCGCTCTGCCGGCATAGGGGTTGCAATGAATAACGCATCTGAGGAAGTGAGAGAGCAGGCGGACTATGTCACTACGCTCGACAACAACGAAGGCGGCGTAGCAGAAGTTCTCATAAAATTTGGCTGATACAAACGAAAATTTGCCTGAAACAAGCGAAAAATACTTGACGCGGGGCCAAACATATGTGATAATATCACCGTTGTTGAAAACAAAGCAGAGTTTCCACTCTCACCCAGGCACGACATACAGTGACCCGCGGTTAAATAGTTCAATGATGTTTTTTCATTGTGCGCTTTGTGGACATTCTGCTGTCCACATTTTTTATTTTGGAGGGAATAATCATTAGCGATTTACAGGTAAACGAACAGATCAGAGACAGGGAAGTACGGGTTATTTCTGCAGATGGAGATCAGTTAGGCATCATGTCTGCGAAAGAAGCTTACCAACTTGCACAAGACGAAGGGCTTGACCTTGTAAAGGTCGCACCGGCCGCAAATCCGCCTGTCGTCAAGATCATTGATTATGGGAAGTACCGCTATGAGCAGAGCCGTAAGGAGAAGGAGGCCCGCAAAAAGCAGCACACAGTGGAGCTAAAGGAGATCCGCCTTTCTCCCAACATCGATGTGAATGATCTGAATACCAAAATAAACGCCGCAAAAAAGTTTCTCACAAAGGGAGACAAGGTAAAGATCACCCTGCGCTTCCGCGGCAGAGAGATGACGCATGTGTCAAACAGCAAGCACATTCTGACAGATTTTGCGGATTCCCTCGAAGAAATGGCAGTTGTGGAGAAAGAACCCAAGATGGAAGGCCGCAGTATGACTATGGTCATCGGCCCGAAACGATAATAAGTAATAGGAGGATTTTATTATGCCGAAACAAAAGACAAAAAGGTCCGCTGCAAAACGCTTTAAAAAAACCAGCAGCGGTAAATTAAAGAGAAATAAAGCGTATAAAAGCCATATTTTGACAAAAAAATCACCCAAGAGGAAGAGAAATCTCAGGAAATCCACGATCACGGATTCCACAAATGAGAAAAACATGAAGAAAATCTTACCGTATCTGTAAGATAGAGTAAGGAGGACAAAAAAATGGCAAGAGTAAAACGCGGACAAAACGCAAAGAAAAAACATAAAAGAGTCTTAAAGATGGCCAAGGGTTACAGGGGTGCCAGATCAAAGCAGTACCGTGTAGCCAAGCAGTCTGTGATGAGAGCTCTTAACACCTCTTATTCCGGGAGAAAAGAAAAGAAGAGAGAATACCGCCGTCTCTGGATCGCTCGCATCAACGCGGCTGCCAGAATGAACGGTCTTTCCTACAGCAGGTTCATGTACGGACTGAAATTAAACAATATTGAGATTAACCGAAAGATGCTGGCCGATCTGGCGGTCAACGACGCAGACGGATTTGCAGTCCTCGTAGACAAGGCAAAGAAAAAGCTGGAGGCTGCATAAATAAGAGATTTTTAAGTGCCCGGATATCAGGAACGTCCTGAGATCCGGGCCTTTAAGCTTATCTTTAAAAATAGAGAAAAAGTAATTGACACACCAGTACTTTATTTGTATAATACACGTGTTGTTGTGGTGCGTTGGTCAAGGGGTTAAGACGCCGCCCTCTAACGGCGGAAACAGGGGTTCGATGCCCCTACGAACTATTGACTGTAAAGATTACAGCCCAACCCAGAAAATTGCCGGGAAGCCTTATTTAGGCTTTCCGGTTTTTCGTTCTAAAATTATTTCAATATTTTGTTGAACAGAATGTGGAAGCCATGATCGAGGCTGTCTTGCAATACGGCAAATATTAATTTTACAAACTTTAAAATGATACATAAAATAACGTATTTTATTTAGAATATTCATAAAAAATGTAGAATATTCAAATATTTAATGCTAAAATTAAGAGGCACCTTAAGCGGCAACATACTATTTAAATATAGCAAACGTGTACGTTAAAGAGGAGGTAGGACATGAAACTAAAATGGAAATATTTTCTGTTCAGTATTCTTGCATTTGCAATTGCGTTTGCCACAATGCAATTAGCTGGCATTGTCCTTAGAGCTCTCAGATCAAATGGAGTGATGCAGGGAGGCATGAACTCAACCAATGTGAACATGTTGGTTCAAATTGTTATTTGCGTTGTGCTTATCATTCTCTTAGGCCTTATATGGTTTCGGAGATCCGCAATATTTCCTCCGAAAAATACTGACTCAAACGACAGTCTTCCGAAGAGGATACCTCGCAAGATCATTTCCATATTGGTCCTTGGGTTATCACTGCATTACTTCCTTGTTCTCATTATTTCTGTTTTGGCTTTTGTCATGCCAAATTATTTTCAGGGCTATGTCTCTTTCTTTACTGATGCGACTTCCGACGGCGCCGAATGGATCGTAATTTTATATACGGTGATCTTAGGGCCTGTGCTGGAGGAGCTCGTTTTCCGCGGCCTTGTCTTTGGATATGCGCGCAAAGTGTTTCCCGTCTGGTTTGCCATCATTTTTCAGGCTGCCTTGTTTGGAATATATCATTGGGATCTTGTACAGGGAATTTATACCTTCGTGCTTGGACTTTTCCTCGGATACATCTGTCTCAAAGGACCCGGGATCCGCTATTCCATCCCATGTCATATGATGTTTAATTTCACCATGGATGTGCTCTCAAATTATATGTCAAATACGTTGGGCAATATCTACTTTATTTTAATAATCGGAATTGGTGTGACAATCTTTTTCATGTGGTTTTTAAATTCGGCCACGAAAGTAAAAAAGAAGCAAGCCTGATCCCAGCATCAAAGCGCCTTTAAGGGAGGGTTAGATTATGAAACAAAAATGGAAATATTTCCTGTTCAGCATTCTTCCATTTGCAATTGCATTAGCTTCAATACAATTATGTGGACTCGCCAGATCATCTCTTATATCAAGGGGAGTTCTGCCGGGAACAATGGACTCTACCAATTGGAATGTAGTGATGCATGTTATTATTTTGGGTGTGCTTGCCATTCTCTTCGGTCTCATCTGGTTTCGAAGATCCGTTGTATTTCCGCCGAAAAACGCCGAGACGGACAGCAGTCTTCCGAAGAGGACGCCCCGCAAGATCATTTCTATATTTGTCCTTGCGTTCTCACTGGTTTTTCTCGGCACTGTGGTTACGCTTGTTTGCGCTAAAATCATGCCAAATCAGGTTATGGATTATGCCACCGCCTTTAATGATGCGATGTCCGGCATCGTATGGCTGACAATGTTATATGTAGTGATCCTGGCACCTGTGATTGAGGAGATCATCTTCCGCGGCCTTGTCTTTGGATATGCGCGCAAAGTGTTTCCTGTCTGGCTTGCCATCCTTTTTCAGGCTGCCTTGTTTGGAATATACCACTGGAATCTGACTCAGGGAATTTATGCCTTCGTACTTGGAATTTTCCTCGGCTATCTCTGTCTCAAGGGACCCGGGATCCGTTATTCTATCCCATGTCATATGACGATCAATTTCATCAGTAATGTGCTCTTAACTTATATAAATAATGGTTTGAGTGCGATAAGTCCGCTTTTATATGTCGTCTTTTTGTACGTAGTTGCATTTGGTGGGACGTTCCTTGGCGTATGGCTGCTTT
>JAJBTQ010000020.1:0-44295 GCA_020860755.1 Lachnospiraceae bacterium
ACTTATAACAACTAAATTTAACTAAATAATAGATGATAATTAAATAAAATTAAGTAATTATTTAGAAAACTATATGCAGCAAAGTCAAAGAATCACCAGCGGGAACAGGAGGTAGTTACGAAATGGGAAAAATAAAGATTGGTTTTGCTCCCACAAGGAGAAGTATATTCAGCGCGCCGGACGCGGTTAAATACGCGAACCTGACGCGGGAGAAGTTGACGGAACTTGGAGTAGAGTTTGTTGACATCACAGATATCAATGAGGAAGGACTGTTTTATGACGAGGCTGACCGGGAAGCGATTCTTGCGAAATTTAAGGCAGAGGGCATAAAAGGGATTTTTTTCCCGCACTGTAATTTCGGTACGGAATATGTCTGTGCCAGACTTGCAAAAGATATGGGGCTTCCGGTGCTGCTGTGGGGTCCTCGTGATGAGCGTCCGGACGAGGACGGGATACGCCTGCGTGACAGCCAGTGCGGACTGTTTGCAACGGGAAAGGTGCTCCGCAGATTTGGTGTTCCGTTTACCTATATGACAAACTGTCGTCTCGATGATGAAGAGTTTGCCCGAGGAATTTATACGTTTCTGGCTGTCTGCAATGTAGTGGATGTATTCCGCCATACAAGGATACTGCAGATCGGGCCGAGACCGTTTGATTTCTGGTCCACCATGTGCAATGAAGGAGAACTGCTGGAGAAATTTAACATTCAGCTGTCCCCTGTTCCGCTTCCGGAACTCACGGCTATGATGGATATAGTTTGTGCGGAAAATGCCGATGAAGTGAAAGCGGTCATTGATTACTGCAGTGAAAATATGACGATCTGCATCAAACCGGAAGAACTGGAGACGGTAGCGGCTCTGAAAGTGGCCATGCGTAAACTTGCGGATAAATATAGCTGCAATGCTGCCGCGATCCAGTGTTGGAATGCTCTGCAGGATGAGATTGGTATCATGCCCTGTGCGGCCAATGCGCTTTTAAACGAAGAGGGATTTCCTGTTGTGTGTGAGACGGACATCCATGGCGCCATCTCGGCCCTCCTGGTCGAGGCGGCGAGCCTAAACGGGACACGGAGCTTTTTTGCTGACTGGACCGTCCGCCATCCGGACAATGAAAACGGAGAACTGCTGCAGCACTGCGGGCCATGGCCCATCTCGGTTGCGCAGGAAAAGCCGAAGATCGGATATCCGCTGGCGTTTGACCATCCGGGAGCCATGGAAGCACAGGCGAAGTTTGGCGATCTCACTCTTGCGAGGTTTGACGGCGACAACGGAGAGTATTCGCTGCTGCTTGGCAATGCACAAGGCATCGAGGGACCCTATACGAAGGGAACTTATCTTTGGGTGGAGGTCCGGAATCTGAAACGGCTGGAGGCAAAGCTTGTGGAGGGACCTTACATCCATCACTGTGTCGGCATCCATGAGAATGTGGTTCCGGTACTCTATGAAGCGTGCAAATACATGGGAATCGAACCGGATCTTTATGATCCGATCGAGGAAGAGGTAAAAGCATATCTGCGAGGTGAATAAAAATGTATACGAATGAGGAATTGACAAAACTGGCGTGGAAGCTGCGCCGGGATACTATTGAAATCATCATGGCCGGAAAGGCCGGACATATCGGCGGCGATATGAGTGAGATGGATATTCTGGTCCAGCTCTATTTTAAACAAATGAACATTTCCCCTGAAAACATGGATGATCCGGACAGGGACCGTTTTATCCTGAGCAAGGGACACTCCATGGAAGGTTACTATGCCGTTCTGGCGGAAAAAGGTTTTTTCCCGTTGGAGGAAGTAACGGAGCAATATTTTAAATTTAACACACAATATATCGGTCATCCGAACAATAAACTTCCCGGTATTGAGATGAATTCCGGCTCTCTCGGACACGGCCTGCCGGTTTCTGTGGGCATGGCTTTGGCCGGGAAAATGGATCACAGAAGTTATCGGGTCTATACGCTCCTTGGAGATGGGGAGCTCGCCGAAGGATCTGTCTGGGAAGGCGCCATGGCCGGCGGGCATTACAAACTGGACAACCTCTGCGCTGTCGTAGACCGGAATCGTCTGCAGATTTCAGGTTCGACGGAGGATATCATGCATCAGGATGATCAGTCAGAGCGATGGGGAGCGTTTGGATGGCATGTCATCGAGGTGAACGGCCACGATATGAATGAGCTGGAGGCAGCTTTTGATGAGGCATCGGAGACCAAAGGAGTTCCGACTGTTATTATCGCCAATACGATAAAGGGCATCGGTTCTTCTGTGATGGAGAATAAGGCTGCATGGCATCATAAGGTGCCGACACAGGACGAATATGAAACAATCATTGCAGATCTGAAAGCACATGAAGAGGAGGTCGGAGTATGAATAAAATTCCAAACAGGCAGGCCATCTGTGAGGTGTTGATGGCGCATGCGAAAGAGGATAAAGATATCGTAGTACTGTGCAGCGACTCCAGAGGAAGCGGATCCATGACTCCGTTTGCGGAGAATTTTCCGGAACAGTTTATCGAAACCGGTATCGCGGAACAGAATCTGGTGAGCATCTCAGCGGGGCTTGCCAAATGCGGAAAGAAGCCTTTTGCGGTCTCGCCGGCCAGTTTTCTGTCAACCAGGAGTTATGAACAGGCGAAGATCGACTGCGCCTATTCCGATGCAAACACGACCCTGATCGGAATCAGCGGCGGTGTCAGCTACGGTGCTCTGGGTATGAGCCATCACTCGGCTCAGGATATCGCGGCGATGTCGGCAATCCCAAATATGAGGGTATATCTGCCAAGTGACCGGTTCCAGACCGAAAAGCTGATCGAGGCGCTGCTTCTGGACCAAAGCCCGGCCTATATTCGTGTCGGGAGAAATCCGGTTGAGGATGTTTATACGGAAGATGATATTCCCTTTGAGATGAACCACGCGACCGTTATTTCGGAGGGCAGAGATGTGCTGATCGTAGCCTGCGGCGAGCTGGTCGCTCCGGCGAAAAGCGCGGCGGAACTTCTGAAGGAACGCGGGATCAGCGCGGGAGTGCTGGACATGTATTGTGTAAAACCTCTGGATGAAGAGACTCTGGTCGATCAGGCAAAAAAAGCAAAAGTTGTGATAACGGCGGAAGAGCATGCACCGTACGGCGGCCTTGGCTCCATGGTTTGCCAGGTGATCTGTCGGGAGTGCCCGAAACAGGTGGCGGTAATGTCGCTTCCTGATGCACCTGTGGTATCCGGTACATCCGGAGAAGTGTTTGCCTATTACGGCATGTCTCCGGAGGGCATTGCTAAAAAAGCGGAGGAGATGTTAAAATGACCGGCACATATGTGATCGGACTTGACCAGAGCACGCAGGGCACCAAGGCTCTGCTGCTTGACGGTGGCGGGAAACTGGCTGCACGGTGTGATAAGCCGCATGAGCAGATAATTAATGAACAGGGATGGGTCTCCCACGATCTGAACGAGATCCTTTCTAATGTGATAGAAGTAACGCGTTTGCTGCTGGAGGAGGCAGAAGTGTCCCCGGATCTGGTGTCGTGTATCGGCATCAGCAATCAAAGGGAAACTTCCTGCATGTGGCGTCGGAGCACAGGGGAACCCATGGACCACGCCGTCGTCTGGCAGTGCAGCCGGGCGAAAGATGTGGAGGCAAGGGTGATGGCGACAGGCCGATCGGACGAGATCTTCCAAAAGACCGGGATTCCTTTGTCTGCCTATTATCCTGCCTGCAAGATGGCGTGGCTTTTAAATGCGAACCGGGAAGAAATTGACGATCCGGATGATATCTGCCTCGGCACGATCGATTCCTGGCTTATTTTTAAACTGACCCGGGAGCAGGCCTTTAAAACCGATTACTCCAATGCGTCCAGAACTCAGCTTTTCAATATACACTCCCTTGCATGGGATGAAGACCTTTGTGATCTGTTTGGATTGTCGAAATCGATGCTTCCTGAAGTCTGTGATTCGGACAGTCTTTTCGGGTACACGACTATGGACGGCCTGTTCGCGGAGCCGGTTCCGATCTGCGGAGTGCTTGGGGATTCTCACGGCGCGTTGTTCGGGCAGGGATGTCACGATCCCGGCATGGTTAAAACTACCTATGGAACAGGCTCTTCCGTAATGATGAATATTGGGGAAAAGCCTATCACCAGCAGCAATGGCATGGCCACCTCCCTTGCCTGGAAGATGCAGGGCCGGGCGGAATATGTGCTGGAGGGAAATCTGAACTATACCGGGGCAGTTATCACATGGCTGAAAAAAGATCTTGAGATGATACAGACGGATGAGGAGACGGAAATTCTGGCCATGGAAGCCAATCCCGCCGACAGGACTTATCTGGTCCCCGCTTTCAGCGGACTTGGGGCGCCTTACTGGGATTCGGAAGCGCTTGCGATGATGTACGGGATGAGCCGTACGACCGGAAAGGCCGAACTGGTGAAGGCTGCTTTGGAGAGTATTGCATACCAGATCACGGATCTCGTCTGTGCCATGGAGCAGGATACGAATATTCGAATTGAGGAGCTTAGAGTGGATGGAGGCCCGACGCACAATTCCTATCTGATGCAGTTTCAAAGTGATCTGCTCCAGAAGACGGTGGCCCTTTCCGAATATGAAGAACTGTCCGGGATCGGAGCGGCCTATGCGGCGGGGATCAGCCGTGGATTGTATGACAGGGATGAATTGTTTTCTTCTGTGAAGCGTACACATTATGTCCCGAAAATGGAACAGCGGGTCCGGGATGAGAAGTACAGGGGATGGAAGTCCGCGGTAAATCGGGTGTTGATGACCGGAGAAAAGGAAAACCACAATTAAATTATTTAGTATTTTATTATATAAATTTAATTAAAATTCACGAAATTCATAGAATTTTTCAAATATGATATTGACACAAGTTGATATTCAGGGTATGATTTAATAAAATTATTTTGGATATTTCCACAATAAAAGCAGCGGAAAAATGAGCACATTGACCATGGGGTCGATAAAGGTCCCTGCGAAGATGGGTCAAAACATTCAATAATGGGAGCGCAAAAAGTACCGGTTTGATATAAAATAGCAAGTAAGAACCGGAATTAGAAACATAGCATTTAAATTTGATAGAATTTACCTAAAATTTAGTGATAATATTTAGTAAATTACGAAGGTGACGTGTTGAAGGGAAAGAGATTAAACCCGTTTGGGGATAAGGATCGCGGCCGAATCCTTGAGCAGTGGCCCGACATGCGTTTTTCGGAGAAATGCGGATATATATGGTCCTATTATAAAGTGTACATTATAGTTGCGATCATTGCAGTGCTTTTTGCCATATTTTTGATTCGGAATATTTTGAATCACCGTTCTTTTGAAGATTTTTATGTAATGGTACTGGATTCGCCGATATATGAAGAAGAAGACGTAAATTCGCTTGAGATAAGCCTTTCGGAAACTCTCGGGCTTGATCCGTATAGTAATCTTTGCCTGGTCGAGACCGGTTATTCCAGCGATGATAATAATATGGAGAGCGCTGCCACGGTTTCTACCTATATGAAGGCCGGTCGTGTGGATCTTGTCATTGCTCCGGAAGAAAAGTTTAACACATATGCATCGACCGGGTATCTGAAGGCGTTGACGGATCCGGAATATGAGTCTTTGATTGAAGGGATCGATCCGGATCGTCTCTTCTATGCGGAGGAAGTGGACTACAGTGAGGGAGGAGCGGTGTATGATATTCCGATGCATCCGCATGAACAGACGGCTGATTCAGACTGTTATGGAATTTATCTTAATGATGGCGAATTCGACGGCATGGCGATCGGCATTATGATAAATGCTCCTCATGAGAATCTTGTGGTTCCGGGAATGGCATTTTTCCTTGCCAATTATTAATTGCGGTTGATATGTGCAGATGTTAAAAATCTACATGTATAAACGAAGTATATAATTTTTTCAAAGAAAAAAGAAAGGAGTAGAAACATGAAAAAGAAAGTTGTAAGCCTTACTATGGTAGGGCTGCTCGCAGTTGGCTTACTTGCCGGATGCGGCAACAGCTCGTCCTCTTCCGATACGGGCGAGAGTGACGCTGCTGCAGCCGCTGAGGAAGAGCAAGCGACTGCGGAAGAGGCAGGAGAAGCTTCCCCTGATACCGAGGGTGACGAGGAAGCAGAGACATCTGAAGAAGTGGCCAGCAGCGGTGACACTTCGGCGGTTGAAGCTATTGCGGATGTCGGTTACGAGGGAGACCCTGTAGAGTTGACATTCTGGAGTTTATCCACTCGTCAGGAAGGCCTGGAAGCTCTGACAGATATTTTTAACCAGGCAAACGATAATATCACCGTTACCGTATCCTGCTATGACACCGATGGAATTAAGGATGCCTGCAAGACAGCGGCACAGTCCGGTTCCATGCCTTCGATGTGGTTTAACTGGGGCGGTTCCCTCGGTCAGTACTATGTTGACAACGGGGTCACCTATGATCTGACGTCTTATGCAAGTGAGAATGACTGGGATAATACCTTTAATTCGGGCGTTCTTTCCCTGTGCACACTGAGTGACCAGGTATGCGGTTATCCGACATCCTACAACGTCATCGGTATTTATTACAGAACGGATATCTTTGATCAGTACGGTATTGAAGTGCCGACTACCCTGGAAGAGTTTGAAGATGCATGTGCAACTCTGAAAGAGAACGGCATTACACCGATCTCCACAGCAGGCCTTTACGGCTGGCATGTGATGCGTCTTGTTGAGCAGTTTATCGAGTATTATGCCGGTGCTGATGAGCATGATCAGCTTCAGGCTCTGGAGGCAAGCTGGGATACAGACTCGATCGTGGAAGCCCTGACACTGTATCAGGAGTTCTGCGACAATGGTTACTTCCCGGATGGCTTTATTACTGCAAACCCGGATGATACTTATATGGCATTCGCTACCGGCGCCTGCGCAATGGATATTCAGGGCCAGTGGTATGACGCAGCGCTCAGCAGCAACGGCGCTGATCTTTCCGTTGTCGGATGGTTCCCGTTCCCGAACGGAACAGATCGTATGTCCGCATTTGCCGAGATGGTTCAGTTTAACGCTGATCTGACGGATGATGAGCTCGAGGCAGCTATGCTGTACACGCAGTTCATGAATTCCCCGGAAGCAGCTGACCTGTATCCGGATGATTACAATCTTCCGCTTCCGACTTTAGATGCAGAGATGCCCGATGCTTCTACCAACCCGAACGTAGAATCCATGCTGGATTACAGCGCTGAGCACGGAACGTTCACCATCACGGATCAGGCATTCCCGTCTGAGGTCGCTGATGTGTTATTCGATTGCCAGGATGCGATCTGTGAAGGAAGCATGACTCCGGAAGAGGCCGCTCCGCAAATTCAGGATGCTATTGAGTCTTATAAATCAAGTAACTAATCATGCCCTGTAAAGATTTCAGGGTATAAAGAAAAGGGGCATGTCTGCCGGGCAAAGCAGCATGGCAGATATGCCCCTTTAGAGAAATAATTTTTCGAGGGTTTATTAATGGGAGGAGAGATATGTCAAGAGTAACGAAAAAAAGAGATGCGTCTCCATATCTGTTCATGCTTCCAGTTCTTATTATCTACTTGTCGGTCATTATTTTCCCAATCGGTTATTCCCTGTGGATCAGTTTCCGCAGTGGAACCGGCATCGGGGAGATGGAATTTGTAGGGTTTGCCAACTATGCGCAGTTGTTGCATGACCCGACGTTTTGGTTATCGTTAAGGCATACGATTGTCTGGATTGTTTTGACAGTCGCTATTACGATGACGGTTTCTTTGGCGCTGGCGGTATTGTTGAACAAACAGTTCCGAGGCAGAGTTTTTTTCCGCGGCCTGTTCTATTTCCCGAGTGTCATTGCTATCGTAGCCGTTGGTATTATCTGGAGATGGATCTATAATCCTCAGATCGGTTTTATCAACCAGTTTTTCAGTCTGATTGGCATCGATTATACTCAGACCTGGCTATCTCAATCAAATACAGTTATCATTGCCTTGTTTGTTGCTGCATTGTGGCAGGCTATCGGTCAGCCGATGATCCTGTTCCTTGCAGGTCTGCAGTCCGTTTCTCCGGATGTTTTGGAGGCATCATCTATTGATGGAGCCAACGCTGTCCAAAAGTTTTTCCGGATTACGATTCCTCTTATGCGGGACACCTTCGTTATGGTGATCTGTACGCTGATCATTTCAGCCATGAAGGTTTACGATATCGTAAAGGCGCTAACAGACGGCGGGCCAAACAACGCTTCGCAAATGCTGGCAACGTATATGTACAGCCAGACATTTACGTATAACAATGTGGGATATGGTACGGCGATTGCGGTTGTAATGGTCATCATTATGTTGATCGTTGTCATTCCGTATATGACGTTTACGGCGCGAGCAGATAGTAGATAGGGGGTGACATGAATGATAGCACATAAATATGGTAAATTAACCGTTAAGTATATTGTTTTGATCGTTCTGTCAATCTTATGGCTCATACCGGTCTTTACGCTGGTTGTTACGGCATTGAAATCACAGGCCGATTTTATCAGCGGGATCGGAATGTTCCAGCTTCCTGAACATATTGCATGGAGCAACTTTTCCAATGCTTTGACACAGGGGCGCCTGCTGATATATATGAGGAACGATCTGATTGTCAGTTGCCTTAAGGTTCCGATCGGAATCTTTGTATCTGCGATGACTGCGTTTGCCATCACGAGACTGGGCATGAAACGCAGCACAACTTGGTTTGTGTTCCTTCTGATCGGTATGATGATTCCGATGCAGATCGCGCTGGTTCCGATTAGCATGATTTATAACAGATTGAATCTGATCAATACTTACTTTGGTCTGTTTTATGTCTATATAGGATTCGGCATATCATTTATGCTGTTGATCCTACAAGGTTTCTTTAAGGGGATTCCAAAAGAACTAGATGAAGCCGCTTATATAGACGGAGCAAATAAGTGGCAAACATTTATTCGAATAATTTTGCCGGTTTCACTACCGGCGTTGGCAACCTTGTTGATTACGGATTTCCTGTCAACTTGGAATGAATACTTGTTGGCATCGGTTATTATCAATGATAACCGGATGAAAACAGTTCCTGTCGGTTTGATGACCTTCGTCGGAGAGCACAGTACTGATTACGGTTATCTGTGTGCGGGAGTGATCATATCCGTGATTCCGGCTATGGTCGTATATCTGATCTTCCAGAGATACTTTGTAGAAGGTATGTCCGGAGCTGTGAAGTAAAACGAATGAAAGATTGATGTGTTGGTAATAAAGCCTGCCGGCAGTGCGTTTTCCACAATAAATTATTGGACAGTACTGTCGGCAGACTATTGTTTTTTTATTGAGGATGATTTTTTATGAATGGAAAAAAACTGGTGGAAAAATGGTGCGTTTTTGAAGTTGCCTTTTCGGGAAGGAAGGATGGCAATCCTTTTGTCGATTATGCGATTCAGGGAGAGTTCACCGGTGCAAACGAAAAAAAATGCGTAGATGGATTTTATGATGGCGAGGGGATCTATAAAGTCCGTTTTATGCCGTCTTTTGAGGGGGATTATCACTATAAAGTGTGGGGAACCTTTGCAGAAGAGGAGGTATATGAGGGAGATTTTACGGTGACGCCGGCAAGGGAAGGGAATCATGGCCCTGTGCATGTGGCAAATACATATCATTTTGCCTATGAGGACGGAACCCCGTATTACTCAATCGGGACTACCTGTTATGTATGGGCACTTCAGTCTTTAGAACTGCAGGAACAGACTCTTGAGACTTTAAAAAACAGTGCTTTTAACAAGATAAGGTTTTGCATTTTCCCTAAGCATTATGACTACAATCTGAAAGAACCTTACAGTTATCCGTACGAAGGGACTCCTATGGACAGTTCTGTGCTGACGTCGGATAACTTTATGCAATACAACGGCTGCGCTCCGGGAAATGACTGGGATTATACACGATTTAATCCGGATCATTTTGCTCATTTGGAGAGAAGAATTCAGGATCTTTGCGATCTGGGTATTGAAGCCGACCTGATCGTCATGCATCCGTATGACCGGTGGGGGTTCTCCACCATGACGAAGGAGCAGGACGACCTATACTGGAATTATGTGATCTCCAGATTTTCCGCGTTCCGGAATGTGTGGTGGTCTCTGGCCAATGAGTACGATCTCATGCCGCAAAAAACGTTGGAAGATTGGGAGCGTTGCGCGTCGATCGTGTGCGAGAAAGATGTATACGGCCATCTGCGCTCTATCCATAATTGCAAAAAGATTTATGATTTTAAGCGCCCCTGGATCACCCATTGTTCCCTTCAGCGTACCGATCCGTATCTTTCCGGTGAACGCGTGACCGAGTGGCGGAATATTTATGGGAAACCGGTCGTATTGGATGAAATCGTTTATGAGGGAAATATCCAGCATAACTGGGGAAATATCACCGGTGAGGAGATGACCCGGAGATTCTGGGAGGCAGCTGTCCGCGGGGGCTATCCGGGACATGGGGAGACGTACTATTCCGAGGACCAGATCCTCTGGTGGTCGCATGGCGGTGTGCTCAAAGGAAGCAGCCCGGAACGGTTTCACTTTTTGCTCCGGATTTTGAAAGAAATACCCGGACACGGATTAAAGCAGATCGAGGAAGATTTTATCCGCTTTCGGGAAGATACGACAGGAACGGTTGACAGCCCCCTGCCGGTACCGTATTATATTTGTTATTACGGATATAGATGTCCGGTGTTTAAGGAATATATGCTTGATCCTGAAAAAGAGTATGAGGTTGAAATTATTGACACCTGGAATATGACGATAACAAAATGTGAGACCACATTTCGAGGGAAGATCAGTGTGGAGCTTCCCGGCAGGGAATATATGGCGCTTCGAATCTATGAAAAAGGGCTTTTAAAGTAATGAAAACAGTGCTTATTCAAGAACAGGGTTGGAAAAAGCAGGGAGGATAACTCTTATGAGATTTTCTTTTAGTATGGATTCCGGGATCTGGAAGGCCATGGAGTTTGTCTATAAAATGATTATCATAAATCTTCTTTTTGTGCTTACTTGTCTTCCTATTTTTACGATAGGAGCCTCCGTTTCGGCAATGGCGCAGTTTCAGTTCCATGTGATCGAAAAGCGCGAAGAGACGGATGGCATAGCCAAACAGTATTTCAGTGCTTTCAAAGAGAATTTTAAAAACAGTACGATCCTGTGGCTGATTTATCTGGCCTTTCTGGTTGTCGTTGGATTAAATATACTTTTGGTTTATAATACAAATCCGCCTAACCGGGTTATGATCATGGTGTGCCTGGGGATTGCCCTGTTTTTCCTGACCATGGTGATGATGTATGGCCTGGCAATGCAGGGGCGCTTTGTCAATTCTCTGAGAGATATGATTGTAAAAGCGTTTTGGATCGGACTGTCCGGACTGCCCTATACCATAGTTATCGTTCTGATGATCCTTGCCTGCCTCGTAGTTACGTTTATTTCTACGATGACGATTTTTGTCACACTCCCGATCTGGATCCTGCTCGGCTTTTATGCTGTGGGATATCTCTGTAATCTCATGTATTTGAGGGTATTTCGCAAGTATACGGCCCAGGAAGATCTTCCGGAGAAAGAAGAAGTGATCCAGCGCGAAGTTTATATGAGCGGAGACCGCAGAATGACAGCCAGAAAGAGAGCAAAGGAAAAAAAGCGGGAGGAGAAGCAATTACAGAAAGAAGCCCGGAAGCAGCAGAAAAAAGAGTTGTCAAAATAAATACTGCAGGAAACAAAATCTTAAGGATTCGTTTTGCAGATAAAGGAGCTGTCGCACAGAGAAGTGCACAGCTCCTTTTTCATAACAAGTGTCAAATTTCGCAATGTTAAGCGTCCATATTCTATGATATCAATCGTCATACACGGAACTTTTTAAGATCGAGTTCAGAAGCCTCTTTGCGCTGCACTGAAGCTCGCCGAGTGTCAGCGGGTAGGGCACGTCTCCCTCCTTCGCGCCGACGGAGCGGATGATTTCGTTCACATCCTCCTCACAGCCGGGCATCGTCAGCTCGTTGCCGGCCTTGATACATCCTGCCGCGTTGGAACAAGCATACTTAAAGGTCTTGCCCGGCTCCATTTCGATGCTTCCGGTTGTACCCCAGTCGGTCATGACGAAACCCTCAAAGCCCCATTCATCTCTGCAGATCGCATTCAGTAGATCACAGTTGTTGGCCGAATGCGTGCCGTTGATCAGGTTATAGGATGTCATAATGGACATAGGCTGGGATGTTTTGACCGCGATCTCAAAGCCCTTCAGGAAGATCTCACGGGCCGCCCGCTCGCTGACATGGGAGTTCGAGTGCATTCGGTTGTCCTCCTGATTGTTTAAAGCAAAGTGCTTGATCGTCGTTCCGATCCCGCCGAATTTCTGGACCCCTTTCGTGTCCGCGGCCGCGCACAGCCCCGCGACCAGCGGGTCCTCGGAGTAGTATTCGAAGTTTCGTCCGCACAGCGGGTTGCGGTGAATATTCATTCCGGGTGCAAGCCACAGGGTCACGCCGAGTTCAATCATCTCCTCGCCGACAATTGAACCGGCCTCCTCGATCACATCCAGATCCCAGCTTTGCGCCAGCAGTGTGGCGATCGGGATGGCAGTGCAGTACTGATAGTAGGAAGTTGCGTCCTCCGGAATGGGAGTTTCTTTGATCAGTTCTTCCATTCCCGGAAGTGCCATTTCGTTTCCGGGAAGTTTATTGCCGTTTGCATCAACCTCAAACTTTGTGATCAGACGCAGGCCGGCAGGCCCGTCCGCAAGTATCATGTTGCGGATATTCCGGTCATCAATCATCAGTGAAGTGGTATCTCCTGCAGCGCCCGGACACACGGCGGAAGCCGATCCGATCACCGCATTGGGGCCGATGCCGCCGCCGCGCGCGGTTCCGACACAGAGGGTGGCCATTTCCTCGACGGAAAGCTGCGCGACCAGCTCTTCAAGTGTCGCCCTGCCTTCACGCACATCGTCTGCCGTCAACACCGTATCAGGATTTTTGTCAACCAGATCCTTGGGAACTCCGCTGTAGGTGATCGCCTCGCATCCGATCGCCGCCGCGGAAAGTGCAAGCCGGACGGCGGATGCCTTTTCCTGCTCCTCCCCCTCGTAAGTGAAGGAAGCTGCGCCCTTTGCTGACAGCAGATCCATCTCGCAGTCCGGCGCAAGCCGGTTGGACAGTCTGGCCGTGACCGCCTCCGCATCCAGCGTCACTGCCGCGGCCACATGTGTTGCTCTGGAGTGAACGCCTACGCGTATATAGTAGACCCCGGGATCCAGCACATAGGATGCGCGGCTCTCATCGTAGGAGGCCATTGCCGCCGCAGGGAAACTCATCGTGAGTACTTCCTCCTCCCCCGGAGCCAGTATGCCGGTCTTGGCGTACGCAGCAAGCTCTTGCCAGGGCTTCTCTACCGCGCCTTCCGGTGCAGAGTAGTACACCTGCACAACCTCCCGTCCCCTGCAGGTATCGCCGGTGTTCTTAACAGATACTTTGACACGGATCTTGTCGCCGCTCACGGAGACATCCTGCGTCTGTACGTCAAATGTCGTGTAGGAGAGTCCGTATCCGAATGGATATGCCGGTGTGATCCCGAACGAATCAAAATACCGGTATCCCACATAAATGCCTTCTCTATAGTATTCGTCGTCCACATCGCCGTTGACATGACTGAATGTGTCCGAGCAAGGATAGTCTTCGTAATTTTCCGCCCAGGTAGTAGTCAGGTGACCGCTGGGCATCTCATTTCCGGTCAGCACATCCGCCAGAGCAAGCCCCCCGATATTGCCGGCCTGACTCATGAGAAGCAGAGCACCGATCCCCTTTTCCCCGCGGAGAAACTTTGTGTCGATCACGCTGCCCACGTTGAGGACGACTACGACATGGGCAAAGGCTGTCTCCAGCGCCCGGATGGCCGCCTTTTCCTCCTCGTATAGTTCATAGTCTCCGGGTACTGCACTGCGGTCCTTTCCCTCGCCGGAATTTCGGGCGATGACATAGATCGCTGTGTCCGAATCACATCCTGCCAGATCCTCATCCGTGATCGGAAGAACAGGCGGATCCACAAACTGGTTATTGAACATTTCCAGGAATCCAAGCTGAGGATCCTGCTCCATGTATTCCCGTATATGTGCGAAATATACCGACTGTGCCTCATTCACCAGGCGGTCATAGCTGTCGAGCCAGGATTTGGATGTAATCTCGTAACCGGCGGCTTCAAGCCCCTGCTCCACATTGACAACAAAGCGGCTGTTGACATCACCGGAACCGGTTCCGCCCTTGACCGTCCTCCTGGCGCCGTTGCCGAACAGAGCCAGCTTCATCGTTTCATTTTTTAAGGGAAGCGCCCCTTTGTTTTCCAGCAGCACCATGCCCTGTGCTGCTACTTTTCTTGCACGCTGCGCATTCACTTTTTCGCGCTCGCTCATCAGTGGGTTTGTTGTAGTGTGAAATTTTGCCATATCTCGAGTCCTTTCTTAATCGCTATTATACTTTGCGAGAGTTAAGAATTCAATGGAAAAACATCGAGAGGATGAAAGATGTTTTTGAAAAATTGAGGGATACCATACAAAATAGCCTAACAGCTTGACAAAAACGTGTAATTATGCGTTAATACTTCTGTAGAAAAACCGCGTATTCAGGGGAGTCATACAATGGCAGTATTGCGGTCTCCAAAACCGTTCATGGGGGTTCGAATCCCTCCTCCCCTGCTCAACAGGAAAACATCTGACAGATTCTTTTTGCCGGGGGAATCCCATGGCAAAACAGTATTTCCTTATTTTTAAACCGAACAAAGGAGCCGGTTCCGTGAAAAAACATTTTACCTATCAGTCAACCGATGGACAGACTAAGATTCACGCGATCGCCTGGGAACCCGAAGGGGATCCGGTCGCGGTTCTGCAGATCTGTCACGGCATGGTGGAGTTTATCGACCGCTATGACCCTTTTGCGTCCTTTTTGATGCAGCAGGGTTACTATGTAGTGGGGAATGACCATCTCGGACACGGCGAATCGGTGACAAGTGATGAAAAGCACGGATATTTCGCCGAGCCGGATGGAAACGCGTGCGTCATCGGAGATATCCATACTCTTCGCAAGATGACAAGGGACGCATTCCCTGATCTCCCGTATTTTATGCTGGGACACAGTATGGGGTCATTTCTTGTCCGGCAGTACATTGAATCCTACGGGGAAGGTCTTGCCGGCGTCATTATCATGGGGACCGGTTATCAGTCCGGAAGCACGCTTTCCCTCGGAAAAATGATGTGCCGCACGTCCGCGGCAACCCACGGGTGGGATTACCGCAGCGAACGGATCAACAATATGGCGTTCGGCTCCTACAACCAGCAGTTTGAGCCTGCCCGTACGAGTATGGACTGGCTGTCGAAGGAAGAGGATGTTGTGGATGCATACTTAAACCATCCCTGGTGCACGTTTCAGTTTACCGTCAACGGCTATTACAACCTGTTCAGCGGCATGCAGGCCGCTCGGGATTCGCAGCAGATCCAACAGATCCCGAAGGATCTGCCAATGCTCTTTGTATCCGGTGCCTGTGACCCGGTCGGGGAAAACGGAAAAGGCGTTGAGAAGGCATATCAGCTCTACGAACGCGCCGGGATAAAGGATCTTTCCATGAAACTCTATGAGAATGACAGACATGAGATCCTAAACGAATCCGACCGCGATGTGGTATATGCGGACCTTCTGGCATGGCTGGAGGAACATCGGAAGAAAGCGGGCGCCTTGCGCAAATAATAAAAAAACCTTATAATTAATAAAGAAGATTAACTATCAGGCAAAAGCAAAAAGGAGAAGCTGGGATGAAAAAGAGGATTGCGGTTATACTGCTTTGCGGAGTGTTCGCGCTTTCCCTCGCGGCATGCACACGCGGTGCCGAAAAAGATGAGGAGGAGCTTGAAGAGCAGGAGGCAGAGGTCCAGGAGGAGAAAGCGGAGCTGGATGCAGAGGACGCGGCAGAGGAAGCGTTTGACGAGACATACGAAGAAGTATATGACGAGGAGATAGAAGGGGAACGTTAGCAACTAAACAGAGACCATAACGGTGGCGGCAGAAGGTTCTGCCGCCGTCTTTCCCTTGAAGACACAGGGGATTTCGTATGGGATAGAAAGCGAAGGAGATAAATGACCACAGAAGAGCTGAAAGAGCGGGGGGCCATCTATTTTGACAAGATCACAACGGGCTTTCGTGAATACGCGGATGTGACGCTTAAGATGGATGCTAAAAAAGCCCTGTCCCACTTTAAAAGTCTCAGAAAAGAATATGGGGCAGAAAATTCATATGCGGATTTTTATTATTTCCGCTTAGACGAGGATGCCAGGGAGATGGTAAACGAGCTTTTAAGCGAGGAGGAGATCTCCTGGCTTGCACTGATCTCACCGATGCCGGACGAGGTGGAGGACGAGATCATTTTTCCTTTAAATGACCGGCTCCTGCGGATCATTGTGCGCCTCAATGCTGAGGAGATGCTGTTTTCTACGATCTATTTTGTACAGCCGGATGAAAACGGCCGTCCGCGCACGACCTGGTGGGGCAACTACGAGAAGGAATATATCTGTTTCAGGGACAGGCAACAGGGGGAAGCATGAATACCAGACAATTGGAATATTTTCTCGCGGTGGCGAGGGAACTGAATTTTACCAGAGCTGCAGAGTCCATGTATGTCTCTCAGACGGCGGTCACGCAGCAGATCAAGACCTTAGAGGAGCAGCTCGGTGTAAAGCTGTTTGAGCGCACAAAGCGAAAGGTGACGCTGACGGCTGCCGGCAGGGTATTTCAGGAGGAGGCCACCGCCATCTTAAACCGGATCGACAAAGCGGTACAGAGGACGAAGGAAGTGACGAGCGGGTTCATCGGCACGTTAAACATCGGCTTTACGCTCGGGATCGGAAACACTCAGATCTCCGAACGGATCCGGTCTTTTTATCGGCATTATCCGAACATTGCCATGAAGTTTACAAACTTAAGTCCCGCAATGCTCGCGCGGCAGATAAAGGAAGGTCAGCAGGATCTGGCGCTGATGCCGCTGTTTTATGAGCAGTCTTATGAAGACTTTTGTTATCGAAAGTTGGAGAGGGAACGACTGATGGCTGTCATGCCGTGGGATCATATACTGGCGCAGAATCAGTTTGTCACCTGGCGTGAGCTGCAAAATGAGCCGCTTATCATCGCGGCCACAAAAGACAGTGAGCTCGGCGAGGACCGCATTATTTTGGACCACTTCACCCGCCGCGGTTATCAGCCGAATGTTGTGGGATACGACGAGGACGTGGAAACGATCATGTTTATGGTATCCTGCCATATGGGCATTTCGATCTTTCCGGAATATCTGGCCGTCCCGGAAGTGGGAAAGATCACAGCGGTGCCGTTTGGCGCCTGGGAGGATCATTTAGATCTTGTGGCTGCGTGGATGCCCGATAATGACAACCCGTCGCTTGAAAGGATCATTCCGTTTCTGGAAGAGCATTCCGTGGGTGAAGACATTGGCCGGGACAATTTGGGTCCGGATGAAAAGGCTTCGGAGGAGTAGGCGGATGTTTTTCCAATGTGTATCGGAAGGCTGAAATAATTATGAAATTTCAGGGCATGATTTTGACTTTATCGTGTGTTTGTAAGATAATAAAATTTGGAATAAGTTTTATTCCAAAATAAGTTTTATAAGGAGAAGAAAAGCCAATGAAAGTAAATGTGAGAGGCAAGGGTAACAGTGTGAAGATCACGGACGACATCCAGTCGGCTGTGGACAAAACAGCGAAGAAACTGGAGAGGTACGTCTCCGACAATGCGGAAATGTCCGTCGTGATCGGTGTGGAGGGGATCCGGCACACTGCCGAGCTTACGCTGAATGATAAAAATCTGTTTTCCCGTGTGGAGGAGACCGGCAACGACACCTTCAATGTGATCCATGATGCGGGAGAAGCGATGGAGCGAAAACTGCGCAGATACAAAGAAAAGCTGACATCCAGATATGAGGGGCGCCCGACGACGCGCACCGTCGCCCAGAGGCTGGGAGAGGCCATGAGCGAAGACGAGGATACCGAAGATACGGAGGACCTTGAGGAGACGAATGAGATCGTCCGCGTGAAGCGCTTTGGTATCAAGCCGATGTTCCCGGAGGATGCCGTGCTTGAGATGGAGATGGTGGACCACGACTTCTTTGTGTTCTTAAACGCGGAGGAGGACTGCAATGTGAATGTGATCTATCGGCGCAAAAAAGGCGGATACGGCCTGATCTCGCCGACTGTGATGCAGTAGAGCGGGATCGGTTAAAGGAGAGCGAAAAGTATGAAGCTTGGCATTGTCGGTCTTCCGAATGTCGGAAAAAGTACACTTTTTAATGCCCTGACCAGCGCGGGCGCAGAGTCGGCCAATTATCCGTTTTGCACCATCGATCCGAACGTGGGCGTCGTAGCGGTGCCGGACGAGCGGATCCGGCTGCTCGGAGAGATGTACCATTCTAGGAAAGTGACCCCTGCGACCATTGAATTTGTCGATATTGCCGGGCTCGTAAAGGGAGCCAGCAATGGAGAGGGCCTGGGCAATCAGTTTTTAGCGAACATCCGTGAGTGTGATGCCATTGTCCATGTCGTACGCTGTTTTGAGGACTCGAATGTGGTCCATGTGGACGGAAGCATTGACCCGGCGCGGGATATCGAGACGATCAATTTAGAGCTGATCTTTTCTGATCTGGAGATCTTAGAGAGACGGATCGCCAAGGTGAAAAAAGGCGCCCGCATGGACAAAAAGCAGGCGAAGGAGGAGGAACTGCTCCTTAAGATAAAAGATCACCTGGAACAGGGGAAGCCGGCAAAAACGTTTGAGGTCGGCGACGACGAGGAAGAGCAGGAATGGTTTAGGTCCTACAATCTTTTAACTGCAAAGCCTGTGATCTATGCAGCTAATGTCTCGGAGGACGACTTAGCCGATGACGGTGCTTCCAATGTATATGTGCAGGCTGTCCGCCGTATCGCGAAAGAGGAGGGCAGTGAAGTGTTTGCCCTTTGTGCCGGCATTGAGGCTGAGATGTCGGAGCTTGACGAGGAGGAGCGGGAAATGTTCCTTACGGAGCTGGGGATCGAAAGCTCCGGCTTGGACAAGCTGATAAAGGCCAGCTACCACCTCCTGGGACTGATGAGCTTTTTGACGGCAGGCGAGGATGAGAGCCGTGCCTGGACCATCAAGATCGGGACAAAGGCACCGCAGGCAGCCGGCAAGATCCACTCAGACTTTGAGCGGGGATTTATCCGTGCCGAGGTCGTCAATTACAAAGACCTGCTGGAATGCGGTTCTCTGGCTGCGGCGCGGGACAAGGGACTTGTCGGACTAGAAGGAAAAGACTATGTTGTACGGGACGGAGATGTGATCTTGTTCCGATTCAACGTATAGTGTGAGGGAGGAAAATCGATGAAGTGTCCATTTTGCGGCAGCGACAACACAAAGGTGATCGATTCCAGACCGGCAGACGACAATCTGGCAATCCGCCGAAGAAGAGAATGCGAAGATTGCAAGAAGCGTTTTACCACTTATGAAAAGGTGGAGACCATCCCGCTGATGGTCATCAAAAAGGACGGCACCCGTGAGCGGTATGACCGGCGCAAGATCGAGGATGGCGTCCTGCGCGCCTGTCATAAAAGACCGTTCACCGCAGAGCAGATCCAGCATCATGTCGACGATGTGGAGACGGCGGTATACAACCGGGAAGAGTCGGAGGTGCCCAGCAGCTTTATCGGAGAGCTGCTCATGGATAAGTTAAAAGATTTGGAAGCTGTGGCCTATGTGCGCTTTGCGTCCGTCTACCGGGAGTTTAAGGATGTCAATACCTTTGTAAATGAGCTGAAAAAAGTGCTGGACAGTGAGGAATAATAGGACAGG
Source organism: Lachnospiraceae bacterium (assembly GCA_020860755.1). Taxonomy (GTDB): domain Bacteria; phylum Bacillota; class Clostridia; order Lachnospirales; family Lachnospiraceae; genus Eubacterium_I. Next base: position 19,872 of record JAJBTQ010000020.1, read on the forward strand.
ATAAAGAGCCATGTTTCAGAAATTTTATCCCGATATCTATGTGGATTCTGCATACGAGATCGACTATGAGGGACTCTATGCCGACGGCTACCGGGGCCTGATCTTTGATATCGACAACACGCTCGTGACCCACGGCGCGCCCGCTGACGGGCGGTCTGTCGCGCTGTTTTCCCGCTTAAAGGGGATTGGCTTTGCCTGCTGTCTGATCTCCAACAACCAGGAAGACCGGGTGAAAATGTTCAACGATTCGGTTGATGTCAGGTATGTCTATGATGCGCACAAACCTTCCGCGGAGGGATTTGAGCGGGCCATGGAGCGGATGGGTACGGACAAGAGCGGCACCGTCCTGATCGGAGACCAGCTCTTTACGGATATCTTCGGAGCCAACCGGGCCGGGATCCCATCGATCCTGGTCAAGTATATCTGGTGGAGAGAAGAGATCCAGATCGTGTTAAAACGCAGGCTTGAAGTGATCGTACTGTTATGTTACCGTAGATACAGGAAAAAACATCACACCACGGCGCGGGGGACGGTGTTCGCCCGCGGAGATACGGTGAAACGGTATTTTCACCGGGGACATGGGCGAGTGGCGGACAGCAAAAGCCGATGACGTGATCAAACATTAGAGAAGAGGGAGAGGGAAAATGAAGCTTGTATTGGCAAATGATCATGCGGCAGTGGACATGAAATTTGAGATGAAGGCATATCTGGAAGATCTCGGACACGAAGTGATCGATATCGGGGCTCAGGATACGACGCCGTGTGACTATCCGGAGTTCGGCGTGAGAGCCGGTGAGATGGTGGCCTCCGGCGAGGTGGATGGAGGCGTCCTGATCTGCGCGACCGGAATAGGACTTTCCGTGGCGGCCAACAAGGTGAAGGGGGTCCGCGCAGCGGTCTGCTCGGAGCCGGTTTCGGCCCGGCTCGCAAAGGAACACAACCACGCCAATATGATCGCGTTTGGTGCGCGCATCGTCGGGCGTGAAACGGCGAAAGCAATCCTGGATGCATGGCTTGACGCGGAGTACCTGGGCGGCAGGCATCAGGCACGTGTCGACCAGATCGATGCGATCATGGAATAGAAGAACCTGCAGCAACAGGCTACAGACCAAAAGAAGGGCTTGAAATCAAGCCCTTTTTCATATATGATAGGAAAGAATGAGGATTGCCGCCGGGCGGCAGCAAATCGAGACAGACGTCTCAGAGCTTAAAGGAGGACGTTTCAGATGGCAGATGCAGGTACAGTAATCAAAAAAGGCGTAACGATCGAATTGGACGGAAAAGTGTACCGTGTAGAGGACTTCCAGCATGTGAAGCCCGGCAAGGGAGCAGCCTTTATCCGGACAAAGTTAAAAGATATCATAAACGGGGGCGTTGTGGAGAAGTCATTCCGTCCCGCTGAGACAGTGGAAACAGCCCATGTGGACCGCTCAAAGAAGCAGTATCTCTACAATGATGGAGATCTCTATTACTTTATGGACATTGAGAATTATGAGCAGGTGGAGCTCGGCGCAGATGCCGTCGGGGATGTATTGAAGTTCGTCAAGGAGAATGAGAACGTGGAGATGCTCTCCTATAACGGCAATATTTTTGCTGTGGAACCGCCGCTTTTTGTAGAGCTTGAGATCACGGAGACTGAGCCCGGATTTAAGGGCAATACTGCTACCGGCACTTACAAGCCGGCCACGGTTGAGACGGGTGCCGTCGTACAGGTTCCTTTGTTTGTCAACGAAGGTGACAAGATCAAGATCGATACACGCACGGGCGAGTACCTCTCCAGAGTTTGACCGACATCTGCAGCGGGGTGGCCGCTGATCGAAAAATGAGCATAATGAAAGCCGGAAAAACAGATTCGTTTTTCCGGCTTTTTTAATGCCTCCCGGCAGTCAATTTCTCTTATACTTTGTCTCGCAGTACTTACACCGGTAGATCTCTTTTTCGGGATCCGTCAGATAAAAGATCTGATCCAGCTCCTGCTCGATCGAGGAGATACACCGCGGATTTTTGCACCGGATCACGTTCCGGATCTCCAGCGGAAGCTCAAGCTTTTTTTTCTCAACGATCTCTTCATCCCTTACGATGTTGACCGTGATGTTGTGGTCTAAGAATCCGAGAATGTCCAGGTCAATAAGGGAAGGGTCACACTCGATCTTTAAGATGTCCTTTTTGCCCATTTTGTTGCTTTTGGCATTCATGATCATGGCTACGGTGCAGTCCAATTCATCCAGCTTCATATAGTGGTAGATCGCAAGGCTTGTTCCCGCCTTGATATGATCCAACACATACCCTTCTCTGATCGCGCCTACGTTTAACATATCACACCTCCACTTCCAACAATGTGAGGATCAGTGCCATGCGGACATACACGCCGTACTGAGCCTGCTTGAAATAGACTGCTCTTGGATCGTCATCCACCTCGACGGAGATCTCGTTGACACGGGGAAGCGGATGAAGCACCAGCATATCTTCCGGCGCCAGCTCCATCTTTGCCTTGTCCAGAATGTAGAAGTCCTTCATGCGGATGTAGTCTTCCTCGTTGAAGAAACGCTCGCGCTGTACGCGGGTCATGTATAGGATATCCAGATCCGGCAGGGCCTCTTCTAAGCGGACCACCTCTTTAAACGGGATATTGTTCCGTACCAGCACCTCGTCGTGAAGGTTGCTGGGGATCCGAAGCTCCTCCGGGGAGATTAAAACAAACTCGATGCCCGGGTAACGGATCAGCGCGTGGATCAGGGAGTGGACGGTGCGTCCAAACTTTAAGTCACCGCAAAGACCGATGGTCAGATGATCCAACCTGCCTTTCAGGCTGTAGATCGTCAAGAGGTCGGTCAGCGTCTGAGTGGGATGCTGATGCCCGCCGTCTCCTGCGTTGATCAGCGGAATGCCGGACGTTTGAGATGCGACCAAGGGGGCACCCTCTTTGGGATGGCGCATGGCACAGATATCCGCGTAGCAGGAGATGACACGCATGGTATCTGCGACGCTTTCTCCCTTGGCTGCGGAAGAGTTTGACGCATCGGCAAATCCGAGAACCCTGCCGCCCAGATTCAACATGGCGGCCTCAAAGCTCAGCCGCGTCCGGGTGCTCGGCTCGTAGAAACAGGTGGCAAGAGTCTTTCCGTCACATGCGTGAGCATATTTTTCCGGGTCGGCTTCGATGTCATTCGCCAGACGGAGCAACTGATCAAGCTCCTCCACCGAAAAATCCAGCGGACTCATCAAATGTCTCATGAGTTTCCTCCTAATATTATTTCATTTTCTTCTTTCCAGATAATATCATATCGTACGAAAGTTTAAAATTCAATATGTTTTTTGTGACAAAATAGGCCGAAAAAAACAGTTAATTCTTGACTTTTTATTTCCCTTGTTCTATGATATGATTAATAAATTTTTTCATGGAGGATATGCCATGTTGTGGGATACCCATATCCACACTGCATACTCCGGAGACAGCAGTGCCGATCCGGATGAAATGATAAAAAAATCGATCGATCTGGGACTGGACGGCATCTGCATCACGGATCACTTGGATCTTGACTTTCCGGAGACCCCGGGCTTTGAGCCTCTCGACCCGGAAGCCTATGCAGCAGGGATATGCCGTGCGAGGGAGAGTTATCGGGAGACGTTTCCGGTAGGCTTTGGCATTGAGATTGGACTTCAGCCCCATCTTGCGGACGCTCATAGGGAGTTCCTTGACACATACGACTTTGATTTTGTCATCGGATCCTCCCACGCCGTGCACGGCAAAGATCCCTACTATCCTCCGTTTTTCGAGGGACGCACACAACAGGAAGCCTATCAGGAATATTTTGAATCGATCGTGGAAAACATTCTCGCGTTCGACGATTTTGATGTGTTTGGCCATATCGACTATGTGGTGCGCTACGGCCCGGAAAAAAATGAGAACTACAGCTATGAGGAGTATCGGGAGATCCTCGATGTGATCTTAAAGCTTTTGGTTGACCGTGGGAAGGGGATCGAGATCAACACTGCCGGCTTTAAGTACGGGCTGGGGCATCCGAATCCGACGGAGGAGATCATAAAGCAGTACCGCGAGTTGGGCGGCGAGATCGTAACGATCGGATCCGACGCGCACAGCCCGGAGCAGATCGCGTACGCGTTTGAGAAAGTACCGGACATCCTAAAGGACTGTGGATTTCAGTACTATACCGTGTTTCAGGGGAGGAAACCGGAGTTTATAAAGCTTTAAAGACTGGGGGAAAGTACCCCCTTTTCATAATATAATTTCAAGGAAGAAGGCGGATCTATGCTTCAGATCCAGCATGTCAACAAAGAGTACAAGACCGGTGACCTGGTGCAAAGGGCCCTGCACGATGTCACATTAAACTTAAGAGACAATGAATTTGTGGCCGTCTTAGGCCCCAGCGGTTCCGGAAAAACGACGCTCTTAAACGTCATCGGAGGACTGGACCGATACGACAGCGGCAATCTGATCATAAACGGGGTCTCAACCCAGGAGTACAGTGACCGGGATTGGGATTCCTATCGCAATCATATGGTCGGGTTTGTGTTTCAGAACTACAACCTAATCACGCACCAGACCATATTGTCCAATGTAGAGCTTGCCTTAACGATCTCAGGAGTTGATCGGCAGGAGAGGAAAGAACGCGCCTTAAGCGCGTTGGAGAAAGTGGGGCTTGCGGATCAGGCACAAAAGCTTCCGGCTCAGCTCTCCGGCGGCCAGATGCAGCGGGTGGCGATCGCCCGTGCCCTGGTCAATGATCCGGACATCCTTCTCGCGGACGAACCGACCGGTGCGCTGGATTCCGAGACCAGCGTGCAGGTGATGGATCTGTTAAAAGAAGTGGCACAGGACCGCCTGGTGGTGCTCGTGACACACAACGCAGATCTGGCAGACGAGTATGCGACGCGCATCATCAACCTGCACGACGGAGAGATCACTGCGGATTCCGACCCCTATGAGCCCGGAGAGGAGGAAACACAGCCAGCAGACCACCCGTCCATGGGCAGAGCTTCCATGTCACTCTGGACAGCGGCGGCCTTGAGTTTGAATAATCTCCGCACAAAGATGGCCCGGACAGTTTTAACAGCTGTAGCGGGTTCCATCGGGATCATCGGGATCGCGCTGATCCTTGCGATCTCCTCAGGCGTGAACCACTATATCGATCTAATAGAAGCGGATATGGTCACGCAGTATCCTATCGAAGTCGAGAGTGCTTACTACGATATTTCCGCCTTTGTGTCGGCACGGGGCGGCGACCTGCTCTCCGGCCTTACGGGGACAGAGGAGACAGAAGTATATGATGAGCGCACCGTGGATATCTCGGCGCTGATCTACAATATCTTCTCCGGACAGTCCTCGAACGATCTCGTTTCGCTGGAGGATTTTATCAACAATAACGGAGACGACATCCTGGATTATACACTCTCGGTCGAATACGACTACGGGATTACACCTCAGATTTATCAGGACAACACACAGAGAGTCGTACAGGTTCATCCGGACCACTTTTTTGACGTGCTGGGATTTGGCTCCACGACGAGTACCAACAGCATCATGTCCTCGCTCGTGAGCACGGACGCCTTTTTCCAGATGCCGGAATCAGAGGACTTGTATAAGGACTACTACACTGTAAAAGCAGGGCGCTGGCCGGAAAGCTACAACGAGTGTGTCCTTGTGCTCCATGAGGGAAGTCAGACGACAGATATCGGACTCTACATGATGGGACTTCAGGATATCTCGGATATGGAGGATATGATCTCTCAGTTTATCAGCGGGGATACGGTGGAACAGCCGGTGATCGATGAGACTTACACATATGATGATTTCCTCGGGATCAAGTTTAAGCTGGTAAACAACGCGGATCTCTATGAGTATGACAGCCAGTACAACGTCTGGACAGATAAATCTGACGACGAGGCATATATGCAGAAGCTGGTAAACAATGGGGAGGATCTCACCATTGTGGGAGTCGTAGAATTAAATGAGGATGAGGACAGTGGAATCTTAAGTGCCGGATTCAATTACATGCCTTCTCTGATCGACCATCTCGCCAAAGAAGCCGCACAGAGCGAGATCGTGAAACAGCAGCTTGCCAACCCGGATATCGATGTCTTTACAAATGAGCCCTTCGGGACGGAGGAAGATTCCGAGGCTTTTGACATCACTTCCCTGTTTGAGATTGATGAAGATATGCTCATGGAACTTTTTGGATTTGATGATGACAGTCTCGCGGAGTTGATGGGCGGGAGCGTGTCCGACATGATGGGCTCTATGAGCTTAGACGAGCTCGGATTGATGGATCTGTCAGAGTTGGTAGACTTAAGCTCCATCGGCTTAAGCCTGCCGAATCTTGACCTTAGCTTAAATGAGCTGATGTCCTCTATCCGGATCACGGCTTCCGAGGAAGATCTGGCTGAACTGACAACCAATCTCATCAACGGCTACATGTCTTATACGTCAGGGAATCCGCAGGCGGACCTTTCTCAGCTTGGCAATGCATTTTCTGACTATTTGAATACAGATGCAGCGCGGCAGGTCCTGACGCAGCAAGTCACGGAGATCGTCCGGGCAAGCGGCGGTGTACAGATCTCCACAGACAGCATCCGTTCGCTCTATGCGAGCATCCGGGATGATTTTATGGCCTGGATGTCGGAAAGGGGATATACGAACTGGACGCAGCTTGACAGCTATATAAACGAGTATCTCGGAACATCGCGAGCACAGAGCCTTTTGGATTCCTGGGCTGCCTCAAACCTGCAGACCGACCTCTCCAATGTCACTGTAACCGAGGCGCAGATGCAGAGCCTGGCGTTGGCACTGACCAGCGGATATGAGTCCTATGCGGCTGCGAACGGCGGCGTACCGGATCTCGATAAGATCGGGAGCTATTTCAGCGATTACCTCCAGACAGACAGTGCCCAGCAAATTTTGTCGAACAGCCTGAGTGACATGATCGGTGTGGAAGGTTTGGAAGAGCAGATCATAGACTCCTTCCAGAGCTATTCCGAGACGGCAGCGATTTCAATCGCAGAAAGCCTGAGCTCGCAGCTTACGGGAGAGATCTCCGGCGTGGTGGACCAGATCTCCGGGCAGATCGAGAGCGGGATCGAGGATATGCTGATCGAGAGTATGAGCGGGATGGGAGACTCCCTGTTTGAACTCATGGATCTGGATCCGGATGCCATGATGGATGCGGTTGTGATGGACATGAGCGCAATGGATCTGCTGGATTTATTGTCCTCCATGTCTTCCACCGGAGCGGACACTTACGAGGGGAATCTGGAGACCCTCGGCTACACGGACTTTAAGACGCCGACGGACATTAAGATCTATCCGAAAGACTTTGAGAGCAAAGATAAGATCGTGGAGATCTTAGACAATTACAATGCGAGGATGGACGCGAACGGAGAGTCGGAGAAAATGGTCGCCTATACCGACTCGATGGGAAGTATCATGGACCTGATCACGGAGATCGTAAATATCTTAAGCTATGTCCTGATCGCGTTTGTCGCGATCTCACTGGTCGTTTCGTCCATCATGATCGGCGTCATCACCTATATCAGTGTGCTCGAGCGCAAGAAAGAGATCGGTATCCTGCGTGCTATCGGCGCATCGAAGCGCAATATTTCCGCAGTGTTCAACGCGGAGACTATCATCATCGGACTGGCTGCGGGTATTTTGGGTATTGTAGTCACTCTGGTTTTGGTCATTCCGATCAATGTAATCCTTCACCGCATGTTGGGATTGTATGATCTGAGTGCACATCTGCCGGTCGGATATGCGTTGATCCTGATCGCGTTAAGTGTCGTGCTGACGCTTTTGGCAGGAATGATACCGTCCACAAAGGCCGCACGGAGTGACCCGGTGGAGGCTCTGCGGTCAGAATGATAAAAAAATAACGAAAAATAAAAAATTCAAACGGAAACTATTGAAATCTCGGAGGGAATTCGGTAAAATAGCAAAGGGTGCGGTTTAAAAGGCACAAACTGTTCATTTAACATGCTATAAATTTTAGGAGGATATATTATGGCAGTAAAAGTTGCAATCAATGGATTTGGACGTATTGGACGCTTGGCTTTCAGACAGATGTTTGGCGCGGAGGGATATGAGATCGTCGCCATCAATGATCTGACAAGCCCGGAAATGTTAGCTCACTTATTGAAGTATGACTCCTCTCAGGGAAAATATGAAAAGGCAGATACCGTCTCCTTCAGTGATAATTCCATCACGGTGGACGGCCAGGAGATCAGGATCTACGTAGAGCCTGACGCTAACAACTGCCCCTGGGGAGAGCTTGATGTAGATGTTGTCCTGGAGTGCTCCGGATTTTATACATCCAAGGCGAAGGCACAGGCCCACATCAATGCGGGGGCCAAGAAAGTGGTCATCTCCGCTCCGGCAGGCGACGACCTTCCGACGATCGTTTACAATGTAAACCATGAGACTCTCTCAAAAGACGACAACATCATCTCCGCGGCATCCTGCACGACGAACTGCCTTGCCCCGATGGCAAAGGCCTTAAATGACTTTGTTCCGATCAAGTCCGGTATCATGTGTACGATTCATGCTTACACCGGCGATCAGATGGTTTTAGACGGACCGCAAAGGAAGGGTGATCTCAGGAGATCCCGTGCTGCAGCGATCAACATCGTTCCGACCCACACCGGCGCTGCCAAGGCGATTGGTCTGGTCATCCCGGAGCTTCACGGCAAGCTGATCGGTTCTGCAGAGCGTGTTCCGACTGCGACCGGATCCACCACCATGCTTAACGTAGTAGTGGACGGTGAAGTCACTGTCGAGCAGATCAATGCGGCGATGAAAGCCGCCGCAGATGAGTCCTACGGCTATACCGAGGACGAGATCGTCTCCTCCGATGTCATCGGAATGACCTATGGTTCTCTGTTTGATGCAACCCAGACGATGGTTGTTCCTCTCGGAAACGGAGAGACACAGGTGCAGGTCGTTTCCTGGTATGACAATGAGAACAGCTACACCTCTCAGATGGTGCGGACGATCAAGTGCTTTGAAAGCTTAATGTAAGACAGATTCATGTGAAAGACTCTTAAGGGTCCGGTCAGGAAATTGGACCGGACCCTTTTTTCTTTCGGAAAACCATTTAGATAAAGGAGGACAGGAAGATGGGCTTAAACAAAAAAACAGTGGATGATATCAATGTAAAGGGACAGCGCGTTTTGTGCAGATGCGACTTTAATGTTCCGATCAAAGATGGACAGATCACGGATGACACCCGTATCGTGGCGGCACTGCCGACGATAAAAAAGCTGATCGGTGATGGCGGAAAAGTGATCCTTTGTTCCCACCTCGGCAAAGTAAAGACCGAAGAGGACAAAAAGACAAAGACGCTGGCACCTGTGGCGGTACGGCTTACCGAGCTGCTCGGTCAGGAAGTAAAGTTCGTTGCGGATCCGGAAGTAGTGGGACCCAACGTGCGTGCGGCTGTGGCAGAGATGAAGGACGGCGACGTGATCCTCTTGGAGAATACCCGCTTCCGTCCGGAAGAGACCAAATGTGAGGATGCGTTTTCCAAGGATCTCGCATCCATCTGTGATGTATATGTCGACGACGCATTCGGCACCGCGCACCGCTCACACTGCTCGAACGTAGGTGTTACCAAATATGTGGACACCTGTGTGGTCGGTTATCTGATGGAGAAAGAGATCGCGTTCCTCGGCAATGCCGTGGAGAATCCGGTGCGCCCGTTTCTGGCGATCCTGGGAGGCGCCAAGGTGGCCGATAAGCTCAACGTCATCTCCAATCTGCTGGAGAAGTGCGATACGCTGATCATCGGCGGCGGCATGTCCTACACATTCTTAAAGGCAATGGGATATGAAATCGGCAGTTCCCTCTGTGACGATGAAAAGCTGGACTACTGCAAAGAGATGATGGAAAAGGCAAAGTCTCTCGGAAAGACCCTGCTCCTTCCGACAGACGCCGTGACCACAGCCTCCTTCCCCGATCCCATCGACGCCCCGATAGAGACCGAGGTGTATGACAGCGACAAGATGCCGGCAGACCGCATGGGTTGCGATATCGGACCGAAGACACAGGAGCTGTTCGCGGACGCGGTAAAGAATGCCAAGACCGTAGTGTGGAACGGTCCGATGGGCGTGTTTGAAAACCCGATCCTGGCAGCAGGCACGATCGCCGTGGCTCAGGCTCTGGCAGATACCGATGCAACGACGATCATCGGCGGCGGTGATTCCGCGGCGGCGGTCAATCAGCTCGGCTTTGCCGATAAGATGACTCACATCTCGACAGGCGGCGGCGCATCGCTGGAGTTCCTGGAAGGGAAGGAACTGCCCGGCGTAGCTGCAGCCAATGATAAATAATGCGCTTTTAAATGGTGAGGCGATGTCCCGAAAACGAGTTCCTTCAGCTAATAATCGCTTGAAGGAACCGTTTTCCGGGACATACGCCCATGTACGTTTTAAGTAAAGGAGATTAATATGGCAAGACGCAAAATTATTGCTGGAAATTGGAAGATGAACAAGACACCGAGTGAGGCGGTCGCTCTGGTTAAGGAGTTAAAGCCTCTGGTGGCGACAGACGACGCAGACGTTGTGTTCTGTGTGCCGGCCATCGACATCATTCCTGTCGTGGAGGCCGCGCAGGGAAGCAACATTCAGGTCGGTGCCGAAAATATGTATTTTGAGGAGAAGGGCGCTTACACCGGCGAGATCGCAGCGGACATGCTGCTGGATGCAGGTGTAAAGTACGTCATAATCGGACACTCCGAGCGGAGAGAGTATTTTGCCGAGACGGACGAGACGGTCAACAAGAAGATCCTGACCGCTTTCTCGAACGGGCTCACTCCCATCATCTGCTGCGGAGAGACGTTGACACAGCGCAAGCAGGGGATCTACATCGAGTGGATCCGCATGCAGATCAAGATCGCGTTCCAGGACGTGAAGGCGGATCAGGCGAAGGAAGCTGTGATCGCATACGAGCCGATCTGGGCGATCGGAACCGGCGAGACGGCCACAGCCGATCAGGCGGAGGAAGTCTGTGCCGCGATCCGCGCGTGTATTGGTGAGATCTATGACAGCGCGACGGCAGAGGCCATCCGCATCCAGTACGGCGGTTCCGTAAACGCAGGCAACGCGGCGGAGCTGTTTGAAAAGCCGGACATCGACGGAGGACTGGTCGGCGGCGCATCGCTCAAAGCCGACTTTGGAAACATTGTCAACTACAAATAAGGAGACGATTATGCAGAAACCTGTAGTACTTATGATCCTTGACGGATATGGCATCAACGATAATCCGGTGGGCAATGCTGTCGCTCAGGCGAACACGCCGGTTATGGACCGCCTGGAGGCGGAGTACCCGTTTGTGAGGGGCGGCGCATCCGGTCTGGATGTGGGTCTTCCCGACGGACAGATGGGCAACTCCGAAGTCGGCCATATGAACATGGGCGCCGGACGCATTGTCTATCAGGACTTAACCCGCATTACAAAATCCATCGAGGATGGGGACTTTTTTGAAAACAAGGCGCTTCTCGCCGCCATGGACAACTGTAAGAAAAACGACAGTGACCTGCATCTGTGGGGACTGGTCTCGGACGGCGGCGTACACAGTCACAACACGCACCTCTATGGCCTTTTGGAGATGGCAAAGAGACAGGGTCTTTCCAAGGTGTATGTGCATGCGTTCATGGACGGGAGAGACACACCGCCCACGTCCGGCAAAGGATATGTGGAAGAACTCATAGCGAAGATGAAAGAGATCGGCGTAGGGACAGTCGCGTCCCTCTCCGGAAGATATTATGCCATGGACCGGGATAAAAACTGGGACCGCGAGGAAAAAGCATATGACTCCCTCGCGTCCGGGATCGGCGTCACAAACACGGATCCGATCAAGGCTCTGGAGGAATCCTATGCGAACGACGTGACGGACGAGTTTGTACTTCCGACCGTCATCACGGACGACGACGGGAAACCGCTGTCTCTCGTAAAGGAGAACGACTCCGTGATCTTTTTCAATTTCCGCCCGGACCGGGCAAGAGAGATCACGCGGATCTTCTGTGACCCGGACTTTAAGGAGTTTGAGCGGCCGTTCATCCCGCTTACCTTTGTCTGCTTTACGGAATACGACGATACGATCCCGAACAAGCTCGTCGCGTTTGAGGAATTGAAGATCGTGAACACGTTCGGAGAGTTTTTGTCCAAAAACGGAATGAAACAGCTCCGCCTCGCCGAGACAGAGAAGTACGCGCACGTCACGTTTTTCTTTAACGGCGGTGTCGAGGAGCCGTATGAGGGCGAGGATCGGATCCTTGTTCCCTCCCCCAAGGATGTTCCGACCTATGACTTAAAGCCTCAGATGAGCGCGCCTGAAGTGGGCCGCAATCTGGTGGAGGCCATCCACTCCGGCAAGTACGACGTGATCATCATCAATTTCGCAAACGCGGATATGGTCGGGCACACCGGTGTACTTGAGGCTGCGATCAAGGCGATCGAGACGGTCGACAAGCAGCAGGGAGATGCGGTGGAAGCCATCCTGGAGGAGGACGGCATCCTGTTCGTCTGTGCGGACCACGGCAATGCCGAGAAGATGATCGACTATGAAACGGGGCAGCCGCACACGGCTCACACGACGAACCCGGTCCCGTTTGTTTTAGTAAACGCGGATCCGTCCTACAAGCTCAGAGAGGGCGGACGGCTGGCAGACATTGTACCCACACTGATCGAGCTGATGGGCATGGAGCAGCCGAAAGAGATGACCGGGAAGTCACTTTTGATAAAAGAATAAAAGAGAGGAAACACCTATATATGCAGGAATATAAGCCCGTAAAAGAGGGGAAGGTGCGGGAGATCTATGACATCGGGGACAGCCTGATCATGACGGCGACGGATCGGATCTCAGCGTTTGATGTGATCTTAAAAAATGAAGTGCCCGAAAAGGGCGCGATCCTGACCCAGATGTCAAAGTTTTGGTTTGATTTTACTTCAGATATCATTCCGAACCATATGATCTCCACCGATGCGGCGGACATGCCGGAGTTTTTCCGTACAGAACGTTTCCACCGAAACAGCATGAAGTGTAAAAAGCTTGAGATGCTGCCGGTCGAGTGTATCGTGCGGGGATTCATCACGGGGAGCGGCTGGATCAGCTATCAGGAAAACGGCACGGTCTGCGGCATAGCGCTGCCGGAGGGACTTTTGGAGTCAGAACAGCTGCCGGAGCCCATCTACACCCCTTCAACGAAGGCGGAAATCGGGGATCACGACGAGAATGTAAGTTTCGAGCGTACAGTGGAGATCCTCGAACGGGATTACCCCGGAAAAGGCGAGCAGTATGCCGCCCGGCTTCGGGACGATACCTTAACGCTCTATACCAAGTGCGCGAACTATGCGCGGGAGCGCGGCATCATCATCGCGGATACCAAGTTCGAGTTTGGTCTCGACGAGGAGGGCAATGTCGTCCTCGGAGATGAAATGCTGACTCCGGACAGTTCCCGTTTCTGGCCGCTTGACGGCTATAAGCCGGGACAGGCCCAGCCCTCTTATGACAAGCAGTATGTGAGGGACTGGCTGAAAGCCAACCCGGACAGCGACTATGAGCTTCCGGACGATGTGATCGCCCGGACGGCTGCGAAATACAGGGAAGCCTACGAACTTTTGACAGGGACAACATGGAACTGACTTCGGAGGAGATATGTTGGAGATAGAACGGGAAGCAGTTTTGGCCGAGAAGCCCCGAGAGGAATGCGGGGTCTTCGGCATCTATGATCTGGACGGGAGCGATGTGGCATCTACCATCTATTACGGACTGCTTGCCCTGCAGCACCGCGGACAGGAGAGCTGCGGAATTGCGGTCAGCGAGACACAGGGACCGAAAGGAAAGGTCACATCCCACAAGGATATGGGACTGGTCAGCGAGGGTTTTACCGAAGAACGTCTGCAGTCCATGAGAGGAGACATCGGTGTGGGACATGCCCGCTATTCGACCGCAGGAGAATCCACCCGGGAGAATGCACAGCCTCTGGTCTTAAACTATGTCAAGGGCACCCTGGCTTTAGCGCACAACGGGAATCTGATCAATGCGCTCTCCCTGCGCCATGATCTCGAATACACCGGCGCGATCTTTCAGACCACGATCGACTCGGAAGTGATCGCCTACCACATTGCACGGGAGCGTCTTCGCTCCGGAACGGTAGAGGAGGCGGTACAGCGCGCGACCCGCAAGATGCAGGGCGCTTATTCCCTTGTCGTCATGAGTCCGCGGAAGCTGATCGGTGCGAGGGACCCCTATGGGTTCCGTCCGCTTTGTATCGGCAAGCGGGACAATTCTTATATCATCGCATCGGAGACCTGCGCGCTCGACACGATCGGAGCGGAATTTGTCCGGGATGTCTACCCGGGTGAAGTGGTCACTGTCACGGAGGACGGGGAGCTGCACTCCGACATGAAAAATGCGATCCCGGAAGATCAGCAGGGACGCTGTATCTTCGAGTATATCTATTTTGCACGGACTGACACCCGCTTTGACGGGATCAGTGTCTACGAAGCCCGGATCAAGGCCGGGCGTTTTCTCGCCATGGACTCGCCGGTGGAGGCCGATCTCGTGGTCGGTGTACCGGAATCCGGCAACGGCGCGGCACTCGGCTACGCCATGGAGTCCGGCATTCCCTACGGCATGGCCTTTATGAAGAACAGCTATGTGGGGCGCACGTTTATCCGGCCGAAACAGAGCAGCCGCGAGCAGAGCGTCAAGGTCAAGCTGAATGTCATCCGCGAGGCGGTAGAGGGGAAACGCATCGTCATGATCGACGACTCCATCGTCCGCGGCACGACCTGCAGCCTGATCGTCAGTATGTTAAAAGAGGCAGGTGCGAAAGAGGTCCATGTGCGCATCAGTTCGCCTCCGTTTCTCTGGCCGTGCTATTTCGGCACGGACATTCCGGTCCGCGAACAGCTTTTGGCCTACAACCATTCGATCGAGGAGATCCGTGATATCATCGGAGCCGACACTCTCGGTTATCTGGGGATCGAGCGGCTCGACGCGATGGCGGGCGGACTGCCGATCTGCAGGGGATGCTTCTCAGGAGAGTATCCGCTGGCACCTCCGGAAGAAGATATCAGAGGAAGCTATGAGCGATAAGCGGCGAGAATGCGAAGCATTTTGAGGTGTATCGCCGCTTAAAAATAAATGTTAGGAGAACAGATTATGAGTAATGACTGCTACACGAGCCCTCTCTCGGAGAGGTATGCCAGCAAGGAGATGCAGTACATCTTCTCTCCGGAGAAGAAGTTTCGCACCTGGCGGCGTCTGTGGATCGCGCTTGCCGAGACGGAACAAGAGCTCGGACTTGACATTACGGACGAACAGATCGAAGAGATGAGAGCGCATGCGGACGACATCAACTTTGAGGTCGCAAAGGAACGCGAGAAAGAAGTGCGCCACGATGTGATGTCCCATGTATACGCCTACGGCGTTCAGTGTCCGAAGGCGAAGGGCATCATCCACCTCGGTGCCACCTCCTGTTATGTAGGAGACAACACCGACATCATTCTCATGTCCGAGGCGCTTTCACTGGTCCGCAAAAAGCTGATCAATGTTATCGCGGAGCTCTCAGATTTCGCGGAAAAGTACAAAGACCTTCCGACGCTGGCATTTACCCATTTCCAGCCGGCCCAGCCCACGACCGTGGGAACGCGGGCAACGCTCTGGATGCAGGATTTTCTCATGGATCTGGAAGATTTAGACTATGTCCTCGGCTCTTTAAAGCTGCTCGGTTCCAAGGGGACCACCGGCACACAGGCCAGCTTCTTGGAGCTCTTTGACGGAGACCAGAAAAAAGTCGACCGGCTCGATCCGATGATCGCTGAGAAGATGGGCTTTGACGCCTGCTATCCGGTCTCCGGACAGACTTATTCCCGAAAAGTAGATACGCGGGTCATAAATGTGGTGGCCGGCATCGCTGCCAGCGCCCACAAGATGTCGAACGACATCCGCCTGCTCCAGCATTTAAAAGAAGTGGAAGAGCCCTTCGAGAAGAATCAGATCGGATCTTCCGCCATGGCATACAAGCGCAACCCCATGCGCAGTGAGCGCATTGCGTCCATTTCCCGCTATGTCATGATCGACGCGCTCAATCCGGCAGTCACATCTGCGACGCAGTGGTTTGAGCGGACACTGGACGACTCGGCGAACAAGCGCCTCTCCATACCGGAGGGCTTTTTGGCCATCGACGGCGTTTTGGATCTCTGCCTTAATGTGGTGGACGGTCTGGTCGTGTACGACAAGGTCATCGCGAAGCACCTCATGAGTGAGCTGCCGTTTATGGCGACAGAGAATATCATGATGGACGCGGTCAAAAAGGGCGGCGACAGGCAGGAACTGCATGAGCGGATCCGCCGGCTGTCCATGGAGGCGGGCGCCAATGTCAAGCAAAACGGCGGGGACAACAATCTGCTTGAACTCATTGCGGCGGACGAGAGCTTTGGCCTCACCTTGGAAGAACTGGAGGCAGCTATGGATCCCTCAAAGTACATCGGCTGCGCGCCGGCGCAGGTGGAACGTTTTCTGCGGGAGCATATCGACCCGGTGCTGGAAGCAAACCGGGAGATCCTCGGCTTAAAGTCAGAGATTAATGTGTAGGAAGTTTGAATCTCAGACGGGGAGAGAATGGATATACCGGAACAGTTGATACATACATTTGAAGAAAAATTCGGAGCGGACGGAGATATTCGCGCTTACTTTGCGCCGGGCCGCGTGAACCTGATCGGAGAACACACCGACTACAACGGGGGACATGTTTTTCCATGCGCGCTTACCATCGGAACCTATGCTGTCATCCGCAGACGGGACGATAAAAAGCTCCGCTTTTATTCCGGGAATTTCAGCCGGCTCGGCGTTCTGGAGGGCTCACTGGACCACCTGGTATATGCAGAGAAAGCCGGATGGGCGAACTATCCGATCGGAATGGTCTGGGCATTCGTTGAAAAAGGATTTCCGGTTGAAACGGGCTTTGACCTGTTGATCTGCGGCAACATTCCGAATGCTTCCGGACTGTCATCCTCATCCTCATTGGAAGTGGCTGTGGGCGTCGCGCTGCGAGACCTTTACGGCTTCGGACAGATGACGATGGAGGAGATCGCACTGATCGGCCAGTACGCGGAAAATCATTTCAACAGGGTCAACTGCGGGGTCATGGATCAATTCTCGATCGCCATGGGCAAAAAGGATCACGCCATCTTCTTAGACTGCGGCGACCTGTCGTTTTCTTACGTTCCGATTATTTTAAAAGAGGAAAAGCTCATTGTCACCTGCAGCAACAAAAAACGCGGACTGGGCGGCTCTAAGTACAACGAGCGGCGCGCGGAGTGCGAAGAAGCGCTCAAAATGCTGCAAAACAAATGCGATATCTGTGCCCTGGGTGACCTGACTATAGAGGAGTTTGAGGCGCATAAAGACGAGATAACAAGCGAGGTGCTGAAACGCCGTGCACGTCATGCCGTCTATGAAAACCAACGAACGATACAGGCGGTAAATGTCCTGCAAAACGGAGACATCGATGAGTTCGGAAGACTTATGAATGAATCTCACATCTCTCTGCGGGATGATTACGAGGTGACGGGCCGGGAGCTTGACACACTTGTTGAGACCGCATGGGAACAGCCCGGCGTCATCGGTTCCCGCATGACCGGTGCGGGATTTGGCGGCTGTACGGTGAGCATTGTAAGAGATGACTGTGTTGAGGATTTTATCCGAAATGTCGGCGCTGCCTATCTGGAACAGATCGGTTATGCGGCCGATTTCTTTCCCGTTTCGATCGGAGACGGGGCCGGGGCCCTGTAAAAAACAGAACCAGATATTCCGTAGGAGGACGATTTTATGACAATTTTGGTGACAGGCGGAGCCGGATATATCGGCAGCCATACCTGTGTAGAACTTTTAAATGCGGGCTATGAAGTCATCGTAGTGGACAATCTGTACAACTCCAGCAAAAAGGCGCTTTCCCGCGTGGAGGAGATCACGGGGAAGAGCGTTGCATTTTATGAAAATGACGTACTGGACCGGGAGGCACTGCACCGGATCTTTGAGGAGAACGACATCGATGCGGTGATCCATTTTGCGGGCTTAAAGGCAGTAGGGGAATCGGTGATAAAACCCATTGAGTATTACCATAACAATTTAAGCGGCACGCTGGCGCTTTTGGATGTCATGCGGTTTCACAAGTGCAGAAATATCATTTTCAGCTCTTCCGCAACAGTGTACGGAGATCCGGCGGAGATTCCCATCACGGAGAACTGTCCCAAGGGAACCTGCACGAACCCGTACGGATGGACCAAGAGCATGCTGGAGCAGATCTTAACGGATGTTCATACATCGGACGAGCGATGGAATGTGGTGCTTTTGCGGTACTTTAATCCGATCGGCGCGCACCCGAGCGGATTGATCGGGGAGGATCCAAAGGGGATCCCCAATAACCTTCTGCCCTATGTGTCGCAGGTGGCCATCGGAAAGCTTCCCTGCCTCGGCGTGTTCGGAGACGACTACGACACACCGGACGGAACCGGCGTGCGGGACTATATCCATGTCGTGGATCTGGCAGCAGGACATGTGAAGGCACTTAAAAAGCTGGCTCCGGACACGGGCGTATCCATTTACAATCTCGGGACCGGAAATGGCTACAGCGTGCTGCAGGTAGTCCATGCCTTTGAGAAGGCCTGCGGACATCCGATCAAATACGAGATCAAACCCCGCCGCGCCGGCGATATCGCCGTCTGCTACTGCGACCCGTCAAAAGCGGAAGCGGAGCTTGGATGGAAGGCTAAGTACGGGATCGACGAGATGTGTGAGGACTCCTGGAGATGGCAGAGCCGCAATCCAAACGGCTATGCGGATGCCTGAATTCCGGTTGGGCGGCCCCGGCGGACCGATTTTGCAAACGACTAGTATTTTAATTTGAAAAACTTTCCGAATCTGTTATAATTTTTTTGGTTATGAGTTTTTAGAAAGCTTCCCTATGGCTATGACAGGTGATTTGGAGAAGAAGGCATGTCAGACAGCAGACCGGCGACAAAATATGAGCAGCTCTATCAATTATGGTATCAGAAGATCATGTCCGGTGAATGGAAGGCCGGTCAGCGGATCGACCCCGAACGCACTTTATGTGAAGAGTATTCCGTAAGCAGGATCACAGTCCGCGAGACGCTGCAGCTGTTGGAGCAAAAGGGATTGATCAGCAGGACGCAGGGAAAAGGAACGTTTGTAAATGTCCGAAGAGTGGAACAGAAGCTGACAAAGCTTTACACGCTTCGTGAAAAGTTTGAACAGCTGCATATTCCGCATTACTCTGAGGTGCTTTCCTTTTCCGTTGGGGAGCCCAATTATATTATCAGGCAAAATCTTGAAATGGCCGATGATGAGAACGTCATCAAAGTGGTCCGTCGGTTTTTTGCCGATCAGACACCCTACACGCTGGAGACTTCCTATATGCCGGAGCATCTTTTCCCCGGCATGACAGCGCAGCAGATTGAGGAAAACGGCTTATATAATACGTTTGCCACCTATCATATTACAATTCAGAGGGCGGTTGAAACGCTCAAGCCCATTCCGCTTGACAAAAAATCGGAAGAACTGTTGTGGACAAGTGACGCGGCCATGCTGATCGCCAGAACTTCCTATTGGGGAAAGGAGATCGTGGAATACACGGAAAGTGTGGTGCGCGGAGATTTCTTTGAATATACGGTCTATCTGGAAGAGTAAGGCAGATAACAAAACGCCTTGAAGGGAAAGTCACATCATAAAGATGTGGCTTTTTTTGCGTCTATTTCGGCAAAATTGTGCAAAAACACGAAAATCACAAAAACACAGAGTGAGCCTCCAATTCTGGTTGACACCCTTGACAGCAACACAGTATAATGGTTATAACAAAATTGGTTATAACCATTATAGTTATAGTCATCTGGATCGAAAATTTATGGAAATGAAACTGTGTTCACCAGGAAAAGGAGGATTACAAAAGTGAAAAAGAAATTATTGAAAAGCATCAGCATCATCTGCTCTGCTGCCTTAGTTTTCTCAATGGCTGCCTGTGGCGGCAAGAGCGGCAGCGACAGTGATGAAAAGGACTCTCAGGAGGCGTCTGAGGCGGGCTCGGCGGAAGCTGAGGAGGCTGAGGAAGCGGAGGCATCGACCGGTGCAGCGGGAGATACGGAGATTACCGTTATGATCCCTTCCTGGGGTGAGCCTTCCCAGGAGCTGCTGGATGAGTTTACCAGCGAGACAGGGATCGGTGTGACGATGGAAATTGTCGGATGGGACGATATCCGGGATAAAGTATCCATCGCTGCGGTTGGTGAGACAGCTCCGGCAGATGTGTTGGAAGTGGACTGGTCCTGGGTCGGAGAATTTGGCGCAGCGGACTGGCTTGAGCCGGTTGAAATGACCGATGAAGAGATTGAGGGTATGCCTACCGTCTCATCTTTTATGTACAACAGCGATGTTGTTGCCGTGCCCTACTCCAACGATTATCGTATGGCTTACTACAATACGGTACAGTTTAATGCGGCCGGAGTGCCTGAAGCAGCGGGCACCTGGGACGAGCTTATTGAGCAGTGCAAACAGATCAAAGAGGCCGGGGTCTGTGATTATCCGATCGGATGTATCTTATCCGCGACTGAGGCGACGACGACCAGCCTGTTCTGGTTTACTCTGTCCGGCTTTGGTGACTTCTTTAATGATGATAATTCGATCAACAAAGAGAATTTGACAGCTTCTCTGACCGCACTTAACGGCCTGGTAGAAGACGGCCTGATCGATCCGGCCAGCTTAAGCATGACGGATGTCGAGGTGGAGGACAAGCTCACATCCGGTGATGTCTGCTTTGAGGTGAGCACGACCAACCTCGTGGGAAAGGTCAACAATGAAGAGTACAGCAGCGTGATCGGCGAAGTGGCCGCCACCCTGATCCCCGGCAATGGCAGCACGATCACATCCGCATCGTATGCACTTCCCGAAGGGATCGGCATTTCAAAATATTCCGAGAATAAGGATGCGGCGCTTCAGTTTGTACAGTGGTACACCTCTGCGGACACGCAGACAGCACTCTATAAGGAGCTTGGGAATATCCCGACCCAGACCGAAGCGCTGGAGAATCTGGTCACGGAAGGACTGATCGACGAGGATCTTGGAAATGTTATGATCGATCAGTCGGCTTATATTGAATCCCCGTTCCCCAACGGCATTCCGACCTGGTACGCCGAGATGAGCAACGCCATTTACAACAATGTAAACCAGATGGTAGCCGGAAGTTTAACGCCGCAGGAAGCCTGCGCGAAAATTTCTGACAAAGTAGATGAACTGAATCAATAAGTCGTGCTCAGGGGCTGTCGTGAAGCCAAACCAAACACTCCCTTTCACGGCAGCCCGGCTAATATAAAGAGATGAAGAATAAAATTACTCCATATGCAATGTTGCTTCCCGGCGCGATACTTATGGTGATATTGGTGTTCTATCCGATTATCAGAACATTTATATACAGCCTTTATAAAATGAACCTGACGCAGCCGGATCAACAAAAATTTGTCGGTTTTCATAACTATGCGGCGTCGTTTACGGATCCGGAATTCTGGTATTCCTTTGGCAATTCGCTTGTCATTTTGATCGGTGTGGTAGCTGTGACCGCCGTTCTCGGTGTGGCGATCGCACTGCTGCTCAATGTGGATACGAAGATCAAGGGAATGCTGACCGCCATCGCGATTATTCCCTGGGCATTGCCTCCGATCGTAAACGGCATGATCTGGCGTTGGATCTTTCATCCAAGCTATGGCCTTTTTAATCGGTTGCTGCTGAAGTTCAGTCTTATCGATGCGCCTGTACAATGGCTTGCAGGACGATGGTCCGTTATGTTCATTGTTATCCTGGTGGTGGCATGGCGGTGTATTCCGTTTTGTGCCATTGTTACACTTTCTTCCATGCAGTCTATGCCTATGGAGATTTATGAGTCTGCACGAATCGACGGCGGCAACAATAAACAGATCTTTCGGAGCATCACCCTCCCGCTGTTACTGCCCTCCCTCGGAATCATTCTGACCAATACATCCATCACGGCCATCAATGTCTTTGATGAGATCGTATCGCTGGTCGGATACGGAGATCTCAGTAAGACACTTATGCTGCAGGCCTATTTAAAGACCTTCAGCTTCCTGGATTATGGATTGGGCAGTGCATTGACCTATATTATCATGTTGTTTGCGGGGATCCTGGGATTTTTCTACATCCGAAATGTTTACAGGGAGACAGATTATCTATGAAATCAAAGAGAAGAAAACGATGGTACATCGGATACGCACTGCTTGTATGTGCGTTTATCCTGTTTGCGCTCGGACCGATCCTGTGGTCCTTTATCATGAGTATTACACCGCAGACTGAATTGGTGGGAAATACGACCCGGCTTCTTCCGGTAGAGGCGACCTTGGGAAATTACAGGACGCTGTTTTCAAGTGGGAACCAGCAGGGGACACTGTTTCGAAGCGGCATGCTCAACTCCTTAAAAGAGGCTTTGGTGTCTCTCCTGATAGGAATCCCGATCTCAATTTTGTGCGCATATCCGCTGTCCAGGCTGAAAATGAGAGGGACAGACGCGACGCGCAACGTCCTGCTGTTTACCATGGCGATCCCGGTGTTCGCAACGATCATTCCGCTGTACCGTATGTTTGCGACCATGAACCTTTTGGACAATATGTTTGCACTTATTCTGGTATATGTCACATCGTTTCTGCCGTTGTCCGTATGGCTTCTGATCAGCTATTTTGACACACTGCCGCGCGAATTGGAGGAGGTGGCTTCTTTAGACGGATGTGGCAAATTTAAGACCCTGCTGGTAATCATCTTACCGGTATCGTACCCCATTATCTTTGCTGATATCCTGATCGTATTTTTGACGACATGGAATATGTTTCAGATTCCATTGATCCTGGCCCCTTCCAGTGCGACAAAACCGATCGCGGTGGTCGTGTCTGAGTTTGTGACAAAGACGTCGATCGACTATGGTCTGATGAACGCCGGAGGCATCCTGGCGCTCATCCCTCCGGCGATCATCGCGATCGTGTTCCGGAGGTTCCTGATTCAGGGGATCGTCGGCGGCGCCACAAAAGGCTGATATAACGGAGGATTGCATGCTCAAACAAGGAATTATGGGGATCGATATCGGGGGCACTGGCATTAAGGCGGGAGTTTTTGATGAGAACGGACAGCTCCTGTCTTTTGTCAGTGCCCGGACGATCCATGCCTACAAAAGCAAAAAGACCGGTATCGGTATTCACCGCAGCTTTGTCGCGGACGAACTGTGGAAGCTCACAAAATCGGCCATAAGTGACGCAGTTTTACAAGTAAAAGACACCTGTGAGATCGCAAGCATCGGGATCAGCAGTTTAGGCTGCACCGTCCTGCTGTTTGACCGCGATGACTGCCAGATCGAAGCGGCACCGGATCCACAGCTGCGGGAGCAGGAATATGAAAAGCTGAAGGCAGCTTTAGACGCGGCGACGTTCCATGCGCGGACCGGATATCCCCTGGAGAAAGAGCTGGAGGGACTGAGCCTGATCTGCGATGCGAAAATACGCTGTGACATTGCGAAGATCTGTACGGTGGATGACTACATTGTCTGGAAGCTTACAGGTGCCCTGACGAAAAATTACAGTACCGCGGCATCCGTCGGCATGTGGGATACAATGAACGACGATTGGCTGCCGTTTTTAAAAGAGGAGTCGGGACTGTCTGACCGGGTGCTGGGACATCCGCAAAACAGCGGCGAGTTCGTGGGCATGGTCCGGGAGAGTATTGCCGGCGAACTGGGACTTTCCACTCACGTAAAAGTCTCAACCGGCGGCATGGACTATCAGTGTGCGGCCTTCTCAGTCCATGAGCTGATCGGACCCCGACTTTTAAATGTGACCGGGACCTTTGATCTCATGGCATTATACGGCGCATGGGATGCAAGGAACATCTCGGTTCGAAATATGCTTGATTACCATGTGATCCCGGACAGATGCAGCGTGATGGTCGAGTGTGCCGGTGCGATTCAGACGGAATGGCTGAAAAACAAAGTGACCGGCCAGTCCAAACACGGGGATTTTGTAAGCTGGGAGACGTTTTGCGAGGGGCTGGCCGAACAGTATGAGACGCAGATGTGTCACCGCGAGGTATTCCTGCCATATGTGTTCGGATCCCTGATCCCCAGTGCAGACGAAGATACCACGGGCGTGTTTGGCGGCTTAAACTGTGATACGGATCCCCGGATGCTTCTTCGCACGATGCTGGAGGGGATGGCGTTTCAGATGAAATACGTTGCCGACTATCTGTCTAAGGGAGACTGTGAGAAACAGATCGTGGCGGTAGGCGGCGGAAGCAGGAACCGCACCTGGGTGCAGATAAAGGCCGATGTTACGGGACGGGATATCATCG
>JAJBTQ010000020.1:44305-138841 GCA_020860755.1 Lachnospiraceae bacterium
CCCCCCCCCCCCCCCCCCCCCCCCCCCCCCCCGACCCCCCCCCCGCCCGCCCCGCGCCCCGCGCCCCCCCGCCCCGCGCCCCCCGCCCCCCCGCCGGGTTACCGGGAAGCGGCAGCGGCTGTGGCTGCCCTGCCGGCGGATGTGGTTTATCACGATGAGAAGCGGTCGCGCTATTATGACGATTTCTATCGGCAAATCTATTTACCGTTTTTGGGCCAGTGGAGAGAAATCGATGGCAGGATCGCAGCTTTAAAAGAAAGATATGAGGTAGAATCATGATTCATTTTGGAATAATCGGAGGCGGAAGCATTTTTTCACCCGAGCTCATTGACCTGTTGACAAAAGACCTGGATGTGTTTGGAGAACTCGACATTAAGTTTATGGATATCGACAAGCCAAGGCAGGCAGTCGTTGGAGGCTTATGCGAGCGGATCGTAGACAATCAGGACGACAGGATCAGAGATCGCATCCACATTTCATATGTGGACACCTACGAGGAGGCGATCGCAGGCAGTGATTATATCCTGATCCAGTTTAGGGTCGGAGGCGAAGATGCCCGCATTGCCGATGAACTGCTCGGGAAAAAATATAAGATTCCTTTTGTGGAGACGGTTTCGGTCTGTGGGATCGCAACCTATCTTCGCAGTTATCCGGAAGTGGAAAAAATAGCGGCCCTGATCAACGAGCTTGCACCGGATGCCTGGGTACTCAACTTTGCCAATCCGGCCGAGCTCATTGCTGAGAGCTTCTCCCGTCTGGGCGTCAGACATGTGGTGGGTGTGTGCAATGCCTCGACCCGACTGCTCATGGATCTGCGCGAGCAGATGGATTTTCCGCAGGATGCCGATCTGTTTATGAACTGGCGCGGTTTAAACCACCTGACCGTGATCGACAGTTTTCGTGTGAACGGAGAAGAAAAAATGTCATATATCCTTTCAAAGATCGGAGATTATGAGACGGATAAGATCCCGTTCCCGGCAGAGATGTGCCGAAGATTCGGATTTTTGCCTAATCAGTATTTTCAGTATTACTACCTGAAGCGGGACATCATTGCCAAAGAACAGAAGGCTGAAAAAGTCCGTTCCCAGATCGTAAAAGAGATCAATGCAAAGCTGCTTAAGCAGTATGAGAAGTCCGGCGGGGTTCCGGCCGATCTGACTAAAAGGGGAGGATCGGGGTATTCCAAAACGGTCGTCGAAGTGATCGTTTCCCTTCACACGGGAGACCGCAAGATCCACTATATTGTTACACAAAATAAAGGCTCCATTACAGAACTGCCGTATGACAGTTTCGTTGAAGTGCCCTGTGTTGTCGACAAGAATGCGGTCATGCCGATCGCATGCGAGAAGCTGCCGGACATTGCTGCGCCCCTGATCCGGACGATGAAAGCCTTTGAGACAAAACTGATCGAGGCAGCAGTAGAGCAGGACCTCAACAAACTGTACGGCAGCATGATGATTCACCCGCTTTTGGGTTCCCATGATCTCGTTAATCCGCTTATGGCCGAGATCCTGGAGAAAAACAAATCTTATTTACCGGGGGGATTCATCTGATTGGAGGATAGATATGTATTATACAGAACAGGAGATCATGTCACAGCATGAGGCCTTACAGCGCACCTATGAATGTTTGGAGTCAAAAAAAGAAGAACTTGCCTGGTTTTTTGAAACAACCGGGAAACGGCAGTTTGTTCTGATGGGCTGCGGCTCCAGCTATATGCTTGCAAAGTCCGGACAACAGCTGTTCGGAAGCTATGAAAACACTTCAGCTATTGCAGTCGCGGGCGGGGATTTTTTGGTCAATCCGAAACCCTACCTCAATTTTATCAAAGACAGTATCGTGATCTGCCTGTCACGTTCAGGGAAAACGTCGGAGATGGTCCGCTCAGTGGAGCGGATCAAACGCGAATATAACTGTCCGATCCTGTCTGTAACCATGCGGGCGGACAACAGACTGGCGCCGTATGCAGATGTCAATCTGGTCCTGGACTGGTGCTATGACGAGAGTGTTTGTCAGACCAGATCCGTGACGAATTTTTATCTGACCGAGGCAATGCTCGCCGCTTTTTACGGCGGGGACGAAGAGCTGGAAAAGGATCTGGGCATTGCTGTTTCGGAAAACGAGAAGTATAAGGAGGTCTATCGGCCGATCCTCGCGGAAGTGGCGAAAAAGGACTGGGAAAAAGTGGTGGTTTTAGCAGACGGTGCTGCCTGCGGCGTCGCCGAAGAGGGCGCCCTTGCTTTTGCCGAGATCTCCAGGCTTCCGGGATACTATTCGCACCTTCTTGACTACCGGCATGGCCCGATGGTCTTAAACGACGACAAGACTCTGAACATCATCCTGCTTTCGCATGGCAATATGGAGCTTCAGGGAGCGCTGGTCAAAGATATCAAAAAAAGAAACGGCATCATTATCATCGCGTATAAAACGGCAGAGAACATGTTTGATGCCGATATCCATATCCATCTCGGAAGCTGTAAGCGGCAGGAGAGCCTGGGAATTCCCCTCCTCTATGTCATGCAGATCCTTGCCTTGGAAAAGGCGTTACAGAAAGGATGCGATCCGGATGTGCCGGAGGGACTGGATGCATACATTACCTTATAACATTGCAGCAGGAGGAGAGCGGTAAATGAGGGATATGTTAAGAGATATGATCGCAAAGCGCAGCGCAGGGATCGTCTGCGGCGTGCCGTCCTTTTGTACGGCAAACAGCCTTGTGATCGAGAGCATCCTGATGCAGGCCAAGCGGTTCGATGACGATGTCCTGATCGAGGCGACTGCCAACCAGGTAAATCAGTTTGGCGGATATACCGGGATGCAGCCGGCCTGCTTTAGAGATTTTGTCTATGAGATCGCGGATCGGCTCCGGTTTCCGAAAGACAGGATCGTTTTAGGCGGCGATCATTTAGGCCCGCTTGTCTGGGCTGACGAATCAGAATCCGAGGCCATGGAAAAGGCGGAAGCGTTAGTTCGCGGGTTCGTGGCAGCGGGATACAAGAAGATCCACTTAGACACCAGTATGCGGCTGGCATCCGATGCGCACGATCTCCCCCTGTCAGAGGAAACGATCGCGGCGCGCGGCGCCAGACTCTATGCTGCGTGCGAAGAAGAGTATCAGGAGCTCCTCCTTTCGGATCCGGGCGAACAGCGGCCGGTCTATATCATTGGCAGCGAGGTCCCGATCCCGGGCGGCATACAAAAAGAGCAGGAAGAGGTCGGGGTGACCGATCCTTCCGCTGTCAAAAAGACGTTGGCGGCATATCGGGAGCAGTTTGCGAAGATCGGCATTCCCGAGGCGTTTGAAAACATTATCGGTATCGTTGTTCAGCCCGGGGTAGAGTTTGGCGATAATACGATCTTTCCGTATAACCGTGTGGAGGCAGCGGGATTGGTCGCTGAGATGAAACGCTATCCGTCCATCGTCATGGAAGGGCACTCTACAGACTATCAAAGCCCTGTCCACTTAAAAGAAATGGTAGAGGACGGCATCGCGATCTTAAAAGTGGGGCCTGCCCTGACCTTTGCGCTTCGCGACGGGATCTTTGCTTTAAGCGCCATCGAAAAAGAGGTGGTGCCCAAAGAGGAGCAGGTAAAGTTTGAAGAGGTGCTTGAGCGCAGTATGCTTGCATACCGGAAGGATTGGGAAAAGCATTACCACGGGGCTGAGGACGAGATCAGCCTTAAGAGAAAATACAGCCTCCTGGATCGCTCCAGGTATTATTTCGGAAACCCCGAGGTACAGGAAGCAATTGAGCGGTTGATCGCCAATTTCAACAGAGCGGAGATCCCCCTCGGTCTTTTGCACCAATATATGCCCATGCAATATGTGAAGGTGCGGAACGGACAGCTTCACAAGGAGGGAAAGGCACTTCTCTTAGACCGAGTCAATGAGGTCATTGAAGCGTACAACTATGCGGTAAAGATCAACTACATGATCCCGGAAGTTTTCTATTGAGCTGCCAGCCATCCGGCGGGAGGAAAAATCAGTCATCCGGCGGGTGGAAAAACTGCTTGCAATTTACGGGTAACTGTGATAGAATTTCTCACAGTTACGGGTGCCGGACAGGCACATATGTATTGATCTTGGAGGTAAAACAGTGAGCACTGTAATGACGATCATATACATCTTATTTATGGCCATGAGCGTCGTGATGACGGTCATTGTCCTTATGCAGGAGGGCAAGAGCTATGGGCTCGGTTCTCTCTCCGGCGGCAATTCGGACAGCTACTGGAGCCAGAACAAAGGCCGTTCCAAAGAGGGCGTGCTCGTTAAGACCACAAGGGTCCTGCTGATCATTTTCCTTGCCGGTGCCGCAGCGATGAGCATCGGACGTTTTCAGTAAGATTAAATAGCAACACGAGGCTGTCGATTCGACAGCCTTTCTTTTTTTCTCTCTGTACAAACAGAGTTTAATTTTTTATACTTGTGATAGAGGGGCGGAAAAAGCAATGGGAAAAGATGCAGTAAAACTGATCGCAAACAACAAAAAAGCGTACCACGATTATTTTATAGAGGAGACTTACGAGGCGGGGATCGAACTCCACGGCACGGAGGTAAAGTCCTGCCGCATGGGAAAGTGCAGCATCAAGGAGGCCTTTGTCCGCATTGAGAACGGGGAAGTCATCGTCTATGGAATGCATATCAGCCCCTACGAGAAGGGAAATATCTTCAATCGCGATCCTCTCAGACCCAAGCGGCTGCTGCTCCACAAGTACGAGATCAACCGGCTTGCCGGGAAAGTGAAGGAGAAGGGATATACCCTTGTGCCGCTTAAAGTCTATTTAAAAGGAAGCCTCATCAAGGTGGAGATCGGGCTGGCGAAGGGCAAGAAGCTCTATGACAAGCGGCGCGAGATCGCGAAGAAAGATATGAAGCGGGAGGCAGCGCGTGAATTTAAACAAAAGTTATAGATCCGGGGGTGTATCAGATGGAGAATAGATTGGCCGCTCTCCGAAACGAGATGTCCAGTCGCGGAATCGATGTCTATCTCATCCCCACGGCGGATTTTCACAACTCAGAGTATGTCGGAGACTATTTTAAGGCGCGGGAGTATGTGACCGGCTTTACCGGCTCCGCGGGCACCGCTGTCGTGACGGCAGATAAGGCCGGGCTGTGGACAGACGGCCGCTATTTTATTCAGGCCGAGGCAGAGCTTGCCGGCTCCGGGTTTGAACTGTACCGGATGGGGATGGAGGATGTCCCCGAGATAAAAGATTTTGTACGGGAGAATCTGCCGGAGGGAGGCACGGTCGGATTTGACGGGCGCGTCCTTGCGGCGAAGCAGGCGCAGGACTACCGAAAGCTCGCGGATGAGAAGCACGGCAGCCTGCATGTGACGGAGGACCTCGTGGACCTGATCTGGGCGGACCGGCCTGCCATGGCGTGTTCACAGATCTGGATCCTCAAGGAGGAGTACAGCGGGGAGTCTGCTGTCTCGAAGCTTGATCGGATCAGAAAAAAGATGCAGGAAGAGGAGGCGGACTGCCACGTCCTCTCCAGCCTCTGCGACATCGCGTGGATCCTGAACCTGCGTGCGGATGACATCGCGCACTGCCCGGTCTTTTTATCTTTTTTGCTGATCGGACCGGATGATGCCACACTGTTTGTGCAATCTGAGGCTGTGACAGACGAAGTGAGAACTTATCTGGATGAAAGTGGTGTAAAGGTCGCAGCCTACGGAGACATCTACGATGGGATGGCTGCCCTTTTAAAAGACACCAAAATTCTTCTTGACCGGCGTGAGGTAAACTGCCGCCTCGCGGCAGCTCTGCCGGATTCCGTGACCGTCATTGACAAAGCCAATCCGTCTGCCTTAATGAAGGCAGTAAAAAACGAGACAGAGATAAAAAATACCCGTCTTGCCCACGAAAAGGACGGCGTGGTCATGACAAAGTTCATGTACTGGTTAAAGAAAAATGTGGGCAGCACGGAGATGGACGAGTACTCCATCGGACAATATCTGGATCAGCTGCGGAGGCAGCAGGAGCACTTTTTGGATCTGAGCTTTGACGATATCTGCGCCTATGGAGAAAACGCCGCGATGATGCATTACGCCGCAGCAAAGGAGAGTGCGGCCGCAGTATGCCCGGAGGGCATGCTCCTCGTGGATTCCGGCGGACATTATCTGGAGGGAACGACAGATATCACCCGGACGTTTGTCCTGGGAGAGATCACGCCGAAGATGAGGCTGCACTATACGACCGTCGTGCGCTGCATGCTGACCCTGGCCAATGTAAAGTTCCTGCACGGCTGTGCAGGCATCAGTATGGATGTGCTCTGCAGGGAACCCCTCTGGGAGATGGGGATCGATTACAGGTGCGGGACCGGACACGGCGTCGGACACATCTTAAGCGTGCACGAGGGGCCGAACGGTTTCCACTA
Source organism: Lachnospiraceae bacterium (assembly GCA_020860755.1). GTDB lineage: Bacteria > Bacillota > Clostridia > Lachnospirales > Lachnospiraceae > Eubacterium_I. The sequence continues at coordinate 50,688 of JAJBTQ010000020.1, forward strand.
TAAAGTCGTGCCGGAGCGCAGCGACGCCGGCGTATTAGAGGCGGGTATGATCACGACAGACGAGCCGGGTGTGTACCTGGAAGGAGAGTACGGCATCCGCATCGAAAACGAACTGCTTTGCGTCGAGGACGAGAAAAATGAGTATGGACAGTTTATGAGATTTGAACCCTTAACCCTCTGCCCGATCGACTTAGACGGCATCGATCCGGAGCAGATGAGCCCCGGGGAGAGAAAGCAGCTTAATGACTATCACAGACTGGTATACGAAAAGATTGCCCCGCAATTAAACGAAGATGAGCGGGAGTGGCTGAAAAAATATACAAGGGAGATCTAAAAGAGGAGCGGACTATGAGCAAGATCATGCTGATCGACGGGCACAGCATCTTAAACCGGGCTTTTTACGGAGTCCCGGATCTGACGAATTCCGAGGGACTGCACACCAACGCGGTTTACGGATTTTTAAATATCATGTTCCGGATCTTAGACGAGGAACAACCGGACTATCTGACTGTGGCGTTTGACCGGAGTGAACCCACGTTCCGGCACAAGATGTATCCCGATTACAAGGGCAATCGAAAGCCGATGGTTCCCGAGCTGCGAGAGCAGGTACCGGTGATCAAGGATGTGCTGCACGCCATGCAGATCGAGACAACGGAAAAGCCCGGCTATGAGGCGGACGACATCCTTGGTACGATTTCACGTCAGGCCGAGGAGCAGGGCCTGGATGTCAGCATCATCTCCGGAGACCGCGATCTGCTGCAGCTTGCCACAAAGAAAGTGTTGGTGCGGATCCCGAAGACGAAGCGGGGCGGCACGGAGATAGAGGACTATCACGCCGAAGATGTGAAGGAGCGCTATCAGGTGACGCCGAAGGAGTTCATCGACGTCAAGGCGCTGATGGGTGACAGCTCCGACAACATTCCCGGTGTGCCGGGCATCGGAGAGAAGGGTGCCACTGCCATCATTTCTGAATATAAAAGCATCGAGAATGCCTACGCGCATGTGGATGAGATCACACCGACCAGGGCAAGGAACGCGCTGGCCGAAAACTATGACATGGCCGAGCTTAGCAAGGAGCTGGCGACCATTGACACGGATGCGCCGATCGACTTTGATTTAAAGTCCGCCGCAGTTGAAGATTTTTATACACCGGAGGCCTATGCCTGGTTTAAACGGCTGGAGTTTAAAAACATGCTCTCGCGTTTTGAGACTGCCGACACACCGGGAAGCCCGATCGAGGACAGCTTTGTAACGATCGCAGACGAGGCGGAAAGGGAGGCTTTTTTTGCAGATCTGCACTGTACGCGGGCAGCGGTCACTTTTCTGGAAGAGACGGGAGAGCTCTTCGGAGCGGCGGTGGCGTTTTCTGAAGACGACGCAGAGAGAGTGACGGCGGCGTTTTTTCCCTGCGAAACAGAGCTTATGCGCCCGGCTTTAGAGGTCCGGATCCAGAGCTTTTGCGACTCCTTAAGTACGGTGATCGCACCGGACTTAAAGGCGCTCTTAAAGCATGTTTCAATCGAGGAGGGACGGGGACTTGACACGAGTCTTGCCGCTTATCTCTTAAACCCGTTGAAAAACGAATATTCCAGCGATGACATTGCGAAAGACTATCTCGGGAAAACGATCCCGGGGCGGGCCGACCTGCTCGGCAAGACGAAGCTTGCGAAGGCAGCCGGGGAGAAGCCGGAGGCGGTTGCGAAGCTTGCGTGCTACATGGCGTACACTGCTCTTGCCGCGGCGGATCCTTTAATGGAGCAGCTTTGTGAGACTAAAATGGAAGAGCTCTACCGCGAGATCGAGCTTCCGCTCGTATATGTTCTGGATGACATGGAAAAAGAGGGCATCTGTGTGGACGGAGCCGCGCTTGCCGAGTACGGCAATCAGCTAAACGGACGGATCATGGAGCTGGAACAGAGTATCTATGATAAGGCAGGGGAAGAGTTCAACATCAACTCCCCGAAGCAGCTCGGAACGATCCTGTTTGAAAAGCTTCAGATGCCGAACGGCAAAAAGACCAAGACCGGATATTCCACGGCAGCGGATGTGCTGGAAAAGCTGGCACCGGACTATCCGATCGTGTCGGAGATCTTAGAGTACCGCCAGCTGGCAAAGCTCAAATCTACCTATGCGGATGGGCTGGGCGCCTGCATCGGGCCGGACGGCCGGATCCATACGACATTCAACCAGACGGTGACGGCAACGGGACGCTTAAGCAGCACGGAGCCCAACCTGCAGAATATACCGATCCGAATGGAGATGGGAAGGCTGTTCCGAAAAGTATTTATCCCGAAAGACGGCTTTGTGTTTATCGACGCAGACTACTCCCAGATCGAACTGCGCATTCTGGCCCACCTCTCGGAGGATGAGAATCTGATCGCGGCTTACAGGCATGCGGAGGATATCCATCGGATCACGGCGTCCCAGGTATTTCATGTGGCACCGGAGGATGTGACGCCTCTGCAGAGACGAAACGCTAAAGCGGTCAATTTCGGCATCGTCTATGGCATAAGCTCCTTTGGCTTAAGTCAGGACTTAAGTATTTCCCGCAAAGAGGCGGAGGAGTATATTCAGAGCTATTTTGCCACCTTCCCTGGCATCAAGAGCTATCTGGACGGGGCGATCGAGGAGGCAAAAAAGACCGGCTATGCCGTGACGATGTTCGGACGGCGCAGGCCGGTTCCGGAGCTTTCTTCCAGCAACTATATGCAGCGTCAGTTCGGCGAGCGCATCGCGATGAACTCCCCGATCCAGGGGACTGCGGCGGATATCATCAAGATCGCCATGAACCGCGTAAGCGAGCGCCTTGCAAAGGAGAACTTAAGCTCGAAACTGATCCTGCAGGTACACGACGAGCTGCTCGTCGAGGCGGCTCGGGATGAGGTCGAACGGGTAAAAGCGATCGTGGGAGAGGAGATGCGCCATGCGGCGGACCTCTCGGTCGACCTGGAAGTGGATCTGGGAGTCGGAGATAACTGGCTGGACGCGCACTAGGAGGAGATATGCTTTTTATTGGGATCACCGGCGGTGTAGGGGCCGGAAAGACAGAGATCTTAAACCACATAAAAGACAACTGGTGCAGCAGGATCATGCTGGCAGATGAGATCGCACACGATGTAATGACCCCGGACGGTCGATGTTACGGACAGCTTAGGGAGCTTTTTGGCGATGACGATGTCTGGCAGGAGGACGGAAGCTTTGACCGTAAGAAACTGGCATCCGTTTTGTTCTCCAATGATGCAAAGCGGGCAAGAGAAGATGCGATCGTTCATCCGGCCGTCAAAGAGGTGGTCCGGGAAGAATATGCCAGGGAAAAGGAGCTGGCCCGGGTGGATCTTCTCGTGCTGGAGGCAGCCCTTTTGATCGAGGAAAAATATGATGAAATCTGCGGGGAACTGTGGTATATTTATACCTCGGAAGAGAACCGAAGAGAGCGCTTAAAGGCAAGCAGGGGATATTCGGATGCGAAGGTCGATTCGATCTTTAAAACCCAGCTTTCCGAGGAGACGTTCCGCGCGCACTGCGCTGAGGTGATCGACAACAACGGGACACGAAAAGACACCTTTTTCCAGGTGGATGCGCTGATGGAGAAAAAAGGAATCCGTCCCCGTTAAACAACCGGGGCGGACGGAGGAATCAATGGAACTTTGCAGTATTGCCAGCGGCAGCAGCGGAAACTGTATCTTTGCGGGATCGGATGAGAGCCGTATCCTGCTGGATGCCGGACTAAGCGGGATCCGGATCGAAAACGGTCTGAATGAGATCGGCTATAAGACATCGGAGATGGACGGCATCCTGATCACACATGAGCACGCGGATCACATAAAAGGGCTCGGTGTAGTCGCAAGAAAATACGCTCTTCCCATCTACGCCACGGAAGGTACGATCGAAGAGATATGCAAAAGCTCCATGGTGGGTGAGATCGACCGTTCGCTGTTTTGCGTGATCCGTCCGGAGGTGCCGTTTCGGATCGGTGATATGACGATCACACCGATCTCCACCTCCCATGATGCGGTGGATCCGGTCGCCTATATCATGAGGAGCGGATCTAAGTCCATGGCGGTCATCACGGATCTCGGTATCTACGATGACAATACGGTGGACAAGCTGCAGGGCCTCGATGTATTATTATTGGAGGCCAATCATGATGTTCATATGCTTCAGGTCGGGACCTATCCCTACTATTTAAAACAGCGGATCCTGGGAGAGAAGGGACACCTCTCCAACGAACTTTCCGGGCAGCTTTTGGGACAGGTTCTTCACGACCGCTTGCGGCGGGTGATCCTGGGGCATTTAAGCAAAGAGAACAACTATCCCGAGCTCGCCTGTGAAAGCGTGCGGATGGAGATCACGATGGGGGACAACCCCTACAAGGGATCAGACTTTCCGATCGACGTGGCAAAGCGGGATGAGATATCCGAGCGGATTATATTTTAGAAAACGAATATTTGCAGGATTGCGGGTGTGCCCAGGCACGGAGCAATCCGTATATCATACTATATCAAAAGGAGAACAGACATGGAAAACGGATCAGAGAAAACCGTCATCACGGTGGTAGGAAAAGATACGGTGGGGATCATCGCAAAAGTCTGCACCTATCTCGCGGAGCACAGCATCAACATCCTGGACATCTCACAGACGATCGTGCAGGATTATTTTAATATGATGATGATCGTAGATCTCGGGAAATCTACGGTTCCCTTTGACGAGTGCGCTGCGAAGATGAACGAGATCGGAGAAGAGATCGGAGTTGTGATCACATGTCAGAGAGAAGAGATCTTCGATATGATGCACAGACTGTAGATGAGGAGTGTTCTTATGATCAATATATATGAAGTCAACGAAACCAACCGCATGATCAGCCAGATGAATCTGGACGTCCGCACGATCACGCTCGGCATCAGTCTTCTAGACTGCATTGACGCCGACCTTGGCACCCTGTGCCGGAACATCTATCAAAAGATCACGACTGTGGCAAAGGATCTGGTCAGTGTGGGGCAGGAGATCGAAAAGACATACGGGATTCCCATCGTAAACAAGCGGATCTCCGTTACGCCCGTCTCCCTGCTCGGCGGGGCTGCCTGCCGGACGCCAAAGGACTATGTCCGGATCGCGAAGACTCTGGATGAAGCGGCCCATACGGTCGGCGTGAATTTTATCGGAGGTTATTCGGCGATCGTATCGAAGGGGATGACATCAAGCGATGAGCTGTTGATCCGCTCGATCCCGGAAGCGCTGGCCTGCACGGAGCGCGTCTGCAGCTCTGTGAACGTAGGCTCCACCAAGACCGGGATCGACATGGACGCAGTACGCTTAATGGGCGATGTCATAAAGGAGACCGCCGAGCGCACGAAAGAGAGAGATTCCTTTGGCTGCGTCAAACTTGTGGTGTTCTGCAACGCGCCGGATGACAATCCGTTTATGGCAGGCGCATTCCACGGGGTGTCCGAGGCGGACGCTGTGATCAACGTGGGCGTCAGCGGACCGGGCGTCGTAAAACAGGCTTTGGAAGAGGCGAGAGGAGAGAACTTTGAGGTTCTTTGCGAGACGATAAAAAAGACTGCGTTTAAGATCACCCGTGTGGGTCAGCTGGTCGCGAAAGAAGCATCAAAGATGCTGGGGATCCCCTTCGGCATCATTGATCTGTCTCTGGCTCCGACTCCGGCGGTCGGTGACAGTGTAGCCGGCATTTTGGAAGAGATCGGCTTAGAGCGCGCAGGCGCGCCGGGTACGACAGCTGCCCTGGCCATGTTAAACGACCAGGTCAAGAAGGGCGGCATCATGGCCTCCTCCTATGTAGGGGGCTTAAGCGGCGCCTTTATCCCGGTCAGTGAAGATCAGGGAATGATCCGTGCGGTTCAGGACGGGGCACTGACGGTAGAAAAGCTTGAGGCTATGACCTGTGTCTGTTCCGTCGGACTGGACATGATCGCGATTCCGGGCGACACAACGGCGAGTACGATCTCCGGCATTATCGCGGATGAGATGGCGATTGGCATGGTCAACCAGAAGACGACAGCCGTCCGTCTGATCCCCGTGATCGGAAAGGGCGTCGGTGAGACCGCAGAGTTTGGCGGGCTGCTTGGCTACGCGCCCATCATGCCGGTCAACTCCTTTTCCTGTGAGACATTTGTAGACCGCGGCGGGCGGATCCCCGCACCGGTACATTCCTTTAAAAACTGATTTAAGAAAGGAGCACACATGCAAAAGAATTCAATCGCCGACCTTCTTGCATCCAACCCCTATCCCGGAAGAGGGATCATCCTCGGCAAGACTCCGGGCGGAACAAAGGCGGTCGCTGCCTACTTTATCATGGGCAGGAGCGCAAACAGCCGCAACCGCATCTTTGTGACGGAGGGGGAGGGCATCCGCACGGAGGCCTTTGAGCCGGAAAAAATGGAGGACCCGAGCCTTGTCATCTATGCACCGGTCCGCGTGCTGGGCAATAAGACCATCGTCACGAACGGAGATCAGACTGACACGATCTATGAGTGCATGGACAAACAGATGACATTCGAGCAGGCTCTCCGCACCCGTACCTTCGAGCCCGATGCGCCGAACTACACGCCCCGCATCTCCGGTGTCATCCACATAGAGAACGGAAACTACAACTATGCGCTCTCCATCATAAAGACAGGCGACGGAGATCCCTCCGCCTGTGACCGCTTCATGTTTGCCTACAATGCACCGCTTCCCGGTGAGGGACACTTCCTCCACACCTATATGGGCGATGGAGATCCGCTCCCGAGCTTCGAGGGCGAGCCCGAACGCGTCGATGTACTCGAAGAGATCGATGCCTACACCGACCTCCTCTGGAAAAACCTGAACGAAGACAACAAAGTTTCTCTGTTCGTAAGGTACATAAACATTGAAGATAGAACCTACGAGACAAGAATCCTTAACAAGAACCAATAACTTAAATGGATGTGCAAAAAACAATTCACAAGCGTGCCGCTGGTGAATTCGTTTTTGCACATCCTAGAGAAATGAGGAATATAAGATATGAATGAAATGGAGCTCAAGTACGGCTGCAACCCCAACCAAAAACCATCCCGCGTCTACATGGAAGACGGCAGTGACCTCCCGATCACAGTCCTCAACGGCAAGCCCGGATACATCAACCTCCTCGATGCCTTAAACGGCTGGCAGCTGGTCCGGGAACTTAAAGCGGCCACCGGCCTTGCCGCCGCGACTTCTTTTAAGCACGTTTCTCCGGCAGGCGCCGCAGTGGGACTTCCGCTCTCCGACGTGGAGAGAAAGATCTACTGGGTGAGTGAGGATATGACGGAGATGTCGCCGCTCGCCTGTGCCTATGCGAGAGCGAGAGGAGCGGACCGCATGTCCTCCTTCGGAGATTTTATCTCCCTCTCCGATATCTGTGACAGGGATACAGCTCTCCTTATCAAGCCGGAGGTGTCTGACGGCATCATAGCGCCCGGATATACGGATGAGGCTTTAGAGATCCTCTCCGCGAAAAAGAAGGGCGGCTACACCGTGATCCAGATCGATCCGGACTATCAGCCGGCCGAGATCGAGCACAAGCAGGTGTTTGGCGTCACGTTTGAGCAGGGAAGGAATGAGCTTGTGATCGACCGCGACTTTCTCTCCAACGTTGTGACCAAAAATAAGGAGATCCCGGATTCCGCAAAGGTAGACCTGATCATAGCTTTGATCACACTGAAATACACGCAGTCCAATTCCGTCTGCTACGCCAAGGGTGGGCAGGCCATCGGGATCGGTGCCGGACAGCAGTCCCGTATTCACTGCACCCGCTTGGCCGGACAGAAGGCAGACAACTGGTATCTGCGTCAGGCACCGCAGGTCTTAACGCTTCCTTTTAAAGAGGGAATCAAGAGAGCTGACCGCGACAATGCCATCGACCTCTATATCGGGGACGAATATATGGATATCCTTGCGGACGGCGCGTGGGAGAACGTGTTCACAGAGAAACCACCGGTGTTTACCGCAGAGGAGAAAAAAGCCTGGCTTGAGGGCAATACCGACGTGGCATTAGGCTCCGACGCATTTTTCCCGTTTGGGGATAACATCGAGCGCGCCAGAAAGAGCGGTGTGAAATATGTCGCCGAACCCGGCGGATCCATCCGCGATGACAACGTGATCGAGACCTGCGACAAGTACGGGATGGCGATGTGCTTTACCGGGATCCGGCTGTTCCACCATTGAGGCGGGCGGTAAAATTGCACAAAAACTGAATAAAAAGCTATACAATTTCAACAAAACGCTGAATTTAGAAAAATTTTAGAATTCAGGTTGACTTTTGATGCATTTTCGAATAAGATACCACTATCAAAGGCAAGGGTGCTGCGAAGATTAACTTCCGGTGCTCTTTCTTTGGTTTATTTTTAATTTACGGCACAAGGGCGTGTAGTCTGTTTTTCAGGCGACACGCCTTTTTTTATTTGTTTGTTTTGTGCCGTCGGAAAGGGAAAAGGAGGATGTGAGTATGACGCAGCAAATTTTAAACCTGATCAATGACAACGTGTTTGGCGTATGGTTTCTGATCGGTGCAGCCTTAGTCTTCTGGATGCAGGCGGGCTTTGCAATGGTAGAGGCAGGATTTACCCGCGCGAAGAACACCGGAAATATCCTGATGAAGAATCTGATGGACTTCTGTATTGGAACCGTCGTGTTTATCGTGATCGGCTTTTCGCTTCTTATGGGAGAGGATCTGATCGGACTGATCGGAAAACCGGGATTTGATATCTTTACCTCCTATGCAAATTTCAGTTTCTCGGATTTCGTGTTCAATCTGGTCTTCTGTGCGACAACGGCAACCATCGTATCCGGTGCCGTAGCCGAGCGGACAAAGTTCCTGTCCTACATTCTCTATTCGGCCGTACTTTCCGCTTTGATCTATCCCATCGAAGCGCATTGGATCTGGGGCGGCGGCTGGCTTTCCCAGCTCGGATTCCACGATTTTGCCGGCTCCTGTGCCATCCACATGGTCGGCGGGATATGCGCACTGATTGCTGCGGCAATGCTGGGACCCCGGATCGGAAAATTTGTAAAGGACAAGGACGGGAAAGTGACAAAGGTCAACGCGATCCCCGGACACAACCTGGCGCTGGGATGCCTGGGCGTCTTTATTCTCTGGCTCGGCTGGTACGGCTTTAACGGAGCTGCCGCGACGAGCGTGGAACAGATGGGATCCATTTTCCTTACAACGACGATCGCGCCTGCTGTGGCAACGGTAGTGTGTATGATCTTTACCTGGATAAAATATGACAAGCCGGATGTCTCAATGTGCTTAAACGCCGCGCTCGCAGGGCTTGTGGCGATCACGGCGGGCTGTGACGCGGTAAATGCCGCGGGGGCAGTCATCATCGGCGGGGTTGCCGGACTGCTGGTCGTGTTCGGCGTCTGGTTTTTGGATTACAAGCTTCACGTCGACGACCCGGTTGGTGCCGTAGCGGTCCACTGCTTAAACGGCATCTGGGGTACGCTTGCCGTCGGCCTGTTTGCAACGAGTGTCACACCCGGCTACTCTATAGCGGACAAGAGCGGGAACACCCTTGTTGGACTCTTTTACGGAGGCGGTGTTAAGCTTTTGGGACTGCAGGCGCTCGGCGTAGTCGCTGTTATGGCCTGGGCAGCTGCGGCAGTCTCGGTCACGTTCCTTATTATTAAAAAGACAGCCGGGCTGCGTGTCAGCGCAGAGGATGAGATCATGGGACTCGATCAGGCAGAGCACGGCTTGGCCAGTGCCTATGCGGATTTCGCTCTGACATCCAGCATCAACAACTTTTCATCTCAGGCACAGGTTGAGCTCCCGAAAGATGCGGTGCCGATCGACGATGCGGTTCCGGTCCAGCTTCGCACGCCGGACCCTTCGGTCGCAACGGCAAGCGATGTGCCGATCACAAAGATCGCCATCTTTGCAAAGCAGAGCAGTTTTGATACCCTGCGTACTGAGCTCTCAAAGATTGGGATCACCGGCATGACGGTGACCAACGTGCTGGGCTGCGGCGTACAGCGCGGCCAGACGAGCCGATACCGTGGTGTCCCGATGGAGATGAACCTTTTGCCTAAGATCAAGGTGGAGATCGTGGTCAGCAAAGTCTCGCCGCGTCTCGTCATTGATACGGCAAAGAAGGCGCTCTACACCGGACACATGGGTGACGGCAAGATCTTTGTTTACAGCGTGGAGAATGTAATCCGCGTCAGCACTGGCGCAGAGGGCTATGAGGCATTGCAGGACTATTAAAAGATGCAGCTCTTTCGCAATGAAAAGTTCCATCTCTTCCATAAATAAAAAGCTCTGTCTCTTCTATTATAATAATGAAAAGCCTGGGCTCTTCCATAAATAACTGTACATGGAAAAGTTTTCCGTGTATAATTTAGAAGTCTGCAGGATTAAACTCAATACTTCGGGAGAATATTTATGGAAGAAAACAAGATTACGGTAAAACTGGCAGATTATAAAGGCGTCTCCGTATTAAAAAGAGAGGTGGATGTCACCGAACAGGAGGTGCAAGAAGAGATGGAGCATGCGCGCACCTATGCGGCTGAGACCAAGGTCAAGCCGGAAGGTGCCGCCGAGATCGGAGATCAGACGGTCATAGACTTTGTCGGATACATCGACGGAGAGACCTTTGAAGGCGGAGAAGGGGAGGATTATCCTCTCGTCCTCGGATCGAATACGTTTATTGAAGGCTTTGAGGAGCAGCTGGTCGGGACAAAAGCGGGAGACCTGGTGGACGTGACAGTTTCGTTCCCGGAAGATTACCAGGCACCGGTAGCCGCAGGGAAGGAAGCGGTATTTAAAGTGACGGTAAGGGAAGTTCGAACGACCCATATACCGGAGCTCACCGACGAGGTGGTGGCCCAGGTCTCGTCCTGTACGACGGTGGATGAGTTCCACGATTATGTCCGCAACCAGATCCGGGCATATAAGGAAGACCAGAACCTGCAGGAAAAAGAAAATGAGGTCCTCACAAAAGTCGTGGAGAATTCCGACGTGATGATCCCGGATGAAGTCGTGGAGGAGCGGGCCAAAGTTCTGAAAGACAATCTGCTTTCACAGATTCAGAGCAACGGAACGACGATGGATGCGTATCTGGAATACAACCAGCTTACGGAGGAGCAGTTTGACGGATACAACAGGACCAATGCACTCAATATGCTGCGCGGCCAGGCGGTCTTGGGAGAGATCGCGAAAGCGGAGGGGATGACCTGTTCGAGTGAGGAACTGGAGCAGGAGCTCGCCCGGATGGCGCAGGGCTATCAGACAGCTGTGCAGGAGCTTAAGGGGATGCTCGGCGATGAGGGGATCAAAATGGTGAGGGAAGATATTCTTGCCAAACGCGCCCTGGATCTTATCACGGAACAGGCCCTCGAAGAATAAAAATATCATAATAGATAAGGATAAATAGCTCAAACCAAACGGTTTGGGCTATTTTTTTCATTAAATATCAAATTTTTTTCATTTTCCTCTTGCATTTTTTTCAAAAGTGCTTTATTATGAATGAAAGTGGAGCGAAGTGGTGACATTGTGTCACTAAGGGGTACGAAGTGGAACTCATCCACGGGGCAGTGGATGATATTTTTTTCTCACCCCAAATACTTCGAAATCTAGCCGGGAGAGAAGGTGTTTTCGATGTTCAGAGGGTTCAAAGGTGAGTACAGCCATTCCGTGGATGCGAAGGGCAGAGTCATCGTTCCTGCAAAGTTTCGCTAGCAGCTCGGTGAGACATTTGTAGTTACCAAAGGTCTGGACGATTGCCTGTTCGTCTATCCAAATGACGAGTGGGAGAACATCGAGAGCAGATTCCGGGAGATTCCACTTACGACGAAAGACGCCAGAAAGTTCCTGCGTTTCTTCTTCGCCGGCGCGGCGGACTGCGACATCGACAAACAGGGCAGGACCCTGATCCCTGCCAACCTGCGGGAGTTTGCAGGTCTGGAAAAGGAAGTCGTACTTGTCGGTGTGTTAAACCGCATTGAGATCTGGAGCAAAGATCGCTGGTCGGAAACTAACGGATATGGAGATATGGATGAGGTAGCCGAACATATGGCAGAGCTAGGCCTCGGAATCTGATGCCCCGGCCCTGGGGAGGAAGAGATGGAATTTTCGCACGTTCCCGTAATGCTGCATGAGACAGTGGATATGCTGGTCACGGATCCGGAAGGAATCTATGTGGACGGAACGGTCGGAGGCGGAGGACATGCCTTCGAGATTTGCAGCCGGCTTACGGGAGAGGGAAGGCTGATCTGCATCGATCGGGATGCGGATGCGGTTCGTGCAGCCGGGCAGCGCCTGGAGCCTTTCCGAAACATTACAACGATATACCAGTACAACTTCAGTGAAATGCCCTTTCTTTTGGATGAACTGGGAGAAAAGCAGGTTGACGGTATCCTGCTTGATCTCGGGGTATCCTCCTTCCAGCTGGATGAGCCCTCCCGCGGATTTGCCTACCGGGAGGGGTGCTCTCCGCTGGACATGAGAATGGATGTGAGGCAGAGCTTAACGGCGCAGGACATCCTGGCGACCTACAGTGAACAGGAGTTGTATCGCGTGATCCGAGACTACGGCGAGGATCCATTCGCGAAGAATATAGCAAAACACATTGTCAGGGCCAGACAGGAAAGGCCCATTGAGACAGCCAATGATTTGAATGAGATCATCCGTGGGGCGATACCTGCAAAGGTCCGGGCCACGGGTGGTCATCCCTCCAAACGGACATTTCAGGCACTTCGGATCGAGTGCAACCGGGAGATAGAGATCCTTAAGGATTCCTTAGACGGCATGATCGATCGCCTAAAGCCGGGCGGAAGGCTGTGCGTGATCACGTTCCATTCCATTGAGGACCGGGTCGTGAAAACGAACTTTAAGACAAATGAAAACCCCTGCACCTGCCCGCCGGATTTTCCGGTCTGTGTATGCGGGAAGGTTTCAAAGGGCAGGGTGATCACGAAAAAACCGATTCTTCCCTCCGAACAGGAACAAGAGGAGAACCCGAGATCAAAGAGTGCAAAGCTGCGTGTGTTCGAGAAGAAAGTGGAGACAGCGACATGAGTGACAGAGCAAACAGTAACGCAAGAAAAAGAGAATATTATGCGGATTCTGTTTATGTCGATGGTAATACCATCCGCAGGCAGCAGGCTGTTCCGCAAAGGCAGCCCGAAGTCCCCCATAAGAGTCGGAGAGAGATCGAAGAAGAGCGTGCGAGAAGAGCGGCAGTCAGCAGGAATCTGCAGCGCAATCTGGCCATGGGTCGTGGATATATCGTGTTCCTGTCTGTGGCAACCGCCATCTGCTTCGTGATATGTCTTACGTTTATCCACCTTCAGTCGAACATCTCAACGCATATGTCTACTATTTCATCTATGGAGACAGCACTCAGTAATCAGAAGGATTCCAATGACCTGATCGAGAGTCGTCTGGAGACAGCCATGACTTTGGATGAGGTTAAGGACAGAGCGGAAGAACTGGGGCTTGTCTATCCGTCAACGGCGCAGATTCAGTATTTCTCTGTTGAGGACAGTGATTATATGAATCAATATACGGATGTGGCCTCGAGATAACATGAGGGAGAGGCAGATACATGGCATCCGGAAACAATAAAAAGAAACCGAGAACAGCTTTTAAATTTCTTTTCCGAATGAAAAGAAAGCTGATGGTTTTATTTGGAATCGTCGTGGCATGCCTGATCGTACTGGTCGGGCGTTTGGCTTATATTGAAGTAAAAAGTGGCGGGCAGTATGAGAAGATCGTAATGAGCAATCAGGAATACTCCAGTACGACCATACCGTTCCGCAGAGGTGACATTGTAGATCGGAAGGGAACGGTCCTCGCGACCAGCACTGATGTTTACAATGTCATTTTAGATTGCAGCGTCCTGACATCCAGGGCTTCCTATGAAGAGCCGACGTTGGAGGCGCTTCAGGCCTGTTTTAATGAGGGCGAGCTGCTCGTCAGTTTTGCGGATATCGAGGCATATATCACGGAACATCCGACCAGTCAGTACTACAAGATCGGAAATCGTCTTGACGCCTCAGAGATTAAGAGTTTTGAGGAGATGCAGGACGAGGACAGCAATATAAAGGGGATCTGGTTTGAGAAGGAGTACAAAAGAGAATACCCTTATGGATCTCTGGCCAGTTCGATCATCGGCTATTCCGGTACCGGCAATGTGGGCTACGGAGGAATTGAGGGCTCCTACAACGATACGTTAAACGGCACCGATGGTCGGCAGTACGGCTATGAGAATTCCGATTCAAACTATGAAGTTACCCGAAAAGAACCGATCGACGGGGAGACAGTGGTCTCGACGATCGACGTCAATCTGCAGTCTATCTGCGAGGAAAAGATTCGTGAGTTTTATGACGAACTGAGCAACGGTGCGACCACCGGGGGCGGGGCAGAGCATATCGCTGCTCTCATGATGGATCCGAACACCGGCGAAGTGCTGGCCATGGCTGACTATCCGAGCTACGACTACACGCTCAGCGCGACACAGAATCTGGAATGTTTCTATACGGCGGAAGAGATCGCGGCAATGGATGAGAAGGAAAAGAGTAAAGCCGTGGAGGAACTGCAGCAGAATTACTGCATCACCTACACGTTTGAGCCCGGGTCTACGGCAAAGCCGTTTACGGTGGCCTGCGGCCTGGAGACAGGAACGCTTCGGGGAGATGAGGTGTATTACTGTGACGGATCGGAGGAGATCGCGGACTATGTGATCCACTGTGTCAATACAAGCGGACATGGAGAAGAGACGATCGCGGATGCACTTGCAAACTCCTGCAACGACGCGCTCATGCAGATGTCCTACAGCATCGGCCCTGAGAATTTTGCCAAATACCAGCAGCTGTTTAACTTTGGCCTCAGGACCAACATCGATCTGCCGGGAGAGAGCCGGACAGACTCGCTGATCTATACAGAAGATGAACTGACTACACTTAACCTTGCCACGAATGCGTTCGGTCAGAACTTTAACGTAACCATGATCCAACTGGCCAGCGCATACTGTTCTTTAGTCAACGGCGGAGATTATTATCTGCCGCATGTTGCGGAAAAACTGCAGGATGAGGATGGCAATACCGTGAAGACCATAGAGCCGACACTGCTCAAGGAGACGGTTTCGACTGAGACGGCCGATACCATCCGCGGCTACCTGAAGGGCGTTGTGGATTACGGGACAGCTACCACCGCGAAGGTGGACGGATATTCCATGGGAGGTAAGACGGGAACTGCCCAGAAGTATGAAGAAGACGAAAATGGAAACGTCACCTCCACCCGTGCGGAGGGAAAATATCTGGTATCCTTTATCGGCAATGTTCCGGCAGATGATCCGGAGGTAGTCATCTATGTAGTGGTGGATGAGCCGAATGTTGAGGATCAGGCGCACAGTTCCTATGCGCAGAGTGTGGCCAGAGAGATTTTAAGCGAGGCTCTTCCCTATATGAGTATCTATCCGGACGAGGATGAGACCGGGGCCAATGAAGACCTCGATATCGTAGGAAATGCGGACCAGACCGGAGAAGGGGAATAAGGAGAAAGCAGTATGACGTATCAGATAATTTTTCCGATTTTGATCGCATTTGCGGTCACAGCGATCTTGACACCTATCTTTATCCCGGTTTTGCGCAAACTCAAAGTCGGCAATACGGAGAGGGAGGAGCTGGAATCCCATCAGGTAAAGAGCGGCACCCCCACGATGGGCGGGATCGTGATCCTGATCGCTCTTGTTGTCGCATCTTTGTTCTTTGTAAAAGATTATCCGAAGATCGTTCCTATCCTGCTTGTAACGGTCGGATTTGGGGTCATCGGATTTTTGGATGATATCTTAAAAGTAGTCCTTCACCGTGAGGTACATAAATCCGACGGCCTTTTGTCGTGGCAGAAGTTCCTCCTTCAGATCATAGTGACGGCGATCTTTTGTATCTATCTGATCCGTTCCGGCACCGGGCTTGAAATGCTGGTGCCGTTCTCGGGCGGGCGGTATCTGTCCATCGGCTGGGTAGCGATCCCGGTCCTGTTTTTGGGCGTGATCGGTACGGTCAATGGCGTCAATTTTACGGATGGACTGGATGGCCTTGCATCCGGCATCACGATCATGGTGGCCGGATTTTTTACGGTGGCAGCGATCGGCGGTGCCTGGGGGATCGAACCTATCACCTGCGCCGTGATCGGAGCGCTGCTCGGATTTTTGCTTTACAACTGTCATCCGGCTAAAGTGTTCATGGGGGACACCGGTTCTCTCGCATTGGGTGGATTTGTGGCGGCCGCTGCATATATGATGCAGATGCCGATCTTTATCTTGATCGTGGGACTGATCTATTGGATCGAGATCGTATCTGTCATTATTCAGGTCGTATATTACAGAAGAACAGGGGGCAAACGCTTCTTTAAAATGGCACCCATCCACCACCATTTTGAACTGAATGGATGGCCTGAGACCAGAGTCGTGACTGTTTTTACCATTATCACAGTATTGCTGTGCGTGGCCGGGTTTATCGGGATGTGGACCCGTTGACAGGAGGTAGCTATGGAATTTTCGGGGAAAAATGTATTGGTGTTCGGAACGGGAATCAGCGGAATCTCAGCAGCCAAACTGCTGCTTGACAAAGGGGCGGATGTTGTCCTTTTTGATGGAAACGAAGAGTTGGACAGGACCCGCATACTTGAGAATTTCGACGACACGGACAGAGTCCGGCTGTATTTGGGTGACCTTGCAAAAGAGGCCGCTGCTGTGTTGGATCTGGTGATCTTAAGTCCCGGGATCCCACTGGATCTGCCTTTCGTGATCGAATTCCGGGAAGCCGGGATCCCCGTTTGGGGAGAGGTGGAACTGGCCTGGCAGTGTGGAAAAGGAGATGTGCTCGCGATCACGGGGACGAATGGCAAGACGACGACGACAGCGCTGCTCGGAGAGATCATGGAGCACAGTTTCCCGCATGTGAAAGTTGTGGGGAATATAGGGATTCCCTATACCGGTGCTGTGGAAGATTCGACGGAAGACACCGTGACAGTGGCTGAGATCAGCAGTTTTCAGCTGGAGACCATCCGGGAATTTCATCCTGCGATCAGCGCGGTGCTCAATATCACGCCGGATCACTTAAACCGCCACCACACAATGGAAAATTATACAGCAGCCAAGCTGGCCATTGCGAAAAATCAGACCGAAGAAGATGTCTGTGTGCTCAATTATGAGGATGAGATCATCCGGGAACACGCGGATCAGATCCGCGCAAAGGCAGTTTACTTCAGCAGTCTGCACAGGCTTGATGAGGGCATCTACCTGAACGGAAATAAGATTATATATGCGGATGGAACATCGGAGACAGAGGTGGTCTCTACCGATGAGCTGAACATCCTTGGGCGCCACAACTACGAGAATGCCATGGCCGCTTCCGCTATGGCGCTCAGCTATGGCGTACCGCTTGAAAAGATCCGGGAGACGCTTAAAAGTTTCCAGGCGGTGGAGCACCGTATCGAGTATGTGACAGAAAAGCGGGGAGTGCGCTTTTATAATGACTCCAAGGGGACCAACCCCGATGCCGCCATCAAGGGGATTCAGGCTATGGACCGTCCCACCTGCCTCATCGGAGGGGGATATGACAAGGATTCCAGCTATACCGAGTGGATCCGCGCTTTTGACGGAAAAGTAAAGGTGCTGGTCTTGATCGGCCAGACGCGGGAAAAAATTGCCGAGGAGGCAAAAGCCTGCGGATTCACGGAGTTTGTTTTTGCCGACAGCCTGCAGGAGGCTGTGGATATCTGTTACAAGCGGGCCGAAAACGGGGATGCAGTCCTGCTTTCGCCGGCCTGCGCGAGCTGGGGAATGTTTCCCAACTACGAAGTAAGAGGAAAAATGTTCAAAGAAATGGTGAACGCTTTAGAGGAGTAGAGTCATATGGAGCAGACACGCGTACAGGGAAGATCACTCAGATATTTTGATTACAACCTGCTGTTTTTGATCATCTTTCTTTTGGGATTCGGGCTGGTAATGCTTTACAGCGTAAGCGCCTACGAAGCCCAGAGTGAGTTTGGCAGCGCCACGTACTATCTGTCTCATCAGGTTCGCAATATCATCATCGGTTTGATCATCATGGTCGTAATGACCCTGATCCCCTACAAGGTCTGGGGGAGGCTGGCAGTCTGTCGGACAGTTTATGCCGCTGCATTTCTCCTCTGCGTTCTCGTCGTTATCCGCGGCACGGCCGCCAACGGCTCCACGAGGTGGCTCTCCATCGGCGGGATCCAGTTTCAGCCGTCTGAGGCCGCAAAGATCGCGGTCATCATCTATCTGGCGGCCCTATTGTCCCGAATGCCGAAACAGATTAAGGAATTTCGAACGGTATTAAAAGTGCTCATAAGGGTGGCTCCGCTCATTGTTGTGATCGCGCTCAGCAATCTTTCCACTGCTATCATCGTCGCCGGGATCTGTGTGCTGATGATGTTTGTGGCGAGTCCGAAATATTCTCACTTTATCATCTTGCTAATTTTGGTAGCGGTGGTGGTCGTTCTGTTTACGATGCTCTCGTCCTACCGCGGTGACCGTGTTCAGGCATGGCTGCATCCGGAGGAGTATCCGGATCAGGCCTACCAGACTTTACAGGGTCTTTATGCCATCGGTTCCGGAGGGCTGTTCGGCAAAGGACTTGGCGGAAGTATCCAGAAGCTTGGATATGTGCCGGAAGCTCAAAATGACTTTATCTTTTCCATTATTTGTGAGGAGCTGGGTCTGTTTGGAGGGATCTGTGTGATTCTTCTCTTTGTTCTGATGATCTGGCGGTTTATGGTGATCTCCAATAACGCTTCCGATCTACTCGGCGGCCTGCTCGTGGTGGGCGTAATGTCTCACATTGCTCTGCAGGTGATCTTAAATCTTGCCGTTGTCACAAATTCCATACCAAACACCGGCGTGATCCTGCCGTTTTTCAGCTACGGAGGCTCATCTATGATCTTCCTGCTGGCGGAAATGGGTCTTGTTCTATCCGTCTCCAGGGGGATCCATGTGGAGGAAGCGGATCTTCCGGTGGAATGACGGGTGAAACTCGATGCGGGATAAAGAGATAAAAGAAAAGACAAAACTGAAGCGGCCCGTAAAGATCCTGATCATACTGGCGATCATTGTCGGTGCTCTGGCCGCCGCTTTTGCCGTGGTGTGGAACGTCTTTGTCCTAAAAACGATCAATGTGGTCGGGAATCAGATCTATTCCGGAGAGCAGATCGCGAACTGGGTCATGCAGGATGACAATTCCTGGAACACATTATATCTCGTATTTAAGGACAGGTTTCAAAAGCAGGATGAGATTCCATTTTTGGACAGCATGGAGATCCATCTTGTCTCTCCGACAGAGATCGAGGTCGACGTGACCGAAAAGGGCGTGCTCGGATACATCTACGTTCCCTCTCAGGGAGAGAATGCCTACTTTGATCAGGACGGCTTTGTCGTGGAACTCTCGAATGATTCTGTCAGAAGCGTGAGCAAGATCACCGGTCTGGATGTAGAGACTGCCACACTGTATGAAAAGCTCGATCTGGAAGACAGCAGCATCTTAAAGACTCTGCTTTCCCTGACACAGCTTTTGAAAAAACATGAGCTTGAGCCGGAGATCGTCTATATACAGGGAAACCGGATTCTTTTAAGCTACGGCAATATTCAGGTGAATCTGGGTACAGGAACCCAGTTGAATGAAAAGATCCTGCGCATGAAACAGATCCTTCCGCAGCTGGAAGGAAAGAGGGGAACGCTCCACATGGAAGGCTGGAGCGATTCCAATAAGGATGTATACTTTACTCCGGGTGAGCTGACTGAGATTCCTTCGGATACCCAGACGGTTCCGGTCGAATCGGATACCTCCCAAGAGCAGACGGCAGTCCAGGAGCCGGAAGTGGCCGTGGAAGAGCCGGCGGTTGTTGAGGAAGAACAATCAGAGACTGAGGAGTCTGATTATGACTGGGACTACGACGAAGACGATTACGATTACGGCGAAGAGGAGTGGTACTACGATGAGGACTACTCATACAGCGAAGATGTGGACTCTTATTATAACGGGGGTTACTCTGTTAGCGAATGGAAAGATATCTATGATCTCGGAGACGATCAATACTATGACGAGTACGGATATGACGATGAAAATGGAGAATATCACACTTGGGGTGAATAGGTGAAAGTTCAGGCTGTTACGGGTGTTGACCGAACTTTTGTTCGAACATAAATTATGCTATTTTAAAAAAAATGGCTTGATTTATTAGACAAATAATTATATTATAAAATAGTTAAAAGGGTTTATTTTGCTGAGTGTGAAATTATTATATTAGATTACGTATGGAGGAACGGTTGTGGTTGAGATTATGTCAGTTGGGGTAGAGTCCAACGCTAAGATAATTGTAGTCGGAGTAGGAGGAGCCGGGAACAATGCCGTCAATCGCATGATCGATGAAAACATCGGTGGTGTCGAGTTTATCGGAGTAAATACCGACAAGCAGGCGCTGATGCTTTGTAAAGCCCCCACCCTGATCCAGATCGGAGAAAAGCTCACGAAGGGTCTCGGTGCAGGTGCTCAGCCGGAAGTCGGCGAAAAAGCCGCCGAAGAGAGCGCGGAGGAGCTCCAGAGAGCTTTGGAAGGCGCTGATATGGTGTTTGTCACCTGCGGTATGGGCGGTGGCACAGGTACCGGAGCCGCGCCGATCGTAGCCAGGATTTCCAAGGATATGGGCATCCTTACGGTGGGTGTTGTGACCAAACCCTTCAAGTTCGAAGCGAAGAAGCGTATGACCAATGCAAACATTGGTGTAGATAATCTGATGGAGCATGTGGATACCCTGATCGTGATCCCGAACGACAAGCTGCTCGAGATCGTGGATCGGAGAACGACGATGCCGGAGGCCTTAAAGAAGGCCGACGAAGTGCTGCAGCAGTCCGTACAGGGCATCACCGATCTGATCAGCCAGCCTGCTCTGATCAACCTTGACTTTGCGGATGTACAGACCGTGATGAGAGATAAGGGCATCGCCCACATCGGGATCGGTTCCGCTTCCGGTGATGAGAAAGCGCTCGACGCGGTGAAGATGGCAGTGTCCAGTCCGCTGCTTGAGACTACGATCTCAGGCGCCTCCCATGTGATCATCAATATTTCCGGAGACATCTCTCTGATGGACGCCAACGAAGCGGCCAGCTATGTACAGGATCTGGCAGGTGAGGATGCGAACATTATCTTTGGCGCGAAGTACGACGAATCCGTTCCGGATACTGCGACGATCACCGTGATCGCCACTGGGGTAGACCAGCAGAATGCTTCCAGAGGCGCGTTCCCGGGCATGGGCAGCATGCGGTTTAGCAACAGCGCCAGCCCCTCTGTCAGTGCTCCAAAGATTGATAATGATACTGTACAGCCGGATCAGAATACGAGCTCGATCCAGCAGCCGCAAGCACCGTCACCTTCTGTTCAGCAGAAGAATATCCAGATTCCGGATTTCTTAAAGGCTAAGAAGTAAAGAGGAAACGGAAATGATCAGACCATCAATGACCCTGCGCTCTTGACAAGAGATCGCAGGGTTTTTGGCACTATCAACATATGAGGGGAGGATGGCCCGCATGGAAGGAACACCCGGACACGGAAGAAAACGAAAAGGGAGAGCAGGAAGCACAGTCATTTTGATCATAGCGATCGTTGTTTTGGTCATTGCTCTTTGGCGGCTGATCCCGCTCCTTTTAGATTACCGGCAGTCCCAGGACACCTATCAGGACCTGCAGGGAGAGATCGTGGGACTCGACCCGGATTCGACAGATACGTCTGATGAGCCTTGGAATGCCTACGACTGGGCGTCGGTAACGATCGATTTTAACGCGCTGTGGCAGATCAATCCCGAGGTGGTCGGCTGGATCCGG
The DNA here is from genome assembly GCA_020860755.1 of Lachnospiraceae bacterium. Lineage (GTDB taxonomy): Bacteria > Bacillota > Clostridia > Lachnospirales > Lachnospiraceae > Eubacterium_I. The sequence goes on from JAJBTQ010000020.1 coordinate 72,551, forward strand.
TTTGACGACACGGATGCGGTCCCTGTGGACTATCCGATCATGTATTCGGGGGATAATGATAAATACTTAAGGACTGATCTCTACGGCGAATCTCACACGTCAGGGAGCATCTTTTTAGAGGCTGCCAATTCGCCGGACTTTACGGACATTTATAATATCATATACGGCCACAACATGAGAAACGGGACCATGTTTGGCTCGTTGAAGCAGTACAAGCGGGATGAGAACTTTTATGATGCCAATCCGTACTTTACGATCTACACACCGTTGGGAGCCTTTCGGTATGCGATCTTTGGCTATGCGGATGTGAAGGATGACAGCGATATCTATCGGGTTGGCTTTGTCCCGGATCAGACCTACAAGCAGCAGATCGATATAATGCTTGCAAGCTCCGATCGAAATACCGGAATTGTGCCGACGGTCGATCAGCAGACGGTTACCCTCTCTACCTGCACCTCCACCGGGGACAACTACCGGTTTGTCGTCTATGGGGTCTGCGTGGAGAACAAGTTGTATTAATGGGAGTAAACGTATGGAAAAAATCCTTGACCTGATCTCAAAAGAAGTAAAGAAGGCCTTTGTCGACGCAGGTTTTTCGGAGGAGTATGGGAAGGCCGTTCCCTCCAACCGGCCGGATCTGTGTGAGTTCCAGTGCAACGGAGCCATGGCTGCGGCTAAGGAGTATAAACAAGCCCCCTATGCCATCTCGGAGGAGGTGGCAAAGTACCTTTCGGACGATTCCCTGTTTTTGTCAGTGGAATCCGTAAAGCCCGGATTTTTAAACCTCACTCTTTCGGGGGAGTTTCTCTCGGAGTACACAAATTTAATGTTGGATGATGAGCGGCTCGGTTCCGAGGAGATCGGACACGGGGAGACCCTCTTAGTCGACTATGGCGGAGCCAACGTGGCAAAGCCTCTGCACATCGGACATCTGCGCTCGGCGATCATCGGAGAGAGCGTCAAACGGATCGGCCGTTTTATGGGATACCATACGATCGGGGATGTACATCTGGGCGACTGGGGTCTTCAGATGGGACTGATCATCGAGGAACTGCATGACCGCCAACCGGACCTGGTCTATTTTGACGAGAGCTATGACGGGGCATATCCGAAGGAAGCTCCGTTTACGATCACGGAACTGGAAGAGATCTATCCCGCGGCGAGCCAAAAGTCAAAGGAAGATCCGGCGTTTTTGGAGCGTGCGCATCAGGCGACATTAAAGCTCCAGTCCGGCTACGCACCCTACCGGGCGATCTGGAGGCATATCATGGATGTCTCGGTGGCGGACTTAAAGAAAAATTATGACAGGCTTAACGTTCACTTTGAACTCTGGAAGGGGGAGAGTGATGCTGAGCCCTATATTCCGGGTGTGATCCGGGATCTTAAGGAACGCGGACTGGCCCGTGAAAGCGACGGGGCGCTGGTCGTGGATATCGCCGAGGAAGGCGACGCAAAAGAATATCCGCCCTGCATCATCCGCAAGTCGGACGGGGCATCCCTCTACGCCACGTCGGATATCGCGACGATCGTTGAACGCGAGGAAGATTTTTCGCCGGCCGAATATATCTATCTGACCGATAAGCGTCAGCAGCTGCACTTTACGCAGGTGTTCCGTGTCGTAAAAAAAGCAGGCTATGTAAAGCCGGAAACAAAGATGATCCATATTGGCTTCGGAACGATGAACGGGAAAGACGGCAAGCCCTTCAAAACGAGAGAGGGCGGCGTGATGCGGCTGGAATACCTGATCGACGATATCAACGCGGCCGTGTTTGAACGCATCATAGAAAACCGTGAGATCTCAGAGGAGGAAGCGCGCGAGACGGCAAATATCGTTGGCCTTGCGGCTTTAAAGTATGGGGATCTCTCCAATCAGGCCTCCAAGGACTATGTCTTTGATCTGGAGCGGTTCATCTCCTTTGAGGGGAACACCGGCCCGTATATTTTGTATACCATAGTCCGGATCAAGTCGATCCTGCGCAAGTATTCCGAGGCCGGGAAAAGCGCAGACGTCGCGAGGATCCTGCCGCCCCGTACGGAGGAAGAGCGCGATCTGCTGCTCGGGCTGACGCGCTTTAACAGTGTGATAGAAAATGCGTTTGAAGAGACGGCTCCGCACAAAGTATGTGCTTACATCTATGATCTGTCCAACGCGTTCAACCGGTTTTATCATGCCTCTAAGATCCTCACCGAGGAGGATGAAAAAATACAGGGGGGCTATATCCGCCTGATCACCCTGACAAAGCGTGTGCTGGAGACCGGGATCGAAATGCTCGGATTCTCTGCTCCCAGTCGTATGTGAATATATATTTTTAGAAAAGAAAGAGGGAATTAACATGACAAAAGTTGATATCATCTCCGGTTTTCTCGGAGCAGGCAAAACGACTCTGATCAAGAAGCTACTCGAGGAGGTTTTTCAGGATGAAAATGTCGTCCTTGTAGAAAACGAATACGGGGAGGTCGGCATAGACGGCGGTTTTTTAAAGGATGCCGGCATCGAGATCCGCGAGCTGAACTCCGGCTGTATCTGCTGCACGCTGGTGGGAGATTTCAGCCGCAGCCTGAAAGAAGTCATGGATCTTTATCACCCGGACCGCATTATGATCGAGCCTTCCGGAGTCGGAAAACTCTCCGATGTGCTGACCTCCATAAAGTTTATGGAGGAGGAGGATCCTGATTTTAAGGTGAATGCACTGGTGACCGTGGTCAACGCGATAAAGGGGCCGAAGCAGATGCAGGCATTCGGCGAGTTTTTCAACAATCAGATTGAAAACGCGACGACCGTAGTCTTAAGCCGTACCCAGAGTATGGAGACAGACAAGCTGGAAGAATGTGTCAGGATGATCCGCGAGCTGAATCCCAAGGCTGCCATCATCACCACCCCGTGGGATGAGATCACCGGTCAGCAGATCTTAGACGTCATCGAGGGACAGAGATCCTTTATGGATGAGATGATGGCTGAGGTAGTAGCCTCCAGTGGAGAAGAGCACGACCACGAACATCACCATCATGAGCACCATCACCATCATGACCATGAGCATGAGCACGACCATGAACATGAGCACGATCATGAGCATGAGCACGAGCACGACCATGAGCACGATGACCACGACCACGATGCAGATGATATATTCATCAGCTGGGGCCGTGAGACGCCGCACAAGTACACGAGAGAGAAGCTCGAAGGGATCCTTGCCGCTTTCTGCGACACGGATGAATACGGCGAAGTGCTCCGTGCAAAAGGAATGGTAGAAGCCGAAGACGGCACATGGCTCTATTTCGACATGGTCACGGGAGAATATGAGATCCGCACGGGTGAGCCCGAGTATACGGGGCGGCTGTGCGTCATCGGAACGGACATCGATGAGGATCAGCTGGATGCCCTGTTTGAGATAGCATAAATGGCAAAGGAGACGGTATGGATATCCCAGTATATTTGTTTACCGGATTTATGGACAGCGGAAAAACCACCTTTATCGAGCAGACACTTCTGGAAAATGAGTTTGGGGTCGGCGCCCGATCGCTGATCATTGCCTGCGAGGATGGCGAGGTGGAGTATGATGAGGAAAAACTGGCCGAGCACAGAGTGACTGTCGTCGGCGCAGGCTCGGAGGAGGAGTTTACCCCGGAGTTTTTGCGTGATTGTGACGAAGCCATGAAGCCGGATCAGGTCTTTATCGAATACAACGGCACCTGGCAGGGGTCGACGATCCTGGAGATGGAACTGCCCCGGGACTGGCAGATTGTACAGGTCCTGACTACGGTGGATGCGTCCACATACGAACTTTATCTGACCAATATGAGGGTGATGATGATGGAGCAGGTATTCGCCTCGGACGTCGTGATCTTTAACCGATGCACCGACGAGACACCGAAGGCTAAGTTCCGCCGGACGATCAAAGCCCGAAACCGCAAAGCTCAGATTATCTACGAGAGGGAGGACGGCACCATCGATGAGAGCGATATGGAGGAGCTGCCCTACGACCTTGACCAGGATGTCATTGAGATCACAGACGAAGACTATGGTATTTTCTATCTGGACGTGCAGGAGAATGCGAAAAATTACGAGGGAAAGACGATCCGGTTTCTGGCCCTTGTCTACCGCCCGGAAAAGATGGAAAAGAGACCGGTCTTTATCCCTGGCCGGTTTGCGATGACCTGCTGCGTGGAGGATATCCAGTTTATCGGCTTGAAATGCAAGTATGACCGGGCGTATGAGATCCCGCACAAGTCCTGGGTGAACTTAACGGCGGAGATCCATGTGGAGTTCGCGAAGGAGTACCGCGCCAAGGGGCCGGTCCTGTACGCGAAGGAGGTGGAAAAAACCATCGCTCCCGCCGAAGAGCTGGTGTACTTCACCTGATAAGAAATGTGAAAAATAAAACAGCTCCCCGAAGCATCGGGGAGCTGTTTTCGTTTTAATTATCCGTATCCTATTCCGGAGGAAGCAGGACAACCAGCATCTGAGCAGTTGCCGGTCCAATGTTTGTCACACACTTGCCATAGTTGGAAGCAATGTGTACACTGTCGCCTGCGTTGAGAACAGTCTCTTCGCCATCCTCGCCCTTAAAGAGCATAGTTCCCTCGATAATGTAGTAGATCGACTCAGCCGGGTTCTTGCCCATCTCTGTGCCGCCGCCGCTCGGAAGGAAGTGAGTCAGACCATTGACGATCCGTCCGCCGTCCACATCCGCTGCATCATGCAGCCTGGTGCATTTGCACTCGAGATGTCCCGGAGCTGTGTAAGTATAGTACTCGTCTTTTTTGGTAATCTTGTAACCTGCCATAAAACTTCCACCTTTCTTTTTTTTAAAAAATTCGAATAAAAATTCTAAAAAAAGTATACACCCATACGATATAGAAATCAATCCTCTGTAAGGAAAAAATGAGAATATGTCTATAGGGCAAGCCTTCACAATCCGGCGGCTGTGTGCTATCATCTTACATGAGATATCTGTTGAAAGAGGAATCAGAGCATGTTTCGGAGAAAGGAGACTGTCAGATATAATACGATGGCCATTCTGGCCCTCGGATTTTTGGCGCTTATCGTGCTCGGCGGAGTGCTTTTGTGGATCCCCGCCTGCAATGAACAGCCCTTAGAGTTTTTCGATGCGCTTTTTACATCCGTAAGTGCAGTGTGCGTGACGGGGCTCATGACGATCACTCCTGCCGTGCAGTTTACACTTCTGGGCAAGATCATTTTGTTGATCCTGATCCAGGTGGGCGGCCTGGGGATCATTTCCTGCGCCGCGGCGGTCTCGTTTCTGGTGCGCAGAGAGATCCACCTGCGGGGAAAAATGATGCTGCAGGAGACCTACAATATGGGTCAATCCAGGGGGATCCTCGTCATGCTTCGGCGGGTGCTCATTGCTACAGGTGTGATGGAGGGGATCGGAGCCGTGTTTTATGCGATCCGTTTTGTACCGATGTTCGGCGCCGCAAAGGGGATCGGATACGGTGTGTTCCATTCGATCTCTGCCTTCTGTAACGCCGGCATTGATATTCTGGGCAATTCCAGCTTAACCGCTTATCACACGGATGCGGTGATCAATGTGACGACGATGCTCCTTATCATCTTTGGCGGCCTTGGATTCACAGTGTGGTTCGATCTGACCGGAAACACGCGGAAAGTGTTCCGCCGCGAACAGCCGAAGGGCTGGCTCTTTACCCGGCTGACCCTTCACACAAAGCTTGTGCTTGTCATGACGGTGATCCTGATTTTAGTTGGAGCCGGGCTGGTGTTCCTCATGGAGTTCGAGAACCCGGATACCATTGGAACCATGCCGCTCGGGCAGAAGGTGATGGCATCCTTCTTTCACTCTGTATCGACAAGAACCGCCGGATTTTATACGTTCGACATGGGGGGCATGCACGAGGAGACAAAATTTGTCAGCTGCATCCTGATGTTTATCGGCGGATCTCCCGGCGGCACGGCCGGCGGTATCAAGACCACGACCTTCGCCATGCTGATCTTAACCTGCATCACCGTGATCCGCGGAGGCAAGGATACGGAGTGTTTCGGGCGCAAGATCACATTTGCCAATTTCCGGACAGGCTTTGCGGTCTTTATGGTCTCCCTCGGAGCGTTTGTGGTGGGAGTACTGCTCCTGTCCATGTTTGAGCCGGATCAGATCCTGTTTATCAACATTCTGTATGAAGCCGCCTCCGCAGTCGGCACGGTTGGACTGTCGGCGGACTTAACACCGCAGCTAACCAGGATAAGCCAGATCGTCCTCATGGTCCTTATGTATATGGGCAGGCTGGGACCGATCACACTGGCGCTTTTGTTTGCGGGAAAGAACAATGCGAGAGACAAGATCCGGCAGCTTCCGGATGAAGATATTATCGTTGGATAAAAGAAAGGGGAACGGACATGGCAAACGGAAAGAAACAATATGCGGTATTCGGACTCGGAAACTTTGGGAGGAGCCTGGCACTCACACTGCAGAAATCAGGATGTGAAGTGATCGCGGTAGACGCCCAGATGGCCCGGGGGGAAGCGATCAAAAACGATGTATCCATGGCGATGAGGGCAAAAATGGAAGATGAGAGTCTGATCAATTCTCTCGAGGTGAAAGATTTAGATGGTGTCATCATCGCGACGGCAGACAACATGGAGGCCAGCATCATGGCCACGCTGCTTGCCAAGGAGGAGGGGGTGCCGTTTGTCCTCGCGAGAGCGAAGGATGCGCTGCAGGAGGCCGTCTTAAAAAAAGTCGGGGCGGACGCAGTCATCCGGTCCGAGCAGGAGATGGGCAGGCAGGTCGCGCATCATCTGGTAGCCGGGGATTTTCCTCTGGAGGAGTGAAAAACAGCCTGTTCCGTTACTTTTTCATAAAAAAATTTCTTTCCTGCGGATCGGATTGTCAAAACTCTCCAATGGGGCAATATGGTTACCTGGAGGTAACTTAATAACATTTTTGTATGTATTGCATAAAAACAGTGGTTGTTCTATACTTATCATATGAGATTTCGCCAAAGTAGTTATGTGGCGCTTTTTTGTCTTGCAGTTCGGTTTCATTCCATTCGCTGCTGGCGATGGGGAAATAATACATCTATTTTTTAAAAGAAGGAGGATTCTTACAATGGCAAAATTAGTGGATCTGGAGAAAGATTATGTTTTAAACATGTTCTCCGTAGAGGGTAAAGTTGCTCTGGTTACAGGGGCTACCGGCGCACTGGGCAAGACGCTGGCAAAGGCATACGGCTATGCGGGAGCGAAGGTTATGATGACTGGTCGTTCCGAGGACAAGCTGAAAGCTCTGGAAGAGGAGTTTAAGTCTGAGGGGATTGACTGCGCATACTTCATAGCAGACCCGGCGATCGAGGAGCAGGTAGATGCTCTGATCAAGGCTACCGTCGAAAAGTATGGCGAGATCAATATCCTGGCTATCGCACACGGCTACAACAAGCCTCAGAATATTCTGGAACAGTCTGTATCGGATTGGCAGTACATCATGGATGCTGACTGCAAATCTGTGTATATCGTTCTGAAATATACCGCACATCAGATGGTTGAGCAGGGCAAGGGCGGCGCGATCGTGGTTGTCACTTCTCAGCGTTCCAAACGTGGACTGGCCAACTACACCGCATACTGCACATCTAAGGGCGGCGCTGACCTGATGGTCTCCTGCGCGGCTTGTGATCTGACAGCTGAGTATGGCATCCGCGTCAACTCCATTCTGCCGACCGTATTCCGCAGCGAGCTGACCTCCTGGATCTTCGAAGGCGATGCATACAAAGGTTTCCTGACCCGTCAGCCGATCGGACGTCTCGGCGAGCCGGATGACTTCGTCGGAATGGCTATCTTCCTTTCCTCTGAGGCATCCAAGTTCATGACAGGCGGTAACTATGACTGCTCCGGCGGTTACCTCGTCATGTAATCAATTTAAGTTTCAATAAATTTTTATGGAGGGAAAAACATGAGTAAATTAACAAAATTTGTGGTATGTGGTTCCGGCATGATGGGTGCGGCCATTGCACAGATCCTTGCCGGCATCGACGGAGCCGATGTCAAGATCCTCCGTTCCTCGAACCGCGGTGCAGATCCGCGCGATAAGGTCCGTGAGAATATGAAGCAGCTCGTGGAGAAGGAAGTTGTCACTCCGGAGTATGTGGATGAGATCGTTTCCAAGATCGATGTTGTCTTTGAGGACAAAGACGTAGCCGATGCCGAGCTTATCATCGAGTGTGTGCCCGAGGATATGGAGATGAAGCAGAACCTGTTTGCCCGTCTCGAGAAGACGATCTCCGACAAGTGCATCCTCTGCACGAACACATCCGTTATGAGCCCGACTGAGATCGCTCAGAAGTGCGAGCACAAAGAGAGAGTCGTGGGAACCCATTTCTGGAACCCTGCATTCCTCATTCCGCTCGTAGAGGTGGTCCGCACCGAGGCCAACACGGACGAGGTTATCGACACGGTTATGACAGTGATGACAGAAGCCGGCAAACAGCCCTGCCTGTGCAAGAAGGATGTGCCCGGCTTTATTGCGAACAGGATGCAGCACGCTCTGTGGCGTGAGGCGATCGCCATTGTCGATCAGGGAATCGCTGATGCGGCTACAGTCGATCTTGCCTGCAAGACCAGCTTTGGTCTGAGGCTTCCGTTCCTGCCGCCTCTGGTCAACTCCGATATGGTCGGCAACGTACTTACCTATGATATCCACAGCTATGTCTTAAAGTATCTGGCTGACAACAAGGAGCCTTCACCGGTCTTAAAGCAGCTGATCGACGACAAGAAGTTTGGATTCCGTGCAGAGCCCGATGCCGATGGCAAGTATGAAGGCTTCATGACTTACACGGAGCAGGAGATGGATGACATCAAAGTCGGTCTTAATGAGTACCTGATCAAGATGCTCTATGACAAATAAGATTCACTAAATAAAAAAGAAGGAGAGATACTATGGCACAGAAAACAATCATCACGGCTGCCGTAACAGGCGCATGGCCGAAAAAAGAGAACAACCCGAACGTCCCGATGACTCCGTCTGAGATTGCGGACGATGTCTATGATTGCTGGAAGGGTGGCGCTGCGATCGCTCACATCCATATGAGAGATGACGAGGGCAACGGCACAATGGACGCAGCAAAGTTTGCTGAGACCGACAAGCTGATCAAAGAGAGATATCCGGACTGTGATATCATCGTCAACATGACGACATCCGGCGACATCAAGTCCGATGAAGAGACTCGTGTAAAGCACATCAAAGAGCTGAAACCTGAGATGGCTTCCTATGACTGCGGTTCCATGAACTGGCTGAACTCCGGCCTGTTCCTCAATTCCCCGGCATTCCTGGAGATGTGCGGAAAGCTGTTCCAGGAGACGAACACAAAGCCCGAGGTTGAGGTGTTTGATCCGGGTATGATCGGAAATGCTGCATACTACATCAAGAAAGGCGTCCTGACATTACCGGTACACTTCCAGTTCTGCATGGGCTGTGCAAACGGCATCACAGGTACTATGAAGGACCTGATCTTCATGAAAGAGACAGCTGAGAAGCTGGTTGGCGCAGAGAACTTTACCTGGTCCTGCTTCGGCGTTGGCCACAGCGCAATGGAGATGCTCTACGGTGCAGTCGCACTCGGCGGCAACATCCGTGTCGGCATGGAGGACAATGTCATGTACTCCAAGGGCGTGCTCGTAGACAGCAACAGGCAGTTTGTTGAGCGTGCGGTCCGCGTAGTCAAAGAGTTTGGCGGCGACATCGCTACTCCGGATGAGGCACGTGAGATCCTCAACATCAGAAAGTAATACGACAGAGCTGACGTAAAGCTTAGCAAAATGAGTGCCGGGTACCGGATCGGTATCCGGCACTCTTACTATGGAAAGGAGATTCAAGATGACTTGGGGAGCACTGTACATGTATTACCACTGCCCGAAATGCGGGATGAAATTTGAGTATGCGCTGGATGTCATGACAGAGTTCGGCGAGGAATTCGGCTACTGCCCGGAGTGCAAAGTGCCGGGTGTATATGAAAAAGAAGGCGCACGTCAGCCGGATGACAACGAGTATTTTGAAGTAGAGTGACAGGGTTGCATCTGGGATTCCCTGCCTGATTTTATTTATGAGAATCAGCAGGAAATATTGTGTAGGTTTTGACCTTGCAAATAGACCATGCCTGTGGCATAATGTGAACCAGGAATCTGATTTTTAACATTTTGCATAATGGAAAAAATCAGGAGGGTTTGGTTTTTTTGGCATAAAGGAGGCAGGTTTGGTTTATGACAGAAATTAAGAGACTTTCCCTGGTGGATCAGGTTTATGAAAAGCTCAGGGAACAAATTGTGACGCTCAAAATTCCGTTCGGAAGTAAGCTGAATGTCAGCAGGCTGCAGGAGGAATACGGTGTGAGCTCCACACCGGTTCGGGAGGCGATGAACCGTCTGTTAAATGACGGGCTGATCGAGTTTGAGAACAATGTCGGCGCGCGGGTCATCGACCTCACGGAGGACGATGTCAGGCAGATCCAGGAGCTGTCCTTCGGCTATGAGATGCTTGCGGCGCGAAATGCACTCCGCAACGGGGACATTGATAAGATGGCAGGGGAGATTGAGCAGTTTATAGAGAAATACCGCAAATCTACGAATGTCGTGGAGAGTTGTCGGTGTATTCAGGATATCTTACACGTATTCTATCAGAATTCCGACAATGAGATGCTGCTCGAGAAGGTGACATCCCTAAACGGGCTGGATGATATTTTACATTCACTGTTCGCGATCCCGCGCGAACAGGGCGGGAGTGGCGGCCAGTACCACTCAGGCATCATCTATTTTGAGCAGATCCATGAGGCTGTGAAGGAAAAAGACTTTGCCAGGATCTGCGATGCGCTGGAGGCGCATAAGCTCTGGTCAAGGGAGTACATCGTAAAGAATCTGGAAACTGTCAAAAAAAAGCTGGCATCGTGACAGAGAGTTTGGCTTCCAGAAGATGGAAACCGATATTTTTGGACCGGCAATAAAAACTGCCCATCGCTGTGGGCAGTTTTTTCTTGGCTTGTATTTCGTGCAGAATGTGGTGCAGATGCGGATCAGGAAGTCTCTTCATTTTTCTTTTCCATATATTGATCCATGATATCTTTGAGCTGATCCGTATATTTGAGCTCGGTATGTACCTTGAACGCATCCGGATCAATGGGAAGACCCAGCTCATTCATGCGCCGGATGCTCCACACATAGAGAATGTCCAGGGCCGGGATCAGATCTTCGCCGAGAGGAGTCAGGATATATTCCACCTTCAAAGGGATCGTGTTGTACTGGATCCTCTCCACAAGACCGTCTTTGGCCAGCTCCTTTAACTGTTGGCTGAGCACCTTTTCACTCACGCCCAGGGTCTTTTTCGTCTCGTTAAAGCGGATCTTTCCGTAGTGGTGAATGTGATGCAGGATCGTCATTTTCCATTTGCCGGATATACAACTTGTGACAAAGTGATACGCGTTTACAGTTTCAGCCATCTCCTGGGCCTCCTCGATTCGAAACATTTATCAGGGTAGTTACTATATTATCAGGGACTGATAAAAAGGTTATTAAGTATCATAATGGTAACTTAATTACATATTGTAACAGATGCCTTTTCTTTTTGCAATGCCGTAGGTGGAAATCGGAAAAAAATTTGTGAATTTATTCCATCTATGGTATAGTACTATTTTAGGGTAGCATGCCCGAAGGAGGATGTTTCGATGAGTGAAGTGGCTCAAACACTGAACGCATGTCTTGCCAGTGTGCGGGGAAAAACTGATTTTCACCCGGAGATCGCCCTGATTTTGGGATCCGGGTTGGGAAACTATGCCCAGACCGTCCGCGTGGAGTGCGAGATCGATTACCACGACATCGAAGGTTTCCCGGTTTCAACCGTGGTCGGCCACAAGGGAAAGTTTCTCTTTGGCTTCGTGGAAGAGGTTCCGGTGGTGATCATGCAGGGAAGAGTTCACTATTACGAGGGATACTCCATGACGGATGTCGTGCTTCCGACACGGCTTATGGGTATGCTTGGAGCCCGCATTTTGTTTTTGACCAACGCGGCAGGCGGCATACAGGACGGTATGCAGGGAGGGGATCTCATGCTGATCACGGATCAGATCTCCAGCTTTGTCCCGTCTCCTCTTATCGGACCGAATGTGGACGAACTGGGAACACGCTTTCCGGACATGAGCCATATCTACGATGAGGAGCTGCAAAACGCGGTGCGGCAGGCAGCCCGGTCCCTTTCAATTGACTTAAAGGAGGGCGTGTATGCACAGTTTGCCGGACCGAACTATGAGTCTCCGGCAGAGGTCCGCATGGCGAAGATGCTCGGCGCGGATGCAGTCGGCATGAGCACGGCCTGCGAGGCCATCGCCGCCGTACATATGGGCATGAGAGTGTGTGGGATCTCCTGTATCTCCAACCTGGCGGCAGGGCTTTCGAAGCATACTCTGTCCCACCGGGAAGTTCAGGAAACGGCGGACCGTGTGGCAGAGATGTTTCAGCAGCTCGTCACGGAGAGCATACGCAGAATGAAGACAGAATGAACATTCGATTTTACAATGCGAAGATATTAACTTTAGATGCGAGCGAAGCCTTCCGGATCATCGAGGGTGAGCTGTGGGTGATCGGCGACCGGATCGCCTATGTGGGAGACGCCTCCGAGCCTGTCCGGATCCTGGCCGATCTCGGTCTTGAGATGGTGATGTGGGAGCGCGAGATGGACTGTGAGGGCAATCTCATCATGCCCGGGTTTAAGAATGCGCATGCTCATACGTATATGACATTCCTGCGCTCATTCGCGGATGACCTTCCGCTTCAGGAGTGGCTGTATCAGATGTGCTTTCCGATGGAGGAGAAGCTGACGGAGGAAAACATCCGTCCCTTTGAGATCATCGGGATCATGGAATACGTAAGCGGCGGCATCACGAGCGCCTTTGACATGTGTTATTTCCCGCAGGTCTATGCCGGAGTGGCGGATGCATGCGGATTTCGCGCTGTCCAGGTATCCGGGGTCAACAGCTTTGGCGGCAGCATCGAAGCCGTTGAAGATAATTATCTGAAAGTCAACGAGATCAGCGACCTGACATCCTTTTTCATCGGGTTTCATGCGGAGTACACGACGAAGCCTGAGCTGATGGAAGGGATCGCCGGGCTGGCGCATAAATATAAGTCTCCCGTGTATATGCACAATTCAGAGACCGCGAAAGAGACGAAGGAGTGCATAGAGAGGTACGGGAAGACGCCGACGCAGCTCACGGACGAGATGGGCATGTATGAGTACGGCGGAGGCGGGTTCCACTGTATTTACTGTGATGAGGAGGACATCCGGATCTTCCGGGAGAGGGGTTTGAGCGCGGTCACCTGTCCCGCTTCGAATCTCAAGCTGGCCAGCGGGATCATGCCGCTTAAGCGCTTTTACGATGCGGGGATCAACTTAGCGATCGGTACGGATGGAGCGGCGAGCAACAATGCTCTTGATATGTGGAGGGAGATGTTTTTAGCCTCCACATTAACGAAGGTCACGGAGCACGATGCAGCAGGCATCGGGGCGGACCACATTCTTTACATGGCGACGACCGGCGGAGCAAAGGCGATGGGCCTTACCGACTGTGACCGGCTGGAAGCCGGGAAAAAGGCGGACCTGATCCTGATCGATCTTGCGCAGCCCAACATGCAGCCGGAGAACAATCTGATCAAAAATCTGGTCTACAGCGGAAACAGAGAAAATGTGCTGCTCACAATGGTGGACGGCCGGATCCTGTATGAAGACCGGATGTTTGCCATCGGGGCCGAACCGGACGATGTCTACCGGGAAGCGAACGAGATCATCCGGCTTATGCGGCAGGAGTGAACGGATATCCCGGAATCGACCGGGGCACGCGAAAGCAGCTTCACATAACAGGAGACTGGAATGAGCGAGACCAAAGTGACGATCTACACTGACGGTGCTGCCCGGGGCAACCCGGAGGGACCGGGCGGATACGGCGTGATCCTTCAGTACATCGATGCAAATGGAGAGATGCATGAGAGGGAACTGAGCGCCGGATATAAAAAGACGACAAACAATCGGATGGAGCTGATGGCTGCCATTGCGGGGCTTGAAGCTTTGGTGAAGCCCTGCCGGGTGGAACTCTACTCCGATTCCAAATATCTGACAGATGCATTTAATCAACACTGGGTCGAGGGATGGCTGCAGCGAGGATGGCACAAAGCGGACAAATCTCCGGTTAAGAATGTAGATCTCTGGAAGCGCCTTTTGGCAGCCATGGAACCGCATCAGGTGCAGTTTCAGTGGGTCCGGGGACACGACGGACATCCCGAAAACGAGCGCTGCGACCTGCTTGCCACTCAGGCGGCAGACGGGGACGATTTGATGGAGGACAAGGAAGAACTATGACTCGAAAACGACATCGACATCTCGGCTTCATTATGTTATGGTTTGCCCTTATCACGGGCTGTATCATTGGCGCTTTGACCTGGCTGTATTTAAAAGCGTCCAATGTAGGGGTCACACTGGTCTGGCAGACAATCGGAAGCCATTTTCCGACGGCAGTCTACACAGTGATCGTCTGTGTGATCGGCGGCGTGATCATTGGATTCTATCATAAAAAGTTTGGCCCATATCCGGAAAATATGGGGACTGCCGTAAGAAGGGTAATGCAGGATCGAGCCTATCCTTACTGGGAAATGCCGATGGCGATCGTGGCAGCGCTGCTGTCTATCTTATTCGGCGGTGCAGTCGGACCGGAAGCGGGATTGGTCTGTATCCTGTTAAGCCTCTGTTTCTGGGCAAAGGATGAGTTCGGCCTGGCCCGTGAGAATCTGCAGACCTACGCGGAAAATGATCCCGGCGTGGGTGGGTTCAGGCTGCTTGGCAGGAGCCTGAAGGGATTGGTCCCGCCCAAGGGCGGCCACATCGTATATGATGTGGGCAAGGTAGAGTGGTCCACAAGGCTGAAGGTCGGCTGCGGCTTGATAGCTGCCCTGGGTGGCTTATATATCTATGTTCTGTTTAATTACCTGATGGGAAGAGCTTTTACGCTGCCGCACATTGACGGCGGGACTGTGGCTGCCAAGGACCGGCTGGCTATGATCCTGCTGCTTGTCGTAGGAATCGCGGCGGGGTATCTGTATCTGGTCCTGCGCAAACTGATCTCCAAGGCCTTTGATTTTCTCAAGAGCAAGGATGTGCATGTTTTGAATTCTGTTCTCGGCGGCCTGATCCTGGGGCTGATCGGAGGGCAGATCCCGCTGACCATGTTCTCCGGATGTGCTGATATCCAGACGATCCAAAACGGATATATGAATTCCCTGCCGTATATGCTTATCATAGTCGGTGTGCTGAAACTATTCCTGACGAATGTCTGTATCGAGTCCGAGTGGAGAGGCGGGCACTTCTTCCCGCTTTTGTTCGCCGGGCTCAGCATCGGATACGGATTTGCAGGTGTCCTGGGCACAAACGCGATCTTAAGTGTTGTGGTGGTGACGGGGGCTCTCCTCGGCACAGTTTTGCAGCAGCCGCTCGGTGCATTGGTGCTGGCTATGATCTTCTTCCCGCTCCAACAGCTGGGCTGGATGATCATCGCTACGTTTGTTGCCGGCTGTATTCCGGTTCCGGCAACGCTTCGGATGCATCCGGACAGCAAAGCGTTTATTCCGGATATGAAAGAGCGCATTGAAAAAAGGCTGCAAACAGCGCGCGGTGAGACGGATGTGCTGGAGGAGATGGCTGATATAGTCCGGACGGAAGAGTCCGCCACACCGGACGACCCGGAAGATAAAGAGCAGATCGCTGCGGCAATCGAAGCGAATAAGGCACAGAAGGCAGCAAAGAAGGCAGAAAAGAAGGCAGAAAAGAAGGATGTCACGATAAACGAAGCTGAGAAGACGGAGGAGACCGCCGCGACGAGTGAAACCGAGAAGACGGAGGAGTAAGTATGAAGTCTTACGGAGTGAATGAACTGCGAAAACTGTTTCTTGAATTTTTTGAGAGTAAAGGCCATCTTGTGCTGAAAAGCTATTCTCTGATCCCTCACAATGACAACAGTCTGCTTTTGATCAATGCCGGCATGGCTCCGTTAAAGCCCTATTTTACCGGGGCGGAGATTCCGCCGAAGACCCGGGTCGCGACCTGTCAAAAGTGCATCCGCACCGGAGATATCGAAAACGTGGGCAAGACGGCACGCCACCTGACGTTCTTTGAGATGCTCGGAAATTTTTCCTTCGGAGATTATTTTAAACAGGAATCCATCAAATGGTCCTGGGAATTTTTGACAGAGACGCTCGGACTGGATCCGGAGCGTTTGTATCCCTCTATCTTTGGGGAGGATGAGGAAGCCTTTGAGATCTGGACAAAGGACGTGGGGATTCCTCCGGAAAGAGTTGCCCGGTTCTACCGGGATCCGGAGACGGGTGAGTGTGACAACTTCTGGGAGCACGGCGCAGGCCCCTGCGGACCCTGTTCCGAGATCTACTATGACAGAGGAGAGGAATACGGCTGCGGTTCGCCGGACTGCAAAGTGGGCTGCGACTGTGACCGATACATGGAAGTGTGGAACAATGTCTTTACCCAGTTTGACGGGGATGGCAAGGGCCACTATGAGGATCTTGAGAACAAAAACATCGATACCGGCATGGGTTTGGAGCGGCTTGCCGTTGTCATGCAGGAAGCGGATTCCGTCTTTGATATCGACACGATGCGTGCGATCCGGGACAGAGTGTGCGCACTCTCCGGAAAGTCCTACGGGAAAGAGGAGGCAGACGATATCTCCATCCGCGTGATCACAGACCACATCCGCTCCGCGACGTTCATGGTTTCCGACGGGATTTTGCCCTCCAATGAGGGAAGAGGCTATGTGCTTAGGCGTATCATCCGGCGTGCGGCCCGTCACGGCAAGATGCTGGGTATCGAGGGAGCCTTTCTCGCGGACGTTGCCGCGACTGTGATCTCTGAGAGCAGTGACGGCTATCCGGAGCTCACCGAGAAGAACGACTTTATCTTAAAAGTCCTGACCCAGGAAGAGGAGCGCTTTGCGCGCACGCTGGATCAGGGGCTTTTGATCCTCGGCGAGATGGAGGAAGAGATGACGAAAAGCGGGGAGACGGTGCTCTCCGGCGAGAACGCGTTCCGCTTATATGACACCTACGGATTCCCGGTGGATCTTACCGCCGAGATCCTGCAGGAAAACGGTTTTTCTTATGATGACGACGGATTCCGGGCTGCGATGGAGCGTCAGCGGCAGCAGGCGAGAGCAGCGCGGAAGACGACAGACTATACGGGACATGAGGCGACGGTATACGATGAGATCGATCCGTCCATCACCACTGAGTTTACCGGATATGACAGATTAACCGACCAGGGAACGGCAAAAGTGCTGGTAAAGCTGTCCTCCGAGGCGGATGAGACGGCCCTTGTGGATGCTCTTGTCGACGGAGACGAGGGAACGATCGTCACGGATGTGACGCCGTTTTATGCCACCCGCGGAGGCCAGATGGGAGATCAGGGCGTGATCTCCACGGCGGACGGAACGTTTCAGGTGACGGACACGATTCCCCTGGCAGGCGGGCGCGTGGGCCATATCGGGAACGTGACGTTTGGCATGATCCGATCCGGTGAAACGGTCTCCTTAGAGGTGGACGAGACACGCCGTGCCGCGACATGCCGCAATCACTCGGCGACCCATCTGCTCCAGAAGGCCCTGCGCGATGTGCTCGGCACTCACGTGGAACAGGCCGGTTCCTATCAGGACGCAGACCGGACGAGGTTTGACTTCTCCCATTTCCAGGCGATGACGCCCGAGGAGCTGGATGAAGTGGAGCGGATCGTCAATGAGCGGATCGCGGAGGGAATCCCGGTTGAGACCGAGGTGATGAGCGTCGAGGATGCCAGGAAGACCGGTGCGATGGCTCTGTTTGGAGAAAAGTACGGCGATGAAGTCCGCGTGGTATCCATGGGCGATTTTTCAAAAGAGCTCTGCGGGGGAACCCATGTGGGGAACACCGCGGATATCGCGGCGTTCAAGATCCTCTCCGAAAACGGGATCGCTGCCGGTGTCCGCCGGGTGGAAGCCCTGACAGGAAGCAACGTGATCGACTACTACAGACATCTGGAGGAAGAATTAAACGAGGCGGCACAGGCGGCCAAGGCGGCTCCCGCGGAACTGGCGGATAAGATCACGCGCATGCAGGCAGAGATCAAGTCCCTGCAGTCTGAAAATGAGTCGTTAAAGAGCCGGATCGCGCAGTCCTCCATGGGAGATGTGATGGATGAAGTCATCGACGTTGACGGCGTAAAGCTTTTGGCAGTCAGCGTGCCGGATGTTGATATGAATGGGCTTCGCGAGCTCGGAGATCAGTTAAAAGAAAAGCTCGGTGAGGGGGTCGTGCTCCTTGCAAGCGCTGTGGACGGAAAAGTGAGCCTTGTCGCCATGGCGACAGATGAAGCCATGAAGCGGGGAGCCCACGCAGGCAACCTGATCAAAGCCGTGGCGTCCAAAGTCGGCGGAGGCGGAGGCGGCCGTCCGAACATGGCGCAGGCAGGAGGAAAGGATCCATCCGGGATCCCGGATGCCATCGCCGCGGCAAAAGACGTGCTGGCCGAACAGATCGGATAGAGCGAAAAAGCTTGCCATTTCAATCAAAAAGGCTTGACGTGACCGCAAACCGTGATATAATTACTAATGGTGCCACGGAGTAATACCCATACAGTTGAGCACTAAAAATAAACAGCTGGAGGGGAGGTTAGAGCAGGATATGCCAAATGTAGTTGTTAGAGAGAATGAGAGCTTGGACAGCGCACTGCGCAGATTTAAGAGGAATTGCGCCAAGGCCGGGATTCAGCAGGAGATTCGCAAGAGAGAGCACTATGAGAAGCCCAGCGTGAGACGCAAGAAGAAATCCGAGGCAGCGAGAAAACGCAAATATAACTAAAATGGAAACGAAGACCTGTCGCGTTTGCGGCAGGTCTTTTTAAGGATAAGGAGAAGGGTGAGATGAAACGGATCATTTTGATCGTATTGGACAGCTTCGGCATCGGAGAGATGCCTGACGCGGCGGACTACAAAGATGAGGGGAGCGACACCTTGGGGGCTGTGGCGAAAAGCCCCTGTTTTTCTATGCCGAACATGACAAAAATGGGACTGTTTGACATAGACGGCGTGACAGCGGGAAACGGAACGGATCATCCGACGGGAGCATATGCCCGTATGACGGAGGCTTCTGCCGGGAAAGACACCACGATCGGACACTGGGAGATCGCGGGGATGATCTCCAAAAAGCCGTTTCCGGTCTTCCCGAACGGTTTTCCGGATGAGATCATCCGGCGCTTTGAGCAGGAGACCGGTCGAAAGGTGCTCTGCAACAAGCCCTATTCCGGAACGGAAGTCATACAGGTCTACGGAGAGGAGCACATGCGCACCGGCGCACTGATCGTTTACACATCCGCGGATTCCGTGTTTCAGATCGCCGCGCATGAGGACATCGTGCCGGTGGAGGAGCTCTATCATTACTGCGAGATTGCCAGAGCGATGCTGGTGGGAGACTGCGGTGTAGGCCGTGTGATCGCGCGGCCGTTTATCGGCGAGCCGGGCAGCTTTACCCGCACGAGCCGCAGACATGACTTTTCGCTTCAGCCTCCGCAGGAGACCATGCTCGACCAGTTAAAGGAGGCCGGGTATGATGTCCTGGCCGTCGGGAAGATCAACGATATCTTTGCCGGAAAGGGCATCACGGAGTTTGTGCGGACCTCCGGGAACGAGGAGGGGATTCAGCGGACACTCGAATACATGGACCGGGACTTTGAGGGCCTGTGTTTTGTTAATCTCGTTGATTTTGACATGCTCTACGGACATAGAAACGACGTGGACGGCTATGCGAAGGCGCTTGCCTATTTTGATGAGAAGCTGCCGGAGATCACAGCGAAGCTGCGTCCGGACGATATTCTGATGATCACGGCGGATCACGGCTGTGATCCCGCGACCCCGTCTACGGATCACTCCAGAGAGTACACCCCGCTTATTGCATACGGGGATCCCGTACCGGCGGGAGAGAACCTGGGGACGCGGCGGACCTTTGCGGACATCGGGGCTACGGTCCTTGCGTATTTCGGGATTCCGCTGCACATCGACGGGGAGACACTGTTTGAATTTTAGAGAAGCAAAGCCCGCGCGGCCGATCGGAGAATTGTTGTTTTGGATACACGTAAGACTGAGATAGAAAAGAGAAGAACCTTTGCGATCATTTCGCATCCGGATGCCGGCAAGACGACGCTGACGGAGAAATTTCTGCTCTACGGCGGGCAGATCAATCTGGCCGGATCGGTGAAGGGGAAGGCGACGGCACGGCATGCCGTGTCAGACTGGATGGAGATTGAAAAACAGCGAGGGATCTCCGTGACCTCCTCCGTGCTGCAGTTCGAGTACGGGGGATTTTGCATCAACATCCTGGACACGCCGGGGCATCAGGACTTTTCTGAGGATACGTACCGCACATTGATGGCGGCGGATTCCGCGGTCATGGTCATCGACGGCTCCAAGGGCGTGGAGGAGCAGACGCGCAAACTGTTTAAAGTCTGTGTCATGAGACACATCCCGATCTTTACGTTCATCAACAAAATGGACCGGGATGCGCTGGATTCGTTCGACCTGGTGGATGACATCGAGAAGGAGCTTGGGATCGAAGTCTGTCCGGTGAACTGGCCCATCGGCTCCGGAAAAAACTTTAAAGGGGTCTATGACCGCAACACGAAAAAAGTCATGACGTTCTCTGATACGCAAAAAGGAACGAAAGAGGGACAGGAGCGGGAGTTTGACTTAGACTCGGACGAATTAAAAAGTGAGATCACAAAAGAACAGTTCGAGCAGCTGACGGAAGAGATCGAACTGCTCGACGGAGCGGGAGTGGAATTCGATCAAAAGCTTGTCTCCGCGGGAGAACTCTCCCCGATGTTTTTCGGCTCGGCGCTGACAAACTTTGGCGTGGAGACGTTTTTAGAGCATTTCCTCGCGATGACGACTCCGCCTCTGCCGCGGCAGTCGGATCTCGGAGAGATCGATCCGTTTTCCGAAGATTTCAGTGCTTTTGTCTTTAAGATCCAGGCGAATATGAATAAGGCCCACCGTGACAGGGTTGCTTTTATGCGCATCTGTTCCGGTGAGTTTGAAGCAGGGATGGAAGTCTATCACGTGCAGGGGGAAAAAGAAGTCCGCCTGTCACAGCCGCAGCAGATGATGGCACAGGAGCGGAAGATGGTGGAGACTGCCTACGCCGGTGACATCATCGGTATTTTTGACCCGGGCATCTATTCCATCGGGGATACACTGACCAACGCAAAAGAGAAGTTTGCGTTTGAGGGGATCCCGACGTTCGCGCCGGAGCATTTTTCCCGGGTGACTCAGGTAGACACCATGAAGCGGAAACAGTTTGTCAAGGGGATTTCGCAGATCGCCCAGGAGGGCGCCATTCAGATCTTCCAGGAGTACAAGACAGGATTGGAGGAGATCATTGTCGGCGCAGTGGGTGTACTGCAGTTTGACGTGCTGAAATTTCGTCTGGAGAATGAGTACAATGTGGAAATAAATATGGAAAGCCTTCCCTATGGATATATCCGCTGGATCGAGAATCCGGACATTGACCTCGATCACCTGATCGGGACGTCGGACATGAAAAAGGTCCGGGATATGAAGGGAAGGCCGCTGCTTTTGTTTATAAATGAATGGAGCACCAGGATGGTCGAGGAGCGCAACCCCGATCTCATCCTGTCAGAGTTTGGAATGAATTAAAACCCGCTGCACTCCATTAATGTTGTAATAAATCTTCTATTCACCATCTCCCATGGCCTGGAACGCGGGTTCCGCGGAAGCTTCCAGTGCGGCCTTTGCCGTGCGGATGGCACTGGCCTGTTCATCGGTCATGGTCTCCGGCTTTACCCTTCGCATGGATTTCTGAAGCGCCGCGATATCATTGCGGATATTGTTCTTCGTATCCTTGTCGAGCTGTTTTCTCTCCTTGTTCATCGCATTGGATGCCTTGCGGATGAGCTGTTCCGATTCGGAGAAGAGGTCGTAGTGTTCCTTCCTCACAGAGTCGGAAGCCGCATACTCGGCGGCGTCAGCCATCGCCTGTTCGACTTCATTGTCGGACATGCTTGTGCTGGAGGTGATCGTGATGCTCTGCTCTTTTCCTGTGCCGAGATCTTTTGCGGACACATGGAAGATGCCGTTGGCATCGATATCGAATGTCACCTCGATCTGAGGTACGCCGGCCGCAGCCCGGCGAATTCCCCTTAAGATAAACTGACCGAGCAGCTTGTTGTCACGGGCAAACTGTCTCTCGCCCTGCAGTACTTTGATGTCCACGGACGTCTGATAGTTTTGTGCCGTGGTAAAGATCTGACTGTAACGGGTCGGGATCGTCGTGTTCCGTTCGATCAGAGGTGTGGCTATGCCGCCCACTGTCTCGATGGAGAGGGTCAGCGGGGTGACATCCAAAAGGAGGATCTCGTTTAAACCGCTGTCGCCTGCCAGCTTGCCGCCCTGGATGGCAGCGCCGAGCGCGACGCATTCATCCGGATTTAAGTTTTTGCTCGGCTCCTGACCTAAAAGCTGGCGCACTTTCTCCTGTACGGCGGGGATCCTTGTGGATCCACCGACCAGAAGGACTCTTCCCAGATCGGAAGCCTGTATGCCGGCATCGGAAAGCGCGTTTCGCACCGGACCGACCGTACTCTCGGTCAGATCATTTGTGAGTTCCTCAAACTTTGCCCGGGTAAGATGCATGTCCATGTGCACCGGACCGGAGCGTCCGGTCGAGATGTAGGGCAGGTTGATGTTCACTTCCGTCGAGGAGGAGAGGGCGATCTTGGCCTTCTCGGCCTCTTCAATGACGCGCTTCATGGCGACGGGATCCTTTTCCAGTTTGACATTTTCCTGTCGATCGAACTCCCGGACCAGATAGTCTGTGACTCTTTTGTCATAATCATCTCCGCCGAGACGGTTGTTTCCGGACGTGGCAAGCACTTCGATCATGCCCTCGGTGATCTCAATGACGGACACATCGAACGTGCCGCCGCCGAGGTCGTAGACCAGGATCTTCTGCGGCTGGGCATTGTCCAGACCGTACGCCAGCGCTGCCGCGGTCGGCTCATTGATGATACGCTGTACGTTTAAGCCGGCGATCCGTCCGGAATCCTTTGTGGCTTTGCGCTGGGCATCGTCAAAATAGGCCGGCACTGTAATGACTGCGTCAGTCACAGTCTCACCGAGGTAATCCTCGGCATCTTTTTTTAGCTTTTGCAGGATCATTGCAGAAATCTCCTGCGGAGTATATTTTTTGCCGTCGATCTTGACGGTATAATCTTTTCCCATCTCCCGCTTGATCGATGTGATCGTGCGGTCCGGATTGGTGACGGCCTGACGTTTTGCCGTTTCACCTACGAGTCGTTCCCCGTTTTTTGAAAATGCAACGACAGACGGAGTCGTCCGGCTCCCCTCAGAATTTGTGATGATCACAGGCTCTCCGCCTTCCATAACGGCTACACAGCTGTTTGTGGTACCCAGATCGATACCGATGATTTTTCCCATGATTATAAAGATCCTTTCATATAGATATAATATTACAAAATTATATTAACACAGTTTTTTAAACTTTATGCATACCTTTTGTGAAAAATATTGAAAAAAGATCATGTTTTTTTGTGAAAGAAGGGCGGCAGAATTATGGAAAAAAGGATTGACATTTCCCGGAAACTATATTACTATGTTTAAAGAAATACGAACATAAGTTCGAGAAGGAGAATATCATGGCACAACAGGATGATAAATTAAAAGCTCTGGACGCAGCCATCGCCCAGATTGAGAAGCAGTACGGAAAGGGAGCCGTGATGAAGCTCGGCGACCCGAGTATCGATATGGATGTCGAGACGGTGCCCACCGGCAGTCTCAGCCTGGATATCGCACTGGGGCTCGGCGGTGTTCCGAAGGGAAGGATCGTGGAGATCTACGGCCCGGAGTCCAGCGGCAAGACGACCGTTGCCCTGCACATGGTCGCCGAGGTACAGAAAATGGGCGGCATCGCTGGTTTTATCGATGCGGAGCACGCACTGGATCCGTCTTACGCGCGTGCGATCGGCGTTGATATCGACAACCTCTACATCTCACAGCCTGACAACGGCGAACAGGCGCTTGAGATCACGGAGACCATGGTCCGTTCCGGCGCAGTGGATATCGTGATCATAGATTCAGTGGCGGCACTGGTCCCGAAGGCCGAGATCGAGGGCGATATGGGTGACTCCCATGTGGGTCTGCAGGCCCGTCTGATGTCTCAGGCGCTGCGCAAGCTGACTGCCGTGATCAGCAAGTCCAACTGTATCGTGGTCTTTATCAACCAGCTCCGTGAGAAGGTCGGCGTCATGTTCGGCAACCCGGAGACGACCACAGGCGGCAGAGCTTTGAAGTTTTATTCCTCCATCCGTTTGGATGTGCGGCGGATCGAGTCGCTCAAGCAGGGAGGAGAAGTGATCGGGAACCATACCCGCATCAAAGTGGTCAAGAATAAAGTTGCCCCTCCGTTTAAAGAGGCAGAGTTCGACATCATGTTTGGCAAGGGCATCTCGAAAGAGGGCGACGTTCTGGATCTCGCCACGAACCTCGGCTTTGTAGACAAGTCCGGTTCCTGGTATGCATACAATGGGGAGAAGATCGGACAGGGCCGGGAGAACGCGAAGGCCTTTCTGGCAGAGCATCCCGAGATGTGCAGCGAGATTGAGCAGAAAGTGCGGGATCACTATGAGATGGAACGGAAACAGGCTGCCCAGGAGGCTGAGGCGGATGAGCCGGCCGGGGCAGAGGACGAGACAGACTGATTCATGATTATTTTAGAGATAAAAAAGCAAAAAAAGGGAAAACTGCTGGTTCGCACCGATGAGGTGGGAACCTTTCCCGTTTATGAGAAAGAAGCGGCAGCTTTTCACTTAGAGGAGGGCGCCGAGATCCCGGATGGCGAGTGGGAGAGGCTTTGCAGCGAGGTCTTGTCAAAGCGCGCCAAAAAGAGAGCTCTTCATCTCCTGGAACAGATGGACCGGACAGAGTTCCAGCTGCGCCAAAAGCTTAAGGGAGATCACTATCCTGACTTTCTGGTCGACGAGGCGGTTGAATATGTGAAGTCGTACCACTACATTGATGATCTGCGCTATGCAGAGTCCTATCTCCGGTATCAGCAGGAAAAAAAGAGCCGGCTGCAGATAAAAAACACCCTTTTGAAACGCGGTGTGCCGGCAGATCTCATTGATCAGGCATTCGAGGAGGAGTATGAGGCCGACGAAGGAGAGCTCATCGCCCGGATCCTTGAAAAGAGGGGATATGACCCGGAAAAATCGGACCCGGATGAGACGCGAAGGACCTACCAGTACCTGCTTCGCAGGGGTTTTTCCGTCTCCGAGATCAGGCGGGGTATGGACTTGACATAATCTGTAAAAAAGTTTAAGATTTATTTGTTGTGATTATGACATAATATATATTTTTTATATTTTAGTTGTTATATCTGCAATAAAACTTAATAAGGAGGTGCGCCTGTAGTGCAGACTGGCATAGCAGTAGTAATTACGGCTGTTGTGGCTGTTGTCATCACCTTTCTCGTCACCTATTTTGCCTCGAGATCGGCTTTTCGCAGAAACACGGAAGCCAAGATCGGAAGTGCTGAAGAGCGCGCGAGGGGAATTATCGACGAAGCTGTGAAGACTGCTGAGACGACGAAGCGGGAAGCGGCCCTTGAGAGCAAGGAAGAGTCCATCAAGGCGAAGAACGAGCTCGACAAGGAGATCAAAGACCGCAGAGCCGAGATTCAGCGCAGCGAGCGGAGGATCGAGCAGAAGGAAGCGAATCTGGACAAGAAGCTGGACGCTGTCGAACGCCGTGAGCAGAGCTTTGCATCCAAGGAAGAAGACATCAAGCGACAGAGAGCCGAAGTTGCGAAGTTAAACGAGGAACGCGTACAGGAACTGGAGAGAATTTCAGGGCTCACCTCTGAACAGGCAAAAGATTATCTTTTAAAAACTGTTGAAGAAGATGTAAAAATTGATACGGCGAAGCTGATCAAGGAGATGGACGTTCAGGCCAAAGAGGAGGCCGGCAAGAAGGCGAAGGAGTACGTTGTAACCGCGATCCAGAAATGCGCTGCCGACCATGTGGCGGAGGCCACGATCTCGGTTGTCAATCTCCCCAGTGATGAGATGAAGGGACGGATCATCGGCCTGGAAGGCCGCAACATCCGCTCTTTGGAGACGATGACCGGTGTAGATCTGATCATCGATGATACTCCGGAGGCAGTCATCCTTTCCGGGTTCGATCCAATCCGGAGAGAAGTGGCCCGTATCGCTCTTGAAAAGCTGATCGTGGACGGAAGGATCTATCCGGCCAGGATCGAAGAAATGGTCGAAAAGGCACAGAAGGAAGTGGAGAGTGTCATCCGTGAGGAGGGTGAAGCTGCCACTCTGGAAGTCGGGGTACATGGGATCCATCCGGAGCTTGTCCGTTTGCTCGGACGTATGAAGTTCCGTACCAGCTACGGCCAAAATGCGCTGAAGCACTCGATCGAGGTAGCGCAGATCTCAGGCCTTTTGGCCTCGGAGATCGGTTTAGACACACGCGTGGCAAAGCGCGCGGGCTTGCTGCATGATATCGGCAAATCCGTGGATCATGAGATGGAAGGATCTCATATCCAGCTCGGTGTCGAGTTGTGCAGAAAGTACAAAGAGTCAGCGGTTGTCATCAACGCGGTGGAGTCCCACCACGGAGATGTGGAGCCGGAGTCTCTGATCGCCTGCATCGTTCAGGCTGCCGATACGATTTCGGCGGCTCGTCCGGGAGCGAGAAGAGAGACGTTAGAGACATATTCCAACAGATTAAAGAAATTAGAAGATATCACAAACAGTTTCAAAGGCGTAGAGAAATCTTTTGCGGTTCAGGCGGGCAGAGAAGTTCGTATTATGGTAGTTCCTGAGCAGGTTAGTGATGCTGATATGGTTCTTATGGCCAGAGATATCTCCAAACAGATCGAAGCTGAGTTGGAGTACCCTGGTCAGATCAAGGTTAACGTGATCCGTGAGAATCGTGTTACGGATTATGCGAAATAGAGCATGACAGCCATAGACGACAGTTCGTATGATGAACAGATCCCGTAAATTCTCTTCGGAGAGTTTACGGGTTTTCTGATGGATGGGACAGAGGAGCACATGAAATTCATATCTTGGAACGTAAACGGGCTGCGTGCCTGTGTAAAAAAAGGCTTTCTTGATTATTTTAACAGTGTTGACGCAGATATCTTCTGCGTTCAGGAGACTAAGCTGCAGGAGGGGCAGATCGATCTGGATCTGCCGGGTTACGAGCAGTACTGGAACTATGCCGAGAAAAAGGGCTATTCCGGCACGGCAGTCTTTACAAAGATCCATCCGATCGCGGTTTCGTACGGACTCGGAGTCGACGAGCACGACCATGAGGGAAGGGTTATCACACTGGAGTTTGACCGGTTTTATTTTATCACGGTCTATGTGCCGAATTCCCAAAACGAGCTTGCCCGGCTGGACTATCGGATGAAATGGGAGGATGACTTTCTCGACTATGTCCGGCAGCTGGAACAAAAAAAACCGGTGATCTATGCCGGAGACTTAAATGTGGCGCACGAGGAGATCGACTTAAAAAATCCGAAATCGAACCGGCACAATGCCGGGTTTACGGATGAAGAGCGCGAAAAGATGACAAATGCGTTAAATAGTGGTAGAATTGACTCGTATCGGTATTTTTACCCGGATCAGACAGGGGTATATTCCTGGTGGTCTTATCGGTTCAATGCCCGTGAGAAGAATGCCGGATGGCGCATCGACTATTTTATCGTGTCTGATCGTCTTAAGGATTCGCTTGAGTCTGCATCGATCCACACCGAAGTCATGGGTTCGGACCACTGTCCGGTGGAGCTTGACATGGATCTGTAAACAGACCAAAGACCGGGCATAAGGAGCAGATATGGAACAGGATCTGAATAAGACATCCCAGTCTATTGAGAAAAACCTCCGAAGGGAACGGCGCCGCGAGGTATTCAGTTGGATCCGAATGCTGGTCATTGTGGTGGTCGTCGTGTTCCTTCTGATGCGGTTTGTCATCATCAATGCGAGGGTCCCGTCCGGATCCATGGAGCCCACGATCATGACGAACGACCGGTTGATCGGGTTTCGGTTTTCCTACTGGTTTAATGAGCCGGATCGCGGGGACATTGTTCTTTTTAAATATCCGGTGGATGAGTCCATAATCTATATCAAACGGGTGATCGGCCTTCCGGGCGATTCAGTCGATATCCGGGACGGCAAGATCTATATCAACGGCAGCGATACACCGCTGGATGAAAATTACCTGGATGAAGAGTGGTACTGGGACAATGACGGCCTCCACTATGATGTGCCGGAAGGGTGCTACTTTGTGCTGGGCGACAACCGCAACAACTCGGCGGACTCCCGCGTCTGGGCATCGGAAGCGATGTATGCCGGTCTTGCGGATACGCCGGAGGAGGCGCTAAAGTATACCTATGTGACGCAGCGCGAGCTTCGGGGCAAGGCGATCTTTAAGTATTACAGGAATTTTGAGCTGTTGACCAATACGGCTGTTTATGATACGAAATAAAAAGAGGTATGAAAAATTTATAAAATTGAGGAGGAACTATGGCAGCTGAAGAGACAATCAAGGCAACTATGACACAAGAGGTGGCGCCGGATACTACAGCGGAACCCGCACCGGAGGAAGCACCCGCAAAGGATGCGGCTGCGGAGCCCGCACCGGAAGCGGCAGCGGAACCCGCACCGGAGGAGGTCTCCGCGGAGCCTGCACCGGAAGCGGCAGCAGAACCCGCACCGGAGGAAGCTCCCGCAGATGCTGCGCCGGCCAAACCCGCAGCGGAAGCTCCTACCGAGTCCATGGATGATATGGGGGAGGATCTGGAGGACTCGTACAAGCTTATGGGTGACGGCGTACACGACACGGACACACTAATCGCGTGGTCCAAGATCATGGAGCTCTACGAAGCGGGGACGGATATCGAGACAGAGGTCGCCGGCATCGTAAACAAGGGCGTGATCGTTATGATCGAGGGGATCCGCGGTTTTGTACCTGCCTCCAGACTCAGTCTGAAACGAGTTTACGATTTAAACGACTGGCTCGGCAGGAAGATCAAAGTCCGGATCATAACGGCAGATCCGGACAATGACAAGCTTGTCCTCTCCGCCCGCGAGATCCTGCAGGAGGAGCGCGACAATGCCAAGAAGGAAAAGATCTCTGCCGTCAAGGTTGGGGAAGTATTCACCGGAAAGGTGGACAGCATACAGGATTACGGCGTATTTGTGAATCTCGGCAACGGACTTTCCGGGCTGGTGCACATTTCCCAGATTTCCTTAAAGCATATCAAACACCCATCCGAAGAACTGAAAGTGGGAGATGAAGTCCGCGTAAAGGTCATCGGCAAGCAGAACGGCAAACTGAAGCTTTCCATGAAGGCACTTTTGGAGCAGAAAAAGAAAGAGGACGAAAGCCGCGTTGAGATGCCGAAAGCGGAGTCCGTGGGCACTTCCTTAGGCGACCTTTTAAAGGACGTCAAATTATAATAGAAAGCAATAGAGGCACCAGATGGCTGCAAATAGATTGATCCATGAAACCGGAAAACCGTTTGACTGCACGTCACTTTGCGGAAAGTACGCAACGATCAATATGGAAGGACAGGACGTAGGGTATGCCCGTGTCGGGGTTGTCTCCGTCGGACCGGAGTACATCATGTTTCGGTTTCGCGGCAGGCTGGGTCTGGCAGCCAAGCGTTACATCACAGACATTGTCGAAGTGAAGATGACAGAGCGCATGTTGAAAAAGGAGGGCGAGCTGGTCACAGAGGATTGGGACGAGTCAGTCCATCCGCTTAAGCGATTTGTCGGAGAGCGCTGTGATATCCATATGCATCAGACGCGGATGTTTGAGGCGACGCCCGGATTTTTCGGGGCGAAGGTGCTCTATCTGGACGAACGCAATCAGCTGATCCGCATTAAGGAGAACAGCAGTCAGTTTAATGTGAGCCTTTCCATGATCTGCGGGATCATAGAGAGTCAGATGTACTAAGTGCAGCTGAATTGGAGAATTTTTGATGAACAAAAAGCTATTATCCAATCAATCCTACAATGTGAGCAATGCCGCTTTGGAAGGGGCGATCGAGGATTGCCTTGCCACAAAAAACGACCCGAATAAGCTTGAGGCGCTGCTCCATCTTTTTCGGGCGGCACAGGTGATCGTTCCGGTGTCTTTCCCCAAAGACGCGAATCAAAAGTCGATCATGAAGCTGCTCTCGGGGATGCCGCTTTCAAAAGACGAGACGATCCCCCTGATTCCCGTGACGGTCAAGGATTCCGAGGGGAACCGGTATGCACCGGTCTTTACCTCCAGAGACAAGATCATGGAAACGAAAGATTTTCCGTACATGGTCAAGGTCACGACTGATCAGGTCATCCGCACGCTGGAAAATGAGAAGGCCGAGCTCGTCGGCGTTTTGATCAATCCGCAGACCAAGGGCTTTATTATCCGCAAAAAAGCGTTTGACATTGATTTTTACCAACAGCCGGCGCAGCCGCAGAAGCAGATCACGATGGTCAGCTAGCACGAGTTTGTCGTTCTGGCCCGCAACTCTGTGGAGAAAGTGGAGATCCCCAAGCGGCTGTTTGATGAGAGGAGAGCGTTTATCGAAGAGCTGGAGGAGAGAGGGGAAGAGCTTCTCTGTGAAATGTACGCCAGACCCTACGGAGACAAGGTGCCGAGCTCCTTCACACCGGAGGATTTCAGCATCATGGACTTAAGCATTGATGAGGAGACTACGGCGATCTGCATTGAGCTTCCGACAAAAGGTCTGGGGGCGCATATCGCTGCCTCTGCATATATCATCTGGAAACCCGAGACAGAAGAGGTTCACTACTATATGATCGAGAAGGGCGCGCGCGGAGAGAATGATGTGCTCTGCAACGTCACGGCGGACGGAAAGCATCAGGAGCTGATGACGGCACCGCCGGTCGGGAGTGAGCTCACCGCTGTACTGGAGTTGATCCAGGACGGGGAAGGATAGCTAAAAAATAAATAACCGTTCACATTACCTGTTACACAGGATCCTCGAGCCAGATCGTAATGCTTTCAAGCGAGCTTGACGCATTCCTATCTGCCTCTCGGATTCCATGTGAACGGTAGACAGTTCGTTTGTACCATCCTGTCTATAAACAAAACCAGGGCTGCTTATTTTCATACAGTATGAGATGTAAAGCCATGGTTTATCCATGGCTTTTTTATTTGCGAAAAAGAGGAGACTTTTATGTATACGATCCAAACGGAACAACACTTTGACGCCGCGCATTTCCTGGCCGGCTACGACGGAAAATGCAGCAACCTGCACGGGCACCGCTGGCGCGTCTCGGCACAGATCGGTTCCGAGACCCTTAAAAGCGACGGACAGCTGCGGGGAATGGTGGCCGATTTCGGCGATGTAAAAAGGGACTTAAAAGAGCTGACAGAGTACTTTGACCACACATTTATCTATGAGAGCGGTTCCCTGAAAGAGGAAACGATCCGGGCGCTTTGCGGGGAGGAGTTTGCTCTGGTCGAGGTGCCGTTTCGTCCGACGGCGGAGTGTTTTGCGAAGTATTTCTACGACCGCCTGAAAGAAAAAGGGTATGCAGTTTGCCGGGTCGAAGTCTATGAGACGCCGGACAACTGTGCGGCCTACACGGGGGAATGTTAGAAATGGCAAAATACAAAGTGGCGGAACTGTTTGAAAGTGTGAACGGGGAAGGACCGCGTTCGGGACAGCTGGCCGTATTTGTCCGGATGCAGGGCTGCAACCTGGCTTGTTCCTACTGTGACACAAAGTGGGCCAACGAAAAGGACGCTGTTTTTCAGTGGATGTCGACGGAAGAGATCACAGACGAGATCCGGCGCTTGAGGATACGGAATGTGACCTTAACCGGCGGGGAGCCTCTGATGCAGGAGGATATCGAAGAGCTGCTCATCGCCCTGACGAAAGATCCGTGGCTTCGGGTGGAGGTCGAGACAAACGGGAGCATCAAACTGGAATCGTTTGCCGGCATCGCGGATACGATCTCCTTTAACATGGATTACAAGCTTCCGGGCAGCGGGATGGAGCATCGGATGCTTCCGAAAAACCTGGATGTCCTGACCGCTAAGGACACCGTAAAGTTTGTGGTGCAGGACCAGACGGACTTAGCCTTTTGCCTTTCGCTGATCGCGGATCACGACTTAACGGAGCGCTGCAGGGTATTTTTAAGTCCGGTTTATGGCGGGATCGAACCGGAAGAGATCGTGGAATTTATGAAAGAACATTGCTTAAACGATG
Organism: Lachnospiraceae bacterium; assembly: GCA_020860755.1. GTDB lineage: Bacteria > Bacillota > Clostridia > Lachnospirales > Lachnospiraceae > Eubacterium_I. Next base: position 104,922 of record JAJBTQ010000020.1, read on the forward strand.
TGACATTACAGCTGCAGATCCACAAGATCATCTGGGACAGTGAAACACGCGGCGTATAGAAGGGAGAAAACACAGTGATAGATAAAGAAGCAGTTAAGGAACATGTCAGGGGCCTTTTGGCAGCACTGGGCGATGACCCGGAGAGGGAAGGCCTCCGGGAGACGCCGGAGCGCGTGGCGCGCATGTATGAGGAGGTCTTTGCGGGGATGAACTATACCAACCGGGAGATCGCCGGGATGTTTGACAAAACATTTGAGGATGACCTGGACTTTTCCAACCCGGAGAGCGACCTTGTTATAGTAAAAGACATTGATGTCTTCAGCTTTTGTGAGCACCACATGGCGCTGATATACGACATGAAAGTGACGGTGGCTTATGTGCCCAACGGGAAAGTGATCGGCTTAAGCAAGATCGCGCGGATCGCGGACATGGTGTGCCGGCGCCTGCAGGTGCAGGAGCGGATCGGGACGGATATCGCCGAGATCATTTCCATGGTGACGGATTCCGAAGATGTTGCGGTCTTAGTTGAGGGGTGCCACAGCTGCATGACGGCCCGCGGAGTTAAAAAGACAGACGCTAAAGCCTGTACCTCTACGCTGCGCGGCAGGTTTTTAACGGAACCCGCGCTGCAGGAACGGCTTAACCTGGCCATCTTTAAGGAGGGATAAATGAGAGCGTTGGTTTTATCCAGCGGCGGGGTGGACTCCACCACCTGTCTGGCGCTGGCGATCGAAAAATACGGAACAAAGAATGTGACAGCGCTGTCCATCGTATACGGGCAAAAGCACGAGAGAGAGATCCGGGCGTCCGAAGAGGTCGCGGCTTACTATCAGGTGGAGCACCTTTGTCTGGATCTGACAGATATCTATGCCTACAGCGACTGCTCTTTGCTGGCACACTCCGATCAGGAGATCCCAAAGGAATCCTACGCGAAGCAGCTTGAGAAGTCGGACGGGAGTCCGGTCTCCACCTATGTGCCGTTTCGGAACGGACTGTTTCTTTCCGCGGCGGCCGGAGTCGCTCTGTCGAAGGACTGCGGCGTGATCTACTACGGCGCTCACAGCGACGACGCGGCGGGCAATGCCTACCCGGACTGCTCCGACGAGTTCGCCCAAGCCATGGGGCAGGCGATCTTCATCGGAAGTGGGCAGCAGCTTACACTGGAGGTGCCTTTTGTTGATAAGACCAAGGCGGAAGTTGTAAAGGAGGGCCTGCGGCTGGGTGTTCCCTATGAGCTGACCTGGAGCTGTTACGAGGGAGGAGAGAAGCCCTGCGGGATCTGCGGGACCTGCCGCGACCGCGCGCAGGCGTTTGCCTTAAACGGAGTGGAGGACCCTGCATATACGTTATCGAAGTCTTAAGGAGGTAAAAGATATGTCTACGGGACGAACGAAAGAGGAAATGGAGGAGATCACGCTGCTGGGCAGCGGGGGTGTTAAGTATCCGGACGATTATGCGCCGGAAGTGTTGGAGACGTTTGAGAACAAACATCCGGATCACGACTATTTTGTGAAGTTTAACTGTCCGGAGTTTACGTCGCTTTGTCCGCTGACTGGTCAGCCGGATTTTGCGACAGTGACGATCGCCTATGTTCCGGAGAAGCGGATGGTGGAGAGCAAGGCTTTGAAGCTGTATCTGTTCAGCTTCCGGAATCACGGGGATTTTCATGAGGACTGCATGAACATTATCATGGAGGACTTGATAAAGGCGATGGACCCGAAATATATTGAGGTGTGGGGTAGGTTTAAACCGCGCGGCGGGATCTCGATCGACCCCTACTGCAATTACGGGAAGCCCGGGACAAAGTGGGAAGAGGTCGCCTGGAACCGTCTGGCAAACCACGATCTCTACCCGGAGGAAGTGGATAATCGATAAACGCAACTTACTTGAAGGGAAGATAACTTAGCAAAGAAAGGAGCCTGCCATGGAAGGAATGAAGCGGATCGACCGCGTTTTAAAATATGAGGGGAGAATCATTGACGTATACGACGATGTCATGGAATCCCCGACGGGGCGCATCGCCCACTGGGATTTTGTATGCCACAGGAAGGGGGCGGCGGCTGTGGTCCCGGTCTTAGATGACGGGCGGATCCTGCTGGTCAGACAGTACCGCAATGCGGTCGAGCGGGAGACGATAGAGATCCCGGCCGGCAGCCGGAACAGTGTGGATGAGCCGTGGGAGTTCTGCGCGGCCAGAGAGCTGGAGGAGGAGACCGGTTACAAGGCCGGCAGTCTGGAGTTTCTGATCTCCGTTGCCTCGACGGTTGCCTTTTGCAACGAGGTCATAGAGGTCTACTTAGCGACAGACCTGCTACCCTCCGAGCAGCATCTGGATGAGGACGAGTTCATCAGGCTTGAGCCATATACGCTTGAAGAACTGGAGGATATGATCTATCACAGAAAGATCCAGGACGCCAAGACGATCTCGGCTGTTATGGCCTATGCGGTAAAAGCGCACAAAAATTAGCGTATATCTGCGCTTTAAATCGGCAAAATCACTTGATAATCTGCTGATTTTGTCTATAATAAAAAGGTAGGCAATTGAATTTTAATGCAATTGAAAAATAAGAGGGAGGGGAAATTGTCATGAATGTTTTAGTTGTCAACTGTGGCAGTTCGTCACTGAAGTATCAGCTGATCGATTCCGATACGGAAACGGTCCTGGCAAAAGGTCTGTGCGAGAGGATCGGCATAGACGGCGGAGAGTTTACTTACCAGAAGTCAGGTCTTGACAAGGAGAAGACAAATGTGGATATGCCGACGCACAAGGAGGCGATCCAGATCGTCCTCAATGCTCTGGTAAACGATAAGACCGGCGCGATCGGGTCTCTCGATGAGATCGGCGCAGTCGGACACCGCATGGTACACGGAGGGGAGAAGTTTGCATCTTCCGCGCTGATCACGGATGAGATGCTGGCTACGGTGGAGGAGTGCAACGATCTGGCTCCGCTTCACAATCCGGCTAACTTAATCGGCGTATATGCATGCCGTGATCTGATGCCCGGCGTACCGATGGTTGGCGTCTTTGACACCGCGTTCCATCAGACCATGCCGGAGAAGGCATATCTCTACGGTCTTCCGTATGAATACTATGAGAAATACGGTGTAAGAAGATACGGTTTCCACGGCACGAGCCACAGGTTTGTATCCCAACACATGGCAGAATTCCTGGGATTGGATCTCAACAATTCCAAGCTCATCGTCGCGCACTTAGGCAACGGCGCCTCCATCTCGGCAGTGCTGAATGGAAAGAGCATCGATACATCCATGGGTCTCACCCCGCTTGAAGGTCTCGTGATGGGGACCCGTTCCGGTGATATTGACCCGGCGATCATTGAGTTTATCTCCAAGAAAGAGGGACTGGACATTGACGGCATGATGGATGTGCTGAACAAGAAATCCGGCGTCTTGGGGATCTCGAAGACATCCAGCGACTTCCGTGATCTGGAAGAGGGCATGAACAACGGAGACAAGCTGTGTGAAGCAGCCATCGAGGTGTTCAGCTATCGCGTGGCCAAGTACATCGGCTCCTACTGCGCGGCGTTAAACGGCGTGGATGCCATCGCGTTTACCGCGGGTATCGGTGAGAATGCGCCGCTCGTCCGCAAAAAAGTGTGTGAGCATCTCGGATTTTTGGGGATCACGCTGGATGAGGAAGCCAACGGGCATCGCGGCGAGGATCTGATCATCTCCACACCGGACTCCAAGGTAAAGGTCTGCATCATCCCGACCGACGAGGAGCTGGCGATCGCGAGAGACACGGTGGCATTGGTATAGTGCGCTGCCGGCAATATTAATAAGCAACGAAAGAAAACCCCTTTTGTCAGGCTTTAAAAGACCGATGAGAGGGGTTTTCAAGAGGAAAGAGAATTGGATCAGAATCAGGAGATACAGGATTTAAACACGAGAAGGATAAAAAAGCGGGTCTTTGAGATCATATCCATCGGATATACCGGCGACTTCGCGAGCAAACTCTTTGACATCTGGACCACGGCCGCCATTTTGGCCAACTTAGTCATCGTGATCGCGGAGACCTTTACGCTCCCTGCACCGGTTCTTACCGTGCTGATGGTGATCGAGACGATCACGGTGATCAGTTTTACGATCGAGTACATTCTGCGTGTCTGGACGGCGGAATATCTCTATCCGGGCCTTAGCAGGGCAAAGGCGAGAGTGCGGTATATCTTCTCGTTTATGGGACTCGTTGACCTGGTGTCCTTTTTGCCGTTCTACCTGCCGGCAGTATTCCCGGCCGGTATCGTGGCGTTCAGGATGCTCCGTGTGGTACGGATCCTGCGGCTGTTCCGGATCACGGGCTACTATGACTCCTTAAATGTCATAGGGGATGTCCTCCGGAGAAAAAAGAACCAGCTGATCTCTTCCATTTTCATCATCCTGGTCCTGATGCTCGCATCCTCGCTGTGCATGTACAGTCTGGAGCACGCGGCACAGCCTGAGGTGTTTGACAACGCGTTTTCCGGTCTGTGGTGGGCGGTCTCCACCCTGCTGACCGTGGGGTACGGGGATATCTATCCCATCACGCTGGCGGGGCGTATCTTCGGGATCATCACCACTTTCCTGGGGGTTGGAATGGTGGCGATCCCCACCGGCATCCTTTCCGCCGGCTTTGTGGAACAGTATCAGATCTTAAAGGAGTCACAAGAATACGCTTTGAATGAGGAGCTTAGGTTTGTCCGTCTGGATATCGAAAGTGACCATCTCTGGAAGGGAAAGAGTGTGCGCGATCTTACACTTCCGCCCGGTATGATCCTTGCCGTGATCCGCCGCGGAGAAGAGACCATTTTGCCGAACCCGACGGTACAGATCCGGGAGGGAGATTCTCTGGTCCTGGGAGCCGAGGCGACGGCAAAAGATGCGGAGATCGAGATGAAGGAGTTAAAGCTTCGGGGCATGCATCCGTGGGTCGGACAAAAGCTTAAGGATCTCGATATCTCCAGACAGACGCTGATCACGCTGATCCACCGGGGAGACACATCGTTTATCCCCAACGGGGAGACGCAGCTTCAGGCCGGAGATACCCTGTTCCTGTACACAAAGCATAAGGTCATGGATGCAGAGACGCTCATCATTTGACAACGGGCGCCGAAAGCGAATGGAAAAACGGCAGCTTTTGTGAAGAAAACATAAGATTTCGGTTGACAAATTTTCCGCGGATGGATATAATGTTCCTTGCGTGATTGTAAATTAGTACGGGAGGTGTTTTTAAATGTCTATCTGCCCTAAAAATAAATCTTCCAAGGGAAGAAGGAACAGGAGGAGAGCAAACTGGAAGATGACTGCTCCCACTCTGGTAAGGTGCAGCAAGTGCGGCGAGCTTATGGTTCCGCACAGGGTCTGCAAGAATTGTGGTTGTTACAACAAAAAAGAGATTATTAAAGTTGATTAAACTGCGTTAGATCGGGATCCGGCCGCATTAGCCGGGTCTCTTTTTTTGGGCTTCATTCTTTGACCGTAACATAACCCCATGATCTCCTTAAAAAAATGAACGAAATAGTCGGAAAATGCTTGTCAGAAATTGGCGGCTCAGGTATAATAAATAATATAAACAACACATTTTTTGGGGGTTTGCATGAAATAATACACTGAAAAATTTGCACACTGGCAGTTTTTTACTGATTGAGAGTTTAAAGTTGCGTGAAGTTTTCATGGTATTATTCAATAGAAGGCAATAAAATTTAAGGTTGCTTTTTATTGCTGCACCCTTGAAACCATACCCAAAAGTACTATGTGGGTGGAGAAGGGAGTTATCATGAAGAAAAAATTATCTGTACTTATCGTACTAGTCTGTATACTGGCCCTGGCCCTGGTCGGATGTGCCAATGGCAGGGAGATGAAGTTCTACACGGGTGGTGACCAGGGGACTTACTACTCGTTCGGTGAAGTGATCGCAGAGCACGTCAAAGAGGATAAGAATCTGAGCCTTCTCGTCGAGACCTCCGGCGGATCTCAGGACAATCTGGAAAATATCGAGAGCGGAAAGGCTCAGTTCGCATGGACGCAGTCCGACGTCATGGCCTATGCCTACAACGGTACAAGGCTGTTTGCCAATGGGGATCAAATAACGAATTTCTCCGTACTGGGATCTTTGTATTCCGAGGAAGTACAGATCGTCACCTGTGATCCGACGATCCAGTCTGTCGATGATCTGAAAGGAAAGACCGTATCGATCGGGGAGTCCGGATCCGGTGTATACTACAACGCGATGGATGTCCTGGAGGCCTATGACATCAGTGAGAGTCAGATCACACCGGTCTATCAGGGCTTCGGTGAGAGCACAGAGAGTCTTGCGGACGGAACCATTGACGCGGCGTTTGTGGTAGCCGGGGCACCGGCGCAGGCCATTACCGTACTCTCTGAGACGGCAGATATCTATATCGTCTCTCTGGATGAAGATCATATCAATGCGCTGAAGGAGATCTCCCCCTACTACGGCATGTGTGTGATCGGGTCGGATGTGTATGGTACAGACGACGATATCCTTACGGTGGATGTGGACGCGATCCTGATCGCATCGGACGATGTGAGCGATGACGATGCCTATGATCTTGTCAGTTCGATCTTCGACGATGTCAGTTTCATGGAGGAGGCCCATGAAAAGGGGGCGGAGCTGAATCTGGAAGATGCAACCTCCGTGACCACGGTCCCGTATCACCCGGGCGCGGCAAAGTATTATGAGGAGCAGGGCTACTCGGTACCGACTAAATAATGATCCGTATTTCATCACCAGCGGAGTGTTCCGCTGGTGATTTTTTGTGTCTTTTTAAGTTGATTTATAGCAGACATTGATGTATCATAAATTTGGAAAAAAGCGAGAGTACGGAGGGTTTTTTATGGCTGAGACAGTTTGCGTGGTCGTGGACGCAATGGGCGGCGACAATGCTCCTCAGGAGATCGTAAAAGGCGCAGTTGAGGCTGTAAATATGAACAAAGACATCCATGTGATCCTGACCGGAAAGCAGGAGCCCGTTGAGGCGGAGCTTGCAAAGTACACCTATGATCCGGAGCAGATCACGACGGTGGACTGCCCTGAGGTCATTGAGATGGCTGAGCCTCCGGTTGCTGCGATCCGTACGAAGAAGCAGTCCTCGCTCGTGGTCGGCATGAAAATGATCCGCAACAAAGAAGCGGACGCCATCGTCTCGGCCGGGAATACCGGCGCACTCCTCGTGGGAGGACAGACGGTCGTCGGCCGGATCAAGGGCGTGGAGCGCACGCCTACGGCACCGCTGATCCCGACGGAGAAGGGGATTGCGATTTTGATCGACAGCGGAGCCAATGTCGATCCCAAGCCATCCTACCTCGTCCAGTACGCTTTGATGGGATCCATCTACATGGAGTATGTCGTCGGCATTAAAAATCCAAGGGTGGCTCTCTTAAATATCGGAGCCGAAGAGGAAAAGGGCAACGCATTAGTGAAGGCGACCTACCCGCTGCTGAAAGAGCTTGACGGGATCAACTTTGTCGGGAACATCGAGGCCAGGGATATCCCGCATGGGCTTGCGGATGTCATTGTCTGTGACGCATTTTCCGGCAATATTGTTTTAAAGCTCTACGAGGGCGCGGCGGATACGATCATCAAGGCGATAAAAGACGGCATGATGACGAATGCCCGCTCCAAGCTCGGCGGAGCGCTGGTAAAGCCGGCCTTAAAGGAGACATTAAAAGCCTTTGACACGTCGGAGTATGGGGGAGCGCCGCTCCTCGGATGCCAGGGGCTGGTCGTCAAGACACACGGCAGCGCCACGGCGAACGATATCAAGAACTCAGTTCTGCAGTGTGTCACATTCAAGCAGCAGGGGATCAACGACAAGATCCGGGAGCATATCTCCCGTTCGGATAATCAGGCAGAAAAAGAAAATATTGATCAGTAATACCGGAATTTGTTTTGCAAAGGAAGTACCATTTGGGAAGGGGGCAAGTTGGTATGGAATTTGAAAAGATTCAGAGTATCATAGCGGAGACACTGGGAGTGGAGCCGGAGGATATCACCGAGGAGACGTCCTTTGAGGAACTTGACGCGGATTCTTTGGATTTATTCGAGATCATAACCCAGCTGGAAGAGGAGCTTGGCATTGAGATTCCGACGGAGGAAGCGGACAAGATCAAGACAGTCGGTGACGCGGTAGAACAGATTCAGAAAAACGTTCAGTAGGAAACAGAAATTTTGATAAAGATTGTCACAAAAGCTGTTGCATATCCTGCAGCAGCTTTCCCATTTATGGCCCGGAGCCGGGAAAGGAGAGCGATAAAATAAATGGATACACTTCAGGAATTCCAGCAAGTGATCGGTTACCAGTTTCACGAGGAAGGGTTGCTGCATCAGGCATTGACGCACAGTTCGTATGCCAACGAGCATCACATGAAGAAGCTGTGCAACAACGAGAGACTGGAATTTTTGGGAGATGCCGTACTGGAGATCATCTCCAGTGAATTTCTCTACAAAGAGCATCCCGACTGGTCGGAGGGTGAGATGAGCAAGATGCGGGCGAGCATCGTGTGTGAGCCGACGCTGGCATTCTGCAGCAGGCAGATCGATCTGGGGAACTATCTCCTGCTCGGCAAGGGGGAGGAGATGACCGGCGGCAGGCAGCGCGACTCCGTTTTGTCTGACGCGCTTGAGGCCGTTATGGGGGCGATCTATTTAGACGGCGGCTTTGCGTCCGTCGAAGACTTTATCCATCGTTTTATCCTAAAGGATCTTGACCACATGCAGCTCTTTATCGACAGCAAGACCATCTTGCAGGAGATCGTGCAGGGCGAAAATATGGGAGAGCTCACCTACGAGCTGGTGGAGGAGAGCGGGCCGGATCACAACAAGAGTTATGTCATGGATGCCTGCATCGAAGGAGTGAGAAAGGGCCGCGGCAGGGGACACACAAAAAAAGCCGCGGAACAGGAGGCTGCCTATCAGACTATCCTGATGGTAACAGGAGGAAAGTATGTATCTGAAGTCAATAGAGATACAGGGATTTAAATCTTTTGCGACCAAGACCATTCTGGAATTTCACGACGGGATCACGGGGATCGTGGGCCCGAACGGGAGCGGCAAGAGCAATATCGCAGACGCGGTCCGCTGGGTGCTGGGAGAGCAGAAGGTAAGTCAGCTAAGGAGCAGCGGGATGCAGGATGTGATCTTTGCCGGGACCGAGAGCAGGAGACCGGTCAGTTTTGCCTATGTGGCGATCACGCTGGACAACTCCGACCGCTCTCTGGGGCTGGACTACAGCGAGGTGACCGTCGCGAGGCGCGTCTACCGGTCCGGCGAGAGCGAATATCTCTTAAACGGGACACAGTGCCGCTTAAAGGATATCCACGAGCTCTTCTACGACACCGGCATCGGCCAGGAGGGGTACTCCATCATAGGACAGGGTCAGATCGACCGGATCTTAAGCGGCAAGCCGGAGGAGCGCCGGGAGCTGTTTGACGAGGCGGCCGGCATCGTCAAGTTCAAACGCCGCAAGCAGGTCACCTTAAAAAAACTGGAAAATGAGCAGCAGAATATGCTCCGCATCACGGACGTCATGGGCGAGCTGGAGCGACAGGTCGGTCCTCTTGCCAGACAGGCGGAGCAGGCGCGCACCTATCTGAAAAAACGGGAAGAGTTAAAATCCTATGAGGTCAACCTGTTTTTGCACGAGATGGACCGCGTGGAGAAAGACGGCGCCTCCGTCGCCGAAAAATACGGGATCGCGGACGCCCAGATGGCCGCGACGAAAGCAGAATTTGAAGAGACACTGAAAAAATATGAGGATCTGGATCGGGAGATCCAGCGAAATGATGCCGATATCACCCGGCTTCAAAATCAGATCAGCGAGAGTGAAGTGGAGCGGGAAAAAGGCGAAGGACGTATCAATGTCTTAAAAGAGCAGATCAATGCCCTAAGGCAGAGTGAGACCCACGTCAATGAACGCATCGAAGCGTTGGAGATAGAGATCGCCAGGTGCCAAAAGTCCAAAGAGCAGTATGAGACCGAAAAAGAGGCAACCGATACACAGATCGAGGAGACAAAAGAGGACTGGCAGGATCTAAACGACGCCTTAAAGCTGCAGCAGCAATCCGCCGCGGATCTGGAAGGCCGGATCGAGAGGGGCAAGAGCGAGATCTTAACGCTTCTTGATGAGCGGGCCGCCATGGAGGGCGAACAGCAGAGGTGCAGCACCATGGTAGAGCAGGCGAATATCCGCCGCTCTCAGTTAAACCAGCAGCTGCTCGAGCAAAAGAGTACGGAAAAGGATGTATCGGGCAGGCTCTCAAAGCAAGAGGCCTCTCTTAACGAGCTGAATCAAAAGGTTCAGGAGATGGAGACCAAGCGGGACGACATAGACAAAAAGCGCCAAAAATGGAGGGAGCAGACAGAGGAGCTCACCTCCGGGATCGATGAGATCCGGCAGCAGTATCTTTTACAGTCATCTCAGCTGGAGTCATTAAAAAATATCGCGGAGCGCTATGACGGCTACGGCAACGGGATCCGGCGCGTCATGGAGCGCAAAGAGGATGTGGCGGGGATCCACGGGGTGGTCGCGGATCTGATAAGCGTGGACAAGCGCTACGAGACCGCCATTGAGACAGCCCTGGGCGGACATATTCAAAACGTGGTCACCGACGACGAAAAGACCGCGAAAGAGATGATCGCGTACTTAAAGGAGAACCGCTGCGGCAGAGTGACGTTTCTCCCGCTGACGAGCGTACAGCCGCCGGAGAACGTGCCGACAGGAAAGGTCCTTACGGAAAAGGGCGTGATCGGACTGGCCGATACGCTGGTAAAAACAGAAAAAGCATATGAGAACGTTGCGGCACATCTGCTTGGACGTGTTTTAGTGGTGGACAATGTCGACAATGCTCTCGCCATCGCAAAAAAGCATCACTATTCGCTGCGCATCGTTACTTTAGAGGGCGAGCTTTTAACCCCCGGGGGAGCGATATCAGGCGGAGCATTTAAAAACAACAGCAACTTACTCGGCCGCAGCCGGGAGATCGAGGCGCTGGAGCAATCGACCGCTGAGCTGGCTGCCCGGGAGAAGGATCTTAGAGAGCGTCTGGAGGATGTCCAGACTGCGGATGAACTGCTCGCGGATGATCAGGAAGAGATCCGCACCTCCCTGCAGGATTTAAAGATCCGTCAGAACACGCTGCAGGTGGAAGTGGAGCATCTTAAAGAGGAGAGCGGGCAGCAGGAAGCCTTCTTTAGCGGCATCCAAAAAGAGATGGAAGAGCTGGAGAGTCAGAAGCAGGAGCTTGCGGTAGACTCTGAGCAGATCCAGATAAGGCTTACACACTCCAGGGAACGGGAGGCAGACATCCTGGCCTCCAACGAGGAGTGCGAAAAAGAGCTGGAGGAGGTACAGGCCGGGGCCAAAAGCCTGCAGGAGGATGTCTCCGATGTCGCGCTTACCTTAGCTTCCCTGCAGCAAAAATCAGATTTTTACAGGGAAAATATCGACCGCGTCGAAGCGGAGATCCAAAACTTTAAAGGCACACAAAATGAGGTCCTGGTGAATGCGGCCGGCAGCGGAAAAGAGATAGACCTGCGGGAACAGGAGATCCGGGAGATCACCGAGGCCGGAGAGGCTGCCGGCAAGGAGCGCGATGCGCTGACCGGAAAGCTTCGGGCCTGTGTGGAAAAGAAGGAACAGATGACGACGGATCACAAGGAATTCTTCGACAAGCGGGAGGAGATGTCGCAGGAGATCAGCCGTCTGGACCGGGAAATGTTCCGCTTAAACGATCAGAAAGAAAAGCTGGAGCGGGTCCGCGAGACGCAGACCGACTATATGTGGCAGGAATACGAGCTGACATATCACGAAGCAGAAAAGCTGCGGATGGAGGATCTGCCCGGCGTGACAGAACTTCGAAAGCGCATTTCCGGTGTCCGTTCGGAGATCCGGGAACTGGGCGATGTCAACGTCAACGCCATAGAGGAGTACCGGAGTGTCTCCGAGCGCTATGAATTCTTAAAAGGCCAGTATGAAGACCTTGAGCAGGCGGAAAAGAACCTGCAGGATATCATCGCGGACTTAGATGAGGGGATGAAAAAGCAGTTCTCCGAAAAGTTTGCCGATATCCAGAAGGAATTTGACCGGACGTTCCAGGAGCTGTTCGGCGGAGGCCGGGGTACACTCGAGCTTACCATGGACGAGGATCAGGATATCTTAGACTGCGGGATCGGCATTATCGCGCAGCCGCCGGGAAAGAAGCTCCAGAATATGATGCAGCTGTCCGGAGGAGAGAAGGCATTAACGGCGATCGCATTGCTGTTTGCGATCCAAAATCTTAAGCCGTCTCCGTTCTGCCTGCTGGATGAGATCGAGGCCGCACTGGATGATTCCAATGTGGTGCGCTTTGCGAGGTATCTGACCAAGCTGTCGCACAACACGCAGTTTATCGTGATCACACACCGCAGGGGGACCATGAATGTGGCGGACCGCCTGTATGGCGTTACGATGCAGGAGAAGGGGGTCACGGCGCTCGTGTCGGTGGACCTCATAGAAAAAGAATTGGATTAATATTATGGATGAAGAAGTCATTGAAGAAGAGAAAGAAGAAAGAAAAGGTCTCCTTAAACGCCTCGCCAGCGGCTTGAGCAAGACGAGGGCAAATATTGTTTCCGGCATGGATTCAATCTTTCGGGGATCCGCCATGATCGATGACGAATTTTACGAGGATCTGGAGGAGGTCCTCATCATGGGAGACATCGGGGTTCACGCGACGGATGAGATCTTAGAGGAGCTGAAGGACAAGGTAAAGGAGCAGGGGATAAAAGACCCCGGGGAGTGCCGGCAGCTTTTGATCGACAGCATCCGGGATCAGATGCAGTCGGAGGACATCGACTACCGGTTTGAAGACGAGCGGTCGGTGGTCTTAGTAATCGGCGTAAACGGGGTCGGCAAGACAACGACGATCGGAAAGCTGGCTTCAAAGCTGAAACAAAACGGGAAGAGAGTGGTCTTGGGAGCGGCGGATACATTCCGCGCAGCGGCCGGAGAACAGCTGACAGAGTGGGCTCACCGTGCGGGAGTCGACATCATCGGCGGACAGGAGGGCGCAGACCCTGCTGCGGTCGTCTATGACGCGGTACAGGCAGCGAAGGCGCGGGGCGCCGATGTGCTGATGGTCGACACGGCCGGCCGGCTTCACAATAAGAAGAATCTGATGGAAGAGTTAAAGAAGATCAATCGGATCCTGGAGCGCGAGTTCCCCGATGCCTATCGGGAGACGCTGGTCGTGGTCGATGCGACGACGGGCCAAAACGCGCTAAATCAGGCGAAGGAGTTTTCCGAGGTGGCCGAGATCACGGGCATCGTCTTGACAAAGATGGACGGGACCGCAAAGGGCGGCATCGCCGTGGCGATCCAGTCGGAGCTCGGCATTCCGGTCAAGTACATCGGAGTCGGAGAATCGATAGAGGATCTGCAGAAGTTTGACGCGGATCAGTTTGTGGAAGCTCTGTTTGAGGAGTAAGCGGGAACGCTCAAAAGAAGACAGGCTTTGGAGGAAATATGAAGATCATTGTATGTATCAAACAGGTACCCGGGACCAACGACGTAGAGATCGATGAGGAGACCGGTTCCTTAAAGCGGGACAGTGCCGCTGCCAAGACGAACCCATATGATCTGTATGCCATGGAGACGGCACTGCGCCTTCGGGACGAGTACGGCGGCACGGTGACGGCCGTGACGATGGGACCGCCCCAGGCGGAAGTGATGATGCGGGAGGCGTACATGATGGGGGTCGACGACGCCTATATCTTTACAGACCGCGTGTTCGCCGGTGCGGACGTGCTGGCGACGTCCTACACCCTCGCACTCGGGATCACGTCCTGCTGTGAGTTCGACATCATCGTCTGCGGGAGGCAGACGACGGACGGCGACACGGCGCAGGTCGGACCCGCGATGGCGGAGTATCTGGGCATCCCGTGCGCGGCATGGGTCGGTGAGATCGGCCGGTTGGACGGATCGTCCATCGAGGTGGGCCAGAACTTCGTCAACATCCGGCAGCTGGCAAAGATGGAGCTGCCCTGTCTGATCACGGTGGAGAAGGACATTTACACGCCGCGGCTGCCGTCCTACCGCCTGAAAGCGGCGAGCAAGGACCGCAGCGTACACATCATGACGTTCGCGGATCTTAAAGATCAGGATAAAGACCACTACGGATTAAAGGGATCGGCCACTTCAGTAGAGCGCATCTTTCCGCCCGAGACACATAACGAGCAGGTGTTTGTGGAGGGCAGTGCAGGGGAGATAGCGGAACAGATGGCGGATCTTTTTTATGACAGGAAATATATCTGAGACCGGAGATAAGATATGGCAGAATTGTATTTTGACATGGAAAAATGCACACACTGCGGACAGTGTGCCGAGCAGTGCCCGTTTGGGGCGCTTACGATCACGGAGGACGAAGCGGAGATAAACGCCTCCTGCCGGATGTGCAAGCTGTGCATCAAGGCCTGCCCGGAGCAGGCTGTCTCCCTCGTGGAGGAGGAGCAGCAGGTTGCGCTCAATAAGGACGACTGGAAAGGTATCCTGGTCTTTGTGGAGCAGGAGACGGGCGGCGTGCACCCGGTGGCCTATGAGCTGCTGGGGAAAGCGCAGGAGCTGGCCGGAAAAGTGAACCACCCGGTCTATGCCGTTTTGATCGGCGGCGAGGACGCGGGCGCACAGGCGGACCATCTCGCCTCCTACGGTGCGGATCGGGTGTATGTCTATTCTCATCCCGAGCTCGAACACTATCGGGGGGATGTCTACACCAACGTGATGGAGGACTGCATTAACCGCATAAAGCCCGCGGTTGTTTTAGTCGGCGCGACCTCCCTCGGGCGCTCGCTGGCCCCCGCATGCGCGACCCGGTTCCGCACGGGGCTTACGGCGGACTGCACCGGGCTTGACATCAAGGAGAACACGGATCTGGTCCAGACACGGCCGGCCTTCGGCGGGAACATCATGGCGCAGATCCTTACTACACACACCAGGCCGCAGTTTGCCACGGTCCGCTATAAGGTCATGAGTGCGGCAAAGAGGGAAGACGCAGCCGGAGAGGTCGTGGAATGTGAAGTCACTCCCGAGATGCTGCGCTCCGGGATCGAGGTCGAGGAGGCCGAGGTCATCGAGAGGACCAAAGCCATAGAAGAGGAGGATGTCCTCGTCGTGGCAGGGCGTGGCGTAAAGAAACAGGAAGACATGGAGATGCTTCGTGAACTGGCAAAGCTCCTCGGCGGGCAGCTCGCGACCACCCGTCCTTTAGTGGAAAAGGGCTGGGGGGACGTGACGACCCAGATCGGTCTTTCCGGAAGGACGGTAAAGCCGAAGCTTATCATCACCTGCGGGATATCGGGAGCGGTACAGTTTACGGCGGCGATGAACGGCTCCGAGTGCATCGTGGCCATCAACACGGATCCGAACGCACCGATCTTTTCCGTCGCGAACTACTGCATCGTAAAGGACTTATATGAGGTGGTACCGGAACTTATCGGGGCAGTCGAAGAACGAAGAAAGCAGGACTGAGATATGGAATATCATGAGATCACACCGGAAGATGTTCAATACTTAAGGAAAGTGACCGCACCGGAACGCGTTTTGTACGGGGACGAGATCGAGTATGACTATCATCACGATGAGCTGCCGCTTTTGGGGACACATGCCCCGGAAGTCGTCGTTTTTGTGCTGACCACGGAGGAAGTCTCCGCAGTCATGAAGTACGCGTATGAGAACACGATCCCGGTCACGCCGCGCGGTGCCGGGACGGGTCTCTCCGGCGGAGCAGTGCCGCAGTATGGCGGTATTCTCCTTACAACGGAGAAGATGAACCGCATCTTAGAATGGGACCTTGACACGATGACGGTGCTCGTGGAGCCGGGCGTGCTCGTGATGGAGCTGGACGCCGCAGCGGAGGAGCGCGACGTGTTCTATCCGCCGGAGCCGGGTGAAAAGACGGCCTCTTTAGGCGGGAACGTGATGACGAATGCCGGAGGGATGAAGGCCATCGGGTACGGCGTGACGAGAAGGTATGTCGTTGACTTAGAGTGTGTCCTGCCGGACGGAAGGGTCATGCAGTTTGGGAGCAACGTGGCCAAGAACACATCCGGGTATGACGTAAAAGACTTGATCATCGGATCCGAGGGGACGCTTTGCATCGTCACGAAGATCCGGCTGCGGGTGATCCATCCGCCGAAGGTATCCTACACACTGCTCGTGCCTTACGGCTCTTTAGAGGAGTGCTTAGATACCGTGCCCAAGTTCATCAACTCCGATCTGGAGCCCGTGGCGATCGAATACATCTCAAAGGCGATCTTAGACGACGCGGCCTACTACTTAAACAAGATCATGCCGCACAAGACGGCGGATACCTATATGATCCTGATGTTTAACGGCGGCACGACCGAAGACGTGGAGAGGCGCTGTGACGCCGCCGCGCAGCTGTGCCTGGATAACGGCGCCGAGGATGTGTTTTTGTGCAACACCGAGGAGACCAAGGACGCCGTGTGGTCCGTTCGGAGTGCCGCGCTGGAAGCGGAAAAAGTATCGACGAGCGACATGGATGAGTGCGACGTCGTGGTCCCGAGCAACCGGATCGCTGATTTTTCGCACTTTGCGGACTCCCTGATGGAGAAATATGAGATCCGCATCTCCATCTTCGGCCATGCCGGGGACGGCAACATGCACATCATGCTCATGCGGGACGACATGGATCCGGAGGTCTTTAAAGAGCGCTATGAGGCGCTGATGTACGAACTGTATGACAAAGCCAGTGAGATGGGCGGACAGGTGTCCGGGGAGCACGGGATCGGCCACGCCAGAGTGAAATACTTAGAAAAACAGATGGGACCCGAGATGGTCGGACTGTTTCGGGGCATCAAGGCGGTATTTGACGAGAAAAATATCTTAAATCCCGGGAAAGTGATAAAGGCTTATGAGTGAGATCAGACTGCCGTATGGCACGGGATCCCTGCCCTGCAGGGCTCCGGAAGAGAGAATCGATGGGATCGTAACGAGCAGGATCTGCGATTACGTTCCCGCGGGAAGCCCGGATGAATTGGTGCGCACCGCGCTGGAGAACCCGATCGGATCTGAGCCTCTTTCTGAGCTGGCAAAGGGAAAAGAAAAAGTGGTAATCTTAGCGAGCGACCACACGCGCCCGGTTCCGAGCAGGGTGATCATGCCGCAGATGCTTTCGGAGATCCGGAAAGGAAATCCGGATGCCGAGATCACGATCCTCATCGCGACCGGATGCCACAGGGGTACCCGGAGAGAAGAATTGATCGGAAAGTTCGGGGAGGAGATCGCAGAGACGGAGACGATCGCGATCCACGACTGCGATGATTCCGAGATGGCGGATCTCGGGACGCTGCCCTCGGGCGGGCCCCTGATCGTAAACCGCCTGGTAAAGGAGGCGGATCTCGTTGCGGCCGAGGGGTTTATCGAACCTCATTTTTTCGCGGGCTTTTCCGGTGGGAGAAAGAGTGTCCTGCCAGGGATCGCGGCCCGAAAAGTCGTGCTTGCGAATCACAACGGCGCATTTATCGCGGATCCCCACTCCCGGACCGGTATCCTTTCAGACAATCCGATCCACCGGGACATGATCTATGCGGGAGAACAGGCGGGTCTCGCCTTCGTTGTGAATGTGGTGCTTAACGAACAGCACGACGTGATCTATGCCGTGGCCGGAGATATGCAAAAGGCTCATCTGGCGGGCTGTGAATTTTTAGAATCGCACTGCCGGGTAGAGGCCGGCCCGTCCGACATCGTGATCACGTCAAACGGCGGGTATCCGATGGATCAGAATGTCTATCAGTCCGTGAAGGGTATGACGGCGGCGGAGGCTGCAGTAAAGCCGGGCGGGGTGATCATCATCGCCGCCAAATGCGAGGACGGGGTCGGGGGAGACTCCTTCTATCAGACATTTGCGGATGAGAGAGACTTAACGCGCATGACGGACGGTTTTGTGGCGACGCCGCCGGAGGAGACACGCGTCGATCAGTGGGAGTCCCAGATCCTGGCGCGGGTGCTTACACGGGCTCATGTGATCTTTGTCTCCGATTTAGAAGACGAGATCGTCCGAAACTTTCAGATGACGCCGGCAAAGGACATCGAGGGGGCACTTAAAGCTGCGGATGAGATCCTGGGGAACTCTTACGGCAGGATCACGGTGATCCCGGACGGAATGGGCGTCATAGTGAAGGGAAACAGTTAAGATAACTGAGAAATGTTTAAGCGACGGCAGAGCATTTATGCCGGGGGATATGATGAGGGAAAAAGACATGGAAGAAAAAGATATGGAAGAAAAGACAGAACAGGAAAAAAGAGAGGAGCTTCTTGCCTGGGCATCCGATCGATGCTGTTACTATAAAACACAGGGGTATCACTGTTCGGAGTCGACGATCCGCGCCTGTTCGGAGGCGCTGGGTCTGACCCTTTCCGAGGATGTGCTCCGGAGCGCCTGCGGATTCCGCGGGGGCGGCGGCGGTTACCATGACCGCTGCGGCGTCGTGGAAGCGGGTTGTATGCTGATCTCTTATCTTTACGGGCGGCTCTCCCCTTATCAGGAGGCCTGGCCCTACAGCTATCTGATTCGGGTTCTGCACGAGCGCTTTAAAGAGGAACTCGGGACGATCTACTGCCGCGATATCCTGCCGAAAGAGCTGGAGTCGGGAACAGATACGCCCTGCATGTCCACCTATGCGGCCGGCGCCCGTGTCGTGGTGGGAGTGATCCTTGACGCGCCGGATCTGCTTTTGCACATCCCGGAAGAGGAAAAAGAAATATAAGAGGAGTCCGGAGAGAGGAAAGTACATCGCATCAAAGGATCGTAAACGATCCGGAATAATCTGTGATCTCCGGGGGTGTCAAGAAAAAATGATCTCCGGGGGTGTCAAGAAAAAACTCTTGACACCCCTGTTTTTTTATGATACTCTTGCCAAGTGACAGGCAGGGAGACAGCTATGGAAAAGATCGCACGTCAGGTATTTTTATATGATTTTTACGGAGATCTGCTGACAGACCACCAGAAGAGTGTTTATGAGGATGTGGTCTTAAACGATATGTCCTTAGGCGAGATCGCCGAAGAGCGCGGGATCAGCCGTCAGGGCGTACACGATCTCGTAAAGCGCTGCGATAAGATCCTTGCCGCCTACGAGGAGAAGCTGCACTTAGCCGAACGGTTTTTAAAGACAAAAGACGATGTCACGCAGATCCTTAAGCTTGCCGCTTCGGATTCGGATCCCGAGGTCATGCGTGAGATCCGGGAGATCTCCGAGCGCATCTTAGATGAGCTTTAGAGACGAAACTGTCCTTATTTTAGAGGAATATAAGATATGGCATTTGACAGCTTAACAGAAAAACTTCAAAGAGTGTTTAAAAATCTCCGCAGCAAGGGACGCTTAACCGAGGCGGATGTCAAGGAGGCCATGAAGGAAGTCCGGATGGCTCTTTTGGAGGCCGATGTCAACTACCGCGTCGTCAAGCAGTTCGTAAAGGCTGTGGAGGAGCGCGCGATCGGCTCCGATGTGATGAACGGGTTAAACCCCGGCCAGATGGTCATCAAGATCGTCGATGAAGAGATGACCAAGATGATGGGCTCCGATCCCGTCGAGATTCAGTTAAACCCCGGGCAGCAGACTTCGACCCTTATGATGGTCGGCCTGCAGGGCGCCGGCAAGACGACGACAGCGGCCAAGCTTGCAGGGAAGTACAAGCAGCAGGGCAAAAAAGTACTGCTCGTGGCCTGCGACGTGTACCGCCCGGCAGCGATCGAACAGTTAAAAGTAAACGGCGAAAAGCAGGGCGTGGATGTCTTCTCCATGGGGGATGCACACGACCCGGTCGACATCGCGAAGGCTGCCGTGGAACACGCGGCGAAAAACGGACACAACCTGCTCATCCTCGATACGGCGGGCCGGCTGCACATCGACGAGGAGATGATGGACGAGCTCAACCGGATCAAGGAAAATGTGGACGTCACGCAGACCGTTCTCGTCGTGGACGCCATGACCGGTCAGGACGCGGTCAACGCGGCAGGCGCGTTTGACGAGCAGATCGGCATAGACGGCGTGATCTTGACAAAGCTGGACGGCGATACGAGAGGCGGTGCGGCGCTTTCGATCCGCGCGGTCACCGGAAAGCCGATCTTTTACGCAGGCATGGGCGAGAAGCTCTCCGACTTGGAGCAGTTTTATCCGGACCGGATGGCATCCCGGATCCTCGGTATGGGCGATGTGCTCACACTCATCGAGAAGGCCGAGGCCGAGGTGGACCAGGAAAAGACGGCCGAGATGGAACAGCGCATGCGCAAGGCGGAGTTTAACTTCAACGACTATCTTGAGTCCATGAACCAGATGAGAAAAATGGGCGGCATGTCCAGCGTGCTCTCCATGATGCCGGGCGTGGGCGGCTCTCAGATGAAGCAGATCGAGGATGCCGTGGACGACCAAAAGATGGCCCGGGTCGAGGGGATCATCTATTCCATGACTCCCGAAGAGCGGGAGAATCCCGCCATCTTAAATCCCAGCCGAAAGCGAAGGATCGCGGCCGGTGCGGGAGTGGACATAAGCGAAGTCAACCGCCTGATCAAACAGTTTGAACAGGGCAAGAAGATGATGAAGCAGATGAACGGTTCGCGCAAGGGAAGGCGCGGATCCGGCGGATTCGGAGGTATGACGGGAGGCTTAAACGGATTCCCGTTTTAAAGCGCGCAAAGGCACTTTTTTGTCTTTCGCGAATACAGACTTCAATAAAGCAAGAAAACATCAGGAGGTAACACAAGATGGCAGTAAAGATTCGTTTAAAGAGAATCGGAAAGAAAAAACATCCCTTTTACCGGATCGTGGTAGCGGACGCGAGAAGCCCGCGTGACGGCAGGACGATCGAGGAGATCGGGTACTATGATCCGATGAAGTCCCCGTCGGAGATCCGCGTGGATGAGGAAGCTGCGAGAAAGTGGCTGGCAACGGGAGCACAGCCCACAGAGACCGTGGGGAAGCTCTTAAAGATCGCCGGAATCGCAAAATAATTGGTCAGTGAGGAAAACGAAATGAAAGAATTGGTAGAGGTAATCGCAAAATCACTCGTCGACAATCCGGACGAGGTCTCTGTCGAAGTAACGGACAAGGGACGGGTGATCCTCCTTGAACTTCACGTCGCCTCCTCCGATATGGGTAAAGTGATCGGCAAACAGGGCCGGATCGCTAAAGCGATCCGTACCGTTGTCAAAGCGGCATCCTCGAAAGAGGAGAAGAAAGTCGTCGTCGAGATCGTATAGGGACGAGGTCATTTTGTATGGAAGACAGGTTTCAGGTCGGCGTGATCTCCTCACCCCACGGCGTTGCCGGTGAGGTAAAAGTGTATCCCACGACGGATGATATCCGTCGCTTTAAAGATCTTCGGCAGGTGATCTTAGATGACGGAAAAGCAGAGCGCGAACTCACCGTCGTGCAGGCCCGTATCTCAAAGCAGATGGCTATCTTAAAGTTCGAGGAATTTACAAACCGGGACGAGGTGGAGCCTCTTAGGGGAAAGAGCCTGTATGTGACGAGGGAAAACGCGGTAAAGCTCGATAAGGGAGAGTACTTTATCGCGGACCTGATCGGGCTGCGAGTCGTCTCCACGGACGGAGAAGAGCTTGGGACGCTTCAGGATGTGATGCTGACCGGAGCCAACGATGTCTATGTCATAGCAAGCCCGGACGGGGAAGAGCTTTTGCTTCCCGCTATCCGGGACTGTATTCGCGGGATCGATATGGAGCAGGGGGTCATCACGGTATATCTGATGCCCGGCCTGCGAAGCTGACGGAGGAAAAATGCGGTTTCATATTTTGACGCTGTTTCCGGACATGGTCAGGCAGGGGCTGGAGACAAGCGTGATCGGAAAAGCCATTGAAAATGAGATCATATCGCTGCATGTCGTGGATATCCGCGACTTCACGACGGATCCGCATGGAAAAGTGGACGACTACCCTTACGGAGGCGGAGCCGGTATGATCATGCAGGCCCAGCCGATCTATGATGCATGGAAAACTGTCACAGATGAGATCGGATACGAGCCGCGCTGTATTTATCTGACCCCGCAGGGGCAGCATTTTACGCAGTCCATGGCGAGAGAACTCGCCGGGGAGAAAGATCTGATCCTGTTGTGCGGACACTACGAAGGGGTCGACGAGCGTGTCTTGGAAGAGATCGTCACGGATCACGTGTCGATCGGGGACTATGTCTTAACCGGCGGGGAACTGCCCGCCATGGTGATGGCGGATGCCATCGCCCGCATGGTGCCGGGTGTGCTCACAAATGAGGAGTCAGCCGGTACGGAATCACTTGACGGGGGTCTGTTGGAATACCCTCAGTACAGCCGCCCGGCCACGTGGCACGGAAGGGAAGTGCCTGAGGTGCTCCTTAGCGGCGACCATGAAAAAGTGGAGGCCTGGAGGCACGACCGGTCGGTTGAGCGGACGTTTTGCCGCAGGCCGGATCTTCTTCGGGAAGCTAAGCTTTCCGGAGAGGATGTAAAGCGGATCTTAAAGGACATACCGAAGGATTGTTAGAGAGATCGGCAAGACGCCTGTTTTTGCAGGTTTTTGGGGCAATTGTTTTTGGCAGGTTTTCGGGGAAACTACTTGCAATTCGCCGCAACCTGTGCTAAAGTTATTTTTGCTGTGAATGAAAAGCGATGGTCCTCTGATACGGGAGTGTATTAAGAACATCAAATGATCAGGAGGTCACATTATGAACGCGAGTGAGATTATCAGAAGTATCGAAGAAGAACAGATGAAAGATGATGTGGCAGAGTTCCACGCGGGCGACACCGTGCGCGTACATGCCAAGATCAAAGAAGGCAACCGCGAGAGGATCCAGGTGTTTGAGGGCACTGTCTTAAAGAGACAGGGCGGCAGCAACCGTGAGACTTTTACAGTCCGCAAGTTTTCCAACGGAGTCGGTGTGGAGAAGACCTGGCCGGTCCACTCCCCGATCGTAGAGAAGATCGAGGTGGTTCGCCGGGGCAAGGTCAGACGAGCGAAGCTGACTTACTTAAGAGGCCGCGTCGGAAAGAAGGCCAAGGTAAAAGAACTTGTGAAATAAGATGCTTTTGACGGGGTTGTGATCGATCACAACCCCTTTGTGTTTCTTAAAGGTACTTTGCATGCAGGAGGCTGCTGATGGCGCTCTTTTCGAGAAACGAACTCAGTTTCAGACATCACAGACGCAGGATCCGGCTCGGCGCGATGCGCCAGGTCCTTATCATAATAATAGAGATAGCGGCAGCGCTCGTGCTGGCGTTTCTTTTGGTGTACGGCCTGGGACTTCGGGTCAACGTATCCGGAAACTCCATGGAGACCACACTTTCAGACGGCGAATCCGTCTTTGTAAACCGCCTCGCCTATCGGGTCGGCTCCCCGAAGTCCGGAGACGTCGTAGTCTTTATGCCCAACGGAAATGAAAAAAGTCCCTACTACATCAAGCGCGTGGTCGCGGCTCCCGGAGATTCCGTTCAGATCAAGGACGGCGTGATCTATGTCAACGATGTCATGTTTGACGATAAGGACACGGAGGCCGTGGCGGATGCCGGGCTGGCGGAGGAAAAGCTGACCATGGGCGATGACGAGTACTTTGTGATCGGAGACAACCGCAACAGCAGTGAGGACAGCCGCTATACCAGCTTCGGGAATGTAAAAAAAGAGTATATCATAGGAAAAGCGTGGTTCCACTACGACGCGATCAACGATCTGGGGCGCGTGAAGTAGATGAGAGGGATAAGGGATGAACTATCAGTGGTATCCGGGTCACATGACCAAGGCAAAACGACAGATGCAGGAAGACATCAAACTGATCGATCTGGTCATCGAGCTGGTGGATGCCCGTATCCCCTTAAGCAGCCGCAATCCGGACATCGATGAGCTGGGCAAAAACAAGGCCCGGCTGATCCTGCTTAATAAAGCCGACCTGGCCGATGAGAAGAAAAACAGACTCTGGAGAGACTACTTTAAAAATCAGGGATTTTACGTCATCGAGCTGGATGCGCGAAAGCACACTGCCATGAAGTCGATCCAGGAGACGATCTTGGACTCCTGCAAAGAAAAGATCGAACGCGACAAAAAGCGCGGCATCAAAAACCGGCCGATCCGCGCCATGGTCGTGGGGATCCCAAACGTGGGAAAGTCCACATTCATCAATTCCTTTGCCGGGAAAGCCTGCGCGAAGACCGGAAACAAACCCGGGGTCACAAAGGGAAAGCAGTGGATCAAGATCAATAAGAGCGTCGAGCTTTTGGACACGCCGGGGATCCTCTGGCCGAAGTTTGACGATCAGGAGGTCGGCCTGCGCCTGGCATGGATCGGCTCTCTAAACGACAATAACATCGATACCGAAGAACTGGCCCTGGAGCTGATCTCGTTTTTGGTGAAAGAATATCCCGGAGCGTTAAGCGGGCGCTATGGCGTGTCGGAGGATAGGAAACAGACGATAGAGATCTTGGGCGAGATCGCCGAAAAGCGCAGTCTTCTTCGTACCGGCGGCGAGATCGACCGCACACGGGCAGCGGCGCTTTTGATGGATGAGTTTCGAAGCGGGAGACTCGGGCGTATAACTCTGGAAGTGCCGCAGGAAGAACAGAGCAATGGCTGAAGAAAAAACGATCGGAGCGATCCGGGAAGAATTAAAACAAACGGCGGACAGTGAACTGGCCGCCTTTCTGGATGCCTATGAAGCGGATGGGCGCGCCGGGGTGCAGGCCCTTGTAGGGCAGGCCAAAAAGAGGCAGGAGAAGCTTGCGGCCGAGATCGCGCGGACGGAAAACTTAAAAATCTATGAGCGAAAGTACGCGGACTATGCCTACATCTGCGGGATCGACGAGGTCGGCCGCGGACCTCTGGCCGGACCCGTTGTGGCGGGGGCCGTGATCCTGCCGAAGGACTGCGATATTTTGTATATCAACGATTCCAAAAAGCTCTCCGCCAAAAAGCGGGAAGAGCTTTATGATGTGATCATGGATCAGGCCGTCGCCGTCGGCATCGGCATGGTCGGACCGCAAAAGATCGACGAGATCAACATCCTGCAGGCGACCTACGAGGCGATGCGGGAGGCGATCGGAAAGCTAAAGCCCCGGCCGACACTGCTCTTAAACGACGCGGTGACAATCCCGGGCGTGGACATCGATCAGGTTCCGATCATCAAGGGGGATGCGAAGAGCATCTCGATCGGGGCGGCCAGCATCGTGGCCAAAGTGACAAGAGACCGGTTAATGGTGGAGTATGACGCGCTGATGCCGGAGTACGGATTCGCGTCAAATAAAGGATACGGTTCGGCTGCACACATCGAGGCGCTAAAAAAATACGGGCCGTCGCCGATCCACAGGCAAAGTTTTATCGGAAATTTCATCTGAAAAAGAAATTGAAATCCGGATGTGGGGATGATATGACAAACGCAAAAAGTAGTCGCCTGCATCCCGAAAAGATCAGCGACTACTTTTTTCAGCTTGATATTTTCCCGGGTCGGATAGGACAGATCTATCTTTCCCAGTTGTCTTGCTGAATATATTAGCACAGGATATAATATTTTGTCAAAATAAAAGCCTGGGAAAAGGAATTAAAGTGCAAAACTATCGGGAAGTGGGCGGACTCTATGAGGGGCGCGTGGCGAACTGGCTTAGCGCACACGGCTATCAAATCTTAGAACGAAATTTTCGCTGCCGCTTGGGCGAGATCGATCTGATCGCCCAAAAAGAGGGCATGGTCGTATTTGTTGAGGTGAAATATCGGAGCGGCAGCGCCTGCGGCGCCCCGGAAGAGGCCGTAGACTACCGCAAACAGGTTCGGATCTCAAATGCCGCATCCTACTATCTGTACAAACATTTCTATCCGCAGGAAACGTCCTGCCGCTTTGACGTGGCGGCGGTTTCACGAGATGGGATTCGACTGATCGAGAATGCGTTTTTTTATTGCGGAAATTTTATGACATAATAAGACTATAATAGTAGTCTTATAATATCTGCATATTATGTCGATAATCCTTGACTTTAGTCATGTCTATGTTTAAAATAATATACACTAAAATATAAAATAATGTGTACTATATTAGACGCTAGGACACGAAAGAAGGGGAGGATTATTGATTGATGAAAAAGAAGATTTTGACCTTGGCATTAAGCGCTGCGTTAACGGCATCCCTGATACCGGCAGGTGTTTGGGCAAGCACGGAAGGGATACCTGCTGAGCAGGATGCAGCGGAAGTTTTCTCAGATGAGGAGACTTTTGCATTTTCCGGTGAACAAGGGGATGAGTCCCTGGAGTCTGCGGATGATGACGCCCTTGTCACAGAGGAACATTCCGTAGACGAGTCTGAAATGTCGGATCCGGATGCTTTCGTTCTAGAGGGAATACCGGAAGAGGAAATATCCGGCGATGGGGAAATGGTGATTGAGGAAGAGCCGGCTGATGAAGAAGTTGACGTTCTTGCTCTCGCGGCTCATGATGCCATTGGTTCATACGAAGAGCTTAAATCGGCAGTGAACGGTCAGACTGGCACGATTACCGTCACATTAAGCGAAAGTTTTGCGACGGAGGGCGAAGAACATATTGCGCTTGTATCCGGCGCTGAGGTCACAATCGATTTAAACGGTTGTACCATCATTGCTGATGACTTGGGCGGCGGAGCTCTATTTATGGTTCCGGAGAATACGAGGCTGACGATCATGGACGGTCAGGCAGGGACTGCAGTAAAAGGAGATGGAGCATCGGTTGACGCAGCTTCGGCGGGGCAACTTGCAGAGCTTGCCGGCAGCATAGAAAGCGGCATTTCTCTGACATACTATGTGACAGAAAGCACCGTGACAGATTCCGCGTTCGGGAGAACGCAGGAGACGCGGTATTCTTACAGCGTAAGTTCGAACGGTATGATCTGTACGACCGGACAGGATCATGCGCTGTTTTCCGTAACCGGCGGTACATTGAATATTGAGAGCGGATTTTTCTATGGAGAGGCTGAATCCTCCGGCAACCGGGCGATCGATGCCAGTTCCGGTACGGTCAATCTTTCCGGCGGATATATCTGCGGCTTTGATGAGGCATATCGCAGCGGGCACGGGGAAGCAAGCGACGGCGGAGCGGTTCGCGTAACGGACAGCGCAGTGCTCAACATTTCAGATTCTGCCGTGCTTGCAGCAAACAAGGCAGCCACCGGCGGAGCAGTCGATGTGGCGAACGGTGGCACATTAAACATGGCAGGCGGTGTCATAAGCGGTAATGAGGCGACAGAAGATGCCGGAACCAGTGAGTGGAATACAGACTACGGCGGCGGCGGGATTCACGCCTATGGATCCGGAACAGTTGTCAATATCAGCGGCGGATACCTGACCAATAATGTCTCCGACTGTACGGGATATTTTGACGGCGGCGGGGGAATCCTGCTCAACGGAGCAACCCTTCATTTCAACGGGGGTTATATTACCGGGAATAAAGCGGCCAGCAGCGGCGGCGGCATCCGGACAGCGTTTGCCGCTAACAGCGCTCAGCCGGGCAGCTTTGTCTATATCACCGGCGGGTATCTCTGCGCAAATTATGCAGGCGGTGCAGAAGGCGGGGGCTTCTGTCTGGATAACGGCAGTTACGCTGAGATTACCGCTGCAAGCACCATATATATTAACGACAATGAGACAAATACTTCAGTGCATTGGGGCGGCGGCGGTGTGTTCTGTGCAAACGGGGCAACGCTGTACATGAATGATGCTATGATCACGGAAAATGCGGCCGGGGGTTTCGGCGGCGGGGTGGCGGGCTGCTCGACCGGGCGGATTGCCATTGCGGACGACGCCGGAGCGGCGATCTATGGCAATTCAGCCGAAGGGCAGCATACGTCCGGTGAGGGCTCTACAAAGCACGATGATACAGAGTATGCTTTAAATGATAAAGTTTTCATGGAAAACGGATACCAGGATTATTATTGTGCGCTGGAGAGCATGGTGTCCGGCATGATGCTGGGCGGCGGATCTGCCAACTGGCACGGCAGTGCTGATGGCGAAGTGATCGACAATGTAGGGATCGGCGAGTTTTTATGGGCGTCCTATATCATGGGGCTGACAGCCTATCCGGACAATGCAGCGATCGCTTCCGCTCAGCAAGCGGCCAAAGTATATGTAAATGGCAACTCATCTTATACTCATGGCGGGGGGTGTGCTGTCAAATGGCTATCTGTTTATGGGAACCGTGATAAACTATGAGATCGGGGATGCTCTTCAGGTCAATGCGGATAAGCAGTTGTTGGATCAGTATGGAGTATATGCAGGCATTGAGGAAGGACAATTCAACTTTGAGATCACGGATGAGAACGGAGAGGAGGTATCGACCGGGACAACACAATCCGACGGGAGTATCTTTTTCGCCAGAAGGCTTTCGTTTAATGAGGCCGGTACGTTTACATTCTTTATAAAAGAGACTGCTCCCGCAGAGCCGGGCTTTATCATAGATTCTGCCGTGTATACGCTGGTGGTTACCGTCAGGGCTTCAGAGGAGGAGGTAGAGGTCGCGGGTGTGCCGCTTGATTTTGTATATTACAATATCACGCATGTCACCTTGACAAAGAGCGGCTCTGCAGACCCGTTGGTTGATCAGGATGTCACTTCTTCCGAGGATACAGTCACATCTATCACGATTCCATCTCCAGCCTTTGTCAATCAGGAAGCGGAAAAGACCTCCATATCGGTGCAAAAGACATGGCAGGATGAGAGCGGAGCCGGAATCGACTGGCCGGCCGATATTGACGCAATTACGGTATATCTCTATCAAAACGGAGAGATATACAAAGAGGCGGTGACTTTAACAGAATCGAGTCCCGGATACACATGGACAGATCTGCCCATATGCGGGACGGATGCATCCGGCGAGATCGTCACCTATATCTATGAAGTCACCGAGGATGCAGTGGAAGGCTACGAAACGGAAATCACAGAGGGAGATGACTCTGTTACTATAGTCAATACGCACATCCCGGAGACGATAAACATCGAAGGCTCCAAGACATGGGACGATCATAACGATCAGGATGGCAAGCGTCCGTCATCGGTTACAATCAGCCTATATGCAGACGGCGTGCCGGCCTTAGATGAGAATGGCGAAGCGATCAGTGCGATCGTTACGGGAGAGGACTGGACTTACAGTTTTACGAACCTTCCAAAGAACGATAACGGCAGGGAGATCAAATATACCGTTATCGAGACAGCGGTGGATGATTATACGGCTGTCTACGACGGTTATGACATTACCAACAGCTATATCCCGGGAAAGACCGCTTTAAATGTCCGGAAGTTCTGGGATGACGCGGATGATCAGGATGAGATCCGTCCGGAGAAGATCACCGTAGTCTTGATGAAGAACGGTGAGGAGACCGACCAGACATTGACGCTTGATAAGAGCAATGACTGGTTCGGCAGCTTTACTGATCTGGATGAGTATACGGATGGCATATTGAATGAATATTCTGTTGCTGAGATTGCGGTAGAAGGCTATGACTGTGACATTGTAGCCGTGGAAGATACAACGACTGTTCATATTACAAACAGCCACACGCCGGATAGAGAAGATAAAGAAGATCAGGATAAAGAAGAGAAAAAACCGGGTTCTAAGACCCCTCCGACTACCGACAAACCGAGTTCGGCCAGCCCGACTTCGGCAGCAGGCGGGAAGACCGGTGACCAGAACCATCCGGGTCTCTGGATCGCGCTGCTGGCGGCAGCGGGCGTGATCGTGGTCGTGCGCGTGTCGATACAAACGAGAAGAACAAGACAGAGGCGCAGATAAGCGAGCTTCATCAAAAATATGTTTTCTCTCACAGGAAATTTTGATATGTGAACGCGACAAACTGTTGTCGGGCCACTCTCCGGCTGATATAATAGCGGCTGGAGGGTGGCATAATAGTCGTGTTTGAGATAAGAGAGCTTACCAGCTCTGACTTTAAAGAAATCTACCGCAGTTACATAAAAGATGATTTTCCTCTGATGGAAATGCGCCCGTGGTTCGCGATCGAAAGATCCTGGGAGCGCGACGGCTATGCGGCTTACGGATATTATGAGGACGGGGAGTTTGCCGCATATGCGTCATTTTATTCCTCCGATTCCTCTCCCTACGTCCTGCTGGATTACCTAGGCGTCGTACCAAAGCTTCGGGGAAGCGGCATCGGAAGCGCGTTTTTGCGCGATCTTCTGCCGAAGATTCCCTCCGTGGGCGGTATCTTTGCCGAGGCGGAGAGCCCCTCCTCAGCCAAAGACGAGGAGGAGAAGAACATCCGCAAGAGCCGGATCGCCTTTTATCTAAGAAACGGAGCGGTAAAGACCGGAGTCAGCTGCCAGCTCTTTGGGGTGGATTATAACATTCTCTATTTTCCGGGGAACCAAAGAGAAATGGCGCAGACAGACTTCTTTGACACGGTCTGCAGCTTTTATCAGGATATTTACCGTCCGGTCTACGGGAGGCTCTGCAAGCCGTACAGGCAATGAGCGTGTATGGGAAAACCGAGGATACAGACAGTGAATTTTTTGGGAAAACAGAATACGAAAATTGAGGGGAATCCCGCTTGCGGGATTCCTTCTTTTATGGTACACTAGCTATTGTGTGAAAGAACCCGTTTACACGGTGAAAACAACAATATCTTGTAGAATGACAAAGGGGAAAGCATGGCAAAACAAGTGGCTTATGATGAGGAAAGTATTTCCGTTCTCGAAGGGCTGGAGGCGGTAAGAAAACGTCCCGGCATGTACATCGGGAGTGTTTCACGGAAGGGATTAAACCATTTGGTATATGAGATCGTGGACAACGCGGTGGATGAGCATCTCGCCGATGCCTGCGACCACATCCGGGTGACCCTTGAGGCCGACGGATCCTGCACGGTAGAGGACAACGGGAGAGGTATCCCTGTCGGGATGCACGAAAAAGGAATGCCAGCGGCAAGGCTGGTTTTTTCTACGCTCCACGCCGGCGGCAAGTTCGACGACTCCGTCTACAAGACGAGCGGCGGGCTTCACGGGGTCGGCTCCTCTGTCGTCAACGCCCTGTCCGAGTATCTTGATGTGGAGGTCAGCCGGGACGGCGTGATCTCGCATGACCGCTATGCGAAGGGCATCCCCACGGAGGAGCTGGTCGACGGACTGCTTCCCGTGATCGGAAAGACGAGAAAGACCGGGACAAAGGTAAACTTCCTTCCGGATCCGACGATCTTTGAAAAAACAGCCTTTTCGGGCGAGGAGATCAAGAGCCGCCTTCACGAAACAGCCTACTTAAATCCCGGGCTCACGATAGATTTTGAGGACCTGCGCGGCGAGGAGCCGGAGCGCATCACGTTCCACGAGGAAGAGGGCATCGTCGGCTATGTGAAGGACCTGGATAAAAACTCCGAGGTGCTCCACGACCCCATCTATTTCCAGGGGAACTGCCAGGGCATCCATGTGGAGGTCGCGTTTCAGTACACCGGGGAGTTCCACGAGAACATCCTGGGCTTTTGCAACAACATCTACAATGCTGAGGGCGGCGCGCATATCACCGGTTTTAAGACGGCGCTCACCACCGTGATGAACCAATACGCCAGACAGCTCGGCATCTTAAAGGATAAGGATGCGAACTTTACCGGAGCCGATGTGAGAAACGGCATGACCGCGGTCATCTCCATCAAGCACCCGTCTCCCCGCTTCGAGGGACAGACCAAGACAAAGCTGGACAATCAGGACGCCGCCAAGGTGACATCCAAGGTGGTCAGCGAAGAGATTCAGCTCTATTTCGATAAAAACCTGGAGACCTTAAAGACCGTGCTCTCCTGCGCGGAGAAGGCGGCCAAGATTCGAAAGACCGAGGAGAAGGCGAAGACAAACATGCTGACAAAGCAGAAGTTCTCCTTTGACTCCAACGGAAAGCTTGCGAACTGCGAGAGCAGGGATGCCTCCCGCTGCGAGATCTTCATCGTGGAGGGCGACTCCGCCGGAGGTTCGGCCAAGACGGCGCGGAACCGGATGTATCAGGCGATCCTTCCGATCCGCGGGAAGATCTTAAACGTGGAGAAGGCGAGCATCGACAAGATCCTGGCCAATGCGGAGATCAAGACGATGATCAACGCCTTCGGCTGCGGCTTTTCCGAGGGGTACGGCAACGACTTTGACATCTCAAAGCTGCGCTATGACAAGATCGTGATCATGGCCGATGCGGATGTAGACGGGGCGCATATTGCGACATTGCTTTTGACCCTGTTTTACCGCTTCATGCCGGAGCTGATCTTTGAGGGGCATGTCTATATCGCCATGCCGCCGCTTTATAAGGCAATCCCCAACAAGGGGGAGGAGGAGTACCTCTACGACGATGAGGCGCTGGAGAGCTATCAGAGGACGCATAAAGGGGCGTTCACGCTGCAGCGGTACAAGGGCCTCGGCGAGATGGACGCGGAGCAGCTCTGGGAGACGACGCTCGACCCCGAGCGGCGGGTCTTAAAACAGGTGGCGATCGAGGACGCACGCATGGCGTCGGATGTCACGGAAATGCTGATGGGGACGGATGTGCCGCCGCGGAAAGAGTTTATTTATGCGCATGCCAATGAAGCGGAGTTGGATATTTAATATGGGGCGCTCGCAAAAAACGATTCAACGCGGCACGCTTCCGCGCTTACAGCTCCTTCGGAGCTGAAGCGGGCAAAATCGTTTTTCTGCTCGCGCCATGTACGTAGTGAAGAAATAGATAGATGATATATTTTGGCACAAGTATTGTGAGAGGATTATAAATATGGGTTCAACGAGTGAACAGATTCTGCATACAGAGTATTCTGAAATAATGCAGAAATCTTATATAGATTATGCGATGAGCGTGATCATTTCCAGAGCGCTGCCGGATGTCCGGGACGGACTTAAGCCGGTGCAGCGGCGCACGCTCTACGACATGCACGAGCTGGGGATCCGCTGGGACAGACCGTATCGGAAGTGTGCCAGGATCGTGGGCGATACGATGGGAAAATATCATCCGCACGGCGACAGTTCGATCTACGGGGCACTGGTGGTCATGGCGCAGGATTTTAAAAATGCCATTCCGTTGGTGGACGGCCACGGGAATTTTGGCTCCATCGAGGGA
Organism: Lachnospiraceae bacterium; assembly: GCA_020860755.1. Classification (GTDB taxonomy): domain Bacteria; phylum Bacillota; class Clostridia; order Lachnospirales; family Lachnospiraceae; genus Eubacterium_I. The sequence goes on from JAJBTQ010000020.1 coordinate 138,006, forward strand.
GACGGTGCAGCGGCCATGCGTTACACGGAGGCCCGCTTGCAGAAGATTACGCAGGAGGCGTATCTTTCCGATCTGGATAAGAACGTGGTCGATTTTATCCCGAACTTTGACGCGACGGAGAAGGAACCGTCGGTCCTCCCGGTCCGCATCCCGAATATCCTGGTAAACGGCGCGGAGGGCATCGCAGTCGGCATGGCGACGAGCATTCCGCCGCACAATCTGGGCGAAGTGATCGACGGAGTCATCGCCTATATGAAGGACCCGGACATCACGACAGAGGAGATGATGGAGATCATCCCCGGGCCGGATTTTCCGACCGGCGGCATCGTGATCAACAAGGATGAATTAAAGGAAATCTATGAGACCGGGAACGGCAGGATCCGCCTGCGCGGCAAGGTGGAGATCGAGCGCGTAAAGGGCGGTAAGGAAAACATCGTCATCTCGGAGATCCCCTACACGATGATCGGAGCCAACATCGGCAAGTTCTTAAACGACGTCTACAGCCTGGTGGAGACGAAAAAGACCACGGACATCGTGGACATCTCAAACCAGTCCTCGAAAGAGGGGATCCGGATCGTTATCGAGTTAAAGAAGGGCGCCGACGCGCAGAACATCGTCAACCTTCTCTACAAAAAGACCCGCCTGGAGGATACGTTCGGCGTGAACATGCTCGCCGTCGCCGGGGGCAGGCCGGAGACCATGGGGATTCTGCGCATCATCCGCCACAATGTCCAGTTCCAGTACGAACTGGCGACCCGCAAGTACACGACGCTTCTGGAAAAAGAGCGGGAAAAGCAGGAGATCCAGGAGGGCCTTATAAAGGCCTGCGATGTCAT
>JAJBTQ010000017.1 GCA_020860755.1 Lachnospiraceae bacterium
ATCTTACTGCTGTCTCGGATCTTTGCGAGGAGTTTCAGATTCCGCACACGATCGTACGTTCGGATATCGGAAAGATCGTTTTTGAGGACCGCGGAGAGAAAAATCCCTGTGCCCTGTGTGCGAAAATGCGAAAAGGAGCCTTAAATCAGGCCGTAAAGGACATGGGCTTTACGAAGGTGGCCTACGCGCACAACAAGGATGATATCGTACAGACTATGCTCCTTTCACTCATATATGAGGGCAGATTTTACTGTTTTCCGCCGAAAACTTACTTAGACCGCATGGATCTGACCGTTATCAGGCCGCTTATTTACGTCGATGAGGCTGATATCATCGGATTTCGGAACAAATACGACCTTCCTGTGGTAAAAAACCCCTGTCCCGCAGACGGATATACCAAGCGGGAATATGCAAAAAGTTTGATAAAAGATATCGAAAAAGCCAGCCCTGGCGCTAAAAATCGTATGTTTACAGCGATCGTAAACAGCCATATTCCGGGCTGGCGCATTAATAAGGATTGCTTATAAGAAAAAGTTGTCTGCCATACAAGGATTATTATTTATAAGGAGAACTTATGAAAGAACGTCCCTACCACGAACAGGTAAACATTGACAATGAGGTGAAACTTCGGGAACTGATGAAGGAACTCCCCCGCTTTTGTAAAGAATTTTTTATCGGGATCACTCCTTCTACATCCTCTCGTACCAGGATCGCCTATGCTTACGATCTCGGCGTATTTTTTAATTTCTTGCACGAGAATAACCCTGCCCTCTCGAAAATGGATATTACGGACTTTCCCCTTGAGATTTTAGATGAGATCACTCCGATCGATATCGAGGAGTATCTTCAGTATCTGAAATATTATACGAGCAACGGGATTGAGTATACAAATGATGAACGCGGACAGATGCGAAAGTTATCCACACTCCGCAGCTTTTACAACTATTTTTTCCGCAAAGAGATGATTGAGAAGAATCCCGCCTCTCTCGTACAGATGCCAAAACGGCACGAGAAGGAGATCGTCCGCCTTGATGTGGATGAAGTGGCGATCCTTTTAGATGAGGCAGAATCCGGCGAAAAACTGACCGAGCGTCAGAAAATATACCATGAAAAGACAAAAACGCGCGATGTAGCGATCCTTACGCTTCTTTTGGGCACGGGGATCCGTGTCTCGGAATGTGTCGGTCTTGATATCAATGATATTGACGCAAAAAACAACGGGATCAAGATTCACCGCAAAGGCGGCAAGGAAATGATGGTTTATTTCGGGGATGAAGTCGCGGACGCGCTGGATAACTATCTGGACGAGCGTCTTTTGTTGGAGCCGGCAGAGGACAGCCGGGATGCTCTCTTCCTCTCCCTTCAGAACAGAAGGATCAGTGTCCGTTCTGTGGAAAATCTCGTAAAAAAATACTCCCAGCTGGTAACTACAGTGAAAAACATCACACCGCATAAGCTTAGGAGCACCTACGGCACGAACCTTTACCGCGAGACCGGTGATATCTATCTCGTCGCGGATGTTTTGGGACACTCTGACGTCAATACTACGCGCAGACACTATGCGGCTCAGGAGGATGACCGCCGCCGCATGGCCGCCAAAGCCGTAAAGTTAAGAGAAGATAAACCAGACAAAGAAAAAGAAAATGGAGAGGATTAAACCTCTCCATTCTTTTTACTGTTTTGCTTTATTTACTTGATCTGTTAGTACATCCCTAAACTCGGCTGGCTTATAAATTTGATGGTAAAAGTATGTTTGGCCGTTTGCGGTGATATTCAGGTCCCCATATTCATTTCGGTAAAAAGGAACGATATTCATATTAATCTCATCAATTTCTGCAAGCGGGATGGTCAGTTTCTGAGATGGCAGCCATGTACATATATGCAGCTCCTTGTCGGTAACGGCAAATACGGCCCGCCTGCCACGCATAGTACAAATAATGAAATAGATGATGGCTGCAATGAAAAGGATCCAGCTGATCACATATAACGCCCTATGCGGTCTATAGGATACCAAAACAATAAAGCTCATTACGATAACAAATACAGCCGTGATAATCACTAAGATCGATGCGGGAAATCTCATCGCACCGTGAAAACTTGTCGCCATTATGACTCCTCTATTGGAGTCGGTATTGAAATTTTGCGCAAGCACTTTATCCCATTGAGCATTTTGCGATTGCCGCATCCTTTCATAATTCCGCTGCTGATAAGTGGTTCCGGTATTCCCGGTATTACTCCCGGCATTACTCCGATTTTCATTAGTGGAATCATTCGTCAGACTTTTTCCGCAATATTTACAGAAAACGGCATCGTTATCAATTTCTTTTCCACAATATCTGCAAAACATATGTACCTCTCCTTTTTCATTTTATCCGTATTCAAAAGATTAAGTTCTTAAGGTCTGAGTATATTGTATCAGAATAAACGAGAAAATTGTAGACTATTTTTTACAACGTGATAGATGCTTAGAAAGAAGAAGGAAAATCTCCTTAATTAAAAAATCGAAATACACCGATGACCTTGCCGAGAATTGACAGGTCTGTGGCATAGATCGGATCCATCGTATCGTTCTCGGGTTGGAGCCGTACTCTGTCGGACTCTTTATAGAATGTCTTGACTGTCGCGGAATCGTCGATCAAAGCGACAACAATATCACCGTCGGAAGCAGTACTCTGCTGTTTTACAAGGACCATATCTCCGTCGTAAATACCTACATTGATCATACTGTCACCCTTAACCTGCAGCATAAAAGTCTGTGCGTTCGGCATAAACTCGGCTGGGATCGGGAAATAATTGCTGATGTTTTCGGATGCCAGGATCGGCTCTCCGGCGGCAACCTGCCCGACAACCGGGACATTGACCAGCTCACGTCGGGTCAGATTGAACGTGTCATCGACGATCTCGATGGTTCTGGGCTTTGTAGGATCACGGCGGATGTACCCGTTCTTTTCAAGTGTCTCCAGATGCGCGTGGACAGAGGATGTCGACTTTAAGTGGACGGCCTCGCAGATCTCACGAACCGCCGGTGGATATCCCTTTGCCAGAATCTCTGATTTGATGTATTCTAATATCTCCTGTTGCTTTGCACTGATCTTTCCCGTTGCCATTTTCTCTCCCTCTCTTCTACTCTTTTCAAACATTCTATCACAGGGAGATAAAAAAAGCAAACATATATTCGGAATGTATGTTCGCTTTTTTGTATACACTATATTATATGAAAATCTTACAGATCTTCCGGTTCGATAAAGGTTCCGTCCTGCCAGATCCGCTCCAGATCATAAAACAAACGGTCTTCCCTTGAAAACAGATGGACAATGAGATCTTTATAGTCCATCAAAATCCAACTGGAGCGGCGGTTTCCCTCAAGTTTATCGAGGGTATACCCAAGCTTATAAAGCTCCTCTTCCACTTCGTCGATCAAAGCCTGCAGCTGATTGGAATTGGCTGCGCTGGCAATGACAAAATAGTCTGCGATCACTGAAATTTCGTGAATATCTATGACTTTGATATCTTCTGCCTTTTTTTCACTCAGAGCATGGCAGGCGGCCCTTGCCATCTCTTTTGATGTGTCCTGCATCCGGTTTTCCTTTCTTTTGCGACAAATTGTTTGATTACATCTTATTTTTCAGCTTAAGCGGAATCAGTTACTGATATCTTTCACTTTATCTTTATAGTATTGATATGCCTTTAATGTGGTCGGATCCATACACTGGTCTCTTCTATTATTAAGATAAGATACCGTATCACTTAAGATCCGGTACGTGGTTTCGTCAAGATCCGTTTTTGCAAGCTGGCGCAGCGTGTAAAGATTTGGCGCCGTCTCTCTTCCGGGTTCGATATAGTCCGAGACAAAGATGATCTTGTCAAGCAGATTCATATCCGGCTCACCTGTCGTGTGCACTGCGATCGCGTGCAGGATATCTTCATCTTCGATCCCGTAGTGATATTTTGCCAGGATCGCACCACACTTTGCGTGGAGCAGCGAAGGGTTCGCAAGCTCTGCGTCATTGATAGGAACGTCATATTTTCGGCATAAATCGATTTTCTCCTCGTTAGACATATATTTGGCGCAGTCATGCAAAAGAGCCGCGTATCGGGCTTTATTCGCGTCACAGTCATATATTTCTGCAAGATGGCGCGCTGTTTCCACCACTCCAAGTGTGTGTCCGTAACGGGATGGCTTTAACAATTGTTTCAGTTCCTTTTGGATTTGTTTGTATGTCATAGTATATTCCGGTTACCGATAAAGTCCGTTTTCGAGGATATAGGCTTCTACAGCCGGCGGCACCATATCACAGATCGGATCGCCGTTTTGGACACGTCTTCGAATGTCCTGGCTCGAGATATCCATGACAGGTAAGTCGAGCGGGCGTATGTCAGCTTGATAGCGCTTGGACAGTTCATTGATCTGCCGATTCAGCTCAACGCTGTTCATATCTTCGCGGGGAGCGGCCAGAATCACGGCAAGATCACAGATCTTCTGCGGCTCTCTCCAGGTCTCCAGATCCCGGAGTGAATCGCCGCCCATGATAAAATAAAGCGTGGCATCCGGAAGCTGGCGTTCAACTTTTTTTAGCGTATGATATGTATAGTTTACCGTATTGTTTTCAAGCTCTACAAAAGAGATCTGAAATCGGGAGTCACTCTCGATCGCCAGTGTTACCATGCGGCTTCGGTGCACGGCCATCTCCTTCCCGGAATATTCTTTGTAGGCGGTATGTCCGGTCGGGATAAAAAAGATCCGCTGCAGACCGTATTGTTCACAGGCACAACGCGCAAGCGCAAGATGTCCGTTGTGGATCGGATTGAAGGTCCCGCCGAGAATTCCGATTTGGTTGACTTGTTTGCGCAAAGGTATCACCTCTCATTATAAATCAGTGTGTATCCTTTACCGGGGAAGCACGATCTTTGGGTTCTCCCGGTCGGCACGGTACAGTACGATCTTTTTACCTATGACCTGAACCACCTCGGAATGTGTGCGCTCCGCGATCATATCGGCGATCGCGTTCGGATCATCCGTGCAGTTTTTTAAAACGGCCAGCTTAAAAAGCTCGTGGGTGTTAAATGCCTCTTCCGCAGCGGCCACAACTTCGGGTGTGACACTGCCCTTTCCTATCTGTACGATGGGATCCAGTTCGTTAGCAAGACCCCGTAAATAAGCTCTTTGTTTGCTCGTCATAAATAAAAGATCCTTTCTTTAGGATGATACTACGGATTGTTCCGTGCTACGCACTCTCACAATCCTACAACCATTCGCAATCACTGTATCATTCATAATACTCGAATGTTAACCCGCATACATTGACGGTATCTCCCTCCACCATGCCGAGTCCTTTCAACTCATCTAAGATGCCCTGATCTTCAAGAAAATGCTGAAAGAATAAAAAGCCTTTCTCGGACTCGAGATTCGTATAGCCCAACATCCTCTCGATCCGGGGCCCCTCGACCAGGTATTCCTTCTCCGCTTCATCATAGGAAACGGTGTAGGGTTCGTCTTTAAAGACTTCCGTTTCCGGGAAAAACTCCTGTTCAAAAACGATCGGATCATCTTCGATGGACGAAAGCAGATTCCACACGGCGTTTAACAATTTTTTGACACCCTTTCCGGTCACTGCGGAGATCGGATATACCAAAACGCCCTGCGGTTCAAACTCTTCCCTGATCCGTTTGACGGGGTCTGCGTCACCCGCATAGATCAGATCGGTCTTGTTTGCCGCGATGATCTGCGGCTTTTTGGATAGATCCGAGCCGTATGCTGCAAGCTCCTTATTGATCGCGTAGATATCTTCGATCGGATCTCTTCCCTCCGAAGAAGCGGCATCTACAAGATGGACGATCACCTTGGTGCGCTCGATGTGGCGCAGAAATTCATGACCGAGGCCGACGCCTTCGGATGCACCTTCTATGAGGCCCGGGATATCTGCCATGACAAATCCCCTTCCCTCGTCCAGATCGACAACGCCCAGATTAGGATTGAGAGTTGTAAAGTGATAGTTTGCGATCTTTGGCTGTGCATTTGTGACACGTGCAAGCAGCGTGGACTTTCCGACATTGGGAAAGCCGACCAGGCCGACATCGGCGATCACTTTAAGCTCCAGGATCACATCGACCTCTATGGGGTCTCCTCCGGGCTGGGCATATTTAGGCGCCTGCATGGTCGGGGTGGCATAGTGCTGATTTCCTTTTCCCCCTCTTCCGCCGTGCAGGATCACCTCTCTTGTTTTTTCACCGGACATGTCCGCGGTCACTTTGTCGGATTCGGCCTCACGGATCACGGTTCCGGGCGGTACCTGAAGCACGAGAGCCGCTCCGTTTTTGCCGTGACAGTTATTTTTCCCTCCGGGCTCTCCGGGCTCAGCAGCAAACTTTCTCCTGTGGCGGAAATCGGTAAGCGTATTTAACCCTTCGTTTATCTCAAAGATCACATCGCCGCCTTTTCCGCCGTCTCCGCCGTCCGGACCTCCTGCCGGGACATATTTTTCCCGGTGGAAGCTGACATGCCCGTCTCCGCCTTTGCCGGACTTAATAATAATTCTCGCTCTGTCTGCAAACATGGATTTTCACCTGCCTTGCATAATAGGGAAGATTTTTCTTCCCTGCCAAGACTCAGTCTTAAAAAAAATAGACCCGGCCTTTCAGTCGGGTCTGTCTTATCGTGCTTATTTGTCAGAAGAAACCGGATAGACGGAAGCTACTTTTCTGTCTCTCCCCTTCCGCTCGTATCTCAAGATGCCGTCTGTCTTTGCATAGAGCGTGTCATCGTGACCCCGGCCTACATTCAACCCGGCATGAATCCTTGTCCCGCGCTGTCTGTATAAGATGTTTCCGGCTCTCACAAACTGACCGTCCGCCCGCTTTGCTCCCAATCTTTTAGAATGGGAATCACGGCCGTTTTTACTGGAACCCATTCCTTTTTTATGAGAAAAAAACTGAAGATCCATTTTCATCATGTCTTCTACACCTCCTCAAAGATTAAGTCGATATTTCCCTCGTAATCACGTTCCATATTCTGTAAACCAAGTGCCAGAGACCGGAGTAAAAGCTGTGACTTCTCGCTGAAGCCTTCCGCCAGTCGAAACTGGATATTGCCGCCATTCTTTTTTCTGTCACAGAAGAAAACATCCTCTGTCAAAAGCTCGATCGAGTTGATACAGTTGATGACAAGAGCGGAGATCCCTGCACAGACAATATCCTGGCTCTCTGCGAAATCCGCATGCCCCGCACAATCGAATCCGGTCAGCTTATTCTTTTGGTTTAGATAAAATGTCACGTTCACCATAGCTGAATAACGTTGTCAGGGATTGATCTTGTCAATCCGCACTTTGGTATAACACTGTCTGTGACCCTGTTTTTTGTGATAACCTTCTTTTCTCTTGTACTTATAGACGATTACCTTTTTACCGCGTCCATTCTCAACAACTGTTCCGTCCACGGTAACATTTTTCAGATAAGGGCTTCCGACCCGGAGCTTCCGGTTGCATACGCCCAGGACCTGATCAAATACTACGGGTTCACCAGCTTCATTATCAAGCTTTTCAATGGTAATGATATCGCCTTCAGATACTCTGTACTGCTTACCACCTGTTGCTATAATCGCGTACATATGGCTCCTCCTATTATCATTACTCGCCAGCTTCGGTGCTGCAAAAAGCAGACTTAAACCTCGCTGTGCGGCATCCATGCTATATTATCACAGCGGCGCATTTATTGTCAACTGTTTTATCTGCTCAGACAGCGATTTTTCAGCCTTTTTGCGCGTGATCTCGACTAAGTTGAGCGCCGTGATATCATGCACCTGTACCGGGATCGGATCCGACTTTGCGAGGTGCCTTATATATTCCAGAAGTTCACGCCTGTCTTTCGGATCATCCAGGTCTATAAAATCCACGACAATGATGCCGGAAATGTTTCGGAGTCTGAGCTGCAGGATGATCTCGCGGGATGCTTCGTGGTTTATCTTTACAAAGTGCTCCTGCTTGTCCTTCCCGGATGTGCTCTTTCCGGTATTCACATCGATAACAGTCATGGCTTCTGTCGGCTCGATCACAAGAAAACCGCCCGATTTTAATCGGACCTCTCTTTGCGTGGCCCGTACCATCTCCCGGTTTAAGTTGTACAGGCTGACGAGAGGAAAACTGTCATCCTCATACAATCGGAGAGGGATCTCAGAGAGATCGCGGTAATCCTCCCTGCAGCAAGACAGCGCTTCATACACGAGAGGAATGTCTGTCACGACCTCTTCCAGATCGTCCAAATAAGCACCCTGCAGATAAGTGAGAAAAACGGGTTTTGGCGAACTAAGGCACGAATAGCAGGACCTGTTGGCCGCATGGGACAACACCTGATCCATCTGATTTGTAAGTGAGCGGATCTCTTTAAGGATTTCCTCATCAGTTACATGCTTTGCGTTTGTACGGACGATCAGGCCGCAGTTTTCAGGGAGGGACCCGGATAAAAGCTTCTTAAAGCGGGAGCGGGTTGCGGAATCAAACTTTGAGGAAAGACCCAGAACACGTTTTTCAGTCGAAAGGATCGCGTATCTTCCGGTAAAATTGAGATTTGTCGATACGGCCGGTGCTTTTCCCCGCGCAGCATCCCTGATCACCTGGACTAAGAGTTCATCGTCCTGTACGATCCGGCCGGGTGAATGGCTGGTGACCATGACCGGGTCACTTACACGTTCCAGAGTAAGATAACAGGATACGCCAGGAGCGATCTCAACAAAGGCAGCATTCAGGTTTTTGACGATGCGCTCCACTTTTCCGATAAATATGCCGCCAAATAGGCGGTCGGAGTCAAATGAACAGGCGCCCTCTTTCTCATTTTGAGCGGGAAGACGATCTAACCGGGCTTCGATCAGGCGGTTATCATCCATAAGGCCGCAAAGAAGCAGATCTGTACGATTCAGATTGATTTTTGTGATCACGATCTTTCTGCTCAAGGCCGGATCTCCTTTCCCGCATAAGAAAGCGGCATCAGTTCATCACCGGAACGCTCATAGAGTTCCAGCCGATGGATCTGCATATTGTTGGGATCATATGCTGCACCCAAAAATGAATAAAGATCAGTAAGCATCAGCTCCGGGCGAATATTGTCCGTACTGCCGGCTCCGAGACGAAGGATAAACCCGTTACGAATGCCCAGATCGGAGAGGATCTCCGTCGGATCAGGCTTTAATATCAACGGAAAAATAGTGTCGGAGAAGTCCCGGTTATCGGTATAGGGCTCGGCTTGATAGAGTAATGGTCTTATATCTACTACTCTCTCGCCCTTTTTTGTTGTTTTTGTCACCTCGATCGAATCACGATCTTCCAGATATCTGTGGAGTCCCTCTTCTATCTCCTGTTGTGAGAAATCCTCATTGTGCTTAAAGTAAACGATGTAGTCTGCAGCTGCAAGCGATGCCATCGCGCTTTTGCTCTCATCCGGTAACAGGACATACTCTGTTATTTGCATACCCTCAGCCATTGTATTGTTTATGGCGTCAATTGCGTCACGGGAGTTAAGGCTTGTATTTACTACGATATCCATATACTCCCCATCGCTGGTGAGTCCGATCCCCAAAGGAGCCGCAAACGATATGATCGGATGGGGATGATAGCCCTCGGAATATGCGAGATCGATTCCCGCCCGACGCATCGCCTTCTGAAAATACCGCATGAGATCGAGATGCCCCACAAAGCGCATCACACCGTTTTTGCGGAATTTAATGCGAATCTTCATAGCAGACACCTCCCATAAATCTGTTTGCGCCGCAGCCGGAACACTGCATGCGGCAATTCGGCGTCGTCTCGCCTTTTTGCGCTCTCTCCCACTCACGCCAGAGGAATTCTTTCGTGACACCGGAATCTATAAAATCCCAGGGGAAGATCTCTTCCTTACCCCGCTCTCTCGTGGTATAAAACTGCACGTCGACTCCGCTCTCTTTAAATGCTTCGCTCCAAACGGCATCGTCGTAGTATTCCGTCCAGGCCGGGAAGATGCCGCCCTTTTCGTACACACGGATCAGTACGTCACTTAAGCGGCGGTCTCCTCTTGCCAGGATACCCTCGATCATCGTGACATCTGCATGATGCCAGTTGTAGCGGATCCTCTTATGCCTCGGCTGGGATTTGATCGCCTCGTTTACAATATGTGCCCGGTCCAGGAAATCCTTTTTATCACAGATCGGACACCACTGAAACGGCGTGAATGGCTTTGGCACAAAAAAGGATGTGCTGACCGTGATTTGACATTTTCCCATCCGGTTTTCTTTTGGAATCTCATCGTAACATTCGGCGATATCCTCTGCCAGCTGAGCGATTGAGTGCATATCCTCTTCTGTCTCGGTCGGAAGACCCAGCATAAAGTAAAGCTTGACTTTGTTCCATCCACCCCAAAAGGCTTGCTGTGCACCGGCAAGTATCTCTCTGGCGGTCAACCCCTTGTTTATTACATCTCTGAGTCTTTGTGACCCGGCTTCCGGGGCAAAGGTCAGACTGCTTTTTTTTACATCCTGTACCTTTTGCATCACATCGAGAGAAAAATTATCGATACGCAGAGACGGCAGCGAAATATTGACATGATCGTCCTGTAAGCGTCCGATCAGGTCGCTTATCAGTTCCTCAATATGTGTATAATCACTGGAACTTAAGGAACTTAAAGATATTTCTCCATATCCGGTATTTTCGAGCATGGCATAAGCTTTTTCCTCCAGATACTCTAAGCTCCTCTCACGCAGCGGGCGATAGATCATACCGGCCTGGCAGAACCTGCAGCCACGGATACATCCCCGCTGAATCTCAAGCGTAACCCTATCCTGGACGATCTGCAGAAACGGGATGACGGGCTTATCCGGATAGAGCACTTCGGATAGATCCTCTACTACCTGCCGGACGACTTTTAAAGGAACGTCCGGTTCTTTCGGCGCAAAGGAGGCGATTGTTCCGTCCTTATGATATGCAACATTGTAGAGTGAAGGGACGTAGATGCCGTCTATGTGGGCAGCTTCCCTTAAAAACTCCTCTCTCCGGTAAGATCCGCTGTTTTTATGCTTCTTATAAAGGTCTAAGAGTTGATCGTAAACCGTCTCTCCTTCGCCGATGTAGAAGAGATCAAAAAACTCAGCGATCGGTTCCGGATTGCAGGCACACGGGCCTCCCCCGATCACAATGGGATCGTGCTCTGTTCTGTCCTCACTCTTTAGCGGAATGTGAGACAGGTCCAGAATCTGCAGAATATTCGGATAGCACATTTCATACTGCAGGGTCATAAGAAGCCAGTCAAACTCTTTTACCGGGTCCTGGCTCTCCAATGCGAAAAGTGGGATGTTTTTCTCTTTTAAGATCTGATGCAGATCCGGCCAGGGCGAAAAAACGCGCTCGCAATAAACATCCTCTCTCTCGTTGAACATATGGCTAAGGATCTGCATGCCGAGGTGAGACATTCCGATCTCATAGACATCCGGAAACGCAAAAACAGCCCGGATATCCACGTTATCCGGGTCTTTTTTGACCATATTTACTTCATTGCCGATATAGCGCGCCGGCTTTTCGACAGAGAGGAGAATCTCGTCAGATAATGCCAATCTGCTCATAATATTATTTTTCAAAATATGTTTTTTCAATTCGTACTGAATAAAGCTGCCTGTTGGAATTTTATCGTAAATTTACCTCAATCCCGACCGGTCTGGTACCGGTCAGCCCCATGCTCCTCCTGTCGGGTTGAGAGATGCCGGCATAGAGAATAAAATGATCCCCGTCATGTAATCGCCTGCCTTCCTCATCTACAACTGTCATAGCCTGATTTGAGATGACGATATCAATGGTTCTGCTCTCTCCCGCCTCAAGAAAAATTCTTTTAAATCCGCAGAGACTGTAATTGTCCACGGCAAGCGGACTGTCCAAATTCCGGATATACACTTCCACTACCTCGTCTGTATCTGTATCCCCGAAGTTTTTAACGGTAACGGAGAGACTCAGGTCGGAATCCACGGCAGGATCATTTTGAAGGGCTGCATCAGTGACTTCGCATTTTCCGTAGGTCAGCCCGTAACCGAAAGGATAGAGGGCATCTTCTGTCATATAACGATAAGTGCGGCCTTTCATTGAATAATCGGTAAATTCCGGAAGAGAATCAATATTGCGGTAAAACGTTACAGGAAGCTTTCCGGCGGGGGAAATATGGCCAAACAAAACGTCCGCAACTGCTCTTCCTCCGCGGGCACCGGGGTACCAGGATAAAAGGATAGCGTCCGCATGATCTTCGGCTTGTGACAGATCGATCGCGCTGCCTGCCATCAGGACGATGACAAGCGGCTTTCCCGTACCGATCAGAGTCTGTAAAAGGATACGCTGCGGCTCCGGGAGCAGCAGATCCGCCTTGTCCCCGCTGCCAACGCCGTTGCTTAGACCCATCTCCTCTCCCTCGAGCGTTTCATCGAGGCCGAGTACAAGGATCGTGATATCGCTGTGAGTGGCAACTGTTATTGCTTCCGAGAGCCGGTCACATTCACAGGCAAGACCTTCACTCCGGTCTTTATACAGATGACAGCCCTCGGAATAAAGGATGCGTACATCCTCTCCTGCAGCATCATGAATGCCTTCCAGAACAGTGATGTAGCGGGAGGATGTTCCGTAATAATTGCCTTGCAACGGGATCCGGCTATTTGCATTGGGGCCGATCACACCGATGGTTTTCAACTCTTTTTTATTCAGTGGAAGGATGCCATTGTTTTTAAGAAGAACCTGACTTTTCCTGGCCGCATTGATCGCCAGGTCCACATGTTCTTTACACTCCACAGTCTCGTAGGGGATCTCGTCATATTCGCAGGGATCGAACATACCGAGAAGAAAACGGGTTGTAAAGAGCCTTTCGCAGGATTCCTTCACAAAGGATGCATCGATTAATTTCTTTTGTATTCCTTCCATGATGCTTTGATAGGTGCAGCCGCAATTACAGTCACAGCCTGCCTCGAGTGCCATCTTAGCCGATTCCTGCGGGCCGTTTGTCACCATGTGGTGCTCATGAAAGTCTCGGATTGCCCAGCAGTCCGAGACGACATGGCCTTTAAAGCCCCATTCTCCGCGCAGGATATCACGCAGGAGTGTGTTGCTTCCGCAGCACGGCTCTCCGTTCACACGATTGTAGGCTCCCATTACAGCCTCAACATCTGCCTCCTTCACCAATGCTTCAAAAGCTGGAAGATAGGTCTCATAGAGATCCTTTTTTGAAACGACCGCATCAAATTCGTGGCGGAGCGCTTCGGGTCCGCTGTGGACTGCAAAGTGCTTGGCGCATGCGGCAACCCGCAGATGATCACCTTTTCCCTGAAGGCCCTTTACAAAACGAACGCCCAGTCTGGCTGTCAGATATGGGTCTTCGCCGTAAGTCTCCTGCCCTCTCCCCCAGCGGGGATCGCGGAAGATATTGATATTGGGGGACCAAAAAGTCAAGCCCTTGTATATATCTCTGTCATCCAGGGCTGAGCTGGCATTATATTTCGCTCTGGCCTCTATGGAGATCGCTTCGCCGATCTGCTCCATCGCATCCTCATCAAACATCGCAGCCATGGCGATCGCCTGAGGAAATACGGTTGCAGTGCCTGCGCGAGCAACTCCGTGCAGTGCTTCGTTCCACCAGGTATATGCCGGAATATTCAGCCTCGGGATAGCCGGCGCGTCAAAGCGCAGTTGAGAAGCCTGTTCGGCGGTTGTCATTTGTTCCACAAGAGCGTGAGCTTTGTTGCTTGCTTCCTGTCTGGTCATAATCTATATCCTTACAACACTTTTCACGATATTGGATTTATCCTCCAGCGACATCTCGAGCGCGTTTTTCAGATCATCAAAGTCAAATACATTTGTGACGACACCCTTCACATTGGCGCGTCCCGATGCAACGGCCTCGATAGCCATGGGATAGATATGCCGGTAACGGAAGACAGTCTTAATATCCAGTTCCTTATTTAAAGCAACACTGACCGGAAATGAGATCTCTCCTTCCGGCGGATAGCCGACCAGCACAATGGTCGCACCCGGTTTACAGATGGTAATGCTTTGTTTTGTAGTAATTTCGGAACCGGCCGTTTCGATTACAAGATCAACGCCATGCCCCTCGGTCAGACGTTCTATCTCCTCCACAGTGTCCTGTTTTGAACCGTTGATCACAGCTGATGCTCCGAGTTCCATAGCCTTGTCAAGGCGCTTTGGCATTACATCCACGACGTACACTTCCGAGAGACCCATAGACTTAAGCGCCAGAAGACTCATCAGACCAATACATCCGGAACCCATGACAACTGCCGTCTGCCCTATGTGCGCATTCCCCTGTCGGGCTGCGTGGAAACCTACAGCTAGCGGCTCGATAAGCGCTGCTTCCATGGTATCCATGTTGTCAGGGATTTTGAAACAAAGGGCCGCTTCGTGTGCAACATATTCCTGAAAAACGCCGTCTACCGGCGGAGTCGCGAAGAATACGACCTCCGGGCAAAGATTGTATCGGCCACTCCTGCAGAACTCGCATGTTCCGCAAGTCTTTCCCGGTTCTAAGGCAACCCGGTCTCCCACTTTCAAATGCGTTACATCCGCACCGACCTCTACAACCGTCCCACCGGCCTCATGGCCGAGGACCAGGGGAGATTCCACGACAAAATCTCCGATTCTTCCGCTCTCATAGTAATGCAGGTCAGATCCGCAGATGCCGACATACTCCAGTTTTACGAGCACCTCATCTTTCCCTGGCTTTGGAATCGGACGTTCGGTAAACTCAATTTTACGCATTTCCGGCATTACGGCAACTTTCATATTTCCTTCCATAATATCTCCTCCTGATAAATTAAAGAAGTTCTGAAAACAGATCCTTAACGGTGGGATAGATTTTTACAAACTTATGATATTTTTCCTCATATTTTGCGGCAGTATCCGGATTCGGTTCTACCGTATCGACGACCTTCACAATCTTTGCACAGGCATCTTCCACAGTGGGATATTCTCCGCACGCGACGGCGGCGAGAATCGCTCCACCCATGCCCGGGCCCTCTTCCGATTCGAGGATATCAACTTTGATGTTCAGAACATTTGCTATGATTTCACGCCACAGGGGACTTTTGGCGCCTCCACCGCAGATCTTGGTGCGATCGATCTGATTTCCCAGGGACTTGGCCACCTCAAAGGAATCCCGGATAGCAAAGGCGACACCCTCCAAAACAGCCTGTGTCATGTCTTCGCGCGTTGTATCCATAGTCAGACCGATAAAGGTGCCCCGGGCATCCGGATTGTTGTGAGGAGAGCGCTCTCCCATCAGATACGGGAGGAAAAACACATGATTATCTCCAAGATCTTTAATCTTAGACTGTTCTTTTTCATACTCCTGTGTGCCGAGAATATCATCCATCCACCATTTATTGCAGGAGGCAGCGCTTAACATACAGCCCATTAAGTGATAATGACCGTCCGCGTGGGCAAATGCGTGGAGAGCATTGTTGGGATCAACGCCAAATTCACTGCTGGAGACAAAGATCGTGCCGCTTGTTCCGAGGGAAATATTGCACTGTCCCTCTCCCACTGTTCCGGTGCCGACAGCGGCTGCCGCGTTATCTCCTGCACCGGCGGCAATGACACAGCTTAAAGGAATGCCGAAACGCTTTGCAAGTTCCGGTTTAATCTTACCGGTAACCTCATAACTCTCATAAAGAGTGGGGAGCATCTCTTTTTTGATCCCACAGATGCGGATCATCTCATCGGACCAGCATTTGTTTTTGACATCCAAAAGAAGCATGCCGGATGCGTCTGAGTAATCACAGGAAAACACTCCGGTAAGCATGTATGCGATGTAATCCTTCGGGAGCATGATCTTTTGGATCCGATCAAAATTCTCCGGTTCATTCTCTTTTACCCAGAGGATCTTGGGGGCCGTAAATCCGGCAAATGCGATATTTGCGGTGTACTCGGAAAGAGCGGCTTTTCCAATATCACAATTTAGATAATCTGTCTGCTTTCCGGTCCGCCCGTCGTTCCAGAGGATGGCAGGTCGGATCACGTTATCCTCGTCGTCTAAGATCACAAGCCCGTGCATCTGTCCGCCAAAACTGATCCCGGCAACCTCTTCGCGATTAAAGCCGTCAAGCAGTTCCGGAAGACCGCTGCAGACGGCATCCCACCAGTCTTCCGGCTGCTGTTCTGACCAGCCAGAATGTGGAAAATACAGCGGATACTCTTTGGTCACGGTGTTTTCAATTGTCCCGTCTCCGCTCATAAGCAGAAGCTTGACTGCGGATGTGCCGAGATCGATGCCTATATAATACATGATGTATCTCCCTAAATTAAGCAAACGGATTTTCCGTCGGGTATAAGTTTCCTGCCGGATGGTTGAATCCAATCTGTGTCGGATCCACCCCGATCAATTTAAATACGTCATAAAGCTCTTTCCCGAAGTGACCGAACGCCACGGCTCCGTGGTGCGGAAAATGGCCTTCTATCAGCACATGGCGGTAGAAACGGTCCATCTCAGGGATGGCAAATACGCCGGCGCTGCCAAAGGAACGGGTCGCGGCCGGCAGGACCTCACCTTGCGCTACGTAAGCCCTAAGCGTGCCTTGTGCAGTGCTCTGGAGACGATAAAACGTTATGTCTCCGGGAATGATATCTCCCTCGAGAGTTCCGTTGGTCACCTCGACCGGCAGGCTTCTGGCCATGATCCTCTGGTAATTCATCCGGTGTGATACGAGTTTTTGCGAACAGGTATTCCCGCAGTGGAAGCCCATAAATACCTCGTTTTGTCTGTAGTCATACGTTCCAAGGATATCTTCGCGGTAAAGCGAGTCAGGTATGGTATTGTTAATATCGAGCAGTGTTACGATGTCGTCGCTTATGCACTGCCCGATATATTCACTTAAAGCTCCGTATAAATCCACCTCACAGGAGACCGGAATACCTCTCCCGGTAAGACGGCTGTTGACATAACAGGGAACAAATTCAAACTGGGTCTGAAATGCGGGCCAGCATTTTCCTGAAAGTACCACGTAGTCGCAGGAGCCTTTGTGCTCTCCGATCCAGTCGAGAAGAGTAATCTCATATTGTGCAAGGCGGGGAAGCATATTCGGCATAGTATTTCCCTCGCCGAGCTCTGCGGCCATATCAGCTGCTATATCTTGGATCCGGGAGTCATTCTCGTGATTTTTAAATGCCTCAAACAGGTCAAGCTCCGAATTTTCTTCCACTTCGACTCCGAGATCATAAAACGGTTTGACCGGTGCATTGCAAGCAAAAAAGTTGAGCGGTCTTGGACCAAAACTGATTACTTTAAGGCTCTTTAAGCCGAGAATGGCGCGTGCGATCGGAATAAAATCGTGGAGCATATCGGCGCATTGCCCGGCATTGCCGATGGGCTGTTCCGGGATGTAGGCTCTTACATTACGAAGGGACAGGTTATAGCTGGCATTCAACATTCCACAAAATGCGTCTCCCCGACCATCGATGAGATCCTCTTCCTCGGCTGCGCCGATGAACATGGCCGGACCGTCAAATTTTTGCGCCAGCATCGTCTCAGAGATCTCCGGGCCGAAGTTGCCGAGATACACACAGAGTGCATTGCAGCCTTCCTTTTTTATATCATCCAAAGCCTGCATCATGTGGATCTCACTCTCGAGAATACAGATCGGGCATTCATACACGGCTCCATCTCTGTATTTTTCATTGTATGCGGATATCAGTCGCTCCCGCCTGCCGGCGGAAAGGCTTTCCGGAAAACAGTCACGGCTCACCGCGACAACCCCTATTTTCACTTCCGGAACATTGATCATTTGTTTTGCCTCCCAATTATTCAGATTGTAAGTAAATCATTAGAATCATAACATAATTGGCTTAAAATTTCTATTCTTTTTGCTTACTGTCTTTAAGGGGAGCATACTGATACGAAAGAGATATGAGCTTTACCGCAAAAAACCGGTATGCCATCCTTGGCATACCGGCTGTAAGTTGAATCAATTTTATAAAAATTAGTTTCCGGCCATCTGAGCGGCAACCTCCGCAGCAAAGTCTTCCTGCTTTTTCTCAATGCCTTCACCGGTCTCAAAGCGAATGAAACCTTTCACCATGATATCGGCTCCGGTATCTTTCGCAACCTGATCGACATACTGGGAAACGGTCTGCTTGCCGTCCTCTGCCTTCACATAGATCTGATCCATGAGACAGATCTCTTTTAACTCTTTGTTTACACGGCCCTTGATGATCCCTTCGATCACTTTCTCGGGCTTCTGGGACTCTTTCGGATCGTTCATGATCTGAGCCCGGAGGATCTCCTCCTCATGCGCGATAAACTCTTCGCTGATCTCAGAGCGGTCAGTGTACTGCGGACGAAGGGCCGCAACCTGCATAGCAAGATTCTTGGCCATCTCTTTGATTTCATCATTGATGACATCTGTCTTAACATCGACAAGAACGCCGATCTTTCCGCCCATATGAGTGTATGGCGCGATAAAACCTTCCGGCTCTTCCAACCTGTCTACGCGACGATTCTTTATATTCTCGCCTATCAAAGCGATCTGAACGGCAAGTTCTGCGGTGACCGTCTTTTCCGGTGCTGCCTGCCAGGGCTCTTCAAGGAACGCCTCCACATCCATAGCGGGTGTGTCGAGGGCCTGATCCGCAACCATCGATACATAGGTCCGGAATTTCTCATTCTTTGCTACAAAGTCTGTCTCGGAATTGACCTCTACGGCAACCGCCTTATCCCCGGCGTCCGAAACCTTCAAAGAAACAAGTCCCTCAGCAGCGATCCTGCCGGACTTTTTTACGGCTTTTGCGAGCCCCTTCTCACGGAGCACCTCGCCCGCCTTATCCATATCGCCGTCGGCTTCCATCAGGGCATTTTTGCAGTCCATCATGCCGGCGCCGCTCATCTCTCTCAATTCTTTTACCATTGCCGCTGTAATCGTCATATCTGTCTCCTCCAAATGAAATCTATACTGTCCGAACTACTCTTCTGCCGGTTCTTGGGCAACTGCCTCTTCCTGCATGCCCTCTTCCGGGTAAGTCTCATCATCAAACTCGTCCGGTACGGCGTAGTTGCCAAGCTCATCGTAGTTGTCCTGCTCGGAATCCTCTTCCACAAGTCCCTGTTTTGCCTCAATGACCGCATCGGCCATAGTGGAAACGATCAGCTTTACCGCGCGAATCGCATCGTCGTTGCCCGGGATCACATAATCGAGCTCTTCGGGGTCACAGTTGGTATCCGCGATACCAATCAGCGGGATGCCGAGAATATGCGCTTCAAGGACGCAGTTCCGCTCTTTTTTGGGGTCTACGACAAAGATCGCGTCCGGCAGACGGTTCATTTCGCGAACGCCTCCGAGATTGCGAAGCAGTTTGTCTTTCTCTTTGCGCAGGGAGATCACTTCTTTTTTGGGAAGCACATCGAACGTGCCGTCTTCCTCCATCTGTTCCAGCTCTTTTAAGCGGTCCACACGGCTCCGGATAGTCTTGAAATTCGTCAGCATGCCGCCGAGCCATCTCTCGTTCACGTAGTACATTCCGCAGCGCTCCGCCTCGGTTTGGACAGAATCCTGCGCCTGTTTCTTGGTTCCGACAAAAAGAATGGTACCACCTTCAGATACGATCTGAGAGACCGCATCGTAGGCCTCATCGATCTTCACGACCGATTTCTGCAGGTCGATGATGTAGATCCCGTTCCGCTCCGTGTAGATATAGGGAGCCATTTTCGGGTTCCATCTTCTCGTCTGATGCCCAAAATGGACGCCTGCCTCCAACAGTTGTTTCATTGAAATTACACTCATATCAGTTTCCTCCATGGTTAAATTCTTCCATGCGCATCAAGCTGCCGTTTCACCCGGGATCGGGCACCATGCCGGTCAGTCCTCGCATGTGATTGATATTTTGCTGTCCGGAAAAGAAAAAAACCTCTAATTTCCCAGACTTAGGTAGTATATCATACCAATATACGGGATTCAAGGTTTTTTCTTAAAAATATAGGATAATATAGACAATACTGCCTGTCAGTCGAGTTCATCAAAGACGGCATCGTTTAAAACTTTGATATAGGTCCCCTTCATCCCGGAGGATCTGGACTCGATCACGCCGGCGCTTTCAAACTTGCGAAGAGCGTTTACGATCACGGAGCGGGTGATCCCATATCAGTCGGCGATCTTGCTGGCGACAAGGATTCCTTCGTTTCCATCCAGCTCATCAAATATATGGCGGATCGCATCTGTCTCGGAATAGGAAAGTGTCCCGAACGCTGATTTGACAACCTGTATCTTGCGGGACTCCTCCTGGTTCTCTTCATTGACGGAGCGCATCATTTCCAGGCCGACAACGGTTGAACCATATTCACAGAGAATGATGTCATCGATATCATAGGCGTCATCCTGTCGATAGACAAATAGTGTGCCCAGTCTTTCACCGGCTATGTCGATCGGTGCGATCGTCACATGATAGCTGTGTGAATCGTTCCTCTCAAAACCAAGCGTCTCAAGATTTACATTTTCTTTCGTAGAGAGGATGCTTAAAAGTCTCTCATTTAAATTGTTATCTATGAAACCGCCGACCTGTTCGATCAGAAGTTCATCGATGACGTCAATATCCTTTGCATCGGAAACTCCGAGCACCTTTCCCTTTTTGCTGAGTACCAGAACATTTGAACAGAGGATCTCCGTCATAACGGCACAGATATCATTAAAGACAACCTTTGATGAATTGTTGTTGTGCAGTAATTTTCCGATTTTTCTGGTCTTGTCTAATAACTGAACGCTGCTCATATCATCCCTCCGATGCATCTTTTATGCGTTCCGCAGCTATTTCCTCCACATGGCCGCAGTTCGGATCTGCGCAAACCAGCTTATTTCCTCTTTCGACCATATATCCTCCACATTCAGGGCAGGGTTTGGAGGAAGGTTTTTGCCATGACATAAAGTCACAGTTTGGATTGTCCTCACAGCCGTAATATTTTCTGCCTTTCCGCGTCTTTTTGAGCACGATATCTTTTCCACACTTGGGACAGGACACGCCGATCTTTTCTAAGAGCGGCTTTGTGTTTCTGCACTCCGGGAAGCCGGGACAGGCAAGGAACCGGCCGTGCGGGCCGTATTTCACGACCATATTGCGTCCGCAAAGCTCACAGATCTCGTCTGAAACTTCATCGCGGATCTCAACCTTTTCAAGATTCTGTTCCGCAGCTTTTACCGCTTCATCCAGATCGGGATAGAAGTTTCGGACAACCATTTTCCAGTCGATCGTCCCATCTTCCACATCGTCAAGCAGGGATTCCATATTTGCCGTAAACTGTTCGTCTACAATCTCGGAAAACTCTTCTTTCATGATCCGGTTTACGACCTCTCCAAGCTCAGAGACATAGAGGTTTTTGTTCTCTTTGATCACATATCTCCGGCTGATCAGCGTCGTAATGGTCGGCGCGTATGTGCTGGGACGTCCGATCCCGAGCTCTTCCATCGTTTTTACCAGGGTCGCCTCCGTAAAATGCGGCGGAGGCTGGGTAAAGTGCTGGTCTGCCGTGAGATCCTGTTTCTCAAGGACGGCACCTTTCTCAAGATTTTTTGAAAGAGCCTTGTCTGATTTTTTCTCATCTAAGGAATATACGGACATGAATCCGTCAAAGACCACTCTGGATGAAGACAGATTGAAGCGATATTTCCCGGCGCTGATCTTAACGGAAGTCGTCTCATAGACTGCCGCCGTCATGCGGCTCGCCACAAAGCGGTTCCAGATTATTTGATATAGCCGGTACTGATCACGTGTCAGAGAATCCTTCACCTTTGCCGGCGTATAGCGGATGTCTGTCGGACGGATCGCTTCGTGTGCATCCTGGATCCTTGCGTCGGAACTTCCGGCTGCAGTCTGATGAGCGGTATAGGCTTCTCCGTATACCTCTTCGATATACGCTGTGGCTGCAGTGACGGCCTCTTCGGAGACTCTCGTAGAATCCGTACGAAGATAAGTGATGAGGCCTACCGATCCGCTCCCTTTGATGTTGACGCCTTCATAGAGCTGCTGCGCCAAGCGCATTGTCTTTTGTGTTGAAAAATTAAGATGACGACTGGCTTCCTGTTGAAGTGTGCTCGTACTGAACGGAAGCGGCGGTTTTTTCGTGCGCTCGTTCTTTTTTATGTCGAGTACCTTATATTCTGCCCCCTCAAGAGCAGCCAGGATCTCGTCCAACTGATCTTTGTTTGTGATCTGGATTTTGCCCTTGCTGTCACCGCAAAACGATGCAATGATCGGTTTTTTTGCTCCTTCAGGCAGAAGATGTGCGTCAAGAGTCCAGTATTCTTCCGGAATAAATGCCGCGATCTCATCCTCACGGTCACAGATAATGCGAAGAGCCGCGGACTGCACACGACCGGCGCTTAAGCCTCTCTTTACCTTGGCCCAGAGCAGCGGACTGATCCGGTATCCGACCATACGGTCTAAGATCCTCCTGGTCTGCTGGGCGTCGACGAGATCCATGTTGATCTCTCGCGGGTGCTTTAAAGATTCCTTCACTGCACTCTTTGTGATCTCATTGAACGTGATGCGCTTAACATTCTTTTCGTCCAGATTGAGAGCCTGGGAAAGATGCCACGAGATCGCCTCTCCCTCGCGGTCCGGATCGGTCGCGAGATAGATTTTATCCGCTTTTTTTACTTCTTTTCTGAGATTGGCAAGAATGTCGCCTTTGCCGCGAATGGTAATGTATTTCGGCTCGAAATCGTTCTCTACATCGATGCCCAATGTGCTCTTCGGAAGATCCCTTACGTGACCGTTTGAGGCAGTCACTTCATAGTTTTTACCAAGAAATTTTTTGATGGTCTTGACCTTTGCCGGAGACTCAACGATCACTAAATTCTTTGCCATAATCTATCCTTTTCAAAGTGTATTATTATAATATGGTTTGCACTCATTACGGGCTCAAACAAGACACACTATACACTATCACTCTCTCTTTTTCAAGAGCTAATTTCTCTATTTTTTTCACGTTTTTTCATTTTTAAGGAACAATACGTGCTTTTTTCAGATAATTATAAAAGTAAAATTTTCGCTGTTTTTATAATTTTCTGCAAAAGTAGTTTTGAAAGGTTTCCTGTACCAGCTTATATTTTTTTAATGTACCGAGAGCGTCCAGCACCGTCAAAAGATCCAGTCCGCTCTCATGCGTAATGACATCAAGATGTTTTACATCCAGATCTATGCAGTTATATACACAGGCAGCTTCTCTGGATAGAGAAATTTCTCCTATAGGATTCTTTTTCTTTTTCGCCGTATTGACAATGCCGGTATTTTTAAGAAAACTGTTCATATCGACAAAGATGCCTGCCCCCTGCTCGATCAGGCGGTTGCAGCCGACGCTTAATGGATCCAGATATCGTCCCGGAACCGCATAGACATCCTTCCCCTGGTCGAGCGCACAGTCAGCGGTGATCAGGGAACCGCTCCTCTCTCTCGCCTCTACGACGATCAGGATGTCTGCAAGAGCGCTGATGATCCGGTTTCGCATCGGGAAAAATTTTGGCTGCGGTTGTGTTCCGGGCAGAAACTCAGATAAAACTCCTCCGTTGCCGGAGAGGATATTGTTATAGATATTTATGGACGTCCTTGGATAACAGACATCACAGCCGCCTCCCAGAATGGCGAATGTGTCTCCCCCTGCTTCCAAAGCTCCTGCGTGGGAGGCAGAGTCAATGCCGAGCGCCATGCCGCTTATCACTTGTATGTCATACTCTGCCATTGTCTTGCCGATCATACGTGAAATGCTTCTGCCGTATTCGGAACAGTCGCGCGCTCCGACAATCGCTACGCTTCTTTTTTGTTCCAATGGCAGATTCCCTTTCACGAAGAGTGCATAAGGGGCATCGCTTATCTCAAGCAAGCGTTCCGGATAGGAATCGCTTTTCCAGGGAATGAATTGAATATCACCTTTTAGAAACTTCTTCCACTCTCCTTCTATATCAAATGCCTCCCTGCTTTTTTCAATGTATGAGATCTCTTCTTTTGTAAACAGGCACAGATTAATAAGCTGTCTGCCGGATAAGTGATAAAACTCTTTCGCGCCTCCTGTCATCTCGGAGACATGACGGCGCTTTTCATTTCCCAGTCTGTATAGCGTGGCCATCCAAAATTCATATTTCATCTCTCCTACCTCCAGTATTTTTTATTCGGACTGCGGTAACAAAAGGCCTCTTCCAGATGTTTTAGTTTCATATTCTCTGATCCTTCCATATCGGCGATCGTACGAGCAACTTTTAAGATCTGGTTATAGGTGCGGGCAGAAAGCTGATACTCTTTAAACTTGTCCTGCATACTGTCGCGACTCTCCCGATCAAGGATGCAAAAACGTTCCAGATCCGAGTTTGGAATCTGGGCATTAAAGGAATACGACTTATCGCGAAACCGCTCTCTTTGGATTGCATGGGTGTGCTCAACCCGTTTACGAATGACAGCAGACGACTCAGGTCTTCCTTTTTTCTGCATTTCCGCAAAAGAGATCTCCTTTGTCTCCACACACAGGTCGATCCGGTCCAAGAGAGCCTGAGAGACACGGTTGATATATTGATGGATCATATAGGACGTGCAGCTGCATCGGTTGCGGTCCGGGTAATATCCGCAGGGACAGGGATTCATAGAAGCAACAAGAATAAAGTCTGCCGGATAAGTGATGTTGGCATCAAGACGGGATAAGTGGATCTTCTTCTCCTCTAAAGGTTCCCGAAGCACCTCCAGAGTCCTCGGGGAAAATTCCGGCAGTTCGTCCAAGAACAGCACACCGTGATGCGCCAGGGAGATCTCTCCCGGCTTTGGAAACTTTCCACCGCCCGCGATCGCGACAGGGGTAGACGTGTGGTGCGGACTTCGAAACGGCCGTTCGTTTCGAACGATCCGTTTTTCATCGAGAAGGTTGTCGATGCTGTAAATCTGAGAGAGCTCCAGCTTCTCCTCTTTCGTCAGGTCGGGAAGGATCGTGGGGATCCGCCGGGCTGTCATCGTCTTCCCGGATCCCGGAGGACCGAGCATTAAGAGGTTGTGCATTCCGCTGACTGCTATCTCACAGGCGCGTCGAAGCATGGCCTGACCGTAGATCTCGGAAAAATCGACCGAATATCCCGTATCCCACATGCCTTCCTCATCCTGAATTTTATAAGGTGCCGAAAATCCTTCCCTGCAATATTTGATAAATGTCGAAATGTCTGGAGCCGGGATCACTTGGATATCTGTGATGATGGCGGCTTCCCGCGCGTTTTGTTCCGGGACAAGTATCCCTTCGTAACCGCTTTCCTTTGCCATGATCGCGGCCGAGAGCACTCCGGTGACCGGAAGCAGCGCTCCGTTTAAACCGATCTCTCCGAGAAGGATATAGTCAGACAAAACCTCGCCGTCTATGATGCCGAGAGCCGACAGGACGGCCGCCGCGACCGGCAGATCACAGCCGGTTCCGGATTTTCGAATATTTGCGGGGGTGAGATTGATCGTGATGTGTTTTGGAGGAAGAGAATATCCGCTGTTTTTAAGAGCCGTTCGGACACGTTCTCTCGCTTCCCTGACTTCGGACGCAAGAAATCCAACCATCTCAAAGCAGGGCAGACCGTCACCGACATCCGCCTCCACTTTGACCGGCATGGCGCTAAGGCCATAGTGCATGGCCGTCGTGATCACACTGTACATATAAAATACCGTGGGTAAATTTCGAAACGAAAAAGAAAAGATCCGTGCCTAAAATATAGCACGGATCTTTTAAAAATGCACGTATTATTTTATCTTATCTTTTCGGGAAAGCCGACTTTTTTCTGTGCTTTTCTAAGCGTCTTTGTCGCGTAATAATTCGCCTTTTCCGCATTCTCTTTTATCACTTTATCAATGTATGCCTTGTCGGCGGACAGGCGCTTTACTTCCTCCTGTAAGGGCTTAAGGACGCTGATAACGGCTTCGGAGACACCGCTTTTAAGTTCCCCATACCCTTTGCCGGAAAACTCAGCCACAGCCTCATCCGGTGTCTTTTCGGTACAGGCACAGTAAATGTTGATCAGATTCTTGACGCCGGGCTGTTCGTCTCGGTAGCAGATACAGGCCTCGGAATCGGTCACGGCGCGTTTAAACTTCCGTGCGATCGTATCCGGATCGTCCATCAGATAGATGCTGGCATTCGGATTCTCGTCCGACTTCGACATCTTTTTCTCAGGTTCCTGAAGACTGTTGATCTTCGCTCCCACCTTTCCGATGTAGGGCTCCGGGACCGTAAATACATCTCCGTAGAGAGCGTTAAAGCGTTGCGCGATATCCCTTGTCAGCTCGAGGTGCTGCATCTGGTCGATGCCGACCGGCACCACATCCGACTGATAGAGCAGGATATCGGCAGCCATCAGCACCGGGTAGGTAAACAGGCCGGCATTGATGTTGTTGGCGTGCTTGGATGCCTTGTCCTTAAACTGCGTCATTCGGTTAAGCTCACCCATATAGGTATAGCAGTTTAAGATCCAGGCAAGCTCAGCATGAGCGGATACATGGGACTGGTAATAGATACAGTTTTTCTCCGGATCGAGACCGGCTGCGATATATAAGATAAGGAGTGATCTGGCATGCTTTCGAAGCTCTGCGGGCTCCTGCCGTACTGTGATGGAGTGCATATCCACGACACCGTAAAAGCACTGGTACTCATCACTTAACGTAACCCAGTTTTTCAGTGCGCCCAGATAGTTTCCCAGAGTCAGGTCTCCGGTCGCCTGCATGCCGCTGAACAATACTTTTTTCCCGTCTAACATAATCACCCTCCCAGTTTACTTGTTTTTCAATACTTCACGGCGGATATAATCATATGTGTAGTCCTCTCCGTGCTCGGCAAGCATGGTGAGAAGCTGCTCTAACAGATCTGCGACTTCCGGGTGCATCATCAGCCTCGACTTGCCCTTTAAGTAGTAGTCAAGAGCACTGCGGTCCGTGTATGCATCCCCCTGATAGTTTTTGCAGGCCGACACCCGGTCGATGAACATCTCGACCACATACTTATCCGGCATGCGCATTCCTGCCACGGGATAGGGGTCTCCTTTTCTTCCGTAATCGATCCAATACTCCAGGTGGTGCTTGTTCCGTCCCTTGTGGTGAAGCCAGGCTGAGGTGTATCCTTTGTCCTCCCGTTCCAGATTGTTGGGGCTGATATCCCCGCGATAGTACTTTACTCCTACCCAGAATTCTGCGGGAGAATATTTTGAGAGGTCGTGCATGAGACCCTGACGATACAAGCCGACTTTAAAACACCCCTTGCGGACCAAACGCTTGTGATGATTGATCGTTTTTAAATGCCCCCAGAAATCCAAACGAATATCCTCCGTCTCTTAACGGATCGCCAGGAAGATAAAATATATGATAAGCAGATGAGCCGGATAAAAGATATAAAACAGATATTGAAGCAGCCTTGCCGAAACACCGCTGCGGGCTCCGCTGTATATGCCGTCCTGACGAAAACCTCTTTCCCCATTATACAAAAGAAGCAGAATGACTGCAAGCATAGCGAACATTTCCAAATTGACATAAAACAGGTAAGTGATCGCGGCCATCAAGACATATTTCACTATATGAAAGTCCCGGAACCGATAGAAGCAATAGATCAAAAGTATGCCCCCGCCGGAATAATCGGTTTTCATAAGGAAGGCAATCGCCACAAACGCGACCACGATAACAAGTTCTATGAAGATGTCGTATGCCGCGGTGTCGCCCGAGCGTTCCCTCACTGTAGTGATAATATCCAGCATGATAACGCCAAGCAGCAGCGTAAAGAAAACATTCTGATACTGGAAATCAAACGGGATGCCTGAAAAGGCAAGATCGAACGGGATCTCGGAAATGAGCGCAAAGACAAGAAGCCGGATCTCAAATCTCCGAACATTCTTTGTGTAGATAAAACCCTCAACGATCAGAAATACAAAAATCGGAAACGCAAGGCGTCCGATATCACGAAAAACCATCTGTCCCGGGAACAGAACGGCTCCTATATGATCGATCAGCATAGAGACCATCGCGATCACTTTTAAGACCAGCCCGTTAACACATGCGATCGGTTGGATAGATGGGTATTCTTTGCTCATATTATAACTCCGGTTTTACTAAGACAGACCAGCAAGGCTTGTCTCATCCGATCGCAAAAGTCAGCTCGGCATTTACTGCGACCTCACCGTCGACAGTTGCGGTAGCCTTCGCGATTCCGACCGGTCCCTTTTGCTTGATCATTTCGACTTCTAAGAGAAGCACATCGCCGGGAAGCACTTTCTTCCGAAACCGAGCGGAACGGATCGATCCGAGATATGCAGTCTTTCCCTTATATTCGTCACAGCAAAGAACGGCAACTGCTCCGACCTGTGCCAGAGCTTCTACAATCAGAACGCCGGGCATAACCGGTTCACCCGGAAAATGCCCTGCGAAGTATGGTTCATTAAAGGAGACGCATTTCTTCCCGACTGCTCTGACGCCGGGCTCCATCTCTTCTATCGTATCGATCAACAGCATCGGCTGACGGTGCGGGATGATCTCCATAATCTCTTTCGTTGTTAAGACTGACATATTATTCCCCTCCGTATTTTTTGATGAGAATACTGGCGTTTAATCCTCCGAACGCAAAGGAATTGGAAAGCGCATACTCAATATCCATATCCACTCCGCTTCCCATGACATAGTCAAGATCAAGCTCCTCGTCCGGGTGTTCCAGACCAACGGTCTGGTGAATATACCCGTTGTTCATCTGCAGCACACAAGTGATAAACTCCACGGCTCCGGCTCCTCCGAGCAGATGGCCGATCATGGACTTTGTGGAGTTGACCTTCATCTCGTAGGCATGTTCACCGAACAAGGCCTTGATCGCGCGGGTCTCAAACAGATCGTTGTGGTGCGTGCTCGTACCGTGAGCGTTGATATAAAAGACATTCTCCGGAGATACACCCGCATCCTCCAAAGCAAATTTCATGGAGTGGATCGCGCCCTCTCCGTCCTCAGCCGGAGAGGTGATATGGTAGGCATCGCTTGTTGCGCCGTATCCGACGACCTCGGCTAAGATATTCGCTCCACGCGCCTTCGCATGTTCCAGCTCTTCCAAGATCACGATCCCTGCACCCGCACCGAGCACAAATCCGCTGCGGTCTTTGTCAAACGGGATCGAGCACTTCTTGGGGTCCGTGCTGGTAGACAGCGCGTTAAGAGAAGAAAATCCGGCTACGCTGATCGGACAGATGGCGTTTTCCGAACCGCCCGATACCATGACATCACAGTCTCCGCACTGAATGGAGCGGAATGCCTCTCCGATGTTGTGTGTGCCGGTCGCACATGCTGAGACCTCACAGATCGTCTTTCCCTTGATCCCAAACTGTATCGAAATGTTGCCTGCCGCCATATTTGTGATGATCGTGGGGACAAGCAAAAGATTGACACGGGAAGGGCCGCGCTCAAGCAGTTTTTGGTGCTCGCGCTCGATAGCCTGCAGGGATCCGATGCCGGAGCCGACTGCAATGCCGACGCGATAGGGATCTTCCTGTTCCAGATCAAGGCCAGACTGATCCAAAGCCTCGCGGGTCGCCGCGACGGCGTACTGCGAAAAGTCTTCCATCCGCTTGGCCGCTTTGCGGTCCATAAACTGCTGGGGATCAAAGCCCTTGACTTCAGCCGCGAGCTTTACTTTGTAATCCGTGGTGTCGAAGGAAGTGATCTCACCGAAGCCGATACGGCCTTCCTTGATACTATCCCAGTAGTCTAACACGTTTAATCCAATGGGCGTGATCGCACCCATGCCTGTCACTACGACTCTTCTCATCTTGATTCTCCTTATGAAAAATAATAGATTTATTAAATAATAGATTTATTTAATGCAATAAGCCCGATTGCTACGTGCTTCGCACTCCCGCAATCGCCACAACCATTCGCAATCCGCGCTGCCGCGCTACTTGCTCATGTTTGTTTGGTCTCAA
The DNA here is from genome assembly GCA_020860755.1 of Lachnospiraceae bacterium. Taxonomy (GTDB): domain Bacteria; phylum Bacillota; class Clostridia; order Lachnospirales; family Lachnospiraceae; genus Eubacterium_I. The sequence continues at coordinate 29,924 of JAJBTQ010000017.1, forward strand.
AATCGTCTGCCATAACGTAATAAGCCAATTGCTCCGTGCTGCGCACTCCCGCAATTGACCCCGGCATTCGCAGATATACACAATGCAATAAGCCCGATTGCTACGTGCTTCGCACTCCCGCAATCGCCACAACCATTCGCAATCCGCGCTGCCGCGCTACTTGCTCATGTTTGTTTGGTCTCAAAATCGTCTGCCATGCGGAAATGCAAGCATTTCCGTCTGGCTTCCGCTTTTTCGACGCTTATTGCATGCACATCCCACCATCTACGCACAGGACCTGTCCTGTGATGTAGGATGCCTGATCCGATGCGAGGAATGCCACTGCGTTTGCGATGTCCTGCGGCTGTCCCATTCTACCGAGAGGGATCTGCGCTTTTAAGGAATCTTTCGCGGAATCACTTAACGCCTTTGTCATATCGGTGTCAACCATACCGGGCGCAACGGCATTGACGCGGATATTCCGGCTGGCGAGTTCGCGAGCCATAGATTTTGTAAGTCCAAGGATACCTGCCTTGGAGGCAGAATAATTTATCTGTCCGGCATTTCCGAGAATACCGGATACAGATGAGATATTGATGATGCAGCCGCCTCTCTGCTTTACCATAGGGCGGGCCACATGACGCATCGTATTGAATGCGCCTTTTAAATTTGTGTCGATCACGGCGTCAAATTCGGACTCTTTCATCCCCATCAAAAGATTATCTTTTGTGATGCCCGCATTGTTGACAAGGATATCGATCCTCCCCAGCTTTTCGACCACGTCCTTGATCATCTTCTCTACGGATGAAAAATCATTGACCCAGCACTCATACATCTCTGCCTGGCCGCCGTTTCCCTGGATTGTCGCAACAACTTCCTCGGCATACTCGACAGGCTCAATATAATTGACTACAACGTATGCGCCCTCTCCGGCGAGTGTCAGGGCGATCTGTCTGCCGATCCCCGTACTTGCGCCGGTCACAAGCGCAATTTTATTCTCCAATGAATTTCCCATAACTTAAATCCTCCAATTTTCAGAGCAAATATCTATAACATCTCCTCGTCAAGTGATCCGCACAATTCATCCAGATCGGAGACAGTATCTACGTGGTAGGAAGGAATCTCGCGATCGATCTTCTTTAAAAAGCCGGTAAGGGATTTTTTCGGGCCGATCTCAACGAAGACTTCCACTCCGTCTGCGATCATGCGATTTACACTCTGCTCCCAGCGTACAGGAGATGAGATCTGTTTTACGAGCAGATCTTTTACCTGATCCTTATCCCTTACATAATCTGCCGTGACGTTCGCTATATAGGGTATTTCAAAGTCATAAAGTTCTACATCCTTTAAGACATCCGCCAGCTGCTCCCCGGCACCGGTAAGCAGCTGTGAGTGAAACGGTCCGCTGACGTTTAAGGGCATGCATCTCTTTGCTCCTGCAGCTTTTAAAGATTCGGCTGCTTTGTCTACCGCCTCTTTCTCGCCGGTTATGACAGTCTGTCCTGGGCAGTTATAGTTTGCGACGGACACGATGCCTTCTGTCTCGGCACAGATTCCCTCGATCGTTGTGTTGTCAAGGCCCATGACGGCAGTCATGGCTCCGCCCGTCGGAACCGCATCCTGCATAAACGCGGCACGCTTTACAATGACTTTAAACGCATCCTCCATCAGCATTACCTCCGATGCGACCAGAGCAGCGTACTCGCCAAGACTTAAGCCGGCATTGACGACAGACTGGAATCCGCGTTCTCTCACAACAGACCAGATCGCCAACTCGTCTGCGAGCATCGCGATCTGTGTATATTTTGTAATGTTGATCTGATCATTTTCTTCAAACAAAAGCGCCTTCATATCAAAGCCGCTCATTTCCGAAGCCAGATCGATGACTTCTTTTGATGTGGGAAACTGATCATAGAAATCCTTGCCCATGCCAATGTATTGAGAACCCTGGCCGGGAAAAACAAACGCTATCTTTTTCATTTTAAATAATCTCCTCCCACAGTTTCGGCAAACTGCTCCATGATCTCATTCACGATCTCCTGACAGGACTGCTGTTTGCTTACAAGGCCGGCGATCTGCCCGGCCATAACAGTTCCGTTTTTCACATCGCCGTCTATGACAGCATTGCGAAGGGAGCCGAGCGTTAAAACTTCCAGCTCCTCAAAGGAAGCGCCTTCCTTCTCCATTTTAAGATATTCCTTTGTCATGGAATTGCGAAGGCAGCGGATCGGATGACCATGCGTCATTCCGGTAACTTCAGAATCAATATCCTTCGCGCGGATGATCTTCTCTTTATAATTTTGATGCGTGATACATTCATCTGCCACACAGAAACGGGTGCCGATCTGCACACCCTCAGCGCCGAGCATAAAAGCGGCTGCCATGCCCCTGCCGTCTCCGATTCCTCCTGCAGCGACAACCGGTATCTCAACCGCGTCGACAACCTGTGGAACAAGAGCCATCGTAGTGGTCGATCCGATGTGTCCGCCGGACTCCATACCCTCGGCGATGACGGCATCCACACCCGCACGCTCCATCAGGCGTGCCAGTGCGACACTTGCAACGACAGGGATGACTTTGATCCCGGCTTCCTGCCAGGCTTTCAGATATTTTCCCGGATTGCCGGCACCGGTCGTGACAACGGGGACTCCCTCTTCCACGACCACTCTGGCCACATCATCCGCATACGGACTCATCAGCATGACATTGACACCGAAGGGCTTATCCGTCATCTCTTTCGCCTCACGGATCTGCTGTCGAATCACATCTTCCGGAGCGCTGGCGGCACCGATCAGGCCCAATCCGCCCGCTTCTGAGACAGCCGCGGCCAGATGCTGGTCCGCAGCCCAGGCCATGCCTCCCTGAAAGATCGGATATTCAATTTTGCAAAGTTCCGTGATCCGTGTCTTCATTACTCGATTCCGTGATCCTTTAAGTAGTTAATGAAAGCTCCGACTGTTGTGAGCTGTTCAAGATCATCGGTAGGGATCTCGATTCCATACTCATCTTCCAGAGCCATCACCAGATCAAAAAGGTCGAGGGAATCTGCGTCAAGGTCCTCGTTAAACCTTGCTTCCATGGTGATCTTGTCCTCATCGATGGATAAACGGTCAGCAATCATTTCTTTCATTTTTTCGTACATAGTGCTTCTCCTTGTCTTTTACTTTTTTTCTTGCAATTTGCAATTACTTTGACATTCAAAGTATATAGTATTTCATACCCTCCGTCAATAGGAAAAGGCGGAAAAATAATTGACATTTTACAGGCCGCTTTTTATACTGATTCTGATAAGAAAAATGGAGGTAATTCTATGAGTCAGGATAAAAAACCCATGGTGGATGATGATATCATCGATCCCGAGGACATGTTTCTCACAGTTGAGCTGGAAGAAGGCGGCGAAGAAACATTTCAAATCCTTCAGATCTTTGAGGTAAACGGGCAGGATTATATCGCCGTGTGTCCGCTTGAGGACGACGAAGTGGTTTACTTTTATCGGCATTATGAGGATGAAGAGGGCAACCCCTACATCGACAACATTGAGACCGACGAGGAGTTTGATATGGTCACAGATATGTTTGACCAGATTTTGGATGAACAGGAATTTGAGGAGATGCAGTAAGATACAAACATGAAATTTAATCCCTCCCAATCAGAGGCGATCTGTCATCGGGACGGGCCGGCTATGATCATTGCAGGTCCCGGTTCCGGCAAGACAACCGTGATCACTCATCGTTTAGAGCATATGATCCGTGTTCTTAACATCGACCCATCTTCTATTCTTGTGATCACGTTCTCACGGGCTGCCGCGAAGGAAATGCGGGAACGTTTCTTTCTCCTCATGGGCAGCCAGCCGCACTCTGTCACATTCGGCACATTTCACGCCATATTTTTTCACATTTTAAAATGCTCATATGGATACACTGCAAAACAAGTCGCGGGCGCCGGCAGACAGGCTCAGTTTGTCCGTGAATACATCCACCGTCTTCGAGTCGAATGTACGGATGAGGCAGACTTGATTCGGGAGATCCTGCGGGAGATAAGTCTGGTAAAAAACGGGTGCCTGGATTTAAGGAACTATCGGCCTGTCTCCTGTGAGGAGGAAGTGTTTTGGACGATCTGCTCAGCATATCGTGAGTTCCTTCGTCAAAACCGACTGCTGGATTTTGACGACATGCTTATACTGACGAGAGATCTCTTTATGCAGCGAAAAGACATCCTGGAGGGGTGGCAAAAAAAGTTTCGATATATCCTGATCGATGAGTTTCAGGACATCAATCTCCTTCAATATCAGATCATCCGTATGCTGGCATTACCGGAAAACAACTTTTTCATTGTCGGGGATGACGACCAGTCTATTTATCGATTCCGGGGAGCCAGACCCGAGATCATGCTGCAGTTTAAGCAGGACTACCCGAACACGAAACAGATCCTGCTTGGTACAAACTACCGATCCGGTCCTGAGATCGTAAATGCCGCCGGCAATCTGATCTCTTTTAACTCTAAGCGATTCCCAAAGAAGATACTCGCTGCCCCGGCATCTGTAAGAGCGCCTGTAACTGAGCTCTTTTCCACTCAGGTTCTGCAGAATCAATACGTCATACAAACGATCCGGAGCCTGCACGATATATCCGGAATTCCTTATGATGAGATGGCTGTTTTATTTCGGACCAACGATCAACCCGCATTGCTGATCCATCAATTATTCGAGGCAAACATACCCTTTATCTCAAGAGTGCATCTTCCCTGTGTTTTTGATCACTGGATAGCCGAAGACATATGCACATATCTCCGCCTTGGCACTGGTAAGCGGGACCGTGCCGCTTTTCTTCGGATCATGAACCGTCCGAACCGTTTTCTTTCCAGGGAAAGTCTTCCCTACGAGAGCGTTTCCTTCGAGCTTTGGGCAGAATATTATGATGGTCAAGAAGAAGCACTTATGCAGATAAAAAAATTGGAGCGGGATATTCACATGCTCAAAAACCTAAGCCCCTATTCCGCTGCCACCTACGTCCGAAAAGCGATAGGCTATGACGATTTTTTAAAGGCTTATGCCAACGCGCATCAAATAAAAGCTGAAGACCTCTTAGGCGTGGCAGATGAAATTCAGGAAGACGCAAGAGGCTTTGAGACATTCGAGGGATGGTCTGCCCACATGGAAAAGATCCGAAAAGAATGGGCCAAACGCCATGCCGAGGGAAGTCTCCCTTCCAACTCTGTTTCCCTTAGCACTTTCCACGCTGCAAAAGGACTGGAATTTGACACGGTCTTTATCGTAGATGTCAATGAGGGCGTGATTCCTTATAAAAAGGCGATCCTTCCTGGCGACTTAGAGGAGGAGCGCCGCCTGTTCTATGTAGGGATGACACGGGCAAAGAGACGTCTTTTTCTCCTGCATTCCGCCAAGATACGCAATAAGACTCAGGCACCTTCCCGGTTTTTAAATGAATGCGCTAAAAAACAGCCCTGAACATGAACATCCGGGCTGTTTCATTTAGCAGATTATTTTGATTGATTTTTCTTAGTCAGATACTCCTTCATCGTATCCAGCAGTTCATAGGGAACATGCAGGTTCCCTTTTCCTGTTCCGATGTGGATATCCGGTTTTGAGGCTCCGTGAAAATCGGATCCTCCGGAAATAAGCAGATCAAACTCTCTTGCGATACGGCAGTAGTCCTCGTCATCGGAACCCTCATTGCAGGAATAAAGCGCTTCGATTCCGTCCAGGCCTTTTTCTTTCATTTCGCGGATTAAGATGAGCAGGGTTTCTCTGGAGATCTTATACAAGCAGGGATGTGCGAGGATGGCCAGACCTTCTGCCTCATGGATCAGAGCCACCGCTTCGATCGGTGTGATCTTGTATCTCTCGACATAACAGGGGCGGCCGGCTCCGATATAGCGGTCAAATACAGTCTGCACATCCGGCACCTGACCGGTTTCGACCAGATAACGCGCAATGTGCGGTCTTGCAACAACCGAATCCGGATTACGCGCATAGATCTCTTCCGCGGAAATATCAAATCCTTCATCATGAAGCCGCTCAATGATCTTCAGGTTTCTGCCGTCCCGGCTGTCGACAAACTTCTGAAGCTGATTTTTTAGAGTCTCATTTCTGTGATCGATGAAAAGTCCCACCACATGGATCTCCTCATCCAGATATTCTGTGGAGAGTTCCACACCGGGAACGATCTCCATCCCGCACTTCTCTCCCGCTGCTGTTATCTCATCTATACCGTTTACGGAATCGTGATCCGTAAGTGCGATCGCGGACACTCCCGCTTTCTTGGCCTCATATGCCAGATCCGTCGGCGTAAAGCTTCCATCGGAGGCGGTGGAATGTGTGTGCAGATCGATCGTTTTTCCCTGCGTGCTGCTTGTTAGGTCGTTTTGTAATGACATGATATATTCCTTCCGGTTTGTTTTTTGCTAAGCGTAATCAGTATAATATAGTTGCGGGAGTAAGTCAAAAGTGATACGATAAACCACGGGCGGAAGGGAGATGATCGATACGGATGATACATACCTCGAACTGATCGAAAATGGCGATTTCTTTGAAGCCAGCAGCTATCGCATCGGCCTTTGTGGCGACGATGCTGATCTCCTGTCTTTGTTTCAGAAAGTCTGGCAGTTTAAGGACAGGGAAAACTGGAGTCAGATCGATCACTACATGGGCCGCGAGTTTCTCTGTGACTGGCTTGAATTTAAAGCCTCCCTCGGAGAGCTCACGGATCGGACTTTAGTCTTTCGAAGCGACACAGACACAGATCTGGACTCAAAAGATACCTCACCGGATCCGATCATTCGTGATAAGGTACAAGCATTTTTCACAGAGCACAGGCTCTGTGATCTGTATGACATCCTGTATCTTTGCACACATCGTTCACAGGAGTTTGGTCCCGATATCAAAGGACTGCTCAGTACATTTTTTGATTACTGTGATGGGCGACACATCGACTATGTCCTTGCCACGCAGTACGAACCCGACCTTACAGATAATGAAGTGCGGGACATGTATCACAGATCCTGCGACATTCTTGGAGTGAAGGAATCCAAATAACTGCTCTCTACGAAGTGAATCATTTTTAAAAAATATAAGTCAGGGCTTTTCATACCCTGACTTATCTCTTTTTTATATGATGCCGTTCTTTCTATCAGACGCGGATCACATAGTTGTCTTTCCTCGGAGCCGCATCCGGATAATCACAATCACGATATCCGAGGATGCAGTTTGCAACTCCTATATAGTTTTCATCTAAACCCCACTCTTTAATGATAGCAAGGCCCTCATCCGAAGAAAACACTTCCTTGGCACGGTAAATATAGCAGGAATCCACACCAACTGAGTGCGCAGCATTTAAAATATTCCCAGCAACCAGTGCTCCATCTTCCATCCAGCTGGGAGCCGCCGTCTTGTCTGCTAATACGAACGCAACGGTCGGAGCGCCGTAGAACGGGTCCATCCCTTCCGGCACTCCTGCCACGGCAGCGTTCATTTTAGAGATCTTTTTAAGCAGTTCCTGATCCTGAACAACTACGATAACCGGAGCCTGTCTGCCGGCACCGGTCGGGGCATAGGTGCCCGCCTTAAGGATTGCCTGCAATGCCTCCTCATCCACCTGCTTTGACTGATATTTGCGGATGCTGCGTCTGGTCTCTAAGCATTCTAATGTCTCATTTGTCATCTTTACATACCTCCTTCAAAATGGTTTTCCTCATGGAAATTGTTCTGTCTGTTCATAGACCTGTTTTTATTATAACATATTAAATCAACTTATCTTAAAGTGAGAAATAAATAATAAATAAATAATAAAAAAGAATATTTAGGGAACTAAATAGTCCAAGACATCGCTGTACACGAAATAATCCGAGACATCATCGTAAAGTATAGTCATATCCCCTGTTTTTGTGTTATGATAAGACCTGTGTAAAGCAAATCATATCTGCGATACATATTTTAATAAATACCCTTCCAAAAGGAATCAATGAAAAATGGCTTCAAAAAATACTGCAACGAGGGCCGGCGTTGCCATGGTCGTATTCGCTGCTATGGGCTGGGGCGTGATCGGTCTGTTTACCAGATACTTAAACTCAGTCGGATTAAACTCCATCCAGATCACATTTATACGGAGCTTTCTGTCCGCGATCGGCATCGCCATCATAATCCTCGTAACCGATAAATCACACTTTCGCATAAAGATCAAAGACCTTTGGATGTTTCTCGTGACAGGGATCTGTTCGATCGCTCTTTTTAACGTCTGCTATTTCATGGCGATCGAACGAATGGCTTTATCGACGGCCTCTGTTTTGTTATATACCTCACCGTGCATGGTGCTTATCATGTCCCGCATCTTCTTCAAGGAAAAGATCACCGGAAACAAGGCCGTGGCGCTGATCCTGGCTTTTGCGGGCTGCGTTATGACTGCCGGTCTCGGGAGCGGAAACAACACTCTCACTGCGATCGGGCTGCTGTTGGGACTGATCGCCGCATTCGGCTATTCTCTCTACACCATCATGGGTAGTGTTGCCCTGAAAAAATATCATATGCTGACCGTGACCTTCTATACTTTTGTATTTGCTGCGCTCGCGCTGGTCTGGTTTTCTGCGCCGGCAAAAATCCCGGCTGTCGTGATAGCGGACTGGAAAAATGTCCTGTATATCGTACTGCTCACCCTGATCTCCACGCTGACACCGTTTTTACTCTACTCACAGGGTCTAAAAGTACTGGAACCCGGGAGGGCTTCCATTATCGCATTTGTCGAGCCGCTTACCGCGACTGTGATGGGATTGATCGTCTTCCATGAGCCTCTCACCGTTTTTAGCGTAATCGGCATTGCGCTTATGTTCGGATCAGTGATCCTGCTGAATATAAAATTTAAAAACCAGCAGATGGAAACATAAAAAACGAGCCAGAGAATACTCTGGCCCGTTATATAACCAATATATACTGTGCATATTACATGAGGGCTTATACCGAGGCAAGTGCATTTTTTGCCCATGCCGAGTCATTGAGGATAGCATGACCCACACCGATCAGATCAGCCTTGCCCTCCTCAAGAAAGCGCTCTGCCGTTTTCGCCTCGCGGATTCCGCCGGATAAAACTACCGGAACGGAAACCTTTTCTTTGACCGCTTCGGTCACCTCGCTGAAATATCCCTCTTCTTTTCTGGTGGGATGCTCTTTTTCATGAAGGCCACTTGATATATCAATCATATCTACTCCGGCCTGCTCAAAGCAAACCGAAGCCTCTGCCGCATCCTCAATGTTGATGCCGCCCTTTGTATAGTCCCAGACCCCAAGGCGTAATGCAACCGGGAAATCAGCTCCGACTGCCGCGCGAATAGCCTCAATGACTTCCAGATGAATGCGGATCCGGCTGTTTAAGTTCTGAGGTCCGTATTCGTCCGAGCGCTGGTTGGTCACGGGCGAATAAAACTGATTTAACAGATAACCATGAGCCGAATGGATCTCTACTCCATCGAAACCAGCTTCTTTTGCCCGGGCAGCCGCGCTTGCAAAATCAGCGACAACCTGCTTGATGTCGTCTTTGGTCATCTCCTTCGTCTCGTCGTCGAGCTCGATCTCATGGCCGGGCTTAACAGTGCTGACACGCAGAGCTTTATGACCCGTAAATTCTTTTTTTGCCGCTCCCCCGGCATGACTAATCTGCGCAAAAATCGGACATCCATTCGAATGTACAAGCTGCGTGATCTTCTTTAAGCCTTCCACATCCTCATCACGAGCAATTGAGATCTGGTTCTTTTCAGCCTTTCCATCCTGACTGATATAACAGTGCTCGGATATAATAAGGCCGAGGTAACCCCCTTCCGATTTTTCCGCATAGTAGTCACAAACCTGCAATGTAACTTCCCCGTCATCTCCCGCTTTGGATGTTGCCATCGGTGGCAGGACGATTCGGTTCTTCAATGTCAGTTTGTTGACATTGATCTCCGTGTTTAAAATACTCATTATCTCTTCCCTCCTTTATTTTGGAATGTTTAATAACATAGACATTTTAGCATAGAATACATCTACATACAATTTTTTATTTCTTAGGATCTGCCAGCCATGATGCTCGGATTAATTGCCCCTAGAGATTGTGATATCCACCATTGGCGAGGATCTGCTCCTTCATTTCCTGTGTGCCGGAAACGCCTTCCTCTTTCAAACGGTTCGCGGCATCGGAAAGTGACGCTTCAAAGTTGTCGGCCAGGGCATCAAAATGATCCATGGCCATTTTTAAGCCAAGCCCGACTCTGCCAGCCTCTTCCTCAAAAGATGCTCTTGTGATCTCATCTAAGCTGTAACGTCCGGCAACGGCCATCGCCATATCCCTGGTAGAGCTTTCATATACGGCTGTGCTGATCACATCGTAGGCCGGTGCCAAGCGTATGCTGTCAAGATTTTTTCCGTAAAGAAGCGAAATATTTTTCAAGTGATTGTCTGTGTTTCCGACCAGATAGTCAAAGATCACAAGATCCCAGAGTGCTGTCTGGTCAGCGATCGGATCCGAGGAATACTGCATCAAAATGCGGAAGGAATCCCTTAAAAAGTTTTGATCTTCCGTTTCGTACTTTTCGCTTGAAGAAAGCCCCATTGCCATGGCAAAATCTTCCTGATGAAGACGAAGCGGTCTTATCTTGCCGCTGATCTCACCGCCTTCGGGATCCACAAATCGGTCATAACGTTTCGTGGCAAACAGTGCATCTCTGTTGTCTTCACCGAGCCTTACAATAAAACTGTCCGGCACATTGATCCCAAGGATTCCTGCTGTCGTCTGGCACAGCTGCTCGTTCATAACGATCTCGTCTAAACGCAGGTGGCACTGCTTCACGATGTGTGTGCTTGGTGCTTCCCCGTACGGGAAGTACCACTGGCCGATCTCCTCATCATAATAAAGTCCTGTTTTTCCGGAGGCACCGGCCAGGGACAGATGAGTGCGGGTCAGGATCTCAGCAGATTTAACAGAGCCTTCTCTCGCAAGTTCCAACATCTGATCCGAGGACATAGGCACGTAAGAGGCCTCTTCCGATTGGGTTTCCGGTTGAATTACTCTAAGAGCGCCCAGGCATTCATCTCCGAGACCGGAAAGAAGGGACAGATAGTCCTCTTCCCTGACACGCATCCACTGTGCGACTGATCTGCGGTGAAAGCCTTCCGGCAACAGCCCCTCAAAAAAGCACCTGGTTTCCTGTGGAGAAAAAGGTTCTTCTCTTATGGGAAGTCCAATGGAGATGGCTCTGGGATTCTCCATTGCCAGGTAGGATGGGTCATATTGAAACTGCGCATCCGAGATGTCATGGTAGCGGATCTCTCCCACTTTAATCTGAGTTCCGTTGATCTCGATCAGAATTTCCAGTACATTCATGGGCATTATCCTCTTTTCTCCAGCACAAAGTCCATACCAAGAGCCTGTATGACATAGATGGCCTTTGCGATCTCACACGTTGGTTTTCCGTTTTCCAGGTTTGAGATAAAGCTTACACTGAGTCCGCTAAACGAAGCAAGATCACTCTGTGTATAGCGAAGCTCTTTCCGACGCTTCCGGATCGCCTCCCCCAGTGCACGCGAATCTGTGATTTTCATTGTCTTCTCTCCTCCTGTTTAGCCGTACGTACAAAAAATAAAAACAACAAAACAAATTTCGCCGTACGACTATATTACTGCTCTTCCAGTATAATATTAGTCGTACGGCGAAGTCAAGAGAATTTTTCTAAAAAATTGCTGCGTTGCCGAACGCTCACCTCAGGAACTTCGTTCCTTTTTGACTTTTGTGGCCGAATAAAGCAGCCATACGCCAAGGAACGTCCCACCAAATGCAACTACGTACAAAAAGACTTCATAAAAAAGCGGACTTATTGCACCCAAACCATTATTTATATAAGTTAAGAGCACATTACTGGTGAAATTGATCGTCATATGACATGGGATGGAATAGCGGATCCCGGGCCCTTTTAGACAGAGATAGCCGAGGAAAAGTCCAATTACGAAAGCATAAATTCCCTGAGTCAGATTCCAGTGGTATATTCCGAATAAGGCAGCCTGGAAAATGAGGGCAAGCCAGACAGGAAATACTTTGCGCGCATATCCAAAGACAAGGCCGCGGAAGATGATTTCCTCAATCACAGGTCCCAGGATCACTGCATATAACATTGTCAGCCATACGATGCCGGACAGTGCTTCATTTAAGTTAGAGTTATTAGAAACAAACTGATTTGGCATGATACGATACAAAACAATCATAACCACATCAGAGAGATATATCAGTGAGAACGCAAGGACAAATATAGAAATGATCTTGCGGGGCGTCCTCTTCGGAAGACTGCTGTCCGTCTCGGCGTTTTTCGGCGGAAATACAACGGATCTTCGAAACCAGATGAGACCGAAGAGAATGGCAAGCACACCCAAAACAATAACATGTATCCATATATTCAAATTGGTAGAGTCCATGGTTCCCGGCAGAACTCCCCTTGATCTGAGAGATGATATGACGAGACCAATTAATCGTACTGAAACCATTTCAATCGCAACTGGAATAATACTGAACAGAAAATATTTCCATTTTTGTTTCATAATCTAACCCTCCTTTTAAATTCTGCAGTGTTTCATTCCTTATTTCCGAACAGTACGTCTGCGAACGCCAAGGCTTACAACCACAGCCCCGGCCGCAATGATCACGAGAAGATACCACACCCCCGCATTGGTGTCTCCCGTCTTCGTAGATCCCGTGCCGCTTGTGCCTCCCGTGCCGCTGATACCGCTGCCGCCTTTATCGCCGGTGCTGCCCGGGCTTTCGGTATTGCCCGAATTGCCGCCTGTCCCCGTGCCGCTTGTACCGGAATCGGTTTTGTCCTTGATCGTGACCGTGATCTCGTCACTGTCTTCTGCAGTAAACGAACCATATGTCGCGGTTACAACGCATTTGTAGGTTCCGGAATCGGATACCTCGCTTCCGGTAGTAAACTGGCTGGATGTCGCTCCTTCGATCATAGTATCTCTGCCATCCTCTACTTTGTACCACTGATAGGAAATCTCCGCCGTGTCAGGCGTGACGTTTGCGGTCACGGTCAGGGTGATCCCGGAACCGTCATAGGTCTTGGTTTCAGCGGAAGCTGTGATCTTTACATCGCTGACTGTAGGAAGCACCTCCTGCGTATAAGTCCAGTACTGCCCGGACTCGGTCACATCCTGCAGATAATCTTCCGATACGACGCTCCCGTTTTCCGGGCTGTCATACCAGATCTGCTGATCCACTACCTGCGCTTTTGTAAAAATGTCGGTTTCCTCACCGATCCCAACCCATTCGAGGGCCGTACAACCGTTCGCAAAATCCTGGTAAGATCTTAAATTGCGGGTATCCCAGCCGCTTAAGTCGAGAGAGGTAAGTTGTTCACAATCCAAAAACATTTCCTTCATCCACTGCACGTTTGAAGTGTCCCAGTCTGATACGTTGACGCTTTCCAGACTTATGCAGCTTTCAAACATTCTCTCCATGTCATTCCCATTTGAAACGTCCCAGTTCGATAAGTCCAGGCTTTTTAAGCTTTCACAGTATTCAAACACGCCACACATCCCTGTTACATTCGAAGTGTCCCAGCCTGACACGTCCAGGCTTTCCAGACTGATACAATCACAAAACAGGAAGTCCATAGTTTTCACGTTGGAAGTATCCCAGCCCGAAACATTCACGCTTTCCAATCCTTCACATGAATTAAACATATTATCTATTTCAAGCAGGTTGGAGGTATCCCAGTTCGACAGATCCATACTTGTAAGACTTATACAAGCTGCAAACATGTTGCTCATACTTGTAACGCCTGAAACATCCCAGTCTGATATGTCTAAGTTGGTCAAGCTGAGACAATAATAAAACATATATCCCATCAATGTAACGTTTGAGGTATTCCAGTTTGAGACATCTATGCTTTCCAGATCCATACAATAGTTAAATAAGTCCCTCATATATACAACGGACGAGGTATCCCAGGAGGACACATCCAGATCTGTCAGGCTGTAACAATCAGAAAACATATAACCCATATCTGTAACGTTTGAAGTATCCCAATCTGACACGTCCACGCTCGTAATCTCGGTACATTCTGCAAACATGTAACTCATATCCGTAACGGCAGAAGTATCCATATTTTCAAACCCGTAAAATGCATCTCCGGAAAAGCCGTAAAACCAATTAGCCAGGCTTATGGGCTGTGCCTCATGAAATGAGGGATCGATCACCACGTCGGGCACGTTCGCTCTAACATTGCGCCACGGCACGTCTGTGTATGACACGGCAAGGCTGTCCACATCCTCGTACACATACGTTACAGCTTTATCGTTATATTCACTCCCCTCTTCCGGGGCAGTTTGATCCGTATAAAATGTCAGACTATTGTCCGTATCGCTGTAGACGGCAAACGCTTCCAGCCCATCGGCCAAGAGCATGATCTCGTCCTCATCCGTTTCGGAAATCTCCGCGTCGTCCAGATCAGAGACCTCTTCGTCGCCCGTTTCGGGATCTTCGGCGTCGTCCGATGCAGGGATTTCTGAGTCCTTCACGGGACTCTCGGCGTTGTCTGATACCGGGATTTCTGAGACGTCCGTTTCGGAAAACTCCGCGTCGTCTAAATCGGAGATCTCTTCGTCGCTTGTTTCAGAGATCTCCGCGTTATTATCTATTTCTGCTGCCAGTGCAGTTACTCCGCCAAGGCTCATCACCATTCCTGCCGACAGGACACAGGTAAGCACTCTTCTCAAAATGTTTTTATGCATAATTTCTGTCCCCTCTTTAAAATACCCGTTTGATATATTTAAATACGATAATTCAGCGTGAAACGTCTATATTTTGCCGCGAATTTTAATAATAATCTATCATGGATGTTTATGGT
>JAJBTQ010000004.1:0-2862 GCA_020860755.1 Lachnospiraceae bacterium
TTTCTTAATAAAGCGCGCTCAATACTTGTCCGAAGACAGGACCATTTCCGGTGTTTTCAGTATCGAATCATCCGGTGCCTTGTCCATCTCGATCGCATCCAGCAGCACATCCAGCAGAGCCATCTCATTCAGTCTGGAAAGTGAGTCTTTCGCGGCATCCTCCCTGTCCGGAAAGGTCAGCAGCAGGTAATCCGCAAGATAGGACATCGGCGAATATCGGTACCCTGTGACGGCCACAATCTTGAGTCCCTTTTCCTTCGCAAACTCCATGGTGCGGATCACGGTCTTCGTCGTGCCGGACCGGGAAATCGCCAATACGCACTCTCCTTCCTGTGCCAGGTTGATGTGGTTGACATAGTATTCCGGCTGAAGGCTCATGCTGCAGCGAAGGCCGAGGCGCTCCAGACGATACCCTGCATACATGGCAACCGGCGACGTGTTGCCGAGCGCGATCACATGAATCCGCTTGCTCTCCACCAGCAGCTTGACGGCACCCCGAAACACCTCCTCATCCATGGAATCTCCGATCTGGGCGATCCGGCCGCCGATCGTCTGAAAATAAGCCCCCGTCGAAGTCTCCAGCAATTGCTTTTCGCTCTTAGCCGAGGGAGTCTGGCTGCCGATATCCCTGGAGAGACAGATCTTTAACTCATAATACCCGGAAAAACCGAGATGCTTGCAGAGTCTGATCACAGTTGCCTCGCTGACGCCGCTGAAGTTTGCCAGCTCAGAGACGTTGGCCGTGATCGTCCGCTCCGGATTCGCCAAAATATAATCGGCCACCTTCTGTTCCGCCTTAAAGATCTCGTCATACATCTCCGCAATGGTGTTGAGTACGTTTTTCTTCGATTCAGGTTTCATTTTATGTCGCTAAAAAGAGATCCTTTCTCAAATATGTTCACGCCGACAGCACCGCTTTCCTGTCATAATGTAATTATAGCATGAATCTGGTATTGAGTATAGATTACCTATATAAATTTTGTGTAAAATCAGGCATTTCTATCTTCTTTTTTCTCTCCATCCGGGCAATTGACATTGTTGTTTTTGTCCTATATAATTCCCAGTAAGAAAATTCTTAAGGTTATCATATTTTTATCTTATGGAGGTTTTTTTATGAAGCGTTCGGAAATCAACGATGCCATCCGGGAGATGGAGGATCTGATCAAAGAGCACGGATTCGAACTTCCCCCGTTCTGCAGCTGGACCCCGCAGGATTGGAAGGACAAGAACAGCGAATACGACGAGATCCGCGACAATATGCTCGGCTGGGACATTACGGACTATGGTTTAAATGACTTTGCAAAGGTCGGCTTTTCCCTGATCACGCTCCGAAACGGGAATCAGCACATGAAGGAAAAGTATAAAAAGCCCTATGCGGAAAAGCTGCTTATGGTGCGGGACGGCCAGTATGCACCCATGCACTTCCACTTTTATAAAATGGAAGATATCATCAACCGCGGCGGCGGAAATATTCTCATCACAGTATATAATTCTACGGAGGATGGGGAGTTTGCCGATACGGACGTCCGCGTGACAAAGGACGGCAGGACTTTTTATGTCCCCGCCGGAACGGCGATAAAGCTTGAGCCGGGTGAAAGCACGACGATCTACCAGTATATGTATCACGACTTCAATGTGGAGCCCGGCACCGGAGCCGTGCTGCTCGGAGAGGTTTCCATGTGCAATGACGACAATACGGACAACCGCTTCTATGAGCCGATCGGCCGTTTTCCGGAAGTCGAGGAGGATGTCCCTCCCTACCGTCTGCTCTGCAACGAGTATCCGAAGGCAAAAGATTAATCAGTCGTTGGACCTCTGTTATCGGAAATTGTTTACAGATCACCACAGATCTCTGTGGTGATCTTTTTATATGCCGTAAGAAACGGGATCCCATTCTCCCGTGCGACCTGCGCTACGCTCTCATACTCCGGAGAATATTCTTTCTTTCCGTTTCGTTCCAGCTCCTTTATGCGGACTTCGCCGTAAGAAGTCATCATGACCAGGTCTTTTCTCGGCAGAACGGTGCGTTCCATCCATTGGCGCCGCACTCCGATCGTCGTCGTCTCGGCAAAAAGGATCTCTTCCATTTTCTCCCGGTCTTCCTCTGAGCACAGTACGGTGATCAGATAACCGGGGCGATTTTTTTTCATATATACCGGTGTATAGTGGACATCTCTGGCGCCGGACGCAAAGAGCCGTTCCATGGCATAGCCGACTGCCTCTCCACTGCAGTCGTCAATATTGCACTCCAACTTCCAG
Organism: Lachnospiraceae bacterium; assembly: GCA_020860755.1. Classification (GTDB taxonomy): domain Bacteria; phylum Bacillota; class Clostridia; order Lachnospirales; family Lachnospiraceae; genus Eubacterium_I. The sequence continues at coordinate 2,260 of JAJBTQ010000004.1, forward strand.
ATGCCCTCGGCAGCGCCCGCCTCCTCCGGCATGATCAGCATCGCGCGAAGAATACTCGGCCGCTCATACTCTCTCTTGCCTCCGCCCAGACCTGTCCGCTTCACCCGGTAGCGCTCCGGAAGCGTCTGCCCGGTACAGATGGCCGCGACGATGGCCGCGCCCGTCGGCGTCACAAACTCCCCCATGGTTTCGGTCTGATGCAGGTTCAACTGATAATCTCTGACGATGTTCAGTGTGGCGGGAACCGGGATCGGCAGCACTCCATGCTGACACCGAATGGTCCCACACCCTTCCCACAGCACCGGTACAATGACTTCGCGGATCCCCAAGTCATCCAGACAGATCGCTGCGGCAGCAATATCCACGATAGAGTCAATGGCTCCCACTTCGTGAAAATGCACCTCCTCTGCCGGTACTCCGTGCGCTTCCGATTCGGCCTGCGCGAGAATATCAAAGATCTTAAGCGCCGTCTGCTTCGCAATTTCGGTCATGTCAGAGTCCTCTATGATCTGCGTGATCTCATTTAAGCCCCTGTGTTCATGGCTGTGTGCATGTTCATGCCCATGTTCGTCGTGCGTGTGCCCGTGCTCGTCGTGCGTGTGC
>JAJBTQ010000004.1:2962-30315 GCA_020860755.1 Lachnospiraceae bacterium
GCGTGTGCCCGTGCTCGTCGTGCGTGTGCCCGTGCTCGTCGTGCGTGTGCCCGTGCTCGTCGTGCGTGTGCCCGTGGAGATATTCCATATCGCAGTCGAGGGCAGCCTGCCCGTCGCTCGTCTTTACGGAAAAATCACAGACATCAAGTCCGGCTTTTTTTGCACGGCCGATCTCAACCGTATATCCATCTATATGCAAACTCTCCAATGTGTGCTTAAGCTTCCCGGCATCCGCTCCCAGGTCCAGCAAAGCTCCCGTCATCATGTCTCCGCTGATCCCGGCATAACACTCCAGATACAATTTCTGCTCCATAAAAAATCCTCCGTCCATGCCCGCACAACATCGATGCGGGACACATTCCCGTCTGTGTCAAAAGCGCCTATAAACAGCCCTCTCTCCGTCGCTTATCGTACCACAATTTTGGGCATTATTCCATATAAATGTCCCCGAAAATCGCCCTACTTACCGTTCAGTAACTATAAAAACGGCGAAAAACAGTCCAGAAAAATCCGCAAGATTGTGAACACTTATTTTTATTTTTTGGTATTATAATAGATGTAAACCCCCAATACATTATAATTTTTTGCTACCCCCATAGTAAAAAATACCTTCTCCTTGAAAAAGACAGCAGATCAATCTGCTGTCCTTTTCTTTTTCTATTCTATTTTTTATTGTCTTGCAGTAAGCTGCGGCGTCCCACGCATCTGAATGATCGGTCCGCCGGTACCCTCTATGTAGTCCTTTGTGATCGTCACCTGGCCAATGTTGTCATCTTTCGGGATCTCATACATGATATCCAGCATAAGTTCTTCTAAGATGGAGCGAAGCGCACGTGCGCCGACATCCCTCTCCTTCGCCTTTTTGGCGATGGCGCGGAGGGCGTCGTCCTCAAACTCCAGCCGTACCTCATCCATTTCAAACAGCTTCTGATACTGCTTGATGATGGCATTTTTCGGCTCCTTTAAGATCTGCACCAGCATATCCTCGGACAAGGCCTCCAGAGAATACAGGATCGGCAAACGGCCGATAAATTCCGGGATCATGCCAAACTTCCGGACATCCTCTGTGGTGACATGCTGCAGGATGTTTTCTTCCTCGTCATACTTGTCTTTTAAATCCGCCTGAAATCCGATCGAGGCATGCTCGTTTAAGCGCTCCTTTATGATGTCTTCCAGCCCCGGAAATGCTCCGCCGCAGATAAACAGGATGTTGGACGTGTCAACCGTTGTCATGGGGACCATGGCATTCTTGTTCGTCGCTCCCACAGGGACTTCCACCTCGGATCCCTCAAGAAGCCGCAGCATCCCCTGCTGCACCGACTCTCCGCTGACATCGCGCTGCGTCGCGTTCTTCTTTTTCGCCAGTTTGTCGATCTCGTCGATAAACACGATGCCGTGCTCCGCCTTCTCCACGTCATTGTCTGCCGCAGTAAGCAGCTTGGAGATCACACTCTCGATATCATCCCCGATATAGCCCGCCTCAGTCAGAGACGTCGCATCCGTGATTGCGAGCGGTACGTTTAAAAGTCTGGCCAGCGTTTTAACCAGATACGTCTTTCCGGATCCGGTGGGCCCGACCATCAGCATATTGGACTTTTCGATCTCCACACCGTCTTCTAAGACATTCTGCTGCTACTACTCTCGCTTATAATGGTTATAAAACGCAACGGAGATCACTTTCTTGGATTACTCGTTTAAGACCACATACTCGTCCAAGCTGGCCTTTATCTTATGGGGAGCCGGGATCTTTCGAATATCCAGGACCGGTTCCTCTTTGTTTTCTTCCGGTGCCTTTTTCTTTTTCACTTTCTGCTGGCCGCCAAGCATCCCCTGCAGATCAGCCATGTTGATAAAGCTGATATTGGGCGTCTTTTTATCCCCTTTGAACATATCCCCGATATCGATATCCGTCGAGGGCATGCCGGGAAATAATCCACCCATGTTCGCCATCCCGTCAAAGGTCTTTTGCATGCAGTCCTGGCAGATGCAGATATCGTTCGGCACATGGATCAGCTTGCCGCACTTGCTCTCCGGGCGATGGCACATGGCGCAGAATTCCTCAAACTCGTTTGTACCGCTGTCATCGTCGCTCTTTTGCTCAGATGCCGCCGGTGTATCAGAGCCGCTGCTTTCCGGATCCGCAGTATTTGGACTTTCCTCTGAGCTGTCCTGTTCCGCATTGACTAATGCATCAGAATCTGTTTTTTCTTCGTCTCTTAAGTCCGTATCATCAAACATTGTATTCCTCCACTCTCCATCCTATTGTATCTAAAGCGGGAACTTTTATGTCGTTCTCTGTAGACTTTGCTAAGTATATCACAGATCATAGCGATTGACTATGAAATTTTTGTGAAATGCCTTAAAATGTGATGTGCTCTATGGGGCCGCTTCCGCTCCCCAGGTCCAATCCGGCCCGCAGCGCAGCGGTGACATAATCTTTGGCCAGCCCAACGGATTCCTCAAGGTCACATCCTTTTGCCAGATTGGCCGCGATCGCACTGGAAAGCGTGCATCCCGTCCCGTGTGTGTTTGGATTGTCGATCTTTTCCGCGTGATACCAGATGATCTGTCCGCCTGCGTAAAGCAGGTCGTCGGCATCGCTGTCCCGATGCCCGCCTTTTAAGAGCACTGCGCACAGATACCTCTCTCCGATCTCGTCTGCCGCGTGCTCCATCTCCTCCGGCGTCGTGATCGCATGTCCGATCAGCAGCTCCGCTTCCGGGATATTCGGTGTCACGATCTGTGCTAAGGGAAACAGCCGATCCTGCAAGGTTTGGATCGCCTCCTCTTTGAGCAGCCGGTCCCCGCTGGTGGATATCATGACCGGATCCACCACAATGTGCTTTGCCCCGTACAGGACCAATCTATCCGCTATGACTTCGATCAGGGCAGAAGAGGAAACCATACCGACCTTTACCGCATCCGGAAAGATATCCTGAAACACACTGTCCAGCTGCTGTTGTAAAAACTCCGGGGTGGATTCAAAGACAGCCTCCACTCCAAGGGTGTTCTGCGCCGTCAGCGCCGTGACCGCGCTCATGGCGTATACCCCGTTCACCGTCATCGTCTTGATATCCGCCTGGATCCCCGCACCGCCGCTGCAGTCGCTGCCGGCGATCGTCAATGCCGTTTTTCTCATGATAAGCCCCCTCACCTTTTCGGACTGCCGCTGCCTCCCCGATGCATAAGTGTTTCTTTTGCCAGCCGCTTCAATTCCTGCGCAGCGGCCTCCTCATCCTCCTGCCCGAAGATCGCACTGACCACGGCAACTCCGTCTATGCCGCTTCCCGCCAGCTCCGGCAGATTCTCTGCCGTGATCCCGCCGATGGCTGCGACCGGGATGTGGACTGTCTGAGCGATCTCTGTCAGCGTTCTCCTTTCGATCTTTATGGCATCCTGTTTGGTGTCCGTGGCAAATACCGCTCCGACACCCAGATAGTCTGCTCCCTGGCGCTCGGCATCAACAGCCTGCTCCACCGTCCGGGCCGATGCGCCGATGATCCGGTCCGGGCCAAGAAAAGCCCGCGCGTCCGCGACGCTCATATCGCTTGGCCCCACATGAACGCCTGCGGCGCCCGTCTTCTTTGCGATCCGCACATTGTCATTGATGATTAAGGGGACCCCATACCGGTCACACAGATCCTTAATCCTGTATGCCTCCGCAAGGAAGGTCTCCTCGTCCAATGTTTTTTCCCGCAGCTGCAGCATGGTTACCCCGCCCCGCAGCGCACGCTCCACCTGATCCGCGAGAGACTTTTCGCCGGGTCCTGTCTGATTGGTAACCGCATAGAGCAGAACATCCTCTCTTCGGCAGTTCATACCTGTTCTCCTTATTAAAGCGCCGGTCTCTTATGCTTAAAGGGATCCGGCGCCGTATCATTTCGTTTATTTTTCCAGCAATTCTGTCAGGATCTGATTGACCATGGCAGGGTTTGCCTTGCCCTGCATCGCTTTCATAGTCTGTCCGACCAAAAAGCCCATGGCTTTCTTCTTGCCGCCGTGGTAGTCCTCAACAGACTTCGGATTCTCGGCAATGACCTGCTCGATGGTGCTCCGAAGCGCATCCTCATCGTTTACGGCAGCGAGGCCCTGCTCCTTCACATACGTATCCGGATCGATATCGTCCTGATAAATTTTCTCAAAGACCTCTTTTGCCACAGGCCCCGTGATGGCCCCGCTGTCTACGAGATCTATGAGGGCCGCCAGGTGCGCCGGAGAAAACGTTATGTCCTCCGCGTCCTGTCCATTCTCTTTCATGAGCCGCATCGTCTCGCCCATAAGCCAGTTCGAGACTTTCTTCGGCTTATGGCAGATGGCCGTAGTCTCCTCAAACAGATCCGCCATGCGCTTGCTCTCCGTGAGGACCTTTGCATCGTATTCCGGGATATCATACTCCGTTTTATAGCGCTCCAGCTTTTCCGGGCGCAGTTCCGGCTGCCTCGCACGGATCTGTTCGATCCACTCGGTCGAGATCTCTACCGGCACAAGGTCGGGATCCGGGAAATATCGGTAGTCCTGCGCATCTTCCTTGGACCGCATCGCATGGGAAGATTCCTTGTTGTCGTCCCAACGCCGGGTCTCCTGGATGACTTTTTTGCCCATTTCCAAAAGCTCGATCTGGCGGGCCCGCTCTCCTTCGATGGCACGGGCGATCGCCTTGAATGAGTTTAAATTCTTCATCTCTGTGCGGATACCGAGTTTCTGGGACCCCATCTCGCGGACCGACAGATTGACGTCGGCGCGCATGGATCCCTCATTCAGCTTGCAGTCGGAGGCCCCAAGATACTGGATCGTCTGACGCAGGGTCTCCAGATAGGCGATGACCTCCTCCGCGGAGCGCATATCCGGCTCGGATACGATCTCGATCAGCGGCACGCCGGACCGGTTGTAGTCCACAATGGAGACGTCCTCCCACTCATCGTGTACCAGCTTGCCGGCATCCTCCTCCATATGGATCTCATGAATGCGGATCTCTTTTTTTCCGGCAGATGTCTCAATCTCCACATGACCGTCATGGCAGATCGGCAGATAGAGCTGGGAGATCTGGTAGTTCTGCGGGTTATCCGGATAAAAATAGTTTTTCCGGTCAAATTTGCAGTACTGTGTGATCTTGCAGTTAAGCGCCAGCCCCACGGCTACGGCAAGCTCCACCACCCGTTTGTTCAAAACGGGAAGGGCCCCCGGCAGCCCGATACAGACCGGACAGGTGTGGGTGTTCGGCGCTGCGCCGAACTGTGTGGAACAGGAGCAGAAGATCTTGGTCTCGGTGGCAAGTTCCACATGTACTTCCAATCCAATGATCGTTTCATATACGGTACTCATCGCTTCTCCTCCTTTCTAATCGGCCTCACCGGCCAGCGGTGCGTGTCCAAATGTTCTTGTCTGTTCATAGCTGTAGGCAGCCCGAATAATATTTTTCTCCATAAAGCAGTCTCCGATCAGCTGCAGTCCGATGGGCAGCCCCCCGGAATCGATCCCGCAGGGAACGGTGATTCCCGGAAGACCCGCCAGATTGACGGAGATCGTGTAGATGTCGCCCAGATACATGCGGATCGGATCGCTTAAGGACTCACCCAGCTTCGGCGCCGTCGTCGGTGCCGCCGGCCCCAGGATCACGTCATACTTTTCGAACGCGTCATCGAAGGCCTGCTTGATCAGTGCTTTCACGCGGAGCGCCTTTAAGTAGTATGCGTCGTAATAGCCGGAGCTTAAGACAAACGAGCCCAGCATGATGCGCCGCTTGACTTCCGGTCCGAATCCTTCGGAGCGGGATTTTTTATACATGTTGTGGAGGCCGTCGTATTCCTCTGTACGGTAACCGTATTTCACGCCGTCAAACCGGGAGAGATTGGAACTGGCCTCGGCACAGGCAATGACGTAGTAGGCCGGGATCGCATATTCGACCAACCCCAGGTCAAACTCTTCCACGACGGCTCCTTTCCCCTCAAGGGCCTTCGCCGCCGCGAGAATCGCTGCTTTGACCTCTTCATCTAAGCCTTCCCCGAGATAATCTCTGGGGATGCCGATCTTCATTCCCTTCACATCGTCGACCAATGCCTCGGTAAAGCGGGTGTCATCCCGCTCTAAGGAGGTGGAGTCCAGCTTGTCATGGGATGAGATCACCTCCAGGATCGTCGCGCAGTCAGTGACATCTTTTGCGATCGGCCCGATCTGATCTAAGGAGGATCCGTAGGCGATCAGTCCGAGTCGGGAAACTGTCCCATACGTCGGCTTCATCCCCGTCACCCCGCAGAACGAACTGGGCTGGCGGATGGATCCGCCGGTATCGGATCCGAGCGCATAGGGTATTTCCTCGGCTGCGACAGCCGCGCATGAGCCGCCGGAGGAGCCGCCGGTCACGTGTTCTAAGTTCCAGGGGTTTTTCGTCGCGCCAAACGCGGAAGTCTCCGTCGTACTCCCCATTGCGAACTCGTCCATGTTGGTCTTGCCGACGATGACGGCACCGGCGTCCTCCAGGATCTTCACCGCCGTCGCCGTGTAAGTCGGGATATAATTGTACAGAATATTGGATGCACAGGTTGTCAAAATCCCTTCCGTGCACATGTTGTCCTTGATCGCCACCGGCACGCCGGCCAGAGGACCGGTAAGCTCTCCGGCATCGATCCGGCTCTGCACTTCCTCCGCACGTTTTAACACGGTCTCTTCATCAAGAACCGTTACAAATGCATTGATCTTATCCTCTTTTTCCCGGATCGCCTCCAGAGCCGCTTTCGCCGCCTCCGGAGCGGTGATCTCTTTTGCCTTTATCTTTTTGCCGAGTGTTACGGCAGTCATGTCTAATATGTTCTCCATACGCATATCCTCCCGCTTCTACTCGCCTATGGTCTTCGGCACCTTAAAGCCGTTGTCTTTCTTGACAGGGGCGTTCGCAAGCGTTGCCTCCCGTCCGTCTCCGTTTTTGACTACATCCTCGCGGAACACATTGTGGACCGGGAATACATGGGACATGGGCTCGATCCCGGTGGTGTCGAGCTCATTTAACTGATCGATATAATCCAGCATGTCTGCCATGTCCTTCTTCGCCGCTTCGGTCTCCTCGGGGGAGAGCTCCAGTTTGGCCAGAATGCCCACATACTCCATGGTCTCATCGGAGATCACATTGCGGAGCTTTCCGTCCTCGCCCATCACTTTCTCGACATGGTTCGAGATCTCCTCCTCATCTTCCTCTTCCCGAACTGCTGCCGCAGCGGAGACCTGCGCGCAGATTCCTAAGTCCACGATGCCCGTGTTGTTGATACCAGCCCGCTTTAAGACCCCTTCCCGGGACATTCCACAATGTTCCATCGCCTTTTCGGCATAGATATTTAATACGTCGTACTGTGCCCACACGCGGCAAGCGCCCACTTCAGCCATGAGAAAGCGAAGCACCTCGTCAAGCCCCTCCGACGTGTATCCCCGGTTCCAATATTTTTTCCCGATCCGGGACTCAAGCTCTATGCTGCACAGTTGGTCGTCGACCGACTTCGCCTCGATGATGCCGATGCACTGTTCCAGTTCATTCAACTCGATCGCCCAGCGATATGTCCGGTCGTTATCATACTCCTGCTCCCACTGCCCGATCAGGGCTTCCATGCTTTCTACGCTCTCCTGCGGTTTTTCACAGAGATAACGCGTGACTTCCGGATCGCCTGCCCAGTTGTAGAACGCATCCTCCGCGTCCTCGGTGAGGAAGCGGCGCAGAGTCAGCCGATTAGTGGCGAGCATCTGTGTTCCTTTATGAATCATAAGTCTGCACTCCTTTCTGTTATCAAAATATCTATGGCGTGAGCCGACTGAGATCCCGCGGGAAGAGCGTCACTTCACGCACATTTTCTTCCCCGGTCAGCTGCATGGTCATCCGCTCCAGGCCGATCCCGAGTCCGCCGTGGGGCGGCATGCCGTACTTGAAGGTGTCGAGATAACTCTCCATCCCCTCGGTCTCCATGCCGCGCTCCGCCATCTTGGCCAACAACTCATGATAGTTATGGATACGCTGGCCTCCGGTCGTGATCTCGAGACCGCTGTACAGCAGGTCAAAACTAAGCGTGTAGGTCTTATCCTCCGGATCATCCATGGCATAAAACGGCCTTTTCTTTGAAGGGTAATGTGTGACGAACACAAAGTCCGCACCGTAATCCTCCCGAAAAAGCTCACCGATCAGATGTTCCTCCTCCGGTTCTAAGTCGTAGGGATTGCGGAACTGCCGGTCATACTTCTCGGCTACCATCTGCTTTGCCTCATCAAACCGCACCTGCGGGATCACATCTGTCCGCGGAAGCTTACGGATCCCCAGGATCTCCAAGTCCGCTGCGTATTCCCGCGCGAGCAGATCCATGGTGTACTGTAAATATCCGGTCTCCATTCCCATGATATCCTCAAAGCTGTCAATGTATCCCATCTCAAAGTCAAGGGAGGTATACTCATTTAAGTGCCTCTTCGTGTTGTGCTTCTCGGCCCGGAATACCGGTGCCGTCTCAAACACCCTGTCATATACGCCCACCATCATCTGCTTATAGAACTGCGGGCTCTGCTGCAGGATCGCCGGCTTGTGGAAATATTCCAGCGTAAACACGTTTGCGCCGCCCTCTGCGCTCTTTGCCCCGATCTTCGGTGTGTGGATCTCTGTGAATCCCTGTCCGTACAGGAAATCCCGAAATCCCCGGGTAAGTCCCTCCTGAAGGCGGAACTTGGCCCGCTCATAAGTATTCCGAAGGGAAACCGGACGGTAGTTCAGCTTCGCCTCGAGCGATGTGTTCAACTTACGCTTGGAGATCTGAAGCGGCATCGGCTCCGCCGGCTCCGACAGGATCCGTGCGCTTTTGACCCGGATCTCGAATCCCTGCGGCGCGCGCTCCTCCTTGCGCACAAAGCCGGTAAACTCCACAGTGGAAGCTTCCCGTATGTCTTTAATGTGAAACTCCGAAACGCCGTCTTCCCAGACACACTGCAGCAGCCCTTCGCGCTTCCGAAGGACAATAAATGCCACCTCGCCCATATCGCGGATCGTGTGAACGGCACCGTTTACTTTCACTTCACAGCCGTCCATATCCCGCGCAAGAATCTCTCCGATCTCGAGCGTCTCCTTTTTTACAACTCCTCTGATTTCTTTCATAATTACAATACCTCTGATGCAGATTGTCGGGACGAAACAGACCGACTTACTCCCGAAAATAAAAAATCCCCAAAATGTACACTGACATTTCAGGGCGAAATAAGTCTATTCCGCGGTACCACCCGCATTGAGAGCATCCTGCTCCCCACTCAGACGCGTAACGTGCGCATACCCGTACGAACCTACTTTGGGACCCTGCCCTTGTTCAGCCCGTCTGCTCCGGAGTGTTCCCTGTATCTCCTCTTCCGAACAGCGCTCTCAGTCGGTGACGCCGTATTCCTGTCGACCTCTGAAGATAAGAGTCTCCTTCATTGCATTTGTCCAATGATTTCGTATCATATCACATCCCCGGGAATTTGGCAAGCCATACCATGTCCCGGGACATCAAAAGGAGGGGCATGAACCGCGGATCGGCTCGTGTCCCCCTTTTCGATACGACCGAAGCCGTACTCATTATATACGACTAAGATCGTTTATCTTCCAAAAACGCTTCTGGCAATGAATCTCCATACCTCAGCATACTCTCGAAAGAATTGTAGTAGACCGCCTTTTATTTTGTGTCACCTCCCTAAACCACCCACAAAAGACGTAATTTGTACGGTAGTTGTAGCCATTATACTATCATGGATCAGACACAAAATCAAGAGATTTTCTCAAATATTTTGCATGAAATTATGGAAGGGTTTTTGGCGGTTTTTTCGAAAATTTTTCCCATTTATTCAGTCAAGTCGTACATGGTTTCGCAGCCGGTTGGAGAGCAGAAACGCCACCACGATCTTTGCGATATCCGGTATGATAAACGGGACCACACACATGAGCAGCGCCGCTCCCAATCCGATCGCCCCGACCTGTCGTCCATAGATGAACATAAACCAGGCAGTTCCTACCGTATAGCAGATCGCCAGGCCGACGACCATCGACAGGATCTGAATGACTGCCTTCTTCCCGGGCAGTTTTTCCATCGCCCACATGACCAGCGCGGAAAAAAGGAATCCGAAAATGTATCCTCCTGTCGAGCCGAACAGCACGCCCGGTCCGCCGGTAAAATTCGCAAATACCGGGATTCCGATCGCGCCAAGCAGAATATATACAAGAATCGCAATGGTCCCTCGCCTGCCGCCTAAAATGCCGACTGCCATAAATACCCCAAATGTCTGCAGGGTAAACGGGATGGCCATCGGAATAGAAATCCAGGAGCACACTGCCATTAAAGCGGCAAAGATCGCTATAAAGACGAGATCCATTGTTTTTATCTTCTGCTTAACTGTATCCATAAAAAAATCCCCCTTATGGTATTGTTGCGGACCGAGCTGTCCTAACACAATGTACCACAAGGGAGAGTTAATTGTCAACCATTTTATTTCTCAATAGGTTAACAATTCATTTTTTGGCTGTAAAGCAGATCCAATGTGATTGGGGCTCCCGCTCCACGGATATCTCCGAAAAGCCGGCCTGTTTTAAGGCATCCAGTACTTCCTCCGCTTTATAGATCTTCATGCCCTCTATTTCCTTCTCCCACTGGTAGCCCTCCGGATCCTCTCCGTCTGTCTCGTTGCAGATGAAAAACGTTCCGTCCTTTTTTAAGACACGGGCCACCTGTGCGAAAGAATCCTCGATCTCCGGCCAGAAATAGATCGTCTCAAAGGCTGTGGCCAGATCAAAGCTCTCATCGGCAAAGGAAAGATCTCTCACATTTTCCTGCTCGATCCGGCACCGGCCGGCTTTGATCGCTTCGGCGTTAACTTTTTGGCTTGTCTTTATGCTGACATCCGAGTAATCTATCCCTGTCACATGTCCATTCGGACAGCCTGCGAGCAATTTGGCGACGTTGGCGCCGCCCCCGCATCCAATCTCCAAAATGTCTGAATAATTCTCTAATGTCAAAAACGACAGGCCCCATTTTGACAGCTCCGCATGGGCCCCGCTGTTCATCTTGTTCACAAACAGCTTTCCGCCGATGCCCTGCGGCTTTGCCGCGTTTTGTCTCCAACTCATAACAACTTCTCCTGCCGGCGCTGCCATGCGATCTGCTTCCTTATCGCAGAACTACAGCAGCAGGCCTTTCTATGCATGTACAATATCTGTGTATTCTGAGATCTCCCGATTGATCGTACACAGATCTGTCAGGTTCAGGTCATGAACGTCCGTGTGTCCGGTGATCCGCGCAAACATCCTAAGCTCCTCCAGCGAAACATTCAAATAGTTTGCCACACGGGCTGCTGCGACATCGATATTCAATCGGGCGCGCAGGCTCTCATCCTGAGTGGCGATCCCGACCGGACAATTCCCGCTCCCGCAGATGCGGTACTGCTGGCAGGCCGCCGCGATCAGCGCCCCGCTGGCCACCGCCACGGCATCGGCGCCCATGGCAATCGCCTTGGCAAAATCGGAGGACACGCGCAGGCCTCCGGTGATCACAAGGCTGATATCCGAATGAACTTCGTCCAGATATCTGCGGGCGCGCGCGAGCGCATAGATCGTCGGAACGCTGCTGGAATCCCGCAAAAGCTGCGGACTTGACCCGGTCGCGCCGCCGCGTCCGTCGATCGTGATAAAGTCCGGCTCTGCATAGACGCAGCAGGCCAGATCCTCCTCGATATGACCGGCAGCGATCTTGATCCCGATCGGTCTTCCGTCTGAACGCGCGCGAAGCTCGGCAACACGCGCTTTTAAATCATCCTTCGTGAGGATGTCCGCAAAGTGGGAAGGGCTCTGGACATCCTCGCCCTCGGTCTTGCCGCGCACGGCTGCGATATCCGCTGTCACTTTATTCCCCGGCAGATGACCGCCCATCCCTGGCTTGGTCCCCTGTCCGATCTTGATCTCAACGGCATCCGCCCGGCGCAGGTTCTCATCCGTCACGCTGTAGAGATTCGGTACATATTCAAAGATATATCGGTAGGCTGCCTCCCGCTCTTCCGGCAGGATCCCGCCCTCTCCGCTGCACATCGCCGTGTGTGCTGCCGCGCTGCCCATGGCAAGCGCAGTTTTGATCTCCTTCGAAAGTGCTCCAAAGGACATATGCGATATATAGACCGGACTGTCTATGACAAGCGGCTTTTCTGCATGCTTCCCGATCACAGTCGTGGTCTCCACGGGCGCGCCGTCATCGAGCGGCAGGGTGGCAAGCTGCGCTCCTAAGATCAGGATGTCATCCCAGCCCGGCATCGGCAGCTTCGTGCCCATCGCCGCGTGAATGGAGCTGCCGCTGACCGCCATCTCATGGATCTCCTCCATATAGCGGCAGGACGAATCCGTCCGGGCCGTCGCCGGATCGTAGGAGAGGTCGGATGGCTGCCCCTCTGCGACAGCCTCCTGCTTCGGTGCCTCCTCCAGCAAGACAAACTTTTCTCTCGGCGCCTTGCACAGCGGGCAGGCCTCCAACTGAGCAAACGGTGTGCCCTCTTTTTCTTCATCATAAATATATCCACAAACTGAGCATTGATATTTCGCCATTTGTCCTCCTATAATTCTTCTTAACCGAAATGAAATTTATCTGTATTTATTTTATCTTATCCATCTCACGCTTCACAAAGTCTTCGAATGTACGCGGTGCACGCCCGAGAAGCCATGTCAGCACATGGGAGTTCCCCGCCAAGCCATATTTGGTGTAGGTGTCCGCCAGATGGCGGAACATATCTGCCGAATAGCCTTCCCAGTCCGTGATGCTGAACATTTTCATTGTCTCTTCCGGATCGGTTTCATAGATGATCGAGACATTTTTGCCGGTGTACCGGTTGAACAGATCTACCATCTCGCTGGAGGAGAGGAACTCATCCCCCACCAGTTCATAGGTCGCATTCTGATGCCCGGGCTCTGTCAGTACCCTTGCCGCCACTGCGCCCACATCCTCCGCGTCTACAAGAGACAGCTTTGTCTCCGGATCATAGAAAACTTTATAACAGTTTCCCTCTACGACGATCGGGACAGGGAAATTGTGATAATAGTGCGTCGGCTGAAGGATTGTGTAGTTAAGCCCATCCGAGAGCCCTTTGTAGATCAGGTATTCCTCTGCCTTTAACTTTTGCGTGTGCTGGAGCAGAGTACTCATGCCGGGATGTAAAACAGAGAGCATGACAAACTGTTCGATCCCCATCTCTACCGCAACATCAATGCAGCTCCAAGCCAGCTGTGCCTCCTCCTCATCAGCCAGAGTCGGCTGATATAACACCTGAGTGCAGCCTTCCATCGCCTTTTTATATGTGTCCGGATCGTGCACATCTCCGATGCATGTTTCGGCCACCCCGATCTCTTTCAGATTCTCTACCGCAGGGTTGGCATCAAGCGCCTTGACTTGGATCCCGTTTTGAAGCAGGATCGGGATAATCCGGCTCATTACATTTCCACATGCCGCTGTTACTAATACCATATGCCAATACCTCCTGTTTTCCAGTTCGTAACATTCGAACTATTTCGACGATTATTCCACGCTTTTTCTCCATAAATCTTACCATGTTTTTACAAGGAAAGAAACCATAAAGTGAGTTTATTTTCATCAAAATAGGCCTCCGGAAAAATTCCCGGAGGCCTTGATATTACTATGTTTTTCGACGTTACTCGATGATGGTGGCAACACGGCCTGAACCAACCGTACGTCCGCCTTCACGGATAGCAAAGGTAAGTCCCTGCTCCATAGCGATCGGATGGATCAGCTCGATGGTCATCTCGACGTTATCGCCGGGCATGCACATCTCAACGCCCTCCGGCAGTGTGATGACGCCGGTCACGTCCGTTGTACGGAAATAGAACTGCGGACGATAGTTATTGAAGAACGGTGTATGACGTCCACCCTCCTCTTTCGTAAGCACGTATACCTGAGCCGTAAACTTGGTGTGGCAGGTCACGGTGCCCGGTGCTGCAACAACCTGACCTCTCTCGATGTCGGTTCTGCGGATACCACGAAGCAGGACACCGATGTTATCACCGGCCTGTGCCTCGTCCAACAGCTTCCGGAACATCTCGATGCCGGTAACGGTCGTCTTCTGAACCTCATCGCTGATGCCGAGGATCTCAACTTCCTCGTTCAGATGAAGGGTACCACGCTCCACTCTGCCGGTGGCAACTGTGCCACGGCCTGTGATGGTGAACACGTCCTCGATCGGCATAAGGAACGGCTGATCTGTCGCTCTCTGCGGATCCGGAATGTAGGTATCGATGGTATCCATCAGCTCCATAATATCATCTGCCCAGTGGCTGGAAGTATCTTCGAGAGCCTTTAATGCGGAACCCTTTATGATCGGGCAGTCCGTAAAACCGTACTCCTCAAGCTGCTCAACGATCTCCATCTCGACCAGCTCTAAGAGCTCTTCGTCGTCGACCATATCACATTTGTTCATAAACACGACGATATAAGGCACGCCAACCTGACGGGACAGAAGGATGTGCTCCTTCGTCTGAGCCATCACGCCGTCCGTAGCTGCTACGACCAGGATCGCGCCGTCCATCTGAGCGGCACCGGTGATCATATTCTTGACATAGTCAGCATGTCCGGGGCAGTCAACGTGTGCATAGTGACGCTTATCCGTCTGGTACTCAACGTGAGCAGTGGAGATGGTGATACCACGCTCTTTCTCTTCAGGGGCCTTATCGATCTTATCAAACTCGGTATACTCGTTGCCCGGAACTCTCTCCGCGAGGATCTTGGTGATCGCAGCGGTCAGAGTTGTTTTGCCGTGGTCAACGTGTCCGATTGTACCAATATTACAATGTGGTTTACTTCTGTCAAATTTTTCTTTTGCCATGTTAAAAGTCCTCCTTAACTATTTTCTGGTGGCAATCCCTTTTTTCTTATCTTTTTCTTAAATAACAACTCGATACCACGATTATATTAAAAACAAACAGGTATTTCAAGTTTTATTTTATTTTATTAGAAATTATTTTGTCCTGCACGGATTTGGGAACCTTTTCGTATTTTTCAAAAAACATCGAAAAGTTTCCACGTCCCTGTGTCTTGGAACGTAAGTCGGTGGAATAGCCGAACATCTCGGCTAAAGGTACATATCCTTTCACCATCTTTCCTCCGCCGATATCATCCATCCCCTCGATGCGTCCGCGGCGGGATGTGATATCTCCGATCACGTCTCCCATGTACTCTTCCGGCATCGTCACTTCAACTTTCATGATGGGCTCCAAAAGAACCGGGTCGGCCTTTCGCATCGCCTCCTTAAAACACATGGAGCCTGCTATGTGGAATGCCATATCCGAAGAATCCACTTCGTGATAGGAACCATCGTAGACAGTCGCCTTGACGCCAAGCACAGGGAAGCCCGCTAGGATGCCCGCCTGAGCAGCCTCCTCGATTCCTGCTCCGATGGACGGAATATACTCTTTCGGGATCGTGCCTCCGACCACTTCCGAGTCAAACTCAAATGTTTCCTCTCCGTTCGGGTCCAATGGCTCAAATCTCACTTTACAGTGACCGTACTGACCATGTCCGCCGGACTGTTTCGCGTACTTGTATTCCTGATCCACCGCTTTGGTGAATGTTTCCCTATAAGCAACCTGAGGCGCTCCGACATTGGCCTCAACCCTGAACTCGCGAAGCAGACGATCCACAATGATCTCCAGATGGAGCTCTCCCATCCCGGCAATGATCGTCTGTCCGGTCTCGGGATTCGTATGGGCCTTGAAGGTGGGATCCTCCTCCGCCAGCTTGGCGAGGGCTTCGCCCATCTTGCTCTGCCCGGCTTTCGTCTTTGGCTCGATCGCGAGCTCGATCACCGGATCCGGGAACTCCATGGACTCTAAGATCACCGGGTGTTCCTCATCACAGATCGTGTCGCCCGTCGTGGTAAGCTTAAAGCCTACGGCAGCCGCAATGTCTCCGGCATATACCATGTCAAGCTCCTGCCGTTTGTTGGCGTGCATCTGCAGGATCCGTCCGACGCGCTCTTTTTTGTCCTTCGTCGCGTTTAAGATATAGGATCCGGATTTTAATGTTCCGGAATAGACGCGGAAAAACGCCAGCTTCCCGACATAGGGGTCCGTCATGATCTTGAACGCCAACGCGGAAAACGGCTCGTCATCGGAGGAATGTCTCTCCACCTCGTTGCCGTCTAAGTCCACTCCTTTGATCGCAGGGATATCCGTAGGGGCCGGCATATACTCCACAACCGCGTCCAGCATCTTCTGAACACCCTTGTTGCGGTAAGCCGATCCGCAGGTAACCGGGATCGCGGTGCACTCGCAGGTGGCTCTCCTTAGGACTGCCTTCATCTCTTCCACGGACGGCTCTTCGTTTTCCAGGTACATGAGCATCAGGTCGTCATCCAGCTCGCAGATCTTTTCCACAAGCTCTTCGTGGTATAGGGCCGCCTCCTCCTGCATATCTTCCGGGATCGGAACGACGGAGATATCTTCGCCTTTTTCATCATTATAGATGTATGCCTTCATCTCAAACAGATCGATGAGTCCGACAAAATCATCTTCTTTTCCGATCGGCAGCTGCAAACAGATCGCGTTTTTGCCCAGCTTGGTCCGGATCTGATCCACGGCTCCGTAAAAATCCGCTCCCATGATGTCCATCTTGTTGATGAAGGCCATCCGCGGCACGTCATATGTGTCAGCCTGACGCCAGACATTCTCTGACTGGGGCTCTACGCCTCCCTTGGCGCAAAACACGCCAACCGCGCCATCCAACACGCGGAGAGATCGCTCTACCTCTACGGTAAAATCCACGTGACCCGGAGTATCGATGATATTGATCCGATGCTCCAGAGCACCTTCCTTGGGCTTGTTCTCTTCCTGAAGAGTCCAGTGACAGGTCGTAGCGGCGGATGTGATCGTAATTCCCCGCTCCTGTTCCTGCTCCATCCAGTCCATGGTTGCGTTGCCTTCGTGGGTTTCACCTATTTTGTAATTAATTCCCGTATAGTATAGGATCCGCTCAGTCAACGTGGTCTTACCCGCATCGATATGAGCCATAATTCCTATATTTCTGGTTCGCTCAAGCGGATATTCTCTTCCAGCCATGATGAACTCCTCCAAAACTACTAAAAACGATAATGGGAGAATGCCTTGTTGGCCTCTGCCATCTTATGTGTATCTTCTTTCTTTTTCACGGATGCTCCGGTATTGTTCGCGGCATCCATGATCTCATTGGCCAGACGCTCTGCCATTGTCTTTTCGCTTCTGTTTCTCGCGTACATGGTCAACCAGCGCAGTGCCAATGTCTGCCTTCTGTCCGGTCTCACCTCGATCGGCACCTGATAAGTTGCGCCGCCGATCCGTCTCGCCTTGACCTCGAGTACGGGCATGATGTTGTTCATAGCCTCCTCAAAGACATCCAGCGCAGGCTTTCCGGTCTTCTCAGCAATAATGTCGAACGCCTTGTATACGATCTTCTGAGCCACCCCTTTCTTGCCGTCCAGCATGATATTGTTGATCAGCTTGGTGACTACGACGTCATTGTATACAGGGTCCGGTAAAACTTCTCTTTTCTGAACATGTCCTCTACGTGGCACGGTTCTTCCCTCCTTAATCATTTGTATTATGATACAAGGGGACGATAAGTCGTAAAACGACTGCTTGCACTCGGTTTTATGAATTTCGGACCCGATGTTTCATAATCTTTTTAATTAGATCAACGGTACTCACATGTTGTGTGTACGTGCAGGGACATCCTGTATCAAAACAAAGATAGAATCCCAACACTTACCATAGTTCGTGTGATACTATTGGTTCTGCAGACTTACTGCCTATTTTTTCGGTTTCTTGGCGCCATATTTGGAACGGGCCTGATGTCGGTTCGCGACACCCGCCGTATCCAGTGTTCCCCTGATGATGTGGTATCTGGTACCGGGTAAATCTTTTACACGGCCGCCACGGATCAGTACAACACTGTGCTCCTGAAGATTGTGACCTTCTCCCGGAATGTAGCTCGTCACTTCAATTCCGTTGGAAAGGCGCACTCTGGCGATCTTCCTGAGAGCCGAGTTAGGCTTTTTGGGCGTAGCGGTCTTCACTGCTGTGCAGACACCGCGCTTCTGCGGAGAAGACACGTCCGTCGAGCGTTTTTTCAGAGAGTTGTAGCTCTTCTGCAGCGCCGGCGCATTCGACTTTTTCACCGTTGTCTTACGCCCTTTTCTCACTAACTGATTCGGTGTTGGCATTCTTTCACCTCCTGTTTTGGTATTTTATATGCGCAGGAAGCGGAAAACCGCCGCTTTCTGCGTCACAAGCACGCTTGATATTATATTATTTACAGACATCCTTGTCAAGAATTTCTTCTATTTGGAAGGGTTTCTGCCATAATGGGAAAATTTTACTCCTTTTCCTCCCCGGCTTCCTCGAGAAGTTCTTCGATATTATCCGTTAAACCTTCCTCCAGAACTGCCTCGTCGTCCGCTTCTTCGTGCGCCTCTTCCGCACTCTCTTCATCAACAGTCTCCTGCAAGGCATCCTCCTGCTCTTCGTCGATTGACTCTAACAGTTCTTCATCTAACTCAGTATCCAACTCGTCGTCAAACGCTTCATCCAGAAGTTCTTCTGCGGCGGCCTCACCTTCCATCTCATCCAGGAAGTCACTCTCAGCCTCACTGAGCAGGTCATTTAACTCTTCCATCGTTTCTTCGTCGGATCCCTCGATCTCGAGCTCCGGCTTTACGATCATGTCATTATCTGAGTCCAGACGAATCGAGCGATACCTCTTCATGCCGGTACCGGCCGGGATCAGCTGGCCGATGATCACGTTCTCTTTTAACCCGATCAGCGGATCGGCCTTGCCCTTGATGGCGGCATCGGTCAGGACCTTTGTCGTCTCCTGGAATGAGGCGGCAGACAACCAGGACTTCTTTGCGAGGGAAGCCTTGGTGATGCCAAGCAGCACCCGTTTTGCCTCTGCCGGCTCCTCTCCTGCTTCCTCAAGTCTCTTGTTAGAGTCTTCATAGTCAAGCACATCTACCAGTGCCCCCGGCAGAAAGTCGGATGCGCCGTTGTTTTCGATGTGGACATTCTTGAGCATCTGGCGGACAATGACCTCCACATGCTTATCGTTAATCTCCACACCCTGCAGACGGTAGACACGCTGCACTTCGCGGAGCAGGTAATCCTGCACTGCCGAGATGCCTTTGATCTTTAAGATGTCGTGCGGATTGACGCTGCCTTCCGTCAGCTCATCTCCGGCCTCAAGGACTGCCTCATCGGAGATCTTTATCCTGGATCCGTAAGGGATCAGGTATGTCTTGGCCTCACCGGTCTCGTCATTTGTCACAACGATCTCGCGTTTCTTCTTTGTATCCTTGATGCTGGCCTTGCCTGCGATCTCAGTAATGATCGCGAGTCCTTTCGGCTTTCTGGCCTCAAACAGCTCCTCCACACGGGGAAGACCCTGAGTGATATCGCTGCCTGCCACTCCGCCGGTATGGAAGGTCCGCATCGTTAACTGTGTACCCGGCTCGCCGATGGACTGTGCCGCGATAATACCGACAGCCTCACCGACCTGAACCGCCTGGCCGGTTGCCATGTTGGCCCCGTAGCACTTTGCACAGATCCCCACATGAGAGCGGCAGCTTAAGACGTTACGGATCTTCACTCGTGTGAGAGGTTTTCCGCTCTCGTCTACGCCTTTCTCCATGATGAGGGCAGCTCTTCTCGGGGTGATCATGTGATCCGCCTCGATCAGAACATTGCCGTCTTTATCCAGGATCGGCTCACAGGCGAAACGTCCGGTAATGCGCTCCTGCAGACTCTCGATCTCTTCTTTTCCATCCATGAAAGCATAGACATACATGCCCGGAATCTCATCGGAGCCGGCGCTGCAATCTTCCTCCCGTATGATCTGGTCCTGAGAGACATCCACAAGACGGCGGGTCAGATATCCGGAATCCGCCGTACGCAATGCCGTATCTGACAGACCTTTGCGGGCGCCGTGTGCGGACATAAAGTATTCCAAAACATCCAAGCCTTCCCGGAAGTTAGACTTGATGGGCAGCTCGATCGTTCTTCCGGTCGTATCCGCCATCAGTCCACGCATGCCGGCCAGCTGTTTGATCTGCTTGTCGGAACCGCGGGCCCCGGAATCTGCCATCATATAAATGTTGTTGTATTTGTCCAGACCGGAGAGCAGCTCTGTTGTCAGCTCGTCATCCGTATCTTTCCACGTCTCGATGACCTCTTTGTAACGCTCGTCCTCTGTAATCAGGCCTCGCTTAAAGTTCTTCGTGATCGTATCCACCGTCTCCTGTGCCTGTTCGATCAGCTGAGGCTTTTTCTCCGGCACGCTCATGTCGGAAATGGATACCGTAAGCGCTGCCTGTGTGGAATATTTGTATCCCATCGCTTTGATGTCATCCAGCACTTCCGCGGTCTTTGTCGCCCCGTGAAGATTGATGACCTGCTCGAGGATTTTCTTTAAGCCCTTTTTGTCTACATGGAAATCCACTTCATATTTAAGAGCATTCTCCTCTATCGTACGATCGACCAGACCGAGATCCTGCGGAAGAATCTCGTTAAACAACATCCGTCCGAGCGTCGTCTCGATCATCGTGGAGATCGCTCTTCCCTCGAACTCACCCTGCCGGCGCAGGATCAGCTTTTGATGGAGTGTGATATGTCCGTTTTCATACGCGAGGATTGCCTTATTTACATCATCGAAGTAGTGTCCGATGAGATCTTCAATCGTACAGACCACGATCCGGTTGCGTTCTATATCCACATTAACACGGACAAAGGAATCCTCGTTTAAGACGACATGCTTCGCCTCATATTTCTTCAGGGCATCCTGTGCCTGATTTACTCCGCCCTGCTTGTCCACGATCTTGGCAAGCTCTTTTTGAGATTTCTCGAATGCCGCGATCGCCTTATCGATAAAGTAATCTTTTTTGCGCTTCTTTTCCGGCACTTTCGCCACGTCTTCCTCGCTCACGCCAAATTCGGCTACAACGAGTTCCTCTTTTTCGGTCCCCGTGACATCCGGAAATTTATGCATGGTCAGGTAGTAGATCCCAAGCACCATATCCTGCGAGGGAACTGCCACCGGGCCGCCGTCAGACGGCTTTAAGAGGTTGTTCGGAGACAGCAGCATAAAGCGGCACTCCGCCTGTGCCTCCACTGAAAGCGGAAGATGTACCGCCATCTGGTCTCCGTCGAAATCGGCGTTAAACGCGGTGCAGACTAAGGGATGAAGCTTGATGGCCTTGCCCTCCACAAGGATCGGCTCAAACGCCTGGATGCCGAGGCGATGCAGTGTCGGTGCGCGGTTTAACATCACCGGATGTTCTTTGATCACCTCTTCTAAGACATCCCACACCTCCGGCTGCAGCTTCTCTACCATCTTCTTCGCGCTCTTAATGTTGTGAGCCGTGCCGTTGGCGACCAGCTCCTTCATCACAAAGGGCTTGAACAGCTCAATGGCCATCTCTTTCGGAAGGCCGCACTGGTAGATCTTCAGCTCCGGTCCGTCTACGATAACGGAACGTCCAGAATAATCCACACGCTTTCCGAGCAGATTCTGCCGAAAACGCCCGGATTTTCCTTTCAGCATATCCGAGAGGGACTTTAATGCCCGGTTGCCGGGTCCGGTGACCGGCCTGCCGCGCCGCCCATTGTCGATCAGGGCATCCACTGCCTCCTGAAGCATCCGCTTTTCGTTGCGGACAATGATGTCAGGGGCACCGAGCTCTAAAAGTCTCCGCAGCCGATTGTTGCGGTTAATGATCCTCCGGTAAAGGTCGTTTAAATCTGAGGTCGCAAAACGTCCGCCGTCCAGCTGCACCATCGGGCGCAGATCCGGCGGGATCACGGGAATCACCGTTAAGATCATCCATTCCGGTCTGTTGCCGGACTCGCGGAAAGCTTCCACGACTTCCAGTCTCTTTATGATCCGGGCCCTTTTCTGACCTGTTGCTTTCTTTAATTCTTCCTTCAGTTGTGCGGAGTCTTCATCCAGATCGATGGCTTTTAAGAGCTCCATGATGGACTCGGCTCCCATACCTACGCGGAATTCGTTTCCAAACTTTTCCCTGTTTTCCTGATATTCAGTCTCACTTAAGACCTGCTTGTACGCCAGATCGGTCTCGCCCGGGTCCAAAACGATATATGCCGCAAAATACAGTACTCTCTCCAGTACCCGCGGAGACAGATCCAGTATCAGCCCCATCCGGCTCGGGATCCCCTTAAAATACCAGATATGAGAGACAGGAGCCGCCAGTTCGATGTGGCCCATGCGCTCGCGCCGCACATTGGACTTTGTGATCTCCACACCGCATCGGTCGCAGACCACTCCCTTATAGCGGATCTTTTTATATTTGCCGCAGTGACATTCCCAGTCCTTGCTCGGCCCAAAAATCTTTTCGCAGAACAGACCCTCTTTTTCCGGTTTCAACGTTCTGTAATTGATGGTCTCCGGCTTCTTCACTTCGCCCCGGGACCACTCCAGAATCTTTTCCGGTGAGGCCAGTCCGATACGGATCGCGTCAAATGCTACAACCTGATTTGCTTCATTATTTCTTGTATCCGGCATTTGTGACACTCCTTTCCCATTCTATTCTGCGTTTATCTTGTTTCCAAACTTTCTTCTTCCACTGCTTCGCCCGAATCTTCATCCGACGTCTCGTCCTCTTCCACCGTCACGAGTTCTTCTTCCTCATTGAACTCCTGCTCGGAAAAGCCCATGGCGCTAAATGATTCTTTTTCTTCATACCGGAAATCCCGATCCCCAGCAATGATCGCATTAAGGCTCGTATTTCCGTATTCGCTCGTCTCTTTTAAGGTGACCTCGTTTCCGTTCTCATCCTCGAGCGTGATGTCCAGTCCCAGAGACTGCAGCTCTTTGATCAGCACCTTGAAGGACTCCGGAATACCCGGCTCCGGGATATTGTCTCCCTTAATGATGGCTTCATAAGTCTTCACCCTTCCGATGACATCGTCAGACTTCATGGTCAGGATCTCCTGCAGCGTGTAAGCGGCACCGTATGCCTCCAGTGCCCACACCTCCATCTCTCCGAAGCGCTGTCCGCCAAACTGGGCCTTGCCGCCCAGAGGCTGCTGTGTGACAAGAGAGTACGGGCCGGTGGAACGCGCATGAATCTTGTCGTCCACCAGATGATGGAGCTTTAAGTAATGCATATGGCCGATCGTGACCGGGCTGTCAAAATATTCGCCGGACCGTCCGTCCCGCAGACGCACTTTGCCGTCGTTGGAGATCGGAACCCCTTTCCACAGGCTCCTGTGGTCACGGTTCTCATCCAGGTATTTTATAACCTCTTTGGAGAGGATGCTTTTATATTTATCGCGGAAATTCTCGTTGCCCTTCCCGGCTTCCGCCTTGTCAAACGGCAGGTTGACATAGTCGTTGGCTATCTCAAGCGTTTCCGTAATGTCCTTCTCATTTGCACCGTCAAAGATAGGCGTTGTGATGTCAAAGCCGAGCGCTTTCGCCGCCAGGGACAGATGAATCTCCAATACCTGTCCGATGTTCATGCGGGAAGGCACGCCCAACGGATTTAAGACAATGTCCAGCGGACGCCCATTCGGCAGGAACGGCATATCTTCAATGGGTAGCACGCGGGAGACAACACCTTTGTTCCCATGCCTGCCAGCCATCTTATCTCCGACGGAGATCTTTCTCTTCTGAGCGATATAGATGCGGACTGCCTGATTGACGCCCGGAGACAGCTCATCTCCGTTGTCCCGTGTAAACACTTTGGCATCCACGACGATCCCATACTCTCCATGAGGTACTTTTAAGGACGTGTCGCGCACCTCTCTCGCTTTCTCGCCGAAGATCGCTCTTAACAGTCTTTCCTCCGCAGTCAGCTCTGTCTCTCCTTTTGGAGTCACTTTGCCAACCAGAATATCACCGGCGCGTACTTCCGCTCCGATGCGGACAATGCCCCGCTCATCCAGATCTTTCAGCGCGTCATCTCCGACACCGGGGACATCCCGCGTGATCTCTTCCGGTCCAAGTTTGGTGTCACGGGCTTCCGCCTCATACTCTTCTATATGAATAGAAGTATAGACATCGTCCTGCACCAGACGCTCGGATATGAGCACGGCATCCTCATAGTTATAGCCTTCCCAGGTCATAAATCCGATCAACGGGTTCTTTCCCAGTCCAAGCTCGCCGTTCGCGGTGGAGGGACCGTCCGCGATCACCTGTCCGGCCTCCACATGGTCCCCTTTAAAGACGATGGGAATCTGATTGTAGCAGTTTGACTGGTTGCTCCTGGAGAACTTTGTCAGCTTAATGGTCTCACGACTTCCGTCGTCATCGTATTTGAGGTCGATCTCGTCGGAACAGGCGCGCTCCACTAAAGCGTCGCGCTTCGCAACTACACAGACACCGGAATCCACCGCCGCTTTCGCCTCCATGCCGGTTCCGACAACAGGGGCCTCTGTTTGCATAAGCGGCACTGCCTGACGCTGCATGTTCGCTCCCATTAAGGCACGGTTCGCGTCGTCATTCTGCAAAAACGGGATCAGGGCAGTCGCGACGGAAAAGACCATCTGCGGGGAGACATCCATGTAGTCAAAAAGACTGCGCTCATATTCCTGCGTCTCTTCCCGATAACGGCCGGAAACCATCCGACGGACAAAGTATCCCTTCTCGTCCAGCTGCTCACTCGCCTGCGCCACGTGGTAGTTATCCTCCTCATCCGCAGTCATATAGACGACCTCGTCTGTGACACGCGGGTTATCGGGATCAGATTTATCTATTTTACGGTAAGGTGCCTCCACGAAACCATACTGATTGATCCTTGCGTAGGACGCAAGTGAATTGATCAGACCGATGTTCGGTCCTTCAGGGGTCTCGATCGGACACATTCTTCCATAATGAGAGTAATGGATGTCACGAACCTCAAAACCTGCACGGTCTCTGGAAAGACCGCCCGGGCCCAGCGCCGAGAGACGACGTTTGTGCGTCAACTCACCCAGCGGGTTGTTCTGATCCATAAACTGGGACAGCTGGGAGGAACCGAAGAATTCTTTTACCGCCGCTGTCACCGGCTTGATATTGATCAGGCTCTGGGGACTGATCGTCTCCAGATCCTGCGTTGTCATTCTTTCACGGACGACTCTCTCCAGTCTGGAAAGGCCGATCCTGTACTGATTCTGCAGCAGCTCACCAACCGCACGGATCCGGCGGTTGCCAAGGTGATCGATGTCATCACTGTTGCCAATGCCGTACTCGAGATGCATATTATAGTTGATGGATGCGAGAATATCTTCTTTAGTAATGTGTTTCGGAATCAGGTCGTGAATATCCCTGCGAATGGCAGCCTTGATATCCTCAATATCCTCATTCTCCTCCAGGATCTGCTGCAGGACCGGATAATAGACAAGCTCCGTGACGCCGACCTCTTTCGGATCCACGTCCACAAAGTGCGTGATGTCCACCATCATGCTGGAGAGCACCTTTACATTCCGCTCCTCCGTCTGGATCAAAACAGAGGGAATCGCGGTGTTCTGGATCCGGTCGGCCATCTCCCGATCGAGTACGGTTCCCGCCTCGGCAACAATCTCGCCCGTAGACGGATCGACCACATCCTCTGCCAGGACTTCGCCGTTGATCCGGTTCCGGAACATCAGCTTTTTATTGAATTTATATCTGCCCACTTTAGCCAGATCATATCTGCGCGGATCAAAAAACATCCCCATGATCAGACTCTCAGCACTTTCCACAGAAAGCGGCTCACCTGGCCGAATCTTCTTGTAAAGTTCGAGAAGACCTTCCTGGTAATTTGTCGCCACATCCTTGCTGAAACTTGCCAGGATCTTCGGCTCTTCGCCATACAGATCCAAAATCTCCTGATTGGTTCCCACTCCCAGAGCACGGATCAGCACTGTGATCGGCACTTTTCTGGTGCGGTCCACACGGACATAAAACACATCATTGGAGTCCGTTTCGTATTCCAGCCATGCACCCCGGTTCGGGATCACGGTGCAGGAAAACAGTCTTTTTCCAACTTTATCGTGCGTGATGCCGTAGTAGATACCGGGAGAACGAACCAACTGGCTGACGATCACCCGCTCTGCTCCGTTGATCACAAACGTGCCTGTCTCCGTCATCAGCGGCAGATCACCCATAAAGATCTCGTGCTCATTGATCTCATCCGCTTCTTTATTATAAAGGCGCACTGTTACCTTTAACGGAGCCGCGTAGGTCGCATCCCGCTCTTTGCACTCCGGGATCGTATATTTCACGTCGTCTTCACACAGGGTGAAGTCAGTAAATTCCAAGCTCAACTGACCGCTGTAGTCTACGATAGGTGAAATATCATCAAACACTTCCTTCAGTCCTTCATTTAAAAACCAGTTGTAGGAGTTTTTTTGAACTTCGATCAGATTCGGCATTTCCAGCACCTGTTTTTGTCTGGAATAACTCATACGTGTCGTATTACCGTTTTTGACTGGACGGATTCTGTTTTTCTCCATAGACATTTACCTCTCATAAGAAATGCTCGGCCAAAAAAGGGCGCACGAAGCCCTAAAAAGCCACAATAGTGCATTTATCATCTTATCACAAATCCCATCTCCGGGTCAAGAAGAAAAATAAAAAAAAAGAGGAAGACTTTTTGGGGAGCCAATTTCCCGTAAGTCTTCCTCTGTATTTCTGAAAAACAATTCGCCTTAAAGGGCTTACTTAAGTACTGCAGTTGCACCCTCCGCCTCAAGTCTTTCCTTGATATCCTCAGCTTCAGCCTTCTCGATTCCTTCCTTGACAGGACCGGGGGCTGCATCTACTACATCCTTAGCCTCTTTCAGTCCGAGACCGGTGACCTCGCGGACCACCTTGATGACCTTGACCTTGTTCTCGCCAACCTCAGTCAGCTCAACCGTAAACTCGGTCTGCTCCTCAGCAGATTCTGCTTCTCCGCCGCCTGCTGCCGCCACAACAACTCCCGCTGCTGCGGATACGCCAAACTCTTCCTCACATGCTTTTACAAGATCATTCAACTCTAATACGCTCAGCTCTTTGATCGCCTCGATAAATTCCTCTGTGGTTAATTTTGCCATTACTCTTTCCTCCGTTTTTATTTTTCGATCTGAATTAATGTCTTATTATAATAGGTAAATTCTATCGGCCTCACTCTTCGCTTTCACCCTTATCTTCAGTGGGTTCCTCAGCCGCGGGTTCTTCCGCTGCGGGTTCTTCCGCTGCGGGCTCTTCCGCCGCGGGCTCCTCAGCCGCGGGCTCCTCTGCTGCGGGTTCTTCAGCTGCCGGCTCGTCCGCCGCGGGGTGCTCAGCCGGGGGGTCTGGGTCGTCAGGCGAGTCCGGGGGGCGTGCGGCAGCGGCGCGTGG
>JAJBTQ010000004.1:30325-129753 GCA_020860755.1 Lachnospiraceae bacterium
CCTTTTCTCTTGGTCCCTTTTTATCCGCTGTTTCTTCTGCATCTGTATCTTCTGCTGCTGGCTCTTCCGCTGCGGGTTCCTCTGCTGCGGGTTCCTCTGCTGCGGGTTCCTCTGCTGCGGGTTCCTCTGCCGAAGTCTCCTCCTCCGGAGCGATTGCTTCATAGCCTCCCTTCTCGGCAAGCTGATCAAGCACACGTGCGAAGTTGGCGATCGGAGACTGTAAACTTCCGAGCAGCTTTCCGAGCAGCTCCTCCCGGGAAGGAATCGACGCGATCTGCTGCATGGCAGCCGCATCATAGAAATCACCCTCTACAATACCGGCTTTGATCTCAAGAGACTCCATTTTCTTCGCGTATTTCGCGATAAGTCTTGCCGGAGCGGTCGCATCGTCTTTCGAGATCGCGATGGCACTCGGTCCTTCAAGAACGGGATCGAGCTTTTCAAAATCGGTTCCCTCGAATGCGCGCTTCATCATGGTGTTCTTGTACACTTTGTATACGATACCCTCTTCTCGGAATGCTCTTCGAAGCTCGGTGTCATCTGCAACATTGATTCCGCGATAGTCGATCACTACTACAGACTGTGCGCCTTCCACCTGGCCGGCGATTTCCTGAATGATCGGCTGTTTCAGTTCAACATTTGCCACGATTCGTGCACCTCCTTTTTATTATTTCAATAAAAAACCCCTCTGCCCATAGACAGAGGGGAAGTAAATCTTTACCCAAACACTTTGTGCTTTCGTAAATTCCCTCGGCTGGCACTAACGTTTACGCCTTGCGGCACCTGCTGTCTTCGGCAATTGCTTTTGCATTATAGCATGTTCATTTTTTAATGTCAACCAACCTTCGGGTCGGGATCAGGCGGTCAGCTTTGTCGGATTGATCTTGACGCCGGGTCCCATCGTAGATGTGATGACAACACTCTTTAAGTACTGGCCTTTCAACGCAGCCGGTCTCGCCTTTAAGATGGCTTCCATCAAAGTCTCGAAATTTTCCTGAAGCTGCTCTTCACTGAACGACGCTTTTCCGACCGGTACATGGATGATGTTGGTCTTGTCCAGTCTGTATTCGATCTTACCGGCTTTGACATCCTGAATCGCCTTGGCCACGTCCATGGTCACGGTACCGGCCTTCGGGTTCGGCATTAATCCTTTCGGTCCGAGCACACGTCCAAGCCGTCCGACGACGCCCATCATGTCCGGTGTGGCAATGACTGTGTCAAAATCCAGCCAGCCTTCATTCTGAATCTTCGGGATCAGCTCTTCGCCGCCCACAAAATCAGCTCCTGCCTCCTTGGCCTCGTCCAGCTTTTCTCCTTTGGCAAACACTAAGACTCGCACACTCTTGCCTGTGCCGTTCGGCAGAACGACTGCTCCACGGATCTGCTGATCTGCATGCCGTCCGTCACAACCTGTCCGGATGTGAAGCTCAATGGTCTCGTCAAACTTTGCGGTCGCATTCGCTTTTACTGTCTTGATCGCATCCTCGACATCGTACTGCTCTGCCTTGTCGTAACTTTTTACCGAATCGGTGTATCTCTTTCCTCTTTGCATAATGACCTCCTGTGGTAATATCGGGGGAATGCCCTCCCACTTTATACTGCGCGGCAGCGGGATTAATCCACTACCGTTACGCCCATACTTCTCGCCGTACCGGCGATCATGCTGATCGCTGCCTCTTCAGAAGCAGCATTTAAATCCGGCTTCTTCATCTCCGCGATCTCCTTTAACTGATCCCGGGTGATCGTCGCCACCTTAACCGTGTTCGGAGTGCCCGAACCGGACTGGATCTTGCAGGCTCTCTTGATCAGAACCGGAGCCGGCGGTGTCTTTGTAATAAAGCTAAAGCTTCTATCCATATAGACAGTGATCACAACGGGAATGATCAGGTCACCCTGATCCGCGGTTTTCGCGTTGAACTGCTTCGTGAATTCGACAATGTTCACGCCGTGCTGTCCAAGCGCAGGTCCGACCGGCGGAGCGGGAGTCGCTTTCCCGGCGGGAATCTGTAATTTGATATATCCTTCTACCTTCTTTGCCATTTGTGACTGCCTCCTGTTATCTTAAAAAGCCTCTGCTTTTATTTCACTGTTTCTGTATCTCTGCAAAACTGATCTCCACCGGAGTCTCCCGGCCGAACAGCTCCACGTTAATCGTCACCGTCTGTTTATTCTCATTCATGGACTGGATCACACCGACGGTGTCCTTCCAGACTCCGCTGATCACGGAGATCGTGTCACCCGTCTTAAAGTCGTATACGTAATTCTCGGACTGGATCCCGAGCGGTCTCATCTCACGGTCCGTTAAGGGTACCGGCTTGGACCCGGGGCCGACAAATCCGGTCACGCCTCTCGTGTTCCGGACGACATACCAGGTATCATCATTCATAAACATATTGATGAGAACATATCCGGGAAACAGCTTCTTCTGGACTGTCTTGCGTGCACCGTTCCGGATCTCGATCACATCTTCCATCGGGATCCGGACCTCGAGGATCTCGTCCTCCAGATGCCGGTTTTCTATTGTCTTTTCGATATCGGCCTTGACTTTGTTCTCGTATCCGGAATAGGTGTGAACTACATACCAGTTCGCCTCTGCCATATACTCGCCCCCGCCTTTCTTATAAGGTTACCAGAAAATCGATCCCGTGCTGAATACCAAAGTCCAGCACCGCAATGATAATTGCCAGGATCACCGTAACAAGGATGACGGCCACCGTCTGTCTTCCGAGCGTAGCCCGATCCGGCCAGACGATCTTTTGAAATTCCGCTCTAAGCCCTCTGAACCAATTTCCGATCCTTGAAGTACCGTTTGAATTCTCGTCCATTTTTAGCTCCTTTTTGCTGTCCGGACTACTTTGTTTCCTTATGTAAAGTATGCTTTCTGCAGAACTTGCAGTACTTGTTCATTTCCATTCTGTCCGGATGAGTCCGCTTATCCTTCGTGATGTGATAATTGCGCTGATTGCACTCGGTACATGCCAGAATCACTTTCGTACGCACGGCTGTCCACCTCCACCAAATGTTCTATGTTAAATATATGTCTTTTTGCGTAAAAAAAAAGACCTGTTTCCGTCGCCCATACACTATAGCATAGAAAACAAGCCTTCGTCAACCGTTTTTTGTGATAATTCTTTAGGAAAACGCCTCCCGGATACTTTCATAATGAAGGAACTTGCCCTGCTTGGCCATCTCGCGGATCTTTTCGGCGTCAGCCAGCATAAAATCGTCCGTTTCCTCGATCTGCAGGTGGACGTCCTCCTTGCCAAAATCCAGAGTAAAGCGATAGACATCCACAAAGTAGTTGTCTCCCTTGCCAGGATTCTCCCGGTGATACGTGAACAGATATTCACACGGGCAGCCGGATACATCAAGTCCGGTCTCCTCTCCGACCTCACGGATCACCGCGTCGCGGGATTCCTCCCCGGCCAAAACGCCGCCGCCCGGAACCTCCCACATGCCGGGGCCCCAGAGTTTGGGCCCCGCCCGCTTTGGGATCAGATACATTCCGTCCATCCGGCGGACTACGCCAAGCGCCGTCAGATGATACTCGTCGTCTTTTAAGCACCAGTCATCGCGTTTCATCAGCCGTCCTGTTTTTTGTTTGTCTTTATCATAAATGTCCCAATATTCCATGACAGAAATCTCCTTTCCGACATTTTCCTATTATAAGCCTATCTCCGGGAAATGTCATCCCTTTGCACACTGAAAAAAACATAAAGCCATTGAATTTGCCATATCTTTGTGCTATAAATGATACGATTCGACCAAAAGCAGATTTGATTAAAAAACTATTATTTTAAACGCTATATATTAAAGGAAGCGATGCCATCATGAAAAAGATTTTTATCAACGGAAGCGAAGGCACGACCGGCCTTCGGATTTTCGAACGATTTGAAAAGCGCGATGACGTGGAGCTGCTTAAGATTCCTTCCGAACTGCGAAAAGATCCGCACACGGTCAAACAGTTTATGCACGATTCGGACGTGACATTCCTCTGCCTGCCGGATTCCGCAGCAAAGGAGGCGGCTGCGCTGGCAGCCGATGAGGAGGTGATCTTAATCGATGCCTCCACCGCACACCGGACTGAACCTGGCTGGGTCTATGGATTCCCGGAGCTTAGTGCCGATCACCGGGAAGCCATCCGAAGCGCACAGCGGATCGCTGTGCCGGGCTGCCATGCCACGGGCATGATCTCGCTCGTATATCCGCTGGTCGCCGGCGGCATTCTGCCTCCCACCTATCCTGTCTCCTGTTTTTCCGTAACGGGCTACAGCGGCGGCGGGAAAAAAATGATCGAAGCATACGAGGCAGACGACCGCAGCCGGGAACTGTATGCTCCCAGAGAGTACGGCCTTTCCCAGATGCACAAACACTTAAAGGAGATGACGACTGTGACCGGGCTGTCCCGGGATCCGCTCTTCTCCCCCATCGTGGCAGATTTTTACAGCGGCATGCTCGTGTCCGTGCCGGTCTATGCCGATAGGTTAAACGGCAGCCAGACCCTTACGACCATTCACGACGCCTATGCGGCACACTATGACGGGGAAAAACTGATCCGCGTCATGCCCCTCGGAGCGGAAAACGACATGGAAGGTTTCCTCGGCAGCAACAACTGTGCCGGCTGGGACGGACTGGAGATTTTTGTCACCGGAAATAATGACCGGATCCTTTTGTCCGCTCGTTTTGACAATCTGGGGAAAGGCGCCTCGGGCGCCGCGATCCAGTGCCTCAACATTGCACTCGGATGTGAGGAAACGACGGGACTGAATTTAGATATGTAACAAACCAATGAAATCGCAAAAGGGGGAAGCGTGGAAACCCGCTTCCCCTTCTCTATTTTTCACTTGACTTTAGTCTGTTAGATTGCTACTATGTTAGCGTATCACGAAAATCACCAAAGAGAGGAAGATCAAACATGAAAAAGAAAAAAGTTTTGAGTCTGGTTTTAGTCGCAGGGATGGTTGTCTCCATGACAGCCTGCGGCAGTTCAAGCAGCAGTGACGCCTCGAAAGAGACACCGGAAGAAGTGGAAGTGTCTGTGGAAGAAGAGGTAATATCCGTGGAGGACGAAGCGGCAGACGAAGCCGCCGGTGAGACAGTCGAGGAGTCTGACGCAGACAGCGATGCGGCCTACGTCACTGACAAAGGGACACTTGTAGTCGGCATTACGGACTTTGAGCCCATGGACTATCAGGATGAAAACGGCGACTGGATTGGCTTTGATGCCGACATGGCCACAGCATTCGGTGAATACATCGGCGTCGATGTAGAGTTTCAGGAGATCGACTGGGACAATAAGATCCTTGAGTTAGACGGCAAATCCATCGACTGCGTATGGAACGGTATGACACTTACCGACGAAGTGACGAGCTCCATGGAGTGCTCCAACGCATACTGCAACAACCAGCAGGTCGTTGTGGTTCCGGCTGAGATCGCTGACGATTATCAGGATGTTGACAGTCTGTCTTCTCTGTCCTTTGCAGTTGAGGCGGGAAGCGCAGGCGAGGAGCAGGCTGAGGAATATGGCCTGGACTACACTCCGGTTGAGACACAGTCCAACGCGCTGATGGAGGTCGCGGCAGGAACATCCGATGCGGCGATCATCGACCTTCTCATGGCCGCAGCCATGATCGGAGAGGGAACCAGCTATGATGACATGACTTACACCGTCGGCTTGAACGACGAGAAGTATGGCGTCGGATTCCGTCAGGGCTCCGACCTGGCCCAGGAGTTGAACGACTTCTTTACAGCAAGCTATGAGGATGGAACTATGATGTCCATCGCTGAGACTTATGGAGTACAGGCTTCTATCATCGAGCCTTAAGCAAACTGAAAGGAAGGGAGAGCGGTTTCCCCGTTCTCCCTTTTCTTTTCCCATTTTATCAACAGAAAGCAGGGTAAAGACATGAGAGTGTTTTTTGAACAACTGCCGATCGTCCTTCATTCTTTGAACATCGGCTTTTTACAGACAATCAAACTGTTCGGGGTCACATTGTTGGGAGCGCTCCCCTTAGGGCTTGTGATCTGTTTCGGATCGATATCCCGGTTTAAGCCTCTGGCAGGTTTTTGCAGGGTCCTTATCTGGATCATCCGGGGAACACCTTTAATGATCCAGCTTCTGATCATCTACTACTTCCCGGGGCTTGTGCTCGGAAACGCCATCTGGGGCGGCGGAGAGCGGGGGCGCTTTATCGCGGCGTCCGTCGCGTTTATCATCAATTACTCCTGTTACTTCGCCGTGATCTACCGGGGCGGCATACAGGGTGTACCCGTCGGTCAGGAGGAGGCCGGGCTCGTGCTCGGTCTGACAAGGCGTCAGATCTTCTCCCGCATCACATTACTTCAGATGGTCAAGCGCATTGTGCCGCCCATGTCCAACGAGATCCTGACACTGGTCAAGGATACTTCTCTGGCCCGCATCATCGCGCTGCAGGAGATCATCTGGGCCGGCCAGTCATTTATGAAGGGATCCCAGGGGATCTCGGGAGTTATCTGGCCGCTGTTTTTTACCGCGGTCTACTATCTCATCTTCAACGGCGTCTTAACGATCGTATTCGGGCGCATCGAGAAGAGACTGGAATTTTTCCAATAGGAGGAGAAGACAATGCCTATCTTAGAAGTCAAAAATTTGTGCAAATCATTCGGCAAGACCGAAGTGTTAAAGGATATCAACTTTACGCTGGAAGAAAACAATGTCTTGTCCGTGATCGGCTCCTCCGGCAGCGGAAAAACGACCCTGCTGCGCTGCTTGAACTTCCTGGAGCGACCGGACAAAGGAATCATTGAAGTCCGTGATCAGGTCCTGTTTGACGGGAATGACGCCTCTACAAAGAGCGATGCCGAGATTCGAAAAAACAGGCTCCACTTTGGACTGGTCTTTCAAAACTTTAACCTTTTCCCGCAGTATACCGCGCTGGGCAATGTCATGCTCGCCCGGGAACTGCAGGCAAAGGAGCTGCCCGATTACAAAGAGCGAAAAAAAGAGCTCACCGATGAGATCCGGGAGGAAGCGGTTGCCCTGTTAAACCAGATGGGTCTGGGGGATCGCATGGAAAACTATCCTCACCAGCTCTCCGGCGGACAGTGCCAGCGTGTGGCGATCGCCCGGGCACTGGCCTTAAACCCGGACATCCTCTGTTTTGACGAGCCGACTTCCGCGCTCGATCCGGAGCTTACCGGAGAGGTCTTAAAAGTCATCCGCGAGCTGGCTGATAAAAACACTACCATGATCATTGTCACCCATGAGATGACGTTTGCCCGGGATGTATCGGATCAGGTCATCTTCATGGACGACGGTTACGTGCTGGAACAGGGTGATCCGCGTCAGGTCATCGAAAACCCGACCGAAGAGCGGACTAAACAGTTCCTCGCAAACTTTCACGACTGAATAAAAATGCATAAAAAAGGGATGCACGCTGTGATATGATCACACACTCCTCGTGCATCCCTTTGTTCTTTTATTCTACAGAGACATTTTTCGGAGCACGCCCTCCGCGTCGATCCCCTGGTGGGTGACATAAAGGCGGCAGATCTGAGCTGCCAGATCCTCTTCGATCCCCTGCTTTTTTGCGATCGTGGGAACCGAAGTACCGGCATTGATATCCGAGATAACCTGCTCAACCAGCTCTGTCGTAACGATCGGTTCCTTTGCCCGGCTCGAACTCTTTTTCCTCGTGCTTCTTCCTGAGGAACTCGTTTTAGCCGCACTCGTCCTTCTTAAATTCTTCTTTCTTCGGGAAACTTTTTCCGAGTCCCGCTTATCGGTATCTTTGCTGCGGGAGATATTTTTCTCATCACTCTTTTTACGGGAGCTCTTCTGCGGGCTCTTTTTGCGGGAGTTCTTCTTTTCCTCGCTCTTCTTTTCCTCCTCGGAGTGAGGGAGGTCGATCTTCTGCACCTGAAATGAACCGTCCCCCTCCGTTGCGATGATCGCGATCGTGATCGGCGATGAGACGCGGCGCGGGCCGCAGCTGCCCGGATTCAGCCAGAGCTGACCCTTGACGATCTTCTCTTCATACTTGTGCGTATGTCCGGTGATGATGATATCGCGGTCTTCGATCCCTTTTTCGATGTGCTTTTTCATATGGGACATGTAAAATTTTAAGCCGAACAGATCCAGACTCGTCGTCAGCTCCAGGCCTTCCAATGCCGCCCAGGACTCATCGGCATTGCCGCAGACTGCGCGGACGGGCGCACACTCCCGCAGCTCATCCAAAAGCTCCGGTTTGTCGATATCCCCGGCGTGCAGGATTGCGTCGCAATCTCTTAACTGTTCTTTTACTTCCGGCCTCAGCAGGCCGTGCGTATCAGATAAGACCCCGATCTTTCTCATATCCGTCGCTCCAATCTATTATAGATTTTAGCAGATAATCCGCATATTACAAACGAATATAAAAGATTTTATAGAATTATAATAATTGGTTATATATAGTTATTTTTTGCCCAACTCCCAGAACGTCACCGCACTGGCTGCCGCCACATTTAAGGAATCCACCCCGCCGGACATGGGGATCCGAACGGTATAGTCACAGTCCGCGATCGTCTCCGCAGCCAGCCCCTCACCCTCCGTACCGAGCACGACCGCCAGCCGCTCTTCCCTTTTAAGCCTGTCATCATCCACGCTGTCGGCATCCTCCCGAAGCGCCATAGCTGCCGTCGCAAACCCATGCTCATTTAACAAACGCATACCATCCTCCGGCCAGCCTGTCTTCTTGTCAAAAAATGTCCACGGGATCTGGAATACGGTTCCCATACTCACCCGGATCGCCCGCCGATAAAGCGGGTCGCTGCAGGCACGGGTCAACAATACGGCATCCATGCCGAGCGCTGCAGCCGAGCGAAAGATTGCGCCGATGTTAGTCGGGTTCACAACATCCTCCAGTACTGCCAGCCGCTTTGCGCCGGCACAGACATCCTCCGCGGACGGCAGAGGCGCCCGGCGCATCGCACAGAGCATCCCGCTCGTCAGCTTAAACCCGATCAGCTGGGAGAGCACATTAAGATCCGCTGTGTAGACAGTCTTATCCGGACACCGCGCAAGGATCGACTGAGCCTGATCACCTTTAACATGACTCTTTTCCATCACAAGAGAGATCGGCTCATACCCGGCGTCAAGCGCCCGGTGGATCACTTTCGGACTCTCAGCCAGAAAAATACCGGGCTGCGGCTCATAGTACCGCAAAAGCTGCACCTCGGTCATACGTGCATAGATATCCAGTTCCGGTGCTTCAAAATCAGTGATCTCGTAAATATCAGCCATAAATGTCTCTCCAAAACATCGTTTGTTTTATTATACTACAAAATTTAAAAGTCTACCCTTCTCGACAAAACCTTTTTGTGATATAGTGGGAAATACTTACGCATTGAGAAAGGGAATTTGAATGAACAATCAGAACAAAAAAAGAAGCAGTTTCACCAGCGGAATCGGATTTGTACTTGCCGCGTCCGGCAGCGCCGTAGGTCTCGGGAATCTCTGGAGGTTCCCCTATCTCGTCGCACAGTACGGAGGCGGGATCTTTATTCTTATATACATTATCCTCGCGCTGACCTTCGGCTTCACCCTGATGACCACGGAGATATCCATCGGTCGAAAGACATTAAAAAGTCCGGGAGCAGCCTATAAGGAGATCCACCCGAAGTTCGGGTTCCTGGGCTATTTTGCGACTCTGGTGCCGATCATCATCCTGCCTTACTACTGCGTGATCGGCGGCTGGGTCATTAAATATATGATCACATTTATCAGTGGAATGGGGCCGGAGGCGGCAGCCGACGATTATTTTAGTAATTTCATCGCCACCCCGGTTTCCCCACTTTTGTTTTTCGTGATCTTTCTCGCGGCGACCACGGTCATCATTCTTCTTGGAGTCAATAAAGGGATTGAAAAGATCAGCAGCATTTTGATGCCTCTGCTTGTGGTGCTTTCGGTCGTGATCTGCATTTTTGTAATACGGATCCCCGGATCCGGCAGCGGGATACGCTTTTATCTGCTTCCGGATCCCTCGAAGTTCAGCTTTATGACGCTCTGCTCTGCCATGGGACAGATCTTCTTTTCCATGAGCCTGGCCATGGGGATCATGGTCACGTACGGATCCTATACAAAACGGGAGACCAACTTGATCAGATCAGTCAACCAGATCGAGTTCTTTGACACTGCCATCGCCCTGCTGGCCGGCTTTATGGTCGTTCCGGCCATCTATGTCTTCAGCGGAGAAGCGGGCGCGAAAGCAAACGGTCCCGGGCTGCTGTTTGTCGCCCTGCCGAAAGTCTTCGAGCAGATGCCGATGGGAAACTTGATCGGGATTTTGTTTTTTATCCTTGTGCTGTTCGCCGCGCTGACCAGCTCGATCTCGATCATGGAGGCGGTCGTATCCTCCTTTGTGGATCGTTTCCACATCTTCCGGAGACAAGGGATCCTGATCACTGTGCTGATCTCTGTCGGGCTGGGTCTGCCCTCCTCGCTCGGGAACGGACTGTGGTCAAACGTCCGTCTCCTCGGCATGGACTTTTTAACGTTTTTTGACTATGTGAGCAACAGCCTCATCATGCCATTCGTGGCCCTTTGTACCTGTCTTTTGATCGGGTGGTTTGTTAAGCCAAAATGTGTGTTGGATGAGGTGACCCGGAACGGAGAAACGATACGCCGAAAAAAACTGTACCAGGTTATGATCAAAATTGTGGCGCCGGTATTGCTGGCGATCATCCTGATCTCATACTCTCTGGCACAGTTTGGCGTGATAAATATGTAGCACTACTTAGAAATAAAGGCAAACAATTCCTCCCAGAAAGGCTGCACGGCAGAATCGGAGGAATTATAGATTTCGTGTTTTGTTCCCGGAAGTCTCTGTAAACGGATGCTTCCGGGATGATTTTTGTTCCGCTTTCGGACAAAATCGTTCATGGCGGTAAGAGACACAGAACCGTCCTGCTCCGCCTGAAACGCCAGCATCGGTACATCTCCGTCAAGGGCAGAATGTTCCATCAGCTCCCGCTCCAATTGTGCGGCGGCATGGGCCCATCCGAGCGAGGCCGCAGAGGTCTGGAACAGCGGGTTGGCTGCCTTTATCTCCTGATAATAGTCAAACCGCGGGCGGGAAAGCGATGCACTCATCGCAAAATTTTCCGGTCCCTGATAGGGGTGATGTCCCGGGCAGTAGTCCTTCGACATCCCGATCGCACACAGCGCGGCAGAACCTACAACCATAACGCGGTAGGGATATGGGCCGCACAGCGGCCGGATCATGGGCGAAGACAAAACGACCCGCTCAAAAAGTGCCGGCTCCTGCGCCGCAATGGCAAGGGCGATGCCGCCCCCCATGGAATGACCGTACAGATACATCGGCAATAAATCTCCCCCGGCAGTCCGGTTGACATCCCTGCGCGCGATCCGGGCGATGGCCTTTAGATCGCTTAAATAGCGCTTGTAGCTGTCCACGTGGACAAGCGACAGATCGTCGACCAGACGGTAACTCCGTCCGTGACCGCAGTGCTCCGGTATATAGACATGGTATCCCTCATGGAGAAAATACCAGATGGATTCGGCATATTTCGCCGCGGACTCCTTAAACCCGTGGGAGATCAATACCACGCCGCGGGGCTCTTTCGCAAGATAGCGCTCACAGTAGAGCCGCTGCCCGTTTGCGCGCTTTGCACAAAATACAGTCCTTCGTGTGGCCAGCCAGGGCTCGACCTCCTCCTTCATGGTCTCAATATAATGTTCCTCTGTGATCAGTGGTGTCTCCATATGCTGCCTCTTTATGAGAAAATTCTAACTGTTTCTGCCGCAGTCACGACAGTTCAAGGTAATATAAGACAATGGTCTCAAAATGACCGTCCTTCATCCTAAACCCGTTTGGGATCCTTCCGAGCTCATGAAACCCAAGCCGTTCGTAAAGATGAATCGCATGGATGTTGGTCTCCACGACGGCGTTAAACTGCAGGACCAAAAAGCCAAGCTCTCTCGCCTTATCCACGCTGGCCAGGACCAGCTGTTCTCCGATATGCTGCCCGCGCAGATCAGAACGCACGGCATAGCTGGCGTTGCATAGCGTTTTGCAGCGGCCCACATTATTCGGGTGCAGGATATAAAGGCCGTAAACTTCTCCTGTCTCAGCGTCCACGGCTACCGAACAGTGGGACTGGGACGCAAAAAACTCCGGCCCTGTCTCGGCGGTCAGATCTTCTTCCTGGGGAAAGGCGATGCCTTCGTCCACAACTTCGTTCCAAATTTGTATGGCATCAGCCAGATATTTTTCTTCCAATGGGATAATGTTACAGTTCATCCTCAAACTCGTCCAGAAGCTCCTGTACTCTATTCATATAGATCGCCACGTGATAACCGTCCGCAAGGGCGTGATGCGCCTGCACGGAGAAAGGCATTTTAAGCCTTCCCTTGTCATCCCACTCATATTTACCCCAGGAAAGCCGGGGAATGTTGTCTGTCTTGGCATTGTCGATCGTCCGGATAAACTGCGTGTATTTTATCCAGGGGATACAGGAAACATAGACCACTTCCGGCGTACCCGAGTAGGAAATCCGGTCTCCGTCCACATCTCCCTCCGCCTTTTCCATCATTTCCTGCGTGTTTTTGCAAAAAGTCATAAGATCCTCACAGTATTCTCCGTGTAAAACTATAAAGTCCTCGCTTCCCGGAGCCATATGGGTAAAGTTCGGATCCAGCCGTTCACAAAGATAGGGCTCCCCATCGATCATACGGTAGTGCAGATTCCGAAATTCATTGGCAGCGCGCACCGCCGTGTGCATCATGGCACAGTAAAATGAGATCTCATGTTTTTTTGCAAAACGGTACAGTCCGGTCACGTCCACATCTGCGCTTAAAATGACATACGGAAGTACATAGTCAGCGTATTTTTCGACCAGATTCGCTCGTTCCCAGTTATCTTTGTCCAGTTTCTGCATAATGTTTCCTCCTGTTTACCCTGCGTTTTGGGGTCGAAGCACGATCACCTGCGTCGGCAGATCATCCGTGCTGTCAATCGAACTTTCCGGAAGGATCGTTGCATCCTCCACCTGATCCATAAAATCTTCCACGGTTCCTATTACATCAAAGCCGAAACCCATAAGGTCATCGCGGTAGTGCATCGGGATCACGATGCGCGGCCGGATCTCTTTTACCAGATCCGCTG
Source organism: Lachnospiraceae bacterium (assembly GCA_020860755.1). Lineage (GTDB taxonomy): Bacteria > Bacillota > Clostridia > Lachnospirales > Lachnospiraceae > Eubacterium_I. The sequence continues at coordinate 43,468 of JAJBTQ010000004.1, forward strand.
CCTGCGCCGCATCAATGGTATAAAATCCGCCGACCGGGATCATGACGACATCCGCTCCCCGGATCATGTTAAGCTGATCCGGCTCTAACTCACACCCCAGATCTCCGAGGTGGATCACCTTTGTCTCCCCGTCATCTAAGATATGGATCCGGTTCGGACCTCTTTCGGAGCCGTTCGTATCGTCATGGTACGTGTCGATCGTGGTGACCGTGAACGGACTATCCCCCTTATTCGTAAGCTCCAACACCTCTACGGCACCGTGATCAAAATGGTCGTGGCTGCAGAGCGCTTCATCGGCCTTCTCCCGCACCGGGGCAAGCCCCGGCACGCTGTCGTCCTCATATGGGTCAAAAACAATTGTATATCCATCTTTATCGATCTTAAAGCACGAATGCCCGATCCATGTCACTTTCATGTCTTCCCCCCTCTTTTACTGATAGTTTTAGGCGTAAATCTGAGAAAAGTATAGCACAGAGGGTAGGATTTGTCAGCAGATACGCCCAAAAAGCTCTTGACGCGGAGAGCACAGCATCCATTGCTCTGCAAGCCGTCTTACATTGCTATATTATTAGTCGTATGGTAAAATATCCCCCATAGGGAAAGGGGTGACCACTACCATGAACATCGTGAAAAGCATCTATTGCCGCATCTATCAACTGGTCTTAAGAATCCTGCTGCCCTTCCTTCCGTATCGCAATCCGGAGATCGTCAGCAGTGTCCGCGATCTGCCGGATATAATTAAGAAAAACGGGAGCAGCCATGTCCTGCTCGTAACGGATAAGGGGATCCGGTCGCTCGGGCTGACCAAAGAGCTGGAAGAGGCACTGACGGAAAGCGGGATTCCCTACTCTGTCTATGACGGGACAGACCCCAACCCGACCACAGCCAACGTGGCGGAGGCGGAGGCTCTCTACAAGTCAGAAGGGTGTGACGCGATCATAGGCTTTGGTGGTGGTTCCAGCATGGACTGCGCTAAGGGAGTCGGTGCACGCATCGCGAAGCCGAATCAGACACTCGCGCAGATGGCCGGCATCTTAAAAGTACACAAAAAACTGCCGCTTTTGATCGCGGTCCCGACGACGGCGGGCACCGGCTCTGAGACGACGCTGGCGGCTGTCATCGTGGATGCCGAGACCAGACATAAATATTCGATCAATGCATTTGTGCTGATCCCGCGCTATGCGGTTCTCGATCCGAAGGTCACGTTAAGCCTGCCCCCATCCATCACGGCGACCACCGGTATGGATGCCTTAACCCATGCAATAGAGGCTTACATCGGCCGTTCAACAACAAAAGAAACGCGAAAAGACGCCGAACAGGCGGTAGCGCTGGTCTTTGCAAATCTGGATAAAGCTTACACTGACGGAAGCGACGAGACGGCCAGGGAAAATATGCTTCACGCCGCTTACTATGCGGGCTGTTCATTCACCAAATCCTATGTCGGCTATGTTCACGCGGTAGCACACTCTCTCGGCGGGGAGTACAATGTCGCGCACGGACTTGCGGTTGCGATCGTGTTGCCGTATGTTCTGGAAGGTTACGGTGAAAAGATATATGAAAAATTGGCAAAACTGGCCGTGGCGGCCGGCATTGCCTCAGAAGAGACCTCCGAAACAGAGGCTGCGCGGAAGTTTCTCCGGGAAATCCGGGAGATGAATGCACGCTTTGGCATCCCGGAGACCTCAAAGGATCTCCGTAAGGAAGATATCCCGAAGCTGGCCAAGCTGGCTGATCACGAAGCCAATCCGCTCTATCCGGTTCCGGTCCTGATGGGTCCGGAAAAACTGGAGCCGTTCTATTATATGATATTGGAAGAGACGGCAGAAAGCGTGGAACAGAAAGATGTCCACGCCCTGCTGGAGGCGCAGCGGGCATTTTTCGACTCCGGGCAGACGCTCCCGTTGATATTTCGGCAGCGTGCACTTGCAACCCTGCAGGACGGACTCGCCAAATATGAAAACGAGATTGATGAGGCACTCCGCCGGGATCTCGGCAAGAGCGGATTCGAGAGTTACATGTGTGAGGTCGGTCTGACGTCGAGCGAGCTCAGTTATATGCAAAAGCACGTAAGGCGCCTTGCAAAGGAGAGACGGGTGAAAACCCCTCTGGCCCAGTTCCGTTCGCGGAGTTATGTCAAACCGTCTCCTCACGGGGTCGTACTGGTCATGAGTCCCTGGAACTACCCGGTCCTGCTGACTCTTGATCCGCTGATCGATGCACTGGCAGCCGGCAATACGGTCATCTTAAAGCCGAGCGCCTATTCGCCGCACACAAGCAGGGTCTTAAAGGAGATGCTCGCGGACTGCTTCCCGGAGGAGTATGTCGCGGTGGTGACCGGCGGGAGGAAGGAAAACAGCGCGCTCTTGCAGGAACATTTTGACTACATCTTCTTTACCGGAAGCAAGCCGGTGGGGCGTGAGGTCATGCTCGAAGCCTCCAAGCATCTGACTCCGGTGACCTTGGAACTCGGCGGCAAAAGTCCCTGCATTGTCGATGCGAGCGCAAAGATCGAGCTCGCGGCCAAGCGGATCGTATTCGGCAAGTTCTTAAACTGCGGGCAGACCTGCGTCGCACCGGACTACATCTACTGCGATGCGTCGATAAAGGACAAATTAATTCAGGAACTGATATCCCAGATCCATATCCAGCTGGGGGAGGCTCCGCTTCAAAACCCGGATTACGGGCACATGGTCAACCAAAAGCACTTTGATAGGGTCTGCGGTCTGATCGAATCCGAAAAGGTGGCGGTCGGAGGCGGATCAAATCCGGACACACTGCAGATCGAGCCGACTGTGATGGATCGGGTGACATTTGAAGATCCCGTCATGCAGGAGGAGATCTTCGGACCGGTCCTTCCGGTATTGACCTACGATTCGCTGGATGCTGCGATCCAAAAAGTTAACTCCATGGAGTATCCTCTTGCGGTGTATTTGTTTACTGAAAACAAGGAGGCCGAGAAAAAAGTCACCTCCGAGTGCCGGTTTGGCGGAGGCTGCATCAACGACGTGGTGATCCACCTGGCAACCAGCGAGATGGGCTTCGGCGGATTCGGCGAGAGCGGAATGGGCTCTTACCATGGAGAAAAGGGATTTCTGACGTTTTCGCATGAAAAGAGCATCGTAGATAAAAAGACCGGCATCGATATGCCGATGCGGTATCAACCATATAAGAAACTATATGAGTGGATGGTTCATCTGCTTGTCCACTGAAAAAAACCGGCTGTGAAGTTGTTTCACAGCCGGTTTTTTATACCCTATTCGAACTCTATTGTCCCCGGAGGTTTCGAAGTGAGATCATACATGACCCGGTTGACTCCCTTAACCTCATTGATGATCCGGTTCATCACTTTGTTTAAAACATTCCACGGGATCTGCGCCGCCTCGGCGGTCATAAAGTCAATGGTCTCCACGGCGCGGAGCGCCACGGCATAGTCGTAAGTACGCTCATCTCCCATAACGCCCACGGAGCGCATATTGGTCAGTGCAGCAAAGTACTGGTTGACCCCGCGGTCCAATCCCGCATTGGCAATCTCCTCGCGGTAGATGGCATCCGCCTCCTGCACGATCCGCACCTTCTCCGCCGTCACTTCGCCAATAATCCGGATCCCGAGCCCCGGTCCCGGGAACGGCTGGCGATACACAAGGTACTCAGGGATCCCGAGCTCAAGTCCTACTTTTCGCACCTCATCCTTGAACAAGCTGCGAAGCGGCTCAATGATCTCCTTAAAATCCACATAGTCCGGCAGTCCGCCGACGTTATGATGTGATTTGATCACAGCGGACTCTCCGCCGAGACCGCTCTCCACGACATCCGGATAGATGGTCCCCTGCACGAGAAAATCCACGGCACCGATCTTTTTGGCCTCCTCTTCAAAGACGCGGATAAACTCCCCGCCGATGATCTTTCTCTTCTCTTCGGGCTCGGTCACGCCGGACAGCTTGTCATAAAATCTCTGCTGCGCGTTGACACGGACAAAGTGCAAATCATAGTTGCCGTCCGGTCCGAACACGGCCTCCACTTCGTCGCCCTCGTTTTTTCGGAGCAGGCCGTGATCCACAAAGACGCAGGTCAGCTGGTCTCCGACCGCCTTGGACATGAGAACTGCCGCTACGGAGGAATCCACCCCGCCGGACAGAGCACAGAGCACCTTGCCGCTGCCCACCTTCTCCCGGATGATCCGGACCGACTGTTCCACAAACGAATCCATTCTCCAGTCTCCCGAACAGCCGCAGATCCCGCGGACGAAGTTATAGATCATCTTCGTCCCCTCCTGAGTGTGCAGCACCTCGGGGTGGAACTGGATGACATAAAGACCACGGTCTAAGTCCTCCGCCGCCGCGACGGGACAGTGTTGGGTACGTGCCGTAACCGTAAAGCCGGGCGCCGGTTCAGAAATGGTGTCGAAATGACTCATCCAGCAGGTAGTGCTGGGCAGGACACCCCGAAACAGTTCGCTTTTTGTATCCACGAGGACATCCGTCTTGCCGTACTCCCGCACCTCGGCCCGCTCCACTTTCCCGCCAAGGATGTGCTGCATCAGCTGTGCGCCGTAACACAGTCCCAGGATCGGAATGCCGAGCTCAAAAAGCTCCTCTGTACAGGTCGGCGCATCTGCCTCATAACAGCTGTTGGGGCCGCCGGTCAAAATGATCCCCTTCGGATTCATCTCTTTTATTTCAGCCAGTGGGGTTTTATAGGAATAGATCTCGCAGTATACATTGCACTCGCGGACGCGGCGCGCCACGAGCTGATTGTACTGACCGCCGAAATCCAGGACGATGACCATCTCTCTGCTCATGAAACTTCTCCTTATTTTCATCTGTCATACACACAGGGCAGCAGTGCTGTCTTCTATGTACAGTTTAGTCCAGCACATTCCATTTTACAAGAAAAAATATGGATATGCCTCTCAGAAAATTGAGCATGCTTGACAAAGTGATTTTATAGAATATATAATGACATGGGTGATTGAAACATCAGCTATTTGGGAGATAAGAGAAAATGATGGATATCATATATGTCCGACTTATTGTTATAATAAGTATCTGCGGCTTCTTTCTGGGCAGCATCCTCTTTTCAAAGATCCTGCCTCGTGCGATCTGCGGGATCGATATCGTAGAGGTCAGTGAGGACGGTAATCCGGGCGTTTCCAATGTCTTTAAGTATTGCAGCGTTCCCGTCGGCATCCTGACAGCCCTTTGTGACTTCGGAAAAGCATTCGCTCCGGTTTTAGCCGCCGACATTCTCATTCCGATGGAGGTGCGCACGCCGCTGTTCGGACTTGTCATCTGTTCCGGTGTGCTGGGGCACATTTTTTCCATATTTAACCACGGCAACGGCGGCATGGGCGTGGCACCGTTTTGGGCCACTTTGATGGGCGTATTTCTTCAGTGCCAGCTGATCTTTGCCCTGGTTATCATCTATGTCTTTATCCGCTATGTGTTCCGGGTTCATGCGCAGCATCTGCGGACGATCCTTTGCTTTGGCATCTTTTTCGCCTTTATAATGGCCTTTTCGACAAATATGGTCTACAAGCCGGCCTATCTGATTCTATGCGCGGTTATATGCTTAAAGTGTCTCTATATCGCCGTCAAGCAGAAACGCCTGCCGGAGCAGGACACAGTCGAGCAGCAGTCCGGCGCCGGAGGAAACAGCATAAACACTTAAAAACACCGCATGCTGCAACTGCAGCATATGGCATTTTTTTGTAAAACATCAAGATATTTTTGCCAAAAAACAGCTCCGACACATTTCGTATCAGAGCTGTTCTTTCATACAGTCAGCAAATTTTCGATTGCCCTCCTCGGAAAAGTGTACCCCGTCGAACAGCACGGGAATGTCCCACTCTCCGGCACAGGTATACGCGATCCCAAGCCGCTTTGCCAGGTCCCGATAGAGCTCATCCAGCCTTTCAGATTCCCGGCATCTCTCATCGGTCTCAACCCACATGCCGCGGGATAAGTGCACCGGCGAGATCAGGCGCAGCCGGATCCTTCCATCCGCGATCTCATCGCAGGCCATGAGCTTTTTTAAGAACCGCTCCATCCGCTCGGTCACGGCCTCGGCGGTCATCTGCGGGTTGTGGAGCAGATCGTTTGTCCCGAGCATGACCCAGAGCCACACCGGCTCCTCTTCGCCTGCCCATTGCGGCAGGCGGTTGGTCACATACTCGATCTCCGGCAGAAAATAGGGCGTGCAGCGCCCGTTTAAACCAAAGTTTAAAAACTTCCAGTCCGTCTCCCTGTTTAAGATCTCCGGCCAGCGCTTTTCCTCCTCGTAGCGCCCTCCGAAAAACGAACGCGGGTCAAACCCGTATGTATTGGAATCCCCGTAGCATATGATCGTTCCGGCCACAGTATCTGTCTCCTTTCCATTCCTTCGTAAAAGTCTGTCTCCATTCTAAAATACATTTTGACGGTTCGGCAAATCAGTCAAACTCATCGGTAAACTTGTACCCGATTCCCCATATCGTCAAAATATATTGCGGCGCATCCGGATTCGGCTCTACCTTTTTCCGGAGCTTCCGGATAAATGCCATGACATTGCTGTCATCCAAGAGATATTCATTTTCCCAGACCGCCTGATAGATCTGTTCTTTTGTGAACACCTCGCCGCGGTTGCGCGCCAAAAACCAGAGGATGTCAAACTCCTTCGGAGTCAGGGAGATCTCTTCGTCTCCCCGGATTACTCTCCGAGCCTTGGAAAAGATCTTGAGCTCCCCGCAAACGATCTCATCATTTGTCTGAGTAACGCTCCCCTCCTCATTCGATTCCAGCATCAGGGAACTGCTGTCTCCCCGTGCCAGTTCTGCAAGCGCCGCATAAAATTCATCCGCGCCGGCTACATCTCCGGGAGCCATCTTCAACTTCTCCAACATCCACTCGATCAGGGAGGAGTCCATATTAATAAATCCGATTCTTTTCTTCATGGATCTTTCTCCCTCCCTTCAGATTAAGTTCCTGTATCTTTTAATATACAGTGTCTTCATCATTCGCACAAGAAGCAGATACAGGCCGACGATTCCGACAAGGAACAGGAAAAACAGTGCAGGCATCGCAGTCAGCCCGATCCATCTGCCGAGCGGCGTAAACGTCAGCACGGTAAACAAAATGACGCCAAATACTGTGACAAGGATCACCTGATTGGAAGGTCTGCTCTTTGTAAACGGGATCCGCTTGGTTCGGAGCATGTGCAGGATCAGGATCTGCGTCCAAAGGGATTCCAAAAACCATCCCGTCTGAAACAGGGCGATAAACTGTGCCTGTCCCAATGCATCAAGGGCATGAAATACACCCCCGCACATGGCCGGACACAGATAGAAATATAAAAACGCGAAGGTCAGACAGTCCAAAACGGAACTGACGATCCCGAAATACAGCATAAATCGCCCCAGGGACCAGCCGGACCATTCAAGCGGCCGTTCCGTGAGCTCCGGATCCACATTATCCCAGGGCAGGACCAGACAGAGGATGTCGTACAGCAGATTTAAGAGCAGCAGCTGAAGTGCCGTCATCGGGAAGAAGGGAAGAAGTACACTGGCGACCACAATGGCAAGGATGTTTCCGAGGTTGGATGAGGCTGTGATCCTGACATATTTTTTCATGTTGGTAAAAGCTTTCCGCCCTTCTAAGACGCCCTCGTCCAATACGTTTAAGTCTTTCTTAAGCAGGATTACGTCGGCATTCTCCTTCACCGCATCCGTGGCAGTGTCGACGGAGATTCCCACATCCGCCCGTCCGACCGCGTGGAGGTCATTCATGCCGTCCCCAAGGAATCCCACATCATGGCCGTTGTCCTGGAGGATCTCCACAACGCGGGCTTTCTGCTGCGGAGACAATTCCGCGAAGATGCTGGTCCTCTCTACGGCGACCGGCACATCGTTTTCGATCAGCGCATCCAGCTGTACACCGGTCATGACCCTCTCCGTCGGGATGCCGAGACGGCGACAGATGGAGATGGCAACCTCCTCATGGTCTCCGGTTAAGACTTTGATGCCGACATGAAGGTTCTGCAGCTTTTCGATCGCGCTGGCTGCGCTCTGTTTCGGCGCGTCAAAGAACGCGAGAAAGCCCATCAGCGTCAGGTCATACTCATCCTCCTGAACCACCGTTAGCTTGTCTATGCGTTTTGATGCCACCGCGAGCACTTTCATACCCTCTTCCAGCATCTCATCCACGATCTCATGGACACTGCGCTCGCCATCCTCGCCGATCTCATGCTGTTCTCCCTGATAAACGACATACTTACAGCGGTCAATGACCCGGTCCACATTGCCCTTGACCATCAGGATATTCTCCCCGTCTCTCTGTACGAGCACGCTGGCAAACATCCTTTCATAATCAAAAGGCACCTCATCCAGCTGCCGCGACTGTCCGATCAGCCTGTCAAAATGTTCCCTCTGACCCGGCATCTTTTTCGCATGCAGGATTTCCTTATCTAAGTGATTGGATACGCCGGTATGATAATAGCTGTTGATATATGCTGCATCCAGGGTATCCATGCTCTCATTCCCCAGCACATCCATGTAGTATTCTAAGATTACCCGGTCGCTTGTCAGCGTACCGGTCTTATCGACACACAAAATATCCATGCTGCCGAAGCCCTGCATGGCATTTGTGGTTTTTACGATCGTTTTCTTTTGACCCATCTGATGACTGCCCTTAGCCAGACAGGCCGTGATCACCATGGGAAGGAGCTCCGGCGTCAGCCCGATAGCGACGGAAAGCGCGAAGATCAGAGCTGCGAGCCAGTCATTCTTTGTCAGGCCGCAGGCCACAAACACGATCGGTACGAGCACGACCATGAAGCGGATCAACACCCAGGCAATGGCATTTTCGCCGCGGTCAAATCCGTGCTTTCTCTCATTTTCCTCAAGAGAGAAGCCCCCGTAGAGCGTATCCTGCCCGACCGCAAGGACAACCCCCTCGGCAAGTCCACCGATCACGGTAGATCCGAGGAATACGGTGTTGGTGTAATCTTCCACCCCGACAGGCTGCCCCGAAAGGGTCTCCCCTGTCTTTTCCATGGCATCGCTTTCCCCGGTGATGACCGACTGGGAGACAAAAAAATCTTCCGCCTTCGTCAGACGGATATCCGCAGGCACCCGGTCTCCGGCATCCAGCCGTACGTGATCCCCAACGACCAATTCGGAAGAGGGGAGCTCCTGCCAGTGTCCGTTCCGGAATACCTGTACTGTCGTATGAACCAGGCGGAGCAGCTGTTCCGTGACGCGCCGTGCCCGTATTTCCTGAATAAAACGGATCACACCGCTTACGATCAACATGACGATAATGATGATAAACGTCGTAATGTTCCGACTGAAGTTGGAGGCAAGGATTACATCCGTAAAGAGTGAGACGACTGCCAGCAGCAGCAAAACAATGGAAAACGGCGTGAAAAACGACCGGGCCAAAAGATGAGCCGTCGTCTCCTTTTTCTGTCCGATCAGGATATTCTCTCCATAACGCTTCCTGGATTTTCCCACGTCTTCATCCGACAGCCCTGTCTCGGGCATGTGGAGATTTAAAAAGATAAATTCCGGATCCATCTGGGCATAGTCCGATACCCTTTCATGGATCGAATGATTCGGCGTCAAACGGCTCACCTCCTTTCTCAAAGACCTCAAAACCCGTTATATTATAGCATACATTCCAAATTAGAAAAGCCCTTTTATCCGTCCATGCGTATGCACAGGCGGGTGAAATAAAAAATCTCCGGCTGGATTACCCAACCGGAGATTTCCCATTTGAAAAATATTGCAGACTTATTACTCCTGAGCCGCCTCTTTGTTCTCTTGAATATCTTCTTTTTCTTCCTGGACGCCTTCCTGGACATCATCTTTGACATCTTCTGCCAAGTCCTCGGCACCCTCGGCTACTTCCTCACCGGCATCCTTGGCTGTCTCGGCAACATCCTCAGCCACGTCTTCCGTAGCCTCGGCAGCGGTTTCGCCGATATCTTCCGCCGTATCCTCAACATCCTGTACGACCTCCTGCGCATCGTCTTCCGCCTGACTGCAGGCAGTGGCACCAACCATGCAACCGGCCATTACAGCTACAAGGGCAAGCACTTTAAGTCTCTTCATATTCATTTTCCTCCTTTACGCTTGGGACGAAATATTTCCGCTCCTGTCATCTTTCCTATGCCGTCCAAAAAATTTATGCTATTGAATTTCTTGGACTTTCATAAACAGATGCATTATATCACAGGAAATTATCGTTTGCAACCATTTTGTGTCTTTGAAAGTGCCACGATCTATCTGCAAAGAAGCGCCACGGTTTCCACGTGAACCGTCTGGCAGAAATTGTCCACCGGACGCACGCGTTTTAAGCGGTAACCTCCCGCGCAGAGTATCTGCAGATCCCGAGCCAGAGTCGCAGGGTCACAGCTGACATACACGACCCGTTCAGGCGCTGTCGTAAGGATGGCATGAAGGAGCTTCCCGTCACATCCCTTCCGCGGCGGGTCAACGACAACAACATCCGGCCGCCCCGTATGCTCTGCATAAAATGCCGGAAAGATCTCTTCCGCCTTCCCCTCAATAAACTCCACATTCGTGATCTGGTTTTCTTCAGCGTTCCTTTTCGCGTCCTCCACTGCCTGCGGGATTTCTTCAACGCCGTAAATATGTCCCGCCTCCCCGGACAGAAACAGCGAGATGGTCCCGATGCCGCAATAGAGATCCCACAAGGTCTCCGCTCCCCCAAGATCCGCATAGTCCGCGGCCAGCCGATATAAGACTTCTGTCTGCACCGGATTGACCTGATAAAAAGATACCGGCGAGATACGAAACCGGATATCTCCGATCTGATCCGATATGTATCCCTGTCCCCAGAGTACCCGGGTCTCGGTCCCTAAGATCACATTTCCGCGATCCGTATTGACGTTGATCGAGATGCTCATCATTCCCGGCAGGGCGGTGAGCTCCCGGATCAACTCCCCGGCACAGGGCAGATCCGCCCCGTTTAAGATCAGGCAGACCATGATCTCCTCCGTGCGAAACCCATAGCGGATCAGCACATGGCGAACCAGCCCCTGCCCAGTCGTCTCATCGTAGGCTGAGATACCGCAGCGCTCCATAAATCCGATCACGATATCCAGGATCGTTTTGTTGACCGGTACGCCAAGTGCGCAGTCCCGGTTCGGGATGATCCGATGACTCCGCCCCGCATAGAATCCGGTGACGATGTGGCCGTCCCGGTCCGTTCCGATCGGAAGCTGCGCCTTGTTCCGATAGTGAAACGGATCGTGCATACCCACAATGGGCTCCATCGGAATCTCCGTAAATCCGCCGATGCGGCGCAGGTCGTTTGCCACCAGCCGCTGCTTGAATTCCAACTGCTTTTCGTAGCTAAGCGCCTGAAGCTGACAGCCGCCGCACGGTCGGGAAAACGCGCATATCGGCTCCACGCGGTCCGGAGACGGTTCTACGACCTCGATCAGGCGCGCATAGCCGTAAGTCTTTTTCATCTTTGTGACTCCAACCCGCGCCAAATCACCAATGAGGGCATCCTTTACAAAAAAAGTCATGCCCTCATACCTGCCGATGCCTTCGCCGTTTACACCCATATCCTCTATGTTCAGGATAAATTCATCATTCTTTTTCATCAATCTTTTATCTTTCCTGTGCGCCGGATATTGCTCTCCACAAACCGGTTGTATCCAAGCCACTCCGTACTTCCTTCCGGAACCGCCGCAAGCGCCTCTTTCATCGTCTCGAGCTTTGCGTCTGCATTGTCTGCAAAGCTTAAGGCCACCGCCTCGATTAAGGCCGGCTTTTTCGGAGAGCCGTACTCCAGCTCTCCGTGGTGGGAAAGGATGCAGTGGATCAGCTCGGATGCCGTCTGCTCGGGGAACCCGGAGATCGCCTCGATGTGCCTCTCCACCTCCATGGCACCGATCACGATATGTCCCATGAGCTGACCGTCATCTGTATAGTCATTCTGCGGAAAATCAGACAATTCTCTTAACTTTCCGATGTCATGAAACATGGCTGCCGCAAGCAGCAGATCCCGGTTTAACATCGGGTACTGCCTGCAGAAAAAATCGCAGGTCTGCGTCACGTTGAGTGTATGTTCCACGAGGCCTCCGACAAACCCGTGGTGAACCATCTTTGCCGCAGAATGCGACTGAAACCTCTTTGCAAACTCCTCGTCATCAAAAAAGGACTCCGCCAGCTGCTTAAGATGAGGGCTCTTGATCTGCCCGATGTAGGCGGTGAGCTGACCGTACATCTGCGGGATGTCCTTTTCGCTGACCGGGAGATAATCTGACGGGTTGACGCTGCCCTCCTCTACGCGCTTTACCCGCTTTACATTCATCTGAGGCTTCCCCTGAAAGCTTGTAATGTCTCCCATCACATAGACATAATCAAGCGCGTCAAACTCCTCGATCCCGCCGGAGTTCACATCCCAGATCTTGGCATCCAGCATACCCGTCTTATCCTGAAGGATCAGGGAGTCGTAAGGTTTCCCCGCCTTTGTCAGACAAGTCTGTTTTTGTTTGCACAAATATACTTCGGATACGCGTTCGCCTTCCCGCAGGGTTTCAATATACTTCATATGATCAACCTCGTTTAAATTGCAGTTTTTCCCTTTTTTACAAAGTATGGTTCCTTAGTATTATACTATATTATAGATTCAACAACACCGCCTTGCAACCGCAAAATATTCCTTTCTCTTCCATTTTATGGTATACTTTAGAATAATTCTTTTTAAGGCAGCGATCCTATGAATCAAAAAGTATTGCACGTATTGGAATACGACAAGATCATCCGACTCCTGGTAAAACAGGCCGATTCCGAATCCGGCCGCAGGCTCTGTGAAGAGCTCAGGCCCATGTCGGATATGGGACAGATCAACGAGGCGCTGGGAGAGACGGGTGATGCGCTGGCCCGCACCCTCCGGAGAGGAGATCTGTCGTTTGCCGGACTTTCGGATCCGGGAGAGTCGATGAAGCGCCTGGAGGTCGGTGGAGCTTTAAACGCCGATGAGCTGTTGGCGCTGCTAAGCCTTTTAGATGTGACAAAGCGCGCCAAGGCCTACTCCCGGGAGGCGCGTCCGGACGCAGTTCCCCGCGAGGAGAACGCAGTCGGTGCAGGTGATTCGTTAAGCGGCATGTTCGATGCGCTGGAGCCTTTAAGCCCGCTCGCGGAGGAGATCCGCCGATGCATCCCTTCCCCGGATGAGATCAGCGAAGATGCCAGCCCGGAGCTTAAAAATATTCGACGGAAGATCCGGGGCACAGGCGATCGCATTCACAATGCGCTAAACGGCATGCTGAACAATTCCGTGACCCGGTCGTATCTGCAGGACGCGGTGATCACAATGCGCAACGATCGCTATTGTCTTCCGGTTCGGGCAGAATACAAAGCGAAGGTGCCGGGGATGATCCACGATCAATCCTCCAGCGGCTCCACGCTTTTCATCGAGCCCATGGCTGTTGTAAACTTAAACAATGACTTAAGGGAATTATTCTTGCAGGAACAGGCGGAGATCGACCGCATCCTGTCCGAGCTAAGCGGGCAGGCCGCGGAACACATCCCGGAAATTTCCGAAGATTTTCATATCCTCGTGACTCTGGATTTTATCTTTGCGAAGGCAAAGCTTGCACGGATCCAGGATGCCATGCTTCCCGTTTTCAACACGGAAAGGCGGATCTGCATCCGAAAAGGGCGCCATCCTCTGCTGGATCCAAAGAAGGTCGTTCCGATCGATATCCGGCTGGGTGAGGACTTTTCCCTGTTGGTCATAACGGGCCCGAATACCGGGGGCAAGACTGTGACGCTTAAGACTGTCGGCCTGCTGACCCTGATGGGACAGGCGGGACTTTATATCCCGGCAGGAGACCACTCCGAACTGGCGGTATTTAAGCAGGTCTATGCAGATATCGGGGATGAGCAGAGCATTGAACAGAGCTTGAGCACGTTCTCGTCCCACATGACAAACATCGCATCCATCTTAAAAAGGGCCAACCGCGGCAGTCTCGTACTCTTTGACGAGCTCTGCGCCGGCACCGACCCGGATGAGGGCGCCGCCCTGGCAATCTCCATCCTGGAACGGCTGCGCACAAGGGACATCCGGGCCATGTGTACGACCCACTACAGCGAGATAAAGCTCTATGCCCTGTCTACGGAAGGGGTAGAAAATGCCTGCTGCGAGTTTGATGTAGAGAATTTAAGTCCCACCTATAACCTGCTCATCGGTCTTCCCGGCAAGAGCAACGCCTTTTCCATCTCTCAGAAACTGGGATTGGACGCAAGACTGATCGACGATGCGCGTTCCCGCATCTCCGCCGAGACGGAGAGCTTTGAGGACGTCATCTCCAATCTGGAGGAGAGACGCCGCAAAGTAGAGCAGGATCAGGCCGAGATCGGCCGCTTCAAAGCGGATCTCGAATCACAAAAGGAACAGCTTGATAAGCAGCAGGAGGACCTGGAGGAAACCAAAGCCCAGATCCTCAGGGAGGCAAACGAGGAAGCCGCCGGCATCTTAAAAAACGCAAAAGCCGTGGCGGATGAGGCGATCCGCAATTTCCATAAATTCGGGACCGCAAGCCCGGACGCCGCTGACATGGAACGCGAGCGCAACAAGGTTCGGGAAGAGATGACAAAGGCGCAGAATGCGTCTGCAGTCCCGAAAAAAGCCAGGAGAAATTCCCCGGCTCCCGAGAAGCTTCACTTAGGCGATCAGGTCCGGATCCTTGATATGAATCTCACGGGAACCGTTCACACCCTGCCGGATGCAAAGGGGAATCTGTATGTCCAAGCCGGGATCATGCGATATAAGGTCAACATCCGGGATCTGGCCCTGATAGAAGAAAAGGAGACGTTACCTACTGCCACGCATGCAACCGGCGCAGGCAGTCTGAAACAGTCCAAGTCGCGCTCAATCTCTCCGGAGATCAATCTCATCGGGATGACAGTCGATGAAGCGCTTATGACGCTGGACAAATATCTGGACGACGCGTATCTCGCCCACTTAAAAAGTGTCCGCATCGTACACGGAAAGGGGACCGGGGCGCTTCGAAACGCTGTACAGAACCGTCTCCGTCAGCTAAACTACATTGAAGATTTCCACCTCGGCGAATTCGGCGAAGGTGACACCGGCGTGACAATCGCGACGTTTTGCTAGCGCTTCGGTCACAGCTTTTACTTAGGAGGATCACATATGGGAGTCAAACAGAAAATTTTGATCGTTGATGATGATGCAAATATCGCGGAACTGATCTCGATGTATCTTGCAAAGGAGTGCTATGACACCCGCATTGTCGGGGATGGGGAATCCGCTCTCACGGAGTTTGAAGAATATCATCCGGATCTTGTCCTTTTGGACCTGATGCTTCCGGGGATCGACGGCTATCAGGTATGCCGGCAGATCCGCACTCACTCCAATACTCCCATCATCATGCTGTCCGCAAAGGGAGAAGTTTTTGACAAGGTGCTGGGCTTAGAGCTCGGTGCAGATGACTACATTATGAAACCGTTTGATTCCAAGGAAATGGTGGCCCGTGTCAAGGCGGTGCTCCGCCGGTTCCAGACGAGCACGACGGAGAGTGACGAAAACGAGATCAAATGTGTCGAATATCCGGATTTGGTCATCAACCTGACAAACTACTCCGTACTCTACAAAAACGAGGTCATCGATATGCCGCCGAAAGAACTGGAGCTTTTGTATTTTCTCGCTTCCTTCCCCAATCAGGTGTTCACACGGGAACAACTTCTCGACAATATTTGGGGATATGAGTACCTGGGTGATACCCGGACCGTCGACGTACATGTAAAGCGTCTCCGCGAGAAGATCAAGGATCACGAGAGCTGGAGCGTTGCCACCGTATGGGGGATCGGATACAAATTTGAAACCAAATGATCGGAGGTTGCCATGAATTATCTCGTATGTGTTATTCTGTGCATTGTTATACTGGTGATCCTGCTGGTCTGCATCTTTACCGTTTGGCGTCCCTTACGGCGCATGACCAGGGAGGCGAAACGCTATGCAGAGGGGGATTACCGAACGCCTCTGGAGCCGCGGCCGGTGGGCAGTCTCGGCTTCGTTACCGATGTCATGAACTACATGGCGGGCGAACTGAATTCTCTGGAGGATGATCAGCGCAAATTCATCTCAAATATTTCCCATGATTTCCGCTCTCCTCTGACCTCCATAAAGGGTTATGCCGAAGCCATAGCAGACGGGACGATCCCGGAGGAAATGCAGGAGAAATACTTAAACGTGATCGTCTCCGAAACCGAACGTCTCGAGATGCTGACCGAGAGCATTCTGGAGTTGAACAAGTTAAGCGACAAAGGCACCTACTTAAACATCAGCACGTTCGACCTGAATGAGAAGATCCGTCAGACGCTTCTGACCTTCGAGGGAAGAGCCAAAGAAAAAAATCTGACCTTCGATCTCTCCCTTACTAAACAGCCGCTGTATGTACGGGCCGATCCCGGCAAGATCGATCAAGTGCTGCATAATCTGATCGACAATGCGATAAAATTCAGCAATGACGATGCCGCGGTCACCATTGAGACGAGTTCACAAAACGGCAAAGCCTTTACTTCCGTCAAGGATTACGGAATCGGTATCCCGAAGGAAAGCCTGAATAAGATATGGGAACGATTCTACAAGACCGATCTCTCCCGCGGAAAGGACAAGACGGGCACCGGTCTGGGGCTGGCCATTGTCAAAGAGATCATTTCCGCTCATCACGAAAACATCAATGTGATCAGCACGGAGGGCGTCGGATCAGAGTTTATTTTTTCGCTTTCCGAAGCGACATAACAAAGACCTGCGGAAACGCAGAATAATAAGAAAAACGGCCGTATCCGGGATACGGCCGTTTTTCCCTTTACACTTTTTCAAGCATAAATTAGGAGTTTGGTTTTTTATGAAGGTTTGGTATTATAAAAGGAACGATTTAACCAGTGGTCAAATCATATGCTTATTATAAGCCGCCTTTCTCCAAAACTCCAATAGAATATTTCGCTTATATAATAACAAAAACTTATTTATACTAATTCTAAGACCACCATCATTGCCGCATCCCCTTTGCGCGGTCCAATTTTGACGATCCGTGTATACCCTCCGTTGCGGGTCTTATATTTCGGAGCGATCTCGGTAAAAAGCTTATCCACAAGATCCACATCTGTGCGGTCTTTTTTCTTCTTCTCGTTGACTTCGGTGACAGGATACAGCACCTTCAACATCTGTCTGCGTGCATGCAGACGGGAGGGAAGATCCTTTTTTATCGTCTTGTCCACCTCATCATAGAGCGTTTTCTTTTTGCCGTCCACGATCTCATGCATTTTCTGGCCATCCGCATTTTTACGGGGAACTTTCGCCTTTACCGTGACTTCCTCGTAATTGTCCGCCTCCCGCACAGCAAGTGCGATCAACTTCTCCGCATCCCTGCGGACTTCCTTCGCTTTGGCCTCTGTGGTGATGATCCTTCCATTATACAAAAGTGCCGTGATCTGGTTTCGGATCAGGGCCTTTCTCTGGTCCGACGGCCTGCCTAATTTACGATACTTCGCCATTTTATAATCCTCCTCTTACTCCTCGCCCTGATTGAGCTGCAATCCCAGCTCTTTCAACTTCGCAAGGACTTCCTCCAGAGATTTGCGTCCCAGGTTCCGAACCTTCATCATGTCCTCCGGCGTCCGGTTCGTCAGCTCTTCCACGGTATTGATTCCCGCTCGCTTCAAGCAGTTATACGAACGCACAGACAGTTCCAGTTCGTCGATATTCATCTCCAGAACCTTCCCCTTCGCATTGTCTTCCTTCTCAATCATGACTTCCGCCGTCTTGGCGTTCTCAGACAGATCGATGAACAGGCTTAAATGCTCACTTAAAACCTTTGCGGCAAGGCTTACTGCCTCGTCGGCTTCCAAGGTTCCATTGGTATAGACATCCAGTGCGAGTTTGTCATAATCTGTGATCTGACCCACACGGGTATTCTCCACCGAAAGATTTACCCGTTCTACCGGTGTGTAGATAGAATCAATGGCGATAACGCCGATCGGTGTGTCCTCTGTCTTGTTTTTTTCGGCGCTGACATAGCCGCGTCCTTTGGAGATCGTAAGTTCCATATACAGTCTGGAGTCCGTCCCGCCGTTTAAATGGGCGATCACAAGCTCAGGGTTCATGATCTCAATATCGGAATCTACCTGAATATTCTCGGCAGTCACGACTCCTTCGCCTTCGAATTCGATATACGCAACCTTCGGCTCATTCGTCTGGCTGGAATTCTTCAATGCCAGATTCTTAATGTTCATGATGATCTCTGTCACATCCTCCTTGACTCCCGGGATGGAACTGAACTCGTGCAGGACACCGTCAATCTTAACCTGGCTGACTGCCGCACCCGGCAGGGAGGAAAGCATGATCCTGCGCAGGGAATTGCCAAGCGTAGTGCCATAGCCTCTTTCGAGCGGTTCAACGACAAATCTGCCATATCTCTTATCATCTGAAATTTCTGCAATCTCAATTTTAGGTTTTTCGAAATCGAGCACTGCGTTGTCCTCCTTTTTTAGTTGTTGTGTGCCGCGTTAATTATTTGGAATACAACTCGACGATCAGCATCTCGTCCACCGGGACATCGATCATCTCTCTGGTCGGGAATTCATTCACGCTGCCGCTTAAGGTTTCCGGATCCGCAGTAAGCCACTCGGGCACCAGACGGCCCGCAGTTGCCTCGAGAATATCCTTGTATCTCTGGGAACTCTTGGACTTCTCCCGGATCTCAATGCTGTCTCCCGCTTTTACTAAATAGGAAGGAATATTAACGCATTTTCCGTTTACCAGTACATGCTTGTGATCAACGATCTGTCTGGCCTCTCTTCTGGTCCTGGCAAAGCCAAGACGAAAGATCACATTGTCCAGCCTGCACTCAAGCATCCTCATCAGGTTCTCGCCGGTCATGCCCTTCATCTGATCCGCCTTTTCATAGTAGTTGTGGAAAGGTTTCTCAAGAACACCGTAGATGAACTTCGCTTTCTGCTTCTCCCGCAGCTGAAGCCCATACTCGGAGACCTTCCGATTCGATCTCTTTAACTGCCGTTTCGATTTCTTGTCTATTCCTAAATAGGTTGGTTCTAAACCAAGTGATCTGCACCGTTTTAAAACAGGTACTCTGTTTACTGCCATTTTCGATTAACCTCCTGATCAGACTCTTCTGCGTTTGGGCGGCCGGCAACCGTTGTGCGGTACCGGTGTCACATCGGAAATACTCACTACCTCAAGACCTGCCGCGGAGAGCGCGCGGATCGCTGCCTCTCTGCCGGAACCCGGCCCTTTCACAAAAACGTCTACCTTCTTCAGACCATGAACCAGTGCTGCCTTTGTCGCGGCCTCCGCTGCCATCTGAGCGGCATAAGGAGTCGATTTTCTGGAACCGCGAAAGCCAAGGCTGCCGGCGCTGGACCAAGACAGAGCATTGCCCTCGGGGTCAGTCAGCGTAACGATCGTATTGTTAAAAGAAGCCTTGATGTGTGCCTGTCCATGCTCAATATTCTTCTTTACACGCTTTTTCGTTGTTTTTTTTGCGACTTTTTTAGCCATAATAAAACGAACCTACTTTCTGATGTTATTTTTTCTTGTTTGCTACTGTCTTCCTCGGTCCCTTTCTGGTCCTCGCGTTGGTCTTGGTCTTCTGACCACGGACCGGGAGCCCCTTCCGGTGACGGATCCCGCGATAACAGCCGATCTCCTGAAGCCTCTTGATGTTCATTGCAACATCCCTGCGGAGCTCACCTTCCACGATGACCCCTTCGCTCTCGATCGCCTGACTGATGGCCCTGACCTCGTCGTCAGTCAGATCCTTCACCCGTGTATACGGACTCACTTTCGCGACAGTAAGCAGTTTTCTAGACGTGGACACACCGATTCCGTAAATATACGTCAAACCGATCTCTACACGCTTCTCTCTAGGTAAATCTACACCTGCAATACGAGCCATGTGCGTTTACACCTCCATACTGAATTTCTCTGCCTAAAAGTTTCACTCACAGCGCTTTTACTCTTCCCGTGAACAATGGGGTTAGAGGGAACACCCATTGCAGCCGCACACGACAAAAGTCTCAGGCTCACTGCTGCCCTTCTGATTCAAACAGATCCTGTTCCAATTCGGTGCTCTGTGGCAGAGTCATCCGGGGAGGAACGGATTATGTCTCCGACCTGTTCTATCATCTATCGTTAGACAATCAACCCTGTCTCTGTTTGTGTTTCGGATTCTCGCAAATGATCATGACACGTCCTTTTCTCTTGATTACCTTGCACTTTTCGCACATCGGTTTCACGGATGCTCTCACTTTCATAGCAATTCCTCCTTTCCCTTTCATATCATATCTATATAAAGCTTTTTGCCTCTTTTGAACCATTTCGAAAAATACGCGCAGTATTCCCCGGGTTCAGGGGCGCCAAAAAGTATTATACCATGCGGATTTTGTCATTGCAATCACTTTTTATGGCGCGTTTTGGCTATTTATCGCGCCAAATGATCCTGCCTTTCGTCAGATCATACGGGGATATTTCGAGTGTCACTTTGTCGCCCGGAAGGATCCGGATGTAGTTCATGCGAAGCTTCCCGCTGATGGTCGCCATGATCTGATGCCCGTTTTCCAATTCTACTTTGAAGAAAGTATTGGGAAGCTTTTCGAGAACCACGCCCTCCACTTCGATCATGTCTGCTTTTGACATTACTCTTCCTCCTGTTTTTTGATGGCCAGATTGTACAGTTTCAGTGCCCGCTTAATCTCTGTATCCGAGGGCGGATCCCAGGAAGTAAAAACCTCAAGGATATGTGCCGGGATCCGGTTTATGATCTGGACATGCTTTCGGTTTTTCTTCTTCGGTGCCTCGGCAGTGCGGGAAATCCCATCTGCCAGATATAGATATTCCGGCTCTTCATACACGACTACATAATGCTTTCCTTTGTCGTGTCCCGCCTTCGATCGGGCGAAACTGATCTGCATTTTTGCCTCTGTCATGCCATCATCGCCTTTTCTTCCTCTGTAAGCGTCAGAATCTCAGGCTCGCCGTCTGTGATCAGAACCGTATTCTCATAATGCGCGGAGAGAGAGCCGTCACGGCTGACGACGGTCCACTCGTCATCCCTCCAGTCTACTTCCCAGGTTCCCGCGTTGACCATGGGCTCTATGGCCAGTGTCATTCCGGGCCGGAGCCGGATCCCCCTGCTCTTTTGCCGGAAATTCGGAATCTGCGGATCTTCATGGAGCTCGGCACCCACACCGTGTCCGACCAGATCCTGTACCACGCCGTATCCGAAACTCTCACAGTAATCGCTGATGGCATTGGAGATCTGGTGAAGGTGATTGCCGCTTTTTGCGTAGCGCATTCCCTCAAAAAAACTCTGCCGGGTGCGCTCGATCAAAAGCTTTGCCTCCTCGGAGACTTCGCCGATGGCATGGGTCCTGGCCGCATCGGAATGATAGCCCTTGTAAATGCAGCCCATATCCAGGCTGACGATATCCCCTTCCCGGATCACACGGCGGTCACTCGGAATGCCGTGTACCACTTCTTCGTTGAGAGAGACACACACCGACCCGGGAAACCCCTGATAGTTTTTGAAGTTCGGTATACATCCGAAACTTCGGATCATCTCCTCCGCCTTTTTATCCACATCAAGTGTTGTCATCCCCGCGCGCAGCTCTTTTCCGAGCTCTTCATGCACGATGGCAATGATTCGGCAGGCTTCGCGGATCAGAGCGATCTCACGGTCTGATTTGATTGATACTGACATATCTGCCTCCGTTTCAAACAGGCAGGATGTTTACGCGTTTAATATTTCCTTTATCTGCGCAAAGACTTCTTCCATCGGAAGCGTTCCGTCTACGGTATGCAGGATACCCTGCTTTGTGTAATAATCGATCAGCGGCTGTGTCTGTTCGTGGTAGACATCCAGCCGTTTTTTGACTGTCTCGGGCTTATCGTCATCGCGGAGCACAAGCTTTCCGCCGCAGATGTCGCAGACTCCTTCCACTTTCGGCGGGATGTCGACGATGTGATAGGTCGCCCCGCAGTTTAAACAGGCTCTGCGGCCGGACATTCTCTTAATGATGTTCTCGTCCGGGACATTCACGTCAATGGCAAAATCCATGCTCTCTCCGAGCTTTCCGAGCGCGTCGGTCAGGCAGTCTGCCTGCGGGATCGTGCGGGGAAATCCATCCAGGATAAACCCGTTCTCACAGTCGTCCTGCGCGATCCGATCCACGACCAGGTCGCAAGTTAAGTCGTCCGGTACGAGCAGCCCCTGATCCATATAGACTTTGGCCTTCTGTCCCAGCTCTGTCCCCTCTTTTAAGTTGGCGCGAAAGATATCTCCCGTGGAGATGTGCGGAATCCCGTACTCTTCCGAGATCAGCTTTGCCTGAGTTCCTTTTCCGGCTCCCGGTGCGCCCAACATGATAATTTTCATTTGCCTTCCTCCTTAAAAAACCAGATTAAAAATATGGACCAAAGATGGAGATACCGGTGCCCCAGATATCTCCAGCTTTATTTAAGACCGCTGCGCGGTCAATCGTTTAGGAATCCCCTGTAATTTCGAACAAGCATCTGAGATTCGATCTGCTTTAGAGTTTCTATGATGACACCGACGATAATGATCAGTGATGTGCCGCCAAACGAAATATTGGCGTTAAATACACCCTCAAAGAAGATCGGAATGACCGCCACGATCACCAGTCCGACTGCACCGATAAATATGATGTAGTTCAACATGGTGGATAGGTAATCGCTCGTCGGCTTGCCCGGCCGGATGCCGGGGATAAATCCGCCTTGTTTCTTCATGTTGTCCGCCACTTCGAGCGGATTGAACGTGATGGATGTGTAGAAATATGCAAACGCAACCACCAGCGCGATATATATGGCCAGACCGACGTTGTAGATCGGCGTGTTAAAG
Source organism: Lachnospiraceae bacterium (assembly GCA_020860755.1). Taxonomy (GTDB): domain Bacteria; phylum Bacillota; class Clostridia; order Lachnospirales; family Lachnospiraceae; genus Eubacterium_I. Next base: position 66,382 of record JAJBTQ010000004.1, read on the forward strand.
TCAAACCAATTGGACTGGGACATCATGCCGAGGATCTTGCCTCCGATGCCGGTACCGCCTGTCTTGCCGAGCAGCTGGCAGATGATTACCGGGAACATCAAAAGTGACTGGGCAAAGATGATCGGTATCACGCCCGCCGTGTTCACGCGAAGCGGGATGTAAGTTGTCTGTCCGCCTACCTGCTTCCTCCCCATGACTTTGCGGGAGTACTGCACCGGAATCCTCCGCTCTGCATCCTGAAGCAGCACGACCAAAACGACCACAAGGACAATGATCGCGATGATGATCGCCGCATTTAAGACCGCTGTCGCAACCTCTCTGCCCATCACAAACTGTTCGAATAAGTTCGATATATCCGACGGAAGACGGGAGATGATGTTGATGATCAGGACGATGGAGATTCCGTTCCCGACCCCTCGTTCCGTGATCCTCTCACCGATCCACATGATTACCGTAGATCCCGCAGTCAGCGTAACCACCGTCATGATCACATTAAGCGCTGTAAACTCTGTATACAGGCCCTGTCTGCCAAAGGCGATCGACATGGCGAGGGACTCGATCAGCGCCAGCCCGACTGTGATATAACGGGTGATCGCGATGAGCTTTTTTCTGCCGTCCTCACCCTCTTTATGCCACTCCTCAAACTTGGGGATGGCGATCGTCAAAAGCTGTACGATAATGGAGGATGTGATGTACGGTGTAATATTCAGCGCGAACACCGACATATTCTCAAAAGAACCGCCGGTAACCGCATCAAAAAATCCAAACGAACTGCCTACGTTCTCCGAAAACCAGGACGAGAAAAAATCGGCGTTGATTCCCGGCGTTGGGATCTGAGATCCGAGACGAACCACAACCAGCATTAACAGAGTGAAGATAATGCGGTTTCGTATCTCTTTGATCTTAAACGCATTAACAACAGTTTGAAGCATTAGATCACCTCTGCTTTTCCGCCCAGCGCCTCAATTTTTTCCTTTGCGGAACCACTGAACGCATTGACCTGAACAGTAAGCTTTTTAGTCAGCTCTCCGTTTCCGAGGATTTTGACGCCGTCTCTCGGATTCTTCACTATTCCGGTCTCAATAAGTGACTCGACAGTGACAACGTCACCGTCTTCAAAACGCTCCAGAGAAGAGACATTCACACCGACGATCTCTTTGGAGTTTATGCAGTGGAATCCTCTCTTCGGGATCCGTCTGTATAAGGGCATCTGACCGCCCTCAAAGCCCGGTCTCGGAGCTCCGGAACGTGCTTTTTGGCCTTTATGTCCGTAACCTGCTGTTTTTCCGTTTCCAGAACCGTGACCGCGGCCTTTACGAAAACGGTCGCCATGCTTGGAACCGGCTGCCGGTTTTAAATTCGATAATTCCATCGTGGTACCTCCTTCGTGGACTAGATCTCTTCCACCTTAACCAAATGTTTTACCTGCCAGATCATGCCGCGGATCGCGTCGTTGTCCGGCTGCTCGACCGTCATGTGCATCTTTTTTAAGCCAAGGGCTTCCACGGTCTTTCTCTGTTTCGGGATCGCGCCGATGGGCGATTTTACAAGTGTAATTCTAAGTTTGCCTGCCATTTTCCACGCCTCCTTATCCAAGTATCTCTTCTACCGACTTGCCGCGAAGTCTGGCCACCTCTTCCGGAGATTTCACCTGTTCAAGTGCCCGGATGCAAGCGAGAACGACGTTCTGCTTGTTGTTGGATCCCAGGGATTTGCTCCGGATGTTCTTGATGCCGGCAAGATCACACACACTACGTGCGGGGCCGCCAGCGATGACTCCGGTACCTTCCGGAGATCTCTTTAAGAGCACATACGCGCCGGTATGCTTCCCAATAATGTCATGCGGGATACTGTTGTTCTCATCAAGCTTAACCTCGATCAGATTTTTCATGGCATCTTCCTTGCCTTTACGGATCGCCTCAGGAATCTCCTGTGCTTTCCCCAAACCGGCGCCGACATGACCGTTCCGGTCACCGACAACGACCAGGGCCGTGAAGCGCATGTTCCGACCGCCTTTTACGACCTTCGTTACACGCTTGATCGCAACGACTTGTTCCTCTAATTCAAACTGATTCGGATCAATAATAGTTCGTTTCATATCTCCTAAGCCCTCCCGTTAAAAGTTCAATCCGGCTTCGCGCGCCGCATCGGCTAATGCTTCTACTTTGCCCTGGTAGACATAACCTCCGCGGTCAAATACAACCGTGGTAATGCCCGCATCCAATGCCTTCTTTGCGATCGCTGTTCCGACCGCTTCGGCAGCGGAGATATCATTCGTCTTTTCCAGATCCGCTTTTATATCTTTCTCCATGGTAGAGGCTGCACACAGAGTCCTCTGCGCGTCATCGTCAATGATCTGAGCATAGACATGCTTGTTGCTCTTAAATACGGAAAGACGCGGCTTCTCGGCAGTCCCTGCCAGATGGAAACGCAGTCTCTCGTGTTTTTTTGTACGAACCTCTGCTCTTACTTTCTTTTTTACCATGATCTGTCACCCTCCAATTAAGCCGTTGCACCGGTCTTGCCGGCCTTGCGCCGGATATGTTCATCAATGTACTTGATTCCTTTGCCCTTATAAGGCTCCGGGGGCCGCTGACTACGGATATCGGCAGCATACTGTCCGACCTTTTCCTTGTCGATCCCTGTCACCGTGATCCGGTTGCCGTCCACTGCCGCTTCGACTCCCTCCGGATCCTCCATCTCTACCGGATGGGAATACCCGAGTGTCAGGGTAAGTTTCTTGCCCGACTTCTGTGCCCTGTAGCCGACACCATTGATCTCCAACACCTTGGAATAACCTTCGGTCACACCGATCACCATGTTATTGATCAAAGTTCTGGTCAGTCCGTGCAGCGATTTCATTTTCTTTAAATCGTTCGGCCTCTCGACTGTGATCTCAGAACCTTCCTGTTTAATCTCCATCTCCTGAGGGAGCACCCTCTCAAGCGTTCCCTTCGGACCTTTTACCGTCACCTGATTATTTTCTGCGATCGTGACGGTGACACCCGCCGGGATCGCGATTGGCATTCTTCCTACTCGTGACATGCCCGTACCTCCTAAATATTTTATGTAAAGAGGAAGTTCTTTTCGTTAAGCTCCTCCGTCGCCTTCAGCTCGGATTCGCTAATCTCAAAGAACGGCCTCGCACTAAGCTCATTCTTCGCCTTCGCCTTGAATTCGCTAAGTTGCTTTCGGTCTACCACACGAAGGCTAACACTTCGCCGCCAACCTGCAGCTTTCTGGCCTCTTTGTCCGTGATCACGCCCTGATTGGTAGACATGATGACGGTTCCAAGTCCGCCCAGCACCTTCGGGATCTCATCTTTGTTTGCATATACGCGCAGCCCCGGCTTGGAAATCCGCTTTAAGCCGGTGATAACTCTCTCGTTTTTATCCCTGCCGTATTTCAGCGTGACACGGATCGCCTGGAAATTGCCGTCCGGGATCATTTCATATTTTTCGATATATCCCTCGTTTAACAAAATCTCAACAATGGCGAGCTTCATTTTGGATGAAGGAATATCTACCGTGTCGTGCTTTGCCATATTTGCATTGCGGATCCTTGTGAGCATATCCGCAATCGGATCGTTTGTTGTCCTCATTTGCTTCTTTTCCTCCTTACCAACTAGCCTTTTTCACACCCGGAATCTCGCCTTTGTAGGCCAGCTCGCGGAAACAGATCCTGCAGATTCCATACTTCCGCAACACAGCGTGCGGGCGCCCGCAGATCCTGCATCTGGTATAAGCTCTGGAAGAATATTTCGGTTTGCGCTGTTGTTTCACTTTTAAAGATTTCTTAGCCATAATACTCCCTCCTCTTATCTCGCAAACGGCATGTTGAACAGTCTCAGCAACTCACGTGCCTCTTCATCCGTCTTGGCGGTCGTGACAAAAATGACATCCATTCCTCTCACCTTGTCGACCTTGTCATACTCAATCTCCGGGAAGATCAGCTGCTCTTTGATGCCGAGCGCATAGTTCCCTCTCCCGTCAAAGGAATTCGGATTGACACCGCGGAAGTCACGCACACGGGGCAACGCCAGATTGATCAGACGATCCGTAAAATCATACATCTTTTCTCCGCGCAGGGTCACTTTGCATCCGATGGCCATGCCTTCCCGGAGTTTAAAGTTTGCGACGGATTTCTTCGCTATCGTCTTGATGGGCTGCTGGCCGGTAATGATCGCCAGATCCTGCATGGCAGAATCAAGGATCTTGGCGTTTTCTTTCGCCTCACCCACACCCATGTTGACGACGATCTTCTCCAGCTTCGGAACTTCCATCTTATTCTTGTATTCAAATTTGTTGACCATAGCATCTACGATCTCATTCTCATAAATATCTCTCAGTCTACTCAACGTATGGCCCTCCTTTTTAATCAATGACCTTGCCAGTCTTCTTGGCAACACGTTTTTTGATCGGTTTTCCCTTCTCGTTTTCGCCCTCATACGTGAAGCCGACTCTGGTGGGCACCCCGTCCGCAAGGTACATGACATTTGAAATATGGATCGGCGCTTCCTGCTCGATGATCCCGCCGGCCTGGTTGGATGCAGACGGCTTCACATGTTTCGAGATGATATTGACACCCTCGACCGTTACTCGGTTGCTCTTGGCGTGAACCTCGAGCACTTTGCCTTCTTTTCCTTTATCTTTTCCGGCGATGATCCGAACGGTGTCGCCTTCTTTGATCTTAAGCATGAATCCGTACCTCCTATAATACTTCCGGCGCAAGAGACACGATCCTCATGAAATGCTTGTCACGAAGCTCTCTGGCCACCGGCCCAAAAATACGAGTTCCCCTCGGCGTATTGTCATCTTTTATGATAACGGCGGCGTTCTCGTCAAAACGGATATAGGAACCGTCTTTGCGGCGGGTCTCCCTCTTGGTCCGTACAACAACCGCTTTTACCACATCGCCTTTTTTGACAACTCCGCCCGGTGTTGCATCTTTTACAGTAGCAACGATTATATCACCAATATGCGCATATTTCCTGGTAGAGCCGCCCAGAACACGGATGCAAAGGATTTCTTTTGCACCTGTGTTGTCAGCTACCCTAAGTCTGCTTTCCTGCTGAATCATACTGGAAGCCTCCTTTTCCTTATCTTGCTTTCTCCACAATCTCGACAAGTCTCCATCTCTTGTCTTTGGAGATAGGCCTTGTCTCCATCACTCTGACGCGATCCCCGATTCCACACTCGTTGTTCTCGTCATGAGCTTTTAACTTATATGTCCGCTTCACAATCTTGCCGTAAAGTGGATGCCGCACCCTGTATTCCACTGCGACGACAATGGTCTTATCCATCTTATCACTAACCACTTTTCCGACTCGTGTCTTTCTAAGATTTCTTTCTTCCACTGGGATTCTCCTTTCTCGGTTCAACGCGACGATCATTCCGCTTTCTCAGCGATCACGGTTTTGATTCTGGCAATGTTCTTTCTGACTTCCTTGATCCTTGCTGTATTGTCCAGCTGGTTTGTCGCATTCTGGAACCTGAGATTGAAAAGCTCTTTCTTTGCAGCCACAAGCTGATTCTGCAGTTCAGCATCGCTTTGTGCCCGTAATTCTTCTAAATATTCCACTGCCTTCATTCTATTCATCACCGCCTTCTAAGTCTTCACGAGAAACGATCTTGCACTTGCAGGGCAGTTTGTGCACAGCAAGTCGCAGCGCCTCGCGGGCTACATCTTCCGGTACTTCGGCTACTTCAAAAAGGACGCGGTCCGGTTTTACAACCGCAACCCAATAGTCCACCGCTCCTTTTCCTTTCCCCATTCGGGTCTCTGCCGGTGTCGAAGTGACCGGTTTGTCAGGAAAGACTTTAATCCATACTTTACCGCCACGCTTCATGTGACGCGTCATTGCAATACGGGCAGCCTCAATCTGATTGGATTTCAGCCAGCAGGGCTCCATCGCGACGATGCCGTAGTCACCGTACGTGATCGTATTGCCGCGGGATGCCCTTCCGTGCATAGAACCACGGAACTGTTTCCGATGTTTTACTCTCTTTGGCATTAACATGATTAATCTCTCCCTTCCTGTGATTTTTGGGGAAGGACTTCACCTAAGTAGATCCAAACTTTTACACCCACTTTGCCGTAGGTCGTGTCGGCCTCCGCGAATCCGTAGTCAATGTCCGCGCGGAAAGTCTGAAGAGGGATTGTTCCTTCACTGTAAAACTCTTTGCGGGCGATATCCGCCCCGCCAAGACGTCCGGATACCATGGTCTTGATGCCCAGTGCGCCCGCCTTCATCGCTCTGCCCATGCAGGATTTCATCGCACGGCGGAACGAAATACGGTTCTCCAGCTGTGCGGCGATATTTTCCGCTACAAGCTGCGCATCTTTATCCGGCTTCTTTACTTCTTTTATATCAACGATAAGTTTCTTATCCGTCAGCTTCTGAAGCTCTTTTTTTACTTTCTCGATCTCGGAACCGCCTTTTCCGATGACAACACCCGGTTTTGCAGTAAAGACGGTGACCTTGACGCGGTCAGATGCCCGTTCGATATCTATGTGGGAGATTCCCGCACTGTACAGTTTTTTCTTTAAAAACTGCCTAATGTTATAATCTTCTACCAGAAGGTCCGCAAAGTCTTTCTCCGCGTACCATTTTGAACTCCAGTCATCAATGACTCCGACTCTCAATCCATGAGGATTAACTTTCTGTCCCATGCTCTAACCTCCTACCTTTCATTCAACACGATCGTGATATGGCTCATCGGTTTGTCAATCCGGTCCGCTCTGCCCTGGGCTCTGGGACGGATCCGCTTTATCTTGGGTCCCCTGTTCGCATAACACTCTTCAATATAAAGATCGTCCGCGCTCATGCCCTGATTGTTTTCCGCATTCGCGATCGCTGATTTCAACAATTTCTCGATCACGCTCGAAGCGTATCTCGGGTTGTAGGAAAGAATCGCAAGGGCTGTCTGCACATCTTTGCCCCGGATCGCGTCCAGTACGAAGCAGGCCTTCTGTACAGATACTCTCGCATAAGATAACTTCGCCGAAGGTCTGGTATCTTTTTGCTCATTTCTTTCACGTTTGATCTGGGATCTATGTCCTTTTGCCATGAATATATCCTCCTTCTCTTACGAACTTATCTTACTTTCGACTTTTTCTCATCTTTGCCGTGGCCCCGGTAAGTTCTGGTCTGGACAAACTCACCGAGCTTATGGCCGACCATGTCCTCCGTGATATACACGGGCACATGTCTTCTTCCGTCGTGGATTGCTATTGTATGTCCGACCATCTGCGGAAAGATCGTGGAGCGGCGGGACCAGGTCTTGATCACAGACTTCTCGCCGGAAGTATTCATCGCATCAATCTTTTTTAATAAACTCTCGTCAGCAAACGGTCCTTTTTTTAATGAACGTCCCATGTCTTACCTCCTATTTTACGGGCTTTCCGTCTCTTCTTCTCACAATCATCTTATTCGACTGCTTGTGCTTCTTCCGGGTCTTTAAGCCCAACGTAGGCTGGCCCCAGGGCGAAACCGGTGAAGGACGTCCGATCGGTGCTTTGCCCTCGCCGCCGCCATGCGGATGATCGTTCGGGTTCATCACGGAACCACGTACGGTCGGACGAATGCCCATGTTGCGTTTCCGTCCTGCCTTGCCGATGTTGATCAGGTTGTGATCCGCATTGCCGACCTCGCCGATCGTCGCACGGCACTGGATGGGAACCATCCTCATCTCACCGGACGGAAGGCGGAGCGTGGCATATTTGCCTTCCTTCGCCATGAGCTGTGCGCTCATGCCTGCTGCTCTGGCCATCTGCCCTCCCTTTCCGGGAAGCATCTCAATATTGTGGACCTGTGTGCCGACCGGAATGTTCGCCAGCGGCAGGCAGTTGCCCACACGGATCTCGGCGTCCGGTCCGTTCATCACTTTCATGCCGTCGGTCAGTCCCTCCGGAGCAAGGATGTAAGCTTTTACTCCGTCCGCATATTGGATCAGCGCGATATTCGCTGTCCGGTTCGGATCGTATTCGATGCCGACTACGGTTGCCGGGATGCCGTCTTTGTTCCTCTTAAAATCGATGATCCTGTATTTTTTCTTTGCGCCGCCCCCACGGTGTCTCACCGTGATCCGGCCCTGATTATTCCTTCCGGAATGCTTCGGGATAGTGACAATAAGAGATTTCTCGGGAGTCGTTTTCGTGATCTCAGAGAAATCGGAACCTGTCATCTGTCTTCTGGAAGGTGTATATGGGTTATATGTCTTGATGCCCATTGTTCTCTCCTTTCAAATTAAAGCCCCGAGAAAATTTCTATGTCCGCGCTCTCCTCTGTGAGCTTGACGATCGCCTTTTTTGTCTGAGCCGTCTTGCCGTACGGAGATGCCATGCTGCGGCGCCTTTTCTTGCCTTCGCAGTTCATCGTGTGAACACTCTCCACGATCACGCCGTCAAACATTTTCTCAACTGCCTCTTTGATCATTGCTTTTGTAGATTCCGGGTGAACGAGAAATGTGTACTTTTTCTCTCCCATGAGGTTCATGGATTTCTCGGTAATCACCGGTTTGAGGATTACGTCATAGTATTGAATATTCGCCATTATGCATATACCTCCTCAATTTTCTCAACTCCGGCCTTGGTCGTGATCACGGTGTCGTACTTTAAAATATCGTAGACATTGATGGTGGAGACAAGCGATGTCTTGACGTCCGGAATATTTGCCGCGGACTTCTCAACCGTAAAATCCTTGTCGGCCAGTACGACCAGTGCCTTGGAAACCTGCAGGTTGTCTAACACTTTGATAAAATCTTTTGTCTTGATCCGTTCCAGCTTCAGCTCGTCTAAGACAACGAACTTCTCATCCTGTACACGGCTCGTCAGTGCGGACTGCAGCGCTGCCCGCTTCTCTTTCTTGTTGATCTTGAACGAGTAGTCACGGGGACTCGGCGGAAATGCCACACCGCCGCCTCTCCACTGCGGAGAGCGGATGGAGCCCTGCCTCGCACGACCGGTGCCCTTCTGCCTCCAGGGCTTCCGACCGCCGCCGCGCCTCTCACTGCGGTTCTTCGCTTTCTGCGTTCCCTGACGGTTGTTGGCAAGCTGCTGCACCACTGCCTGATGCACCAGATGCTCTTTTATCTCTACTCCGAAAACAGCGTCGTTTAAATCCATGGAACCGACTTCGCTGCCTTCCATATTATAAACAGATACCTTAGCCATCTGTACGTCCTCCTTTCCTGAACGGGTCAGCCCTTCACTGCCTCTTTGATCGTTACCAATGATTTCCTGGGTCCCGGTACGGAGCCCTTGATCAGCAACAGGTCGTTCTCGGCATCCACGCGAACCACTTCCAGGTTCTGGACCGTCACTCTCGCGCAGCCCATATGGCCCGGCATACCCTTGCCTTTAAACACCTTGCCCGGAAACGAGCATGCGCCGTTCGAGCCGGCATGGCGGTGATATTTGGAGCCGTGGGACATGGGGCCTCTCTTCTGGTGGTAGCGCTTGATCGCACTCTGGAACCCCTTGCCCTTTGAGACCGCAGTGGCATCGACTTTGTCACCTTCTTCAAAAATGTCTGCCTTGATCTCGTCCGCCGGTGCGTACTCATCGCAATTCTCAAATTTAAACTCGCGCACATACCTTTTGGGAGACACTCCGGCTTTTTCAAAGTGTCCGACCTCCGGCTTGTTCGCGCCATGTCTGTGTCTTACTTCTTTTCTGCCGCTGGCGTCCCGGTTGACCTCTTTTTCTTTCCTGTCAACGTATCCAACCTGTACGGCACTGTAGCCATCGTTGTCTACCGTTTTGATCTGCGTCACATAGCACGGACCGGCCTGTAATACCGTGACGGGGATCAGGACTCCATCCGGGTCGAAGATCTGGGTCATTCCGACCTTTGTGGCTAAAATCGCTTTCTTCATTATGTAATACCTCCTGTTTGTCTACAGCGGAGCGCGCACGGCGCTCATCCTAGAGTAGGGTTGCTTCTTAAAAAAATGAATTACCTATAATGAAGAAATGATACGGATTGCTTCGTGCTGCGCACTCGCGCAATCCTGCGTACACGCATGCCCCGAAGGGGTATTCGCAATCCGCCCTTTCGGGCTCCTTGCTCATGTACGTTCGGTCCCCAAAGTCATAAAACCGTCTGCAAGCAGCCATTTTATGACTTTTGGTCCCTTTATCATTTCATCTTTATATCAATCGCTACCCCAGCCGGCATCTCGAGCCTGCTTAAGGCATCCACTGTCTTTTGAGTCGGAGCGATGATATCGATCAGACGCTTATGCGTTCTCTGCTCAAACTGTTCTCTGGAATCTTTATACTTATGGGGAGCACGGATGATCGTGATCACTTCCCTCTTTGTCGGAAGCGGTACCGGTCCGCTCACCTCAGATCCGTTTTTCCTTACCGTTTCGATGATTTTTTTTGCTGATGCATCCACCATCTCGTGGTCATACGCTTTCAGAATGATTCTCATGACTTGAGTTGCCATAAAAAAAGTCGCCTCCTTTTCGCACTTTAAAAATCAGTACGACAAGCGGTGACTGTACACTCTCCCGTGTGTTTCCTCTTGATACCCACACGACGATTCAGCCTCTCGGCTTCATTTCGTACAGTGACTTGTCGTCAGTTTCCTAACATGACATTCGCTCCACGGAAAAACCTGCCACAGCGGGCAGCAACCTCACGCTTCCCAGCTATCAATGTCACAGCAAAATGTAGTATACGTGATTTAAGCCTTGATTTCAAGCGGTTTTTTTTACAAAAGCAAAAAAGATTGTACTTTATTTAGTACAATTAGAAAAAATAAAGAGAAAGGGCCGGAAACCGGCCCTTTTCAGCCATCTTCTGTTATTTTTAAAAATTATTCAAAATCGTCTGCTTTGTAAGTGCCCGCTTTATAGACAATCTCACCGATCGTCAGCGTGCAGCCGTCTTTGACGACGACAGAGGACTCCTCATCCGCCAGAGTGATACCGCTGATCAGGGAATCACCGGTCACGGTCCATGTGGATCCGTCCTGCAGGGAAATCTCGATCGTATTGGAACCGTTGTCATTGATCAGGTTTGCCACATGTCCGATATCATAGTAGTGGGTGATATCAAATTCCGTATTCTGATACTGCAGGATATCCTCCCTGTTTTCCTTTGTATAGGCATAGCCTCCCTGATCCCTGATCTCCTTCGCCCCATCGTATGTCACATGGATCGCAGCGGTCTGAGCGATCGCTCCCTCGTAGGATGCCGCGTCAAATGTGACCGTGAGGTCTGTGCCGCCCAGGCGGCTTAATTGGTTTTCTTCATCATTTACATTGTAAACGCTGTTATCCGAACCGGACGCATTGTATATGTTTCCGCTGTATTCTCCATTGGAAAACGTAAAGAGCTGCTGAGAGCCATCCGGTTTGTTCTCCATGGTATTAAACCCCGTGTTCTCCGTGTGGGTCGAAATAAAGTTCATATCGGATCCGTTTAAGTTAGCCGGATCGTTCGCCGCCATCATGCCGCCGTTCGTCGCATCGTCGTTGTCCATCACCTGGATCAGCACGCCTCCATTGGTGATCGTCGCGCCGTCAATGTTGGCAGTCAGGGATTCATCGTTGGAACCGGACTTTACAAGGAACGTATCAAAACCGGTGTCTACCTCGGTACCCTCCTGAATGTCAATCTCGTTCTCGTTCTGATGGATCATAAACCCGAACGTGTCGGAGTTTATCACTGTGTTTTTGCGACGTTTCCGCGGTATATTCGTAGTCTGTATCTCCTTTCGCACTCGGCAGCGTGTAGGACTGTCCCTCCTCAATTCCCATGTAAGTGGCCGATCCTCCGGTAAAGACGGAAGCATAGGTGCCGACATTCAAGGTGGAGCCCGCAAACGTCTCAACCGCATCGCCGATCACATATGTTCCGTAGCCGGATCCATATGTCTTGGTGTACGGATTATCAACCGTCTCATAGATCTGGCTGCTGCCGCCATTGGAGTTCACAGGCTCCTGAAGCGGGGCCGCCGAAGACTCATTTGAATTCAAGAGCTCCAGCGTGGAATTACAGATATTTAAATACATATTGCTCCCGGAATCAGTGGAGAGTACTGCCCATGCACCGGCGTAGGCGGTGGAATCCACAAAATGCATCGTGGAGTCGTCCCCCATCAGATTGCTGGCGCGGGAAGTTCCCATGATGCCGAGGATCCACGGCGGAGCCACCATAGTCGCCTGCTCCGGGCTGTTCATATAATCTCCGTAAAGAGTTCCGCCTTCGGAGATCAGCGTGGAATCATTTATCAATGTAGTTGCTCCGTTGTCTGTAAAGACCGGCATCGTCGCAACGCCTTTACACGAGACAAGGGCGTCCGTGATCCGTGCGTATGTGTCACCGGATACAAGAAGCGCCGATCCCTGTCCGGAAAAGTCACAGGTAGTCGTACCGTCCGCTTCGGTTTCCATCGTGATCGTAGCATGTGTGATCTCATAGTTGCCCGCGTCCACGAGAATGATCCCGTTGTGCCCGGCCTCCGTGTCCGTGATCTCCACATTGGTGGCGTCCTGTGCAGTAACATCTCCCTCGTACAGACCCTCGTTGGTATAGGTCTCAATGTCTCCTCCTATATCAACGATGGCTCCCGTATATAAATAGTCATTGTCCTCATCCTGATCCGGCCCGTCGTTCTCGTCGACGTTCTGTCCGCCGCCGGTCCAGGAACCGATCAGTCCATAGACGGAAACGGTATCTTCGTTCTGCACCGGAGTGATCTCGTTATTGTTGATCACCACGGCTTCCTCCACAACGATTTCTTCCTCAACAGGCTGTTCTTCCGGTTTTTCCTCTTCCACGACATCCTGTGCATCTGCTTCCGCAAGTGACCCGGCATCCTGCGCAGTATCTTCCGTTGTATCCTGAGACTGTCCCCCAGCTATCCCGGTGAGGGACTCACAGGCGGTCGTGCCAAACGCGATCACAGATACTGTCACCACAAGAGCTAATACTTGTTTCTTTCTCATGATGGAGGTGCTCCTTTCCTTTTCCTTAAAAATCGAAACGGAAAATTATAGTCATTATATCTCATTTTTTTGTTTTCAACAATACTTGGGATTTTGTCGCCGCAAATTGCATTGACGGACTCAATCGGAAACTCTATAATATTTGCAGGATTTCGGGAGCCCGAAGTGCGGAGAAATCCGTAGTATCATAATATATCTAGAGAGGATAGTTTCATGTGGATCGCAGACAACTGGAACGATTATGAAGTGATCGATTGTTCCGACGGAGAAAAACTGGAGCGCTGGGGGGATTATATTCTTGTCCGCCCGGATCCCCAGGTTATCTGGGATACGCCGCGTACAGATGAAGGCTGGCGTCATCCGAGCGCCCGCTACCACCGCAGCAGCGAGGGAGGCGGCGAATGGGAGTTTTTTGACCTGCCCGAACAGTGGTCGATCTGCTATGAAAAACTGGAACTTACTTTCCACTTAAAACCATTCCGTTTTAAGCACACGGGTCTGTTCCCGGAGCAGGCCGCCAACTGGGACTGGTGTTCTGAAAAAATAAAAAAAGCCGGCCGCCCGGTCAAAGTGCTGAATTTGTTCGCCTATACCGGCGGAGCTACGCTTGCCGCCGCAAAGGCAGGAGCATCCGTCGTCCATGTGGATGCCGCGAAAGGCATGGTGCAGTGGGCAAAGGAGAACGCAGTTTCTTCCGGTCTGGCCGATGCTCCCGTTCGCTGGCTCGTAGACGACTGCGTCAAATTCGTGGAGCGGGAGATCCGGCGTGGGAACCGATATGACGCCGTCATTATGGACCCTCCGTCCTACGGAAGAGGCCCGAAGGGCGAAGTCTGGAAGATCGAGGATTCCCTTCATCCCCTGTTAAAGCTTTGCGTACAGCTCCTGTCGGACGACCCGCTGTTCTTTTTGATCAACTCCTATACGACCGGTCTTGCGCCGGCTGTTCTCGCCTATCTGCTCGGCACAGAATTAAAAGACTGCGGCGGAACGATAACGGCAGAAGAGATCGGTCTTCCGGTAACGCAAAGCGGTCTGGTCCTTCCCTGCGGAGCTTCAGGACGCTGGGAGCGCTGATCATTACGCGTTCTCAATGACATCTATCTTCGGGCAGATATCCGACAGACAGCAGTTCTCACACTGCGGCTTTGTACGGGCCGTGCACACTTCTCTACCGTGATACACAAAACGATGGCAGAGGTCGCTGCCCTCCTCAGGCGGCACGAGCTCCCACAGCGCCATCTCCACCTTCTTCGGATCCTTTACATGATCCACCAGACCCATACGGTTAACTAAGCGAATGCAGTGGGTATCCGTCACGATCGCAGGCTTTCCAAATACATCCCCCATGATCAGATTCGCACTTTTGCGTCCCACACCCGGCAACGCGAGAAGCGCATCAAAGTCATCCGGCACCCGTCCGCCGTACTCGTCCCGAAGCATACGCATACAGGCGCTGATATCCCGCGCTTTGGACTTTCCCAGCCCGCAGGGATGCACGATCTTTTCGATATCCTCCGGCTCTGCCTCAGCCAGTGCCTCCACGGTCGGATACTTTGCATAGAGATCTTCTACGACCACGTTCACGCGAGCGTCCGTGCACTGTGCCGCGAGACGGACGGAGACGAGCAGTTTCCATGCGTCATCATAGTCCAGCGTACACTCTGCAACAGGATATTCTTTTTTCAGGCGGTCAATGATCTCCAGCGTAAGTTCCTTTTTATCTTTCTGTTTTTCTGCCATGACACTGCCTCTTTCTTATGATCTCATTTTTAGATCCTGTGATCCGTTCAGTCGTAATCTACCTTAAGCAGGCACAATCCTTTTGCCGGAGCGGTAAAGCCCGCCTTCGCGCGCTCCCGTGCCGCGAGCAGTTCTTCCATGCTTTCCGGCGAGCGCTCCCCGTATCCGACCTCTAAGAGCGTCCCGGTCAGGATGCGCACCATGTACTGCAAAAAGCCTGTTCCGTGATAAGTGAACGTCAGATAAGGCCCCTCCCGGGCGATCTCAATTAGATCCACCCGGCGCACCGTTGATTTTTTCATATGCGGATTGCCGCAGAAACTGGCAAAGTCGTGCTCTCCGATCAGATACTCCGCCGCCTCGCGCATCCGCGCCTCGTCCGGAACTTCCTGCGTCACATAGACGTACTTCCGGTCGAAAACAGGCTTCACGGGGTCCACCCAGCAGGTGTAGCGGTAAGTCTTGCCGATCGCATTGTAGCGGCTGTGAAACCGATCCGACGCCCTGCGGACCTCGAGAACGGCGATATCCTCCGGCAGATAGAGATTCATATAGTCCCGGATCTCCTCCTCCGTCCGTTCTGTCTCCAGACGGGCGTTGGCCACCATTCCTCTCGCGTGGACACCGGCATCGGTCCGTCCCGCGCCGATCACCTCAACCTCCCGATCCGTCATCCGCGAAAGAACCTGTTCCAGCTTGCCCTGTATGGTATTGTCTTTGCCCGGCTGGCGCTCCCATCCGAGATAACGGGTCCCGTCATAGGACAGGGTCATCTTATAATTACTCTTCATATAGACCAGTGTAGCACAAAGCCGGCGGATGCAAAAGACGGCAAAAAAATTCCGCGGAGCCATGATTGGAAACAGCCCCGCGGAATGTATTTCGGATCAAGTTAACTTTGTAAGAATGAAGATGTCGTAGATGGCTCGGATGGCCTCCTCAAAATCCTTGTTGTCCACGCCGATGATGATGTTTAGCTCACTCGAGCCCTGATCGATCATGCGGCAGTTGATCTTGGCATGAGCAAGGGCGGAAAAGATGCGGCCCGCCGTGCCCCGGTTTTCCCGCATACCGCGTCCCACAACGGCGATGAGCGCCAGATCCGGCTCCACATCGATAGAGTCCGGGTCGACCGCGCGCAGGATCCCGGAGAGCACACTCTGCTCTTTCTCCTGAAACTCATCCTGATGGACAAAGATGCACATCGTGTCGATCCCGGAAGGCATGTGCTCAATAGATATCTCATTGTCCTCAAAAACACTCAGCACCTTTCGGCAGAAACCGATCTCGGAGTTCATCATGTCCTTGTAAACATCAACCGCCACAAAGCCTTTTTTCCCGGCAATCCCCGTGACCGTAAACCGGGGCTTTTGACTGGTCGTTGCCACGATCATCGTGCCCAGATCCTCCGGGTTGTTTGTATTGCGGATGTTGATGGGAATCCCTGCTTTGCGTACGGGGAAGATCGCTTCCTCATGAAGTACGGTCGCTCCCATATAGGAGAGCTCCCGCAGCTCCCGATAAGTGATCATATCCACCACTTCCGGATTGTCTACAATGCGGGGGTCTGACACCAGAAAACCGGGGACGTCCGTCCAGTTCTCATACATATCCGCCCCCAAAGCCCATGCTATGATGGACCCGGTAATATCGGAACCGCCTCTGGTGAACGTCCTGATCCGGCCGTTTGCATACGCCCCGTAAAATCCGGGAATCACAGCGTTTTGGCAAAGAGACAGCCTCTCTTCCGTCAATTTTTTCGTCAGATTTGTATCGAAGGTTCCGTCGTCACAAAAGCGGATCATCTCTGCGGCGTCCACAAACTCAAAGCCCAGATATGCCGACATCACTTTCCCGTTCAGATACTCCCCTCTGGAAGCCGTATAATCCCGATCCGGCTCCCTAAGAAGGCGCTCCTCGATCTCAGCAAAATCCTCCTCGAGAGACAGATCAAGGCCAAGCCCGGCAATGATATCCTCATACCGCTCCCGGATCTCCGCGAGCAGCAGGTCAAACGGCTCCTCCGCCTCAGCCCTTCCGCAGCACTCATACAGCAGATCCGTCACCTTGGTATCCCCGTCAAAACGCTTGCCGGGTGCAGAGGGCACTATATATCTCCGATCCTCATCGGAACAGATGATCTCTCTGACTTTTTGAAACTGTTCTGCGGCAGCGAGCGAACTCCCGCCAAACTTTACTACTTTCTTCATGCTTCTTCGTCCTTTTTTTAATCTTCTTAAATTATCTTCTTTATTATAAAGTCATCGTTCGTTTGCTTATTATATATTCTTGCAGAGAGATTGGCAAATTTTTTATTTTGTCTGTTTAAATTTCTCTTACTTCCTGACAGGTAAAATAAATGATCTGATAGCGCCCGGCAAGTGCCCGCATCAGGCGTCTTCCGCCCTCGCGCTTCTGCTCGTCGAGATTCACAAGCGGATCGTCTAAGAGCAAAAACGGTCTTTCATCCGAATACATGGCATCCACGAGCGCCAACCGGAGACAGAGCCCGATCAGATCCTGCCAGCCCCGGCTCAGAAGATCCGTCTCCCGCTGAAGGCCATACTCCTCAACCGTGAGATTTGTGTTGGCATCCATCCGGAACCGCTCCACGGCAAAATCTCCGCCTGACTCCGTGCTGATCGGTCCGCCCGGCACTTCCGTCAATATCCGGTAATATTCGGAAAAACTCTTCATCAGAGGTTCCATGTACTTTGCAGTCATAGCCTCCTTGGCCGTAGTCAGGCATGCCAGCGCAGTCCTGGCCTGATCAAACTGCCGCTTCGTGCGGCTGCGCTCTTCCTTCGTCTCCTCCAGGCGTTCCCCTGCTTCGATCCACGCATCATATGCTTCGTGAAGGGACGTCAGCTGCTTATCATAGATATCCGCCTGATCCCGCAGCGCATCTTCCTCCGTTGTAAGTTGTGTCAGCTGCCCGTTCAGATCCTCGAGAGAGGGCAGATTCCCGGTATCCTCCGCCGTCGTCAGATCACGTTCGGCATTCTCAGACTCAAACTCCTGTTTTTTCTGTCTGGCATCCTGCAGGGCCGCTTCCGCGCTCTGCAGTGCGACCCGCTGTCTCCAGATCTCCTGCAGCTGTATTTTCGGCGCCTCATTAAGGGTCAGACCCATTCGCGAGATCTGCTCTTTCATATAGGTCTGCTCCTGCTCGTATCTCGTCTGACAGTCCCGGTAGTCCCTCTGTTTTTCGGCCAGCATCTCAAGCCGTTCCGACCGTGAGGCGGCAAGTTCCCGCTCGATGCGCTGCAGGCGCGCAGTTTCCTCAGCTGCCTTTTTCCCGCCTCGCTGCCAAAGCACCAGCCCGATCACGAGCAGGATCACTCCCACAACTGCCACAGCGATCCAGCCCCATGCACGTCCGACCCCGAAAAACACTCCAAGCCCTACTGCCGCCAGCGCAATGCCGCAGACGAAAAGTGCGATCCAGCGCCCGGGCGCTGTGCTGCTTTGATTCTGCGCCGCTTCCTTGTCCGTGTCATCCGACTGCTCCAGAGACTGAAGCTGATCCCGCTCTTCGGGAGTGAGCGCATAGTTGCGCATGCCCTCGGCTGCCCGGCTCATCTCATCACAGGCATCGATGCATGAGTTCAATTCTTCTTCTGACAAAACTTCGCCCGGGAACTTTTCCCGCGCCTTTTGGTATGCCTCCTCCGTCTGCGCGCATGCGGCACACAGGCGACTGTACTCCTCCCTCTTCGTCTTTTGTTCCTGCGCCTTTGCAGCCTGTCCGGAGAGAGCGAGGAGTTTTTTTTGCTGCCGGCGGTTCTCATCAAGCCGGCTTTTGGCCTTTGTCTCAAGGTCCATGCATTCCCGGATCGAATCCTCCACAGTGGCATGCTGAGTCACATCCGTCTGCAGGCGGGTAACCTGGTCGTTCAGCTTATAAAGACGCCCTGTCTTCCGCCTGGGCGACAGTTTATTTATCGTATTCTGCAAGGCCGCGGAGGCCTTCTCATAGCTCTCTAAGTCGTTTAAATTGTCCGTGATGTTGCCGATCTTGGCATTGATGCTGTCGGTAGCATAAGTCGCGCAGTCATTTTGTCCGATAAAGACAGTGCGTGCAAAAGACTCCCCGTTGATCCGGAAGATCTCCTCTCCCAGATTCTCCGAAAAATCATCAGATGTTAAATTGGTCTGCGCATCCCGCAGCTCAAAACTGTCGTTTGCTTTTTTATCCGAAAAGATCCGGGCAGCCGTGTACGTGCGCCCGCCCGTTTCAAATGTGATCTGTCCTCCGTAGATGCCGCCCTGCCAGGGTGCAAAGCGCTTACGCTCGTTCTCTGTGGTGCTGCGCTTTCCCTCGCCCTCGAATCCAAAGAACATGACCCGGATAAACGCAGCCAGCGTGCTCTTGCCCCAACCGTTCGGCTCACGGATCAGATGAAAATCCGAATTAAATTCTACCTCTGTGTCGTGCAGCCCGCCGAAATTCTCGATATGGCACTGAATCAATCGCATTCCAGCACCTCCTCTCCGGCAATGGCACGCAGTCCGCAGCGGATCGCACCGGCCTTGTCCTCATCGGACAGATCTTCCTGCGCCATCACAGTCCGCACAAACTCCCCTTTTAAGGATTCATCGAGATAAAACCGCTCCGCATCCACGCGCAGCGTGGTCTCATCGGAAATCTTTACAAAATAAAAATCCGGTTCCAGACGCTTTTTTAAGAACTCGGTGTACGTCTCGTCCTCCACATCCATCTCTCCGGTCAGGACGATCTTGAGCAGATCCCGCTCTGAGACTTCAGCCTTTTCAAGAGACTCCTGTATACGTTCCAGTTCCTCAGACGGTCCCTCACATCCGCTGATATCCACTGAAATCGTGTGAAGCCTGCGAGAGGCGAACGGTACAAATGAGCGCTGACAGGCTCCGGTCTCCTCATCCACGTCCAAAAGCACAAACCCGTGGTCCCCGCACTCGTCAAATCCGCGGCCGTCCAAGCACCCCGGATAGCACCAGGTACCCCGCTCGTCCAATTTCCCGTGTTGGAAAGAGTGGACATGACCGAGCGCCAGATGGTCTATACCTTTATTTTTTAAGTCCCGCAGACGGATCACCTCTGCCTGGTCCTTTGCACCGGTCTCCGCTTCCTGTCCGTGAAGCATCACGATATTAAAATTCGTCGGGTCTAAGATAAGGGAATGCCAGGCTCCCGCCGCATTCTCCATGGAGAGCTCCAGACCGGAGACCACCACGCTGCCGGAGCCCAGCGGATAGGAACGCCAGGAGGAGCCGAACAGCTTTACATTCTCCGGCATATCTTCCCAATCCGCGAAAAAGTGCTCTGTGTCGTGGTTGCCCTGCAGGTAGAAAAAAAGGATTTCCTCATGCCCGCTTATGGCATCCCGGACGACATTGCGCGCCGTGGCTGAAATATTCCTCGTATCAAACAGGTCCCCCGCGATCAGGATCGCTTCCACGTCATTTTCAGCGGCGTAATCCACCATGCGTGTAAACGTATCAAGCAGTTCTGCTTTCCGCTCCCTCGCCTTGTCTTTATTCAGATTTGAGGTCATCCGGGAATCCAAATGAAGATCCGCGCAGTGGATCAGCTTCATAACCATCGTCCTTTCTGAAAAATCTGATCAAAAAGCAGCGTCTTTAGATCACCCGCATCAGGTTGACCATCTCAATGGCAGAGCATGCGGCATCATAGCCCTTGTTGCCCGCCTTGGTTCCGGCACGCTCAATAGCCTGCTCAATGTTGTCCGCAGTGACAACGCCAAAGATCGTCGGCACACCAGTCTTTAAACCGACCTGCGCGATGCCTTTGGTCGTCTCCGAGCAGATCAGATCATAGTGGCTGGTGGATCCCCGGATGATCGCGCCCAGACAGATCACCGCATCGTACTTCCCGGAGGAGGCCATCTTCTGTGCGATGATCGGCAGTTCAAACGCGCCCGGCACCCATGCCAGCTCGATGTCATCCTCTCCGATTCCGTGGCGGAGGCAGGCATCCTGCGCGCCGTCGATCAGCTTGGAGACAATAAACTCATTGAAGCGGGATGCGACGATCCCGATCTTGATACTTTTTGCTACTACGTTCCCTTCCAATACTTTCATGACTTGTTTCCTTTCTTTTTGCTAAAATTTATTCATAGTCTGTCAGATGCTGCATTTTATCCTGTTTTGTCTTCAGATAAAAATAATCAAATTTCTGCGGCGCGATCTGAATCGGCACCCTCTCCTCGATCGTAATGCCGTAGCCGGAAAGTCCGGTGATCTTCTTCGGATTGTTTGTCAAAAGGCGCAGGCGCTTTGCCCCGATATCGCACAGGATCTGGGCGCCGATACCGTACTCCCGCAGGTCGGGCGGAAATCCGAGCTGGATATTGGCCTCCACAGTGTCGTATCCCTGATCCTGCAGTTCATAGGCCTTAAGCTTGTTGATGAGTCCAATGCCCCGCCCCTCCTGGCGGAGATAGACGAGCACGCCTTTTCCCTCTTTTGCGATTTCCTTCATGGCCTGATCCAGCTGTTCTCCGCAGTCACAGCGCGCAGATCCGAACACATCACCGGTCAGGCATTCCGAGTGCACCCGGCACAAAACCGGCTCGTCCGGAGAGATATCTCCCATGACCAGTGCAACATGGTGTTCTCCGGTCACCGTATTTTCATAACCGTGAATGATAAATTCTCCGTACTTTGTCGGAAACTGTGCTGTCGCCTCACGTTTTACGAGACTTTCGTTGCGCATTCGGTATTCGATGATATCCGCGATCGGAATGACCGTCAGATCCAACCGCTGTGCGAACTCCAGCAGCTCCTTTGTGCGCATCATGGTCCCGTCCTCGCGCATGATCTCACAACAAAGCCCGCAAGGAGTAAGTCCGGCCAGCCGGCATAAGTCCACGGTCGCCTCTGTATGGCCGCCGCGCACCAGAACGCCGCCCTCCTTTGCCCGAAGAGGAAACATATGTCCCGGCCGTCGGAAATCTGTCGGCTTTGCGTCCGCTTCCACCGTCTTTCGCGCAGTGATCGAGCGCTCTGCTGCCGAGATGCCCGTGCTGGTAATCGCAGCATCAATGGATACCGTAAAGGCCGTACAGTGGCTCTCGGTATTTTCGCTCACCATCTGGTCAAGCTCCAGTTTGTCGCAGAGCTCTCCGCTCATCGGCATGCAGATCAGTCCTTTGGCTTCACTCGCCATCAGATTGACATTTTCCTGCGTGGCAAACTCAGCCGCACAGATCATGTCGCCCTCATTCTCACGTCCGGGGTCATCGATCACCAGAATGATCTTACCGTTGCGCAGATCCTCTAAGGCCTGCTCTATGGTTCCCACTTCTCTTGCCATTGTATTTCCCTCCTAAAATCCGCATTCTCGTAAAAATTCTTCCGAAAGGCCGCCTGCCGGCTGCGCATCTGCCGTTTTCTCCGGATCCGGATGTGTCAGCAGCTTTTCCACATATTTCCCGATGATGTCACACTCCAGGTTGACACGATCACCTACGCGGCGGTCGGGGAGAGTCGTCATTTCCATCGTATGAGGAATGATGGATACCTTAAAGCAGCTCTCATCCACAAAAGCCACCGTCAGGCTGATGCCGTCGATGGCAATCGAGCCCTTTTCCACAATATAGCGCAGCAGACCAGGTACTGCCGCAATGGTATACCAGACCGCGTTGCCGTCCTCTGTGACGGACTGCACCGTACCTGTTCCGTCGATATGTCCGGACACGATGTGCCCGCCAAACCTGCCGTCCGCCGGCATGGCCCGCTCCAGATTGACCCCCGCGCCGACAGGCAGGGAACCGAGCGAGCTGCGGTTTAGCGTCTCCGCCATCATGTCCGCCTCAAAAAAGCCATCGCCCACAGAGGTTGCAGTCAGGCATACGCCGCTTACCGCTATGCTGTCTCCGACGTGAGTTCCTTTCAGGACTTCCCGACAGCTGACCTTTAGTACGCAGGCATCCCCCGCTCTTTGAATATTTTGAATCATCCCTTTTTCTTCAATGATCCCGGTAAACATAATTTCCCCCCTGATCCATGTATGCCGGATATCCGCAGATACACATATCTTCCTCTATGGCCCGGATATTCACATTTGTCAGCTGCACCGCCTCCGCGATGTGGTCCGCTCCGATCCCTCCGATCGGTGTGGGCGCATCCACGCCGCCGATCAGCTTGTTGGAGATATAGGCATAGATCTTGTTTACAATGCCGTCCCGCAAAGCAGAGGAGTTGAGTGTACCGCCTCCCTCTAAGAGAATGCTGTCGATCCCCTGTCCGCCGAGCTTCTCCATCAGCTGGATCAGATTGATACCGACCCCGCCGCTGGTGGGGAGGATCTGAATGCCGGCATCGTTAAGCAACTCCACTTTCTTTTTCGCCCGCTCCGACTGAAAAACTTCGCTGGAGCAGGCTACGATCGTGGGAATCTCACGCGCCGTCTGTACGATCCGGCTGTCTTTCGGAATCCTGAGACTGCTGTCACAGATGATGCGGGTCGGATTTGTGCCGCCCGGGATCCGGCAGGTCAACATGGGATCGTCCGCCAGGACGGTTCCGATCCCTACCATGATCCCCATATATCGATTGCGCAGCTTTTGCACATGCTCGCGCGCCGCCTCCCCGGTCACCCACTTGGAATCTCCGGTTGCACAGGCGATCTTGCCGTCTAACGACATCGCATATTTCATGACCAGAAACGGTCGTTTTGTCGAGATATAATGATAGAACACTTCATTTATGTGTTCACATTCCTCCGCAAGGATCCCGGTCTCTACAGGGATTCCCGCATCCCGAAGGATCTGTATGCCTCGCCCGTTAACGAGCGGATTCGGATCAAGACTGCCGACAAACACGCGTCCGATCCCTTTCTCAAGGATAATATCCGTACAGGGTGGAGTCTTTCCGGTGTGACAGCACGGTTCCAGTGTGACATACAGGTCAGCGCCGGCCGGATCCTCTTCACAATGCAGCAGGGCGTTTCGCTCTGCATGGAAGCCGCCGTACTCCTCATGCCAGCCCTCACCGATGACGCGGCCGTCCTTTACGACAACACAGCCGACCATGGGGTTCGGATTCGTGTGCCCTGCTCCCTTTTTGGCGAGTTCCAGAGCGCGGCTCATATAATCTTCTTTTTCCATACTCCATTCCCTTCCAACATAAAAAATCCCTGAGAAACCTCTCAGGGAAACATGCGAACCGATTCATTCGTATATGTTGCAAAACTTTTCTTTCGTCCAGACTATACTGTCGGCTTTGGAATGTCCCAAGTGGGAGTCACCAAATCAGCGCTTGCGCGCTCGCGGGCTATACCGCCGGTCGGGAATTGCACCCTGCCCTGAAGAGTTTTCTTTTGTCGAGTCCTATCATAACACAGCAGCGCACGGATGACAAGACAGAATTCAGCGTACTATTAAAGGTCCGGCAGCCGGTTTTATCAGGCCTCCCCTCCCTCCATCACTACTTTCTTTTTCCTTCTTCCAAACAGGTGTGCGATCAGGATCAGCACCGCTCCCACCACAAACGGGAAGATAAAGGTGGCTGTGCGGTACAAAAGAGTGGCCGCCGTCGCGTTTTCCACACCGACCAGCAGACTGTAAAGGCCGCTCATGATAAGCTCAGAGGACCCGATCCCCGCCGGTGTCGGGATCACAGCCGCCGTCGTCACGGCCAGAGATGTGACGCCGTAGGACATCTTTAAGGTCACTCCTCCGGTCGAGAGCAGTACCATAAACGGAATGCTGTACCAGCATAAGAGTTTGAGAAAATCCCGGAGTACCGTCGTCACGATGACCCTTACATTCTTTAAAAGGTGCGGTGCCGTCTCCTCCATAATCTTCAGTTCTTCTTCCACCCTCTCGATGATATTGTCAAGCCGATTGCGGAAATTAACCAATCTTAAGAGGCGCAGGATCACTTTGTGGAACGGTGGGAAGACGATCAGCATAGCAAAAAAGATTGCAATGATAGCCGTCAAGATATAAGCTAAAATCAGATATACGCCGTATCTGTGGTAGTTTGAGACCATCTCTGACCAGTTGAGCAGGAAAAAGATGCCGCTGAACCCCGCGATGCTGATCTTATGAAGCGTATAGATAAACATATACATCCCTGTAGCCTCGGAATAGCTCAGTCCGTTTCTCCCGAGATATGCGATAGCGGCAAACCCCGAGCCGATGCCCAGTGTGGACAGACGGTAAAATGAGGCATAAAACGCGCAGTACACGGCCTGATAGAAGCGGAGATCGGGGTTGTACAGCCGGCCCATGGTATAGATGATCCATCCCTCTATTACTTCATAGGCAGCGCTTGCAGCCAATATCAGGATCAGGATGCGCGGTGCCGTTTCGACAACTCTCTCCAGGATGTCCTGCCAGGAGCCCCAGAACGTATAGATGATAATTAAGATCAAAACGGCAACAAATATGATTCTTGCCAGAGTTCTTCTTTTCATTCGCTCAGACGGAAAATGCGTGACCCCGTCATGTCTGCCTTGATGATATGTTTAATTTGCTCCACACTCACAGCAAGTATGCGGCTTAGCTTCCTTTAAGATCATGGGCTGCCACTGTCCGCCACCCAGTTCAAACAACGTCCCTGCCGGCTCGAATCCGATCTTTTCAAAAAATGCTTCTGTTCCGGCAAGCGCATCCAGATGGATCTCCTGTGCTCCCGCCGTCAGCGCCTTATCGATCAAAAGGCGCAAAATAAAATCCCCATACTCTGCTCCGCGGTATTGGGGCAGTACGGCGACATCCCGGATCGCGCAGAAAGTCCCGTCAAACAAAAGCCGCCCTGCTCCCGCCGGTTCCTCCCCGGCAAACGCAAGCGCGCCTAAGACAAACTCTTCCTCATCACCGTCATCTCCGGCAAGTCCCAATTCCTCTGCAAATACATCACAGATGATCGCCTCGACCGTCTGTAAGTCATCTCTTGTCTTCGCGAATCTGCCGTATACCATCTCGTTCTCTTCCTGTCAGTTTTCTTCGCCGGTACAGACATGATTTGTGATTCCCCTGTGCAGCATCAGCAAAGATACGCCTTCAGCTCGTTCATCCGTTCCTTCATCACATTTACGCCCTCCAGATAAAGTGGTTCCAGCCGGGACCAGTTACCCTCCGTGCGTCCGACTCCGAACGTGTATCGCGGCGCAAGTACAAAGACATTGCCCTTTTTCTCCTCCGCAAACAGTTCCCGTGTCGTACGATTGTAGGACTCGGTACGGCGCTTCATACACTCCACGATCTTCGGATAGTGCTGGTATATAAAGTCTACCAGAAACGTACCCCCTTCTCTTCCCTTTAGGTAATCTCGCTCGTGAGTCAGGATCACAAGGAGCCGGTCACACCCGTCCGCCAGAGCTTTCCGGAAAGGGATCGGATCGGACAGGCCGCCGTCCAGATAGTAGTTCTTCCCCAACTTGACCGGCGGAAACAATACAGGCAGCGCGCAGCTTGCAATGGTCGTCTCCCAGTGGATCTCATGCGGCGGGATCTGAAGATACTCCGCTTTTCCGGTCCGGACATTTGTCGCCACAGACAGAGCAGGTCCCGGAAACGCAGCCAGCGCATCGTAGTCAAACGGAACGAGCCGGTTGGGGATATCGTCAAAATCAAACTCCAGATTGTAGTAGCAGCGCTTTTTCGGATCAAACAGATGCTGTATGCCCATATAGCGCTTTTCATGCATATATTTGCGGGTGAACTCCACATTCCTTCCGCGCTGTTTTGACAGGTAGGATGCACCGTAGGCAACTCCGGCGGAAACTCCGACAAAATAATCCGGATAAATATTTTCATCCATCAGGACATCCGTCACGCCGCAGGAAAAGATCGTCCGGCTGGCGCCTCCCTCCATCACAACTCCCAATTTCATAATTGTCCCCCTTAAATTAATCGGATCCTCTCGTTAAAGAATCCAACAGTTCAAAATAATTTTCAAACGTCTTGCTGCAGCAGCCGGGATTATCTATCACGATCCCGTCCGCTCCCAGTCCCATCACGGCAAAAGCCATAGCCACGCGGTGGTCATCAAACGTTTCGATCCGGCATGGTTTTGGCATTCCCGGCTCAATGCTTACCCCGTCCGGAAACTCTTCACAGGAGATTCCGGCACGCCGCAGATTTGTCACGATAGAATGGATCCGGTCAGACTCCTGCTGCCGCACATGAGCGATGTTCGAGATCCTGACCGATGCATTCGCATAGGGCGCAATGGCCGCAAGTGTCAGCGCCTGATCCGAAAAATCCCTCATATCGACAGGGATCCCTTTCAGGCTGCCTGCCGCCGGTCCCGAAACGGCTATTCCATCCGCTTCTTCCCAGATCACACAGCCCATCCGCTCCAGCACATCCAGAAACTTTAAGTCCCCCTGCATACTGCTGCCGTAAATCCGGTTCACCCGGACATATCCCCCGGTCACTGCCGCCGCACCGTAAAAATAACAGGCCGCCGACACATCCGGCTCCACATGGTATTTTTCTCCGGCATACGCCGCTTTCGCAGGCACAAAATACGCACTGTCCTCAAAGCGGACCTCCACACCAAAATCCCGCATCATGCGGCGGGTCATTCGAACATACGGCCCATCTTTCTTCCCGCCCGTGATGACGATCTTAAGACCGCCGGACAGCATGGGCGCAGCCATCAAAAGGGCGCTTAAAAACTGAGTGCTCTCGCCAATGTCCAACTCCACCTGTGCCGGACTCAGCATCTGATCCTTCTGCTTCGCCGCCCCGGATATTTCGATCGGCAGATGCCATTCCTCTCCCAGCCATGTGATCTGTGCGCCGAGAGACAAAAGCGCCTCAAACAGCGACCGCATGGGCCGTTTTTCCATCTGTAAAGAAGCCCGGATCCGGTAGGTCCCGTCTGACAATCCGAGCAGTGCCGTCAAAAACCGGGCCGCGGTACCCGCACTGCCCACATTGATCTCTGCCTCGGAACGAGGAATGCGCCCTCCCAGACCCTGCACACGGACCCGGCAGTCTTGTTCGGACATCTCAACGGAAAATCCGAGCGCTCTAAGAGCATCGAGAAACGCCCTCGAATCGTCGCTGAACAAAACTCCCTCCATCTCGACCGGGCCATCCGCAAGCGCGGACAGAAGAAGCGCCCGGTTCGTGATACTCTTCGAACCGGGAACCTCCACCTCCCAATGTATCGGCTTGGTCGGGCGTTTTATTTCATAAAATTCAGCCTTTTCATTTCCAGTATCTGCCATCATATATGCTGTCTACGTTCTACCCCGTATCCTCCTCGACATATTCTTCATCGTTGCCACCACCTCCGGTGTCATCCGGAACTGGTTCTTCGTCACCCGACTCTTCTATGGGTTCGTCTGCGGGCGATTCATATTCCGGCTCCTGAACTTCGGGTACGCTCTCTTCTTGTATGTCTTCAACCTCTTCTTCCAACTGTTCCTGTTCCACAGGGGTCTCTTCCTCAATCTCTGTATCCCAGGTATCTTCCTCGTACCAGTCCCCGTCGTCGTATTCCTCATACTCCCAGTCTTCGGAAGACTCGAATGACAGATCGAACGACCGCTCTGGAAGTCCGTCGATCAGGGTCAGCATAGCTGCTTCCCAGATCGAGAGAGGGTAAGTATTGCCCTGCAGATCATCCACCGGCTTAGGCGTATCACAACCGACCCACACCGCGATCGTATAGTACGGTGTATAGCCGCAGAACCAGCCTGCTTTGTTGTCATTTGTCGTGCCGGTCTTCCCGGCCGCCTCTATCTCGGTATAGCTGTACCAGTCAGATCTGGCTGCCGTACCTTCCTCAATGACTCCCTCCATGATCCCGGTCATCTCATCCGCTGCGTCTCTCGTATAGACAGCTTTGCTTTCCGGGGTCTCATAGACATCCATTCCATTGCTGTCGTATATGTATTCCAGACAGTCCGTCTGCGTATAAACCCCATGATTTTCCAGCGTATAATATGCATTCGCCATCTCCACCGTGGAGACACCGTATGTCAGGCCGCCCAAAGCCGCGCTCAGTGTATAATCTGAGGGCATGATCTTAGAAAATCCCATATTGGTCACATAGGATAGTCCTGCCCACGGTGTGATCTCATTAAACAGCCAGTAAGCACATCCGTTTAGGCTCTGCTCCACCGCATAGTATAGCGGGACTTCATCCCCGTACATATCTGAGATCTCAGCGGAAGTGCTGTCCTTGGCCTCGTCCACATCAATATTTCTCAGCTCGGAATAAGCGGAATATCCACTGTTTAGTGCCGGGGTATAAACGGCCAGCGGCTTAAACGCGCTTCCCGGCTGTGCATAACCCTGATAGGCACGGTTTAGGGAGTAGATATTGGCATTGCGGGCCTGAGACCGGCCGCCGATGATCGCCGTCACCTTTCCGGTATCATTGTTGATCGCTGTGATCGCTCCCTGCAGCTCATAGACCCCGTCATCCGTCACTGCATCACTGAAGGCCAGCTGCTCGTCCAAAACATTCTGCAGTTCCGTTTGGGCCTGCAGACTGATCGAGGTATATACCTCATAACCTCCGGTGTAAAGTGTATGCTGCGCCTGCGCATAGTATTCATCGTAGGTGTCGATATAGCTTTCGTACTCCTCCTGACTGCTGAAATCGTATTGGAAATTAAAGCCGTCCATCCCCATAAAATAGCGCACTGCACAGTTGATCGCGTAGGTAACTTCATAGTTATAGAAGGTGTCTGACGTCTTCACATCAGCGACTGTAACAGACTGGGATTCCGCCTGCTGGCAATCCGCTTCGGTAATGTAACCGCACTCCACCATATCATCCAGGATCTTGTCCCGGCGCGCGAGCGCGTTCGCTGGCTCCTTTAAGGGATTATAGTACTCCGGCCGGTTCGGGATCGCACAGAGATAGGCAGTCTCCGACAGAGACAACTCATCTATGGATCGGCCGAAATACTTATTTGCCGCATCCTCCACACCGTAAATGCCGTTGGCAAAGCAGCAGGTATTGCAATAGTACGTCATGATGTCTTCTTTGGAGTACTCTTTTGTCATATACCAGGCGATAAAAATCTCACTGATCTTCCGTTCAATGGTCTTATCATTGGTAAGGAACACCCCTCTGGCTAGCTGCTGCGTGATCGTGCTGCCGCCCTCAGCCGTTGAACCCCGTGTCCTGACATAATTAATGAGAGCACGGGCAATGCCCCGGTAATCCACTCCTGAATTTGTCCAAAACGTACGATCTTCCACCGACACAAACGCATCGATCACTGCATCCGGGATCTCGTCATAGCTCAAAAACGTGGCATCAGTGTCTTCGGAGAGCTCTGCCAGCTGTGTGCCGTCAGCACTGTATATATATGAAGTTTTCGCAAACATGAAGTCCTCTTCGGTGCTGTTTTCAACAATCTCTTTTGCCTCTGCGGCATAGCCCCAAAGCGTCGCCCCCGTTCTCTCATAGAGAAACAGATTGCCTCCAAAAAAGAGCACGACCAGCGCTATGGCAACGCCTGCGATCACCCTCCAGAAATAGCGGAAAAAATCCTTCCGTCTGGCAATGCGCAGTTTACGTTTATAGGCTGCCGGGCTCATCGGTTTTTGTTGCTGATAAAGCTTCAGGCGCTTCACATGCGATTTGATCTTTTTCGGATTTTTAGCCATAAGGACTCTCCCGTATTACCTTTCAAATCATATCCCATTATACCACATACCGCAAAATCGCCAATAGTTATTACAAAAAATAAATATTGGCGACTTAAGCTTGAAATCCGTATTCAGTTTTTTTCATCTCGCTATGCTTCCATGTGACTCTGCACATAGGATTCCATGTCTTCTCTCGGGACTCCCAAGGCAATCGATAGTTCTCCATAAAGTTCGTGCTCCGCTGCTTTCAAATAACGTTCATCCAATGCTGTGATCTTTTTACCTGCTGCCAGCCTCTCATTCCTGCGTATATACAGGGTCTTAATAATGCTGACCCACGCATATACGCTGCAAGTCTGCAAGGCTTCCTTGTAACTGGCTTCCCTCCGTTTCTCATCGGGTATCGCCAGCTGCGCGATATCCGGGATATCCTTGATAAGCTTTGTGGCTTCCTCCCGGGACATCACTTTTCGGATCACCGCTTTGGTACTGTCAATAGGTAAATATACGGTCCCTTTCGCATTGTGAATCGGTTGCATGATGTAATAGAGCCGATCCTTATCTACTCCCGGGATGTCGATCTGGGATATATCCTGGATCAGACAAACACCTTTGTTGCCATAGACGACATACTCTCCTTTGGCAAACATTTCATCACCCCTTTGGTAAAATGCGCGACTGTAGTTGTATGCTATGTATTATACCACTTCCCTTAAAAAAAGTCAGTAAAATTTTAAAATTGTCTGTCTAGTGCGACTTTTTTGAGGCGCAAATTTTATAAAAAATGTACCCCATTTCATCTTGAATATTTAAAAATAAAGGCTATAATTTTAACCTATAAGAAAAAGTTCGAAACCATAATGCGTTCCGGCTTTTGGAGAGCAAAACCGTGACTGCAGCAACAAAAGAAAAAGAACCTTTTTTTACCAAAGACCGGGAATTTTATAGGACATTTTTCCGCATGCTGGTCGTAGTGGCACTTCAGAATGTTGTGGCATACAGTGTCAACATGGCGGATAATATTATGCTTGGGAACTACAACCAGGAAGCACTCTCAGGTGCCGCGACTGTCAACCAGGTCTATTTTATGGTGCAGGCATTCGCTCTCTCCATCGGAAACGCGCTTGTTGTCCTGGCCTCGCAGTACTGGGGCAAAAAACAGACAGAGCCGATCCGCACTCTGACCGGCATCGCCTTAAAGCTCGGTCTGATCATCAGTGCGATCACGCTCGTGATCTGCGGATTTTTCCCGGATCTGCTGCTGCGGCTTTTTACAAACTCCCCCGAGATCATCGCGGAGGGCAAATCCTATCTGATGCTGGTCATGTGGTCCTTTGCCCTGTTCACGATCACCAGCATCCTTATGGCAGCTTTGCGGGCAGTGGAGACGGTCAACATCTCGTTCTATATCTCGATTGCCTCCCTCATTGTCAACGTCTCGATCAACTATATGTTGATCTTCGGCAAGTTCGGCTTTCCGGAGATGGGGATCCGGGGTGCCGCGATCGGTACGCTGATCGCCAGGGGACTGGAACTTATCATTATTTTGATCTATCTGGCCAGGATTGACAAAAAGCTGAACCTGTTCTCAGGCGGAATGTGGCGCTTTAACCGGGAATTAAGGCATGATTATGTCAAAGTTGCCATCCCTGTCATGAGCACACAGGTGCTTTGGAGCGTATCTGTCCCGGTGCAGACCGCTATCCTGGGACACCTCTCCGCAGACGCCATCGCAGCAAACTCTGTGGCGACAACATTCTATCAGTATCTAAAAGTGATCGTGCAGGCTATGAGTTCCGTCGCGGCCGTTCTGATCGGCAAGTCCATCGGGGAAGGAAAGATGGCGAGGATCCGCTCGGACGCCCGCTCTTTGACGGTCATCTGTGTCCTCATGGGGGTGGTACTCGGCGTGGCACTGATCGTGCTGCGAGGTCCTCTCCTCTCCCTGTACAACCTAAACGACGAAGCGACACAACTCGCCCTTCGCCTTATTCTGGTCATGGGCTTCGTCATGATCGGAATGTCCTATCAGATGCCGGTCAGCTTTGGTATCATTCAGGGCGGAGGCGACACTCAGTTCACAATGAAGCTGAATCTGATCAGCATGTGGTGCATCGTTATGCCCCTGTCATTCATGGCTGCCTTCTGGTGGAAGCTGCCTGTGGTCCTTGTCGTCATCGTGATCCAGTCGGATCAGATCTTTAAGGGTCTCCCTGTTTTTATACACTTTAGAAAATATACTTGGATAAAAACGCTGACGCGGGAGGATGAGAAACCTCAGATCGGGAATGATTCTTAAATGGCAGAAAATTCGGTAAATATTTCACTAATCTTTGCCTTGAACATTCCAAAATGCGCGCTATAATATATTTCTAGAAAAATGGTCAGAATTATTCCGTGTACCAATCCGGAGGAAAGAGTCAGATGGATGCAGTAAAGAAAAAAGAACCTTTTTTTACAAAAGACCGGTCGTTTTATAAGGCATTATTCAGCATGCTGGTCGTGGTGGCGCTTCAAAACGTCGTAGCATACAGCGTCAACATGGCGGACAATATCATGCTGGGCAGCTACAGTCAGGAGGCCCTCTCCGGAGCTGCAACCGTCAATCAGATCTTTTTTATGGTCCAGCAGTTTGCCCTCTCCATCGGCAACGCACTGGTCGTTTTGGCTTCCCAGTACTGGGGCAAGAAGGAGATCGGGCCGATCCGCACCCTGACCGGCACCTCCTTAAAGCTCGGGCTGATCGTCAGTGCCTGTATTCTTATAATCTGCGGATGCTTCCCGGACCTGGTACTGCGGATCTTCACAAATTCCCCGGAGATCATCGCAGAGGGAAAGTCTTATATGATGCTGGTCATGTGGTCTTTCGTCCTGTTTATCATAACAAATATCCTAATGGCTGCCCTTCGCGCGGTGGAGACGGTCAACATCTCGTTCTATATCTCGATCGTCTCTCTCATTGTCAATGTCGCGATCAATTACGTGTTGATCTTCGGAAAGCTCGGCCTGCCGGAGATGGGGATCCGCGGCGCCGCTATCGGTACGCTGATCGCCCGGGCGCTGGAACTTGTCATTGTCCTGATCTATCTGGCAAGGGTTGACAAAAAGCTGCATTTGTTTGGCGGCGGCGGTGTCTGGCGGTATGACCGGACCCTGAAGAAGGATTTTACAAAAGTGTATATCCCCGTCATGTGTGCACAGGTACTCTGGGGCGTATCCGTTCCGATGCAGACCGCTATCCTGGGACACCTCTCCGCGAACGCCATCGCGGCGAACTCTGTGGCCACTACGTTCTACCAATACCTAAAAGTGGTCGTTCAAGCCATGTCTTCCGTCTCTGCCGTTCTGATCGGAAAATCTATCGGAGAAGGAAAAATGGCGAGGATCCGTTCGGATGGACGGACGCTGGCAGTCATCGATGTCCTCATAGGGGTTGGGCTCGGAATGGCGCTGATCGCACTGCGTAACCCTCTGCTGTCACTATATAACTTAAACGCCGAGGCGACACAGCTGGCCTTAAATCTGATCGTTCTGATGGGCTTCGTCATGATCGGCATGTCCTACC
Source organism: Lachnospiraceae bacterium (assembly GCA_020860755.1). Lineage (GTDB taxonomy): Bacteria > Bacillota > Clostridia > Lachnospirales > Lachnospiraceae > Eubacterium_I. The sequence goes on from JAJBTQ010000004.1 coordinate 100,230, forward strand.
AAATGCCGGTCAGCTTCGGTATCATACAGGGCGGAGGCGACCCGCAGTTCACCATGAAGATGAACCTGATCAGCACCTGGTGTATCGTCATGCCGCTCTCGTTTATGGCCGCATTCTGGTGGAAACTGCCCGTGGTCCTCGTCGTACTTGTGATCCAGTCGGATCAGATCTTTAAGTGTCTACCTGTCTTTGTACACTTTAGAAAGTATACCTGGATGAAGAAGCTAACGCGGGAAAATCTCGAGGAGGAGGCATCCTCGAGTTGATTTTCAGACATATCAAAAGAGTGCTTGGAAACTTTGAGAAATATGTGGACTTGTCCTATAAAATATGATAGCATATAGAACGTACCGCATCGGAAACCTTGTTTTCACGGCACTTTTTAAGGGGCATTAGCGCAGTTGGGAGCGCGCCACATTCGCATTGTGGAGGTCGTGGGTTCAAATCCCATATGCTCCATAAGACGTTACTGTTCACACGGTATTCGAGAGGCAGGACCCGGATGCGTCAAATTTATTTGTAAGCAGACGGTCCTGACGAGCGGATGCTGTGTAACAGGTAACTCCACCCACATAAGCGATTATAGCCCCGTATGGGGCGGAGAGTGTGCGAAGCACACGGAATCGCGCATGGGGTGTGGAGTACCGTGTGAACAGTAACGGCGGTATACCGTGCAAATGGTAACTCCACCCACATAAGCGATTATAGCCCCGTATGGGGCGGAGAGTGTGCGAAGCACACGAAATCGCGCATGGGGTGTGGAGTACCGTGTGAACAGTAACGGTACTCTACCGTGTAAATGGTAACTCCACCCACATAAGCGATTATATACTCGCTCTACATATGGAAGCATAGCTCAGCCGGGATGAGCGTTCGCCTCACACGCGAAAGGTCAGGAGTTCGAGCCTCCTTGCTTCCATTAAAGAAACCCTTGTATATCAAGGGTTTCTTCTTTGTTTCAATATAAAAATTCGGAAGTCAGGATTTATTCTTTCCACGCCACCATCATCTGCTCTGTATCGAGCAGGCTCTCATAAGACTGAGTATAAATCGCCTGAAGCCTTTCCATAAGCTCCTTTTTGGTGGTCAGATAAACACGATGCAGGGCGCTCGGGCTGCACTTTTCCGGATCCATCCCCACTTTGACAGCCAGGCGGTGAATCTCATTCGCAATGTTGGAGCGATCCAGAGGAGTTCCCGTCCTCGTTATGAAAACCGGCCCTTTCGCAATATTGTGCCGTTTTGCATACTGCAAAAGCTCTTCTTTCAGGCAATTCGGAATTGCAGCAGATTGTCCATCCGGCAAGTGTACAACACCCTCTTTGCAGGCCTCCACCGTCAGGCAATGCAGTTCTCCAATACTGATGTCAATAGTAGCCAGTACCTTGACCAGGAAATACTCCTTCTCTGTTCCCATTTCCCGCACCGCAGATAAAAAATACAGATATTCCGTCCGGCTCAGCTCCGGTAAAGGCTTACCCGACAGGATACGCTCATGATTAGCTGCCAGCTCCTCTCTTCCGCAGAAACGCAGCAGTCCATTCGCTGCGGTGAGGCGGAGGTTGATCGTGCTCTCAGAGTAACCGTTCGCTTTTAGATCCTCTCTCCACTTTTCAAGAGATTCTTTTGTGACCTCTTTACCTTCCGGCAGAAAGTCATACAACTCTTCCATACTTCTGCGGTAGGTGCGCACAGTCTGTGCCTTCCTGCCACTTGCCTTCAACGAGTTTAAAAACTCATCTATCAGTTGCTGCGTCATCCTTGGGAAAGTGTCAGGCATCGGAATCCCCTGTCTTTCTTTCATTGCTGCTGTTTTCATTGCGCCCTCATTTTATCTTCTTCTCTTTGAACATTCTAAATATAGAAAAGCAACCTGTCGGTCACACATAATATTATAAATATAGTCATATATAAAGTCAATAAAATTAGACATAATAAAAAACCTGCCGGCAACACACGTTTGCCAGCAGGCCTGACATAATTTGGTTAGCTAATCGAGGTGCCGCAGAACACGCAAAACTGCATCCCCTCCAATAGTTCTTGGCCACAGTTCGGGCAGAGTCTTACTCCTTCCGGTTCAGCGCCCCACTCTTCCGGTTCCTCCGCGTCAGGTTCCTCTACTACCGGCTCTTCCTCTTCCAGCTCCTCCACTTCTACTTCTTCAACCACAAGCTCTTCCTCTGTTTGCTCATCTTCCGAAACAGGTTCTTCCATATTTACTTTAGCTCCACAGATACTGCAAAACTTCTGTTCAGGGGTCACCGTATGTCCGCAGTTTGGACATTTGCCCCCTGAAGACGCAATGGTGACCTCAGAGCGAACCCTCTCACCACAGCTGGAACAAAAGACATCTGTCACCAAAATATCCGCCCCACAGTGTTCACAGGAAGTGATCCCTTTCAGTTCACGGATCTGATCGGTACAGCTTTGGATCTCCTCTTTTTTATCCACAACATTCTGAAACAGGGGAGACAACGTTTCGTTTTGCGGCTGATCGGAATTTTCTTCGTAATACTCTCTTCCGATATCGGCATAGCAGGAATCAAGCTCACTATTCAACTGGTCGAGCTTTGCGTTTAAACGCTTCTCCTCCGTATTGGGTGGAGTGATCTCGAAAAGATCCAGGCTCTGAGCCTTGTCTCGGTCCGATTCCTGTTGGTTGCTATCGCTTTTAAACCATGCCATAATGAGTCTCCTTTCTTCTGATATGCCATCTCTGTCTTTATTTTTTGAACGAGTCCTCCTTGTTGCGGAATCCCTTTTTCTCTAGCCCTCGTCCGCCTGTATGGTCGTGTCAGTCACCGCATCCGGGTTTTCTATGTTTTCCATCAGCTGATCGAGAGACTCATATCCGCAGTACTCTCCAGTCACCTGCGTGCTTGCCTGCTGAGCTGCCCGCGAGTTCCCACGCGTGGTGGTCTTTGCGGCTTGTCCGAACTGTCGGGTAAACGTATTCGAGCAGAGCGCATTGTCATCCGGATTGACACTGCACGAGCCGTCCGCTTTGAGGATCACATCCTGAAAACGGACGTATGTGTAGAAGGAAAACGTCTCATCCACACTGGCCGCCGTGATCTTGGCCTCCGCATTTACTTTATAAACCATATACAGACGGTTGGTATACCCGCCGTCTTCCGTATCTTCACTGATCAAATAACAACCCTGATATTCCAGCCCGGTAACGGAAACTCCGTCAACCGGAGTCTGTACTACCCCGGCGCCTATCACTTCTTCCGCTTTTTGCTTTAAGCTGTCCACGGTGTCTTCCGGGATATCCGCGATCTGTGTGATGCAGCTGTCCAGTCCCTCCACCGTATATTCCTGTTCCATTGTCTCCGGTGTCCGGCCGGAATCCTTTCTAAGGCTTTCCGCAGCCTCATCGGCAAGAGTCACCGTGACGGTATCTCCGTTTGAGAGATCGGTCTGCTCCGACAGGCTGAAATTAGAGATCGGGATGTCCGGCTCCTCGGAAACCGCAACGATCCGGGCCTCCCCTTTCGGAGCTGTCCCTGAAAATTCTACTTCAATCTCCGAAAAAGCATCGATGGGTTCCAGATCAGCTAACCCCTCCACTTCAAAGGTGAGATCCGAGTGCTCCAGCATAACCCTGAAATCTGATTCGGCCAGCTCGTCATCACCGTCCCAGATAACGGTAAGCGTATCTCCGTTTGTCAGCGCTCCGTCTGAAACGCCCGAACCCGAAAAATCAATCTCATAACCAATACAGTAATCCAACAGAAGGTCTGCGGGTTTTGAGACATCTTCCGGCAGAGCAATGTGACTTCTCAACCATATCTTGTTCCCGTAATCCGCCATAAAGGCATCCGTATCAAAGATGCATTCCGCCTCTCCATACCCGTTATACCCTTCCGTTTCGACTGTAATATAATCATCCAGACTGACCGTTTTTGTCCGGAAGACAACCACAACAGCCCATATAATGATCACGGCCACGATTGCGGCAATAATACCCAGAGTGATGTATGCCCGCTTTCTACGCCTGGATTTGGGTTCCTCGGAAGTCATTTCTTCTGAATCGGTTTCATCTGACTGTATCTCTTCCGAATCGGCTTCATCCGGCTCTATCTCTTCCGGCTCCGTGTCATCCTGCTCTTTCTCTTCCGAAAAGGGTTCATCCGGTTCTATCTCTTCCGAATCGGACTCATCCGGCTCTATCTCTTCCGGCTCCGTGTCGGATACCGAATCGAGATCCGCAGTCGGCTCATCTTCATCTTCCGTCTCAGATCTCATGCGCCGCACGGTCAAAGGAATCTCTGCCCCACACTCCGTGCAAAATGCAGCGTCCGGATTCTCCGGCAGCGGCTGCCCGCATTTTCCGCAATAAAACGTCTTCTTTGACATCATCTGCCTCCTGTAATTTGAGAAAGAATCCCATGCCTTCCCCCATGCATGTAATGCTTAAAAAATATATTTGAAGTTAGTATACCAACAATAAATAAATTTAAGCTAAAGAAATTTATTTTTTCAAACTTTCGTACATATTCACTCGCTTGTCTGAATGGGCGTTTTATAGTATAATTAGTTGCGTTTTAGAGAGCACGGCAAACTTCGGCGGCTGCCGATGGAAAGTGGATCATGGCTTCGAGTTTTATTTTAAAAGGCACCCTGATTTACGCGGAGGATTCCTCCACGCTCAAGGTTATACCGGACGGATATCTGGTCTGTGAAAACGGAATAAGCAAAGGTGTCTATGAGACCCTGCCGGAACGTTTTTCGGGACTTAAGATCCGGGACTATGGCGACCGGCTCATCATTCCCGGCCTTGTGGATCTGCATGTGCACGCTCCGCAGTACGCATTCCGCGGGCTTGGCATGGATCTGGAATTGCTGGACTGGCTAAAGCAGCATGCGTTTCCGGAAGAGATGCGATATGCAGATCTGTCCTACGCCAAAGAGGCATACCGCATGTTTTCGGAGGATCTGAAAAAGAGTACCACTTCCCGGGCCTGTATTTTTGCCACCTCCCATCGTGAAGCCACTGAACTTCTCATGGATCTCATGGAGGAGAGCGGTCTGTGCACCTATGTCGGCAAGAGCAGTATGGACCGAAACTGTCCGGATGAGCTTCGGGAAGATACAGAAAACGGCCTGCGGGAAGTTTCTGTCTGGCTGGACCATGTGCAGGGAAAATATACCCACACTTACCCGATTTTGACGCCTCGTTTTGTGCCGGCCTGCAGTGATCCAATGCTGGAAGGGCTGGGAAAGATCCGGCATCAGTATCAGCTTCCGGTGCAGTCTCATCTCTCCGAAAACCCAAATGAGGTCGCCATGGTGAAAAAGCTTTGTCCCTGGTCAAAGTTTTACGGAGATGTCTACGACCGCTTCGGCCTGTTCGGCGGGGAGGAAAAGGCCATCATGGCTCACTGTGTGTGGTCCGGTCCGGAGGAGATCGATCGGATCCGCGAGCGGGGCGTTTTTGTTGCCCACTGTCCCGAATCCAATATGAACCTGCTCTCCGGCATTGCCCCGATCCGGGCCTATCTGGACGCGGGAATCCGGGTAGGACTGGGAAGCGATGTGGCCGGTGGCTCCAGCATATCCCTGTTTCGGGCTGTGATGCAGGCCGTACAGGTATCGAAATTGTACTGGAGGCTTGAGGACTCTGACTTAAAACCGCTTACCCTGACCGAGGCGTTTTGGATGGCCACCAAGGGCGGAGGCGCGTTTTTCGGAAAAGTTGGAAGTTTTGAAGAGGGTTACGAGCTGGATGCTCTGGTATTAGACGACCGGGAAATAACATATCTCGGAAAAAGAAGCGCTGCAGAGCGCTTAGAGCAGCTGATCTATCTGTCTCAGGAACCGGACATCACCGCCAAGTATGTGGCGGGCAGACAGCTTTTTTGATGAATCAGAACAGGAGATGACACGAGGGGGAAACCATTGTGGTTGATTTCATGCTTTCTTTAAATGTGGTCTTCCCAATGTTCGTCTATATGGCGGCAGGGTTTTGTATCCGAAAGGCCGGCCTTTTCTCAGAGGAGGGCTTTCGGAAGCTCGGCGCGTTCAATTTCAGATGCTTTATCCCTCTGATCCTGTTTTACAGTATCTATAATGCAGACCTGGAGGATATCTTCCAGCATGATGTGCTGATCTTCTCCGTGGTCATGATCCTGATCATTTTCTTTGTGGCATGGGCACTGTGCATGCGCCTCATTAAGGATCGCCGCAACGCGGTGTCCATAGCGCAATGTATTTTCCACAGCAATTACGTATTATTTGGGCTTGCCATCGCCGGCACGCTTTGTAAAGGCAACGGACTGGCTACCGTCTCTGCTCTGGCAGCTGTCATCGTTCCGGTATTCAATATATTGGCCGTCATACTCTTCTCCGTTACATTAAAGGAGAAGGTTCATGTCGGAAAACTTATCCTTGATATCTTTAGGAATACTTTAGTCGACGCCGGCATCATCGGTGTCATATTCAATCTCTGCGGCATCCACAACCTGCCGCAGATTATCGACACACCTATCAGTGTACTCGGCACCATGGCAACCCCGGTTGCTTTGATCGCACTGGGCGGGATCATCACATTTGACAGTCTGCGCGATCACAGGCACCACCTGACGTTAACTGTAATCATCAAGTTAGTCATCGTCCCGGCCATCGCTTTGATATTCGCGGTCCTGTTCGGCTTCCGGGACGACCTTTTGATCGTGATCCTGGCGATCTTCGCCGCCCCCACGGATGTGGGATCCACTCCACTCGCGAATATGCTGGAGGGCAACAGTAAGCTAACCGGTGAGATCGTAGCATCCACGTCCATCTTCAGCCTGATCACAATCTTTTTGTTTACGCTTGTCCTATCCCGATTCGGATTTATATAGAAAAAAGCCCCCCAAGGGGCTTTTTTCTTTTATCAATAACTATTTTTGTCAATTCTTATCTACAAACTTCTCCACCGGACGGATCCCCATCTTTTCAAACGATTCCTTAAATGGCGCTGTGGCGATTCCTTTCTCCGTGATGATGCCGGTGACCAGATCGTGGTCCGTCACGTCAAACGCCGGGTTGACCACACCGACCCCCTCCGGGGCCATCCGCTCCCGATACCACATCTCCGTCACTTCATCCGCTTTGCGCTGCTCAATGGGGATCTCGTCGCCGGATGCCAGCGTCATGTCGATCGTGGAGGACGGTGCGCACACATAGAACGGAATGCCGTAATGCTTTGCGATGATCGCCACGCCGCTCGTCCCGATCTTGTTGGCAAAGTCTCCGTTTGCCGCCACCCGGTCGCAGCCGACAAAAATGATGTCGATCTTGCCGGATTTCATCGTATAGGAAGCCATATTGTCGCACTGCAGATATGTGTCCACGCCGGCCGTCTGCATTTCAAAGGCAGAAAGCCGCGCCCCCTGCAGGAGCGGCCTGGTCTCGTCACAGTATACATGCAGATCCCGCTTCGGATCCCATCCGTTCTCCAGCGCTACATAGATTGGTGCCAGCGCAGTGCCGTATTTCGCCGTGGCCAGCGTCCCGGCATTGCAGTGGGTCATGACCCCTGCTCCTTTTCCGATCTCTTGTAACAGCTCAAATCCGTAAGAACCGATGCCCCGGCTGATCTCGATATCCTCTTTGTGGATCGCGACAGCCTCAGCCTTTAAGAGTTCTTTCATCTCTGCTACCGTCCGGGACTCTTTTTCCTTTAAGAGCAGTGCATGCATCCGGTTTAAGGCCCAGCTTAAGTTCACCGCTGTCGGGCGCGAGGAGTTTAAGTATTCCATGAGCTCGGCACATTTTGCCGTGAACTCTTCCATATCCTCCGTCTCGATCTGATCGGCAAGAACGAAGTATGCATATGCCCCGGTCACGCCGATAGCCGGCGCTCCTCTCACGCGAAGTTTGTAGATCGCCTCCCAAATATCCTCCGCTTTGTTGAGGGAGAGATACTTTGTCTCGTTGGGGAGCAGAGTCTGATCCAGGATCTCTATACTCTTCCCGTCTCCGGAGAGTGTAACGGTGTTTAAGCTTAACGCATTTGCCATATCTATTTCCCCTTCCCTGTCCTTATATTGTCTTAAGATAACTGCGCTCTTGGATTATTTTAATTCTGTAAAAATACGTTGTCAAGCAAGCCTGCAGGTAATTGTAAAACTCACAATACAGCCCACAAAAACCTGCGTGTTACTATCATATTATGATACTACGGATTCTTGACACTGTCTCAGAAAATCTCTTATAATGATAAAAATATTACTTTAATTTATACAAGGGAGTACACTATGTTTTGTCCAAATTGCGGAACAGAAAATAAAGATGACGCCAAATTTTGCGGGAACTGCGGCGCTCCTCTTTTTGACCAACAGCCGGAGCCCGATATGCCGTCCGAAGAACCGGAACCCGATACGCCGTCCGGAGAGCCGGAACACCGTCGGTTTCTTTCTACGACAGCCGGAAAGGTAGTTCTTGTCGTTGTGATCGCGGCAGCAGCCGCGGGCGTTTCCGCCGGAGCTGCGACCGTGCACCACAACAATGTGGTAAAAGAGGAAGAGGCAGCCGCTGCGGAGGAAGCCGCACAGGAAGAGGCAGCCGCTGCGCTTGAAGCCGCAGCGCAGGATGAGGAAACCGAAGTGGCAGATGTGCAGGAAGCGGAGGCGACCGATGAGTCTGCGGAGGAGATCGCCGTGACGGATGACATGTATCCGGAGCTTTTGGAAGGGGGCCTTTCCAAGTCAGCTTTTGAAGATGTCCTGGCCCACGGTCCGGAGGCCATGTCTGACAGCTCGATGACGATCAAGCAGGTGACCTGGTTTGCGACGACTCTGATCCGCAACTGTGCCGCAGTCCAGTTTGAGGGGGCCCCTCCACAGGAAACTCCAATCACACTCACGGAGGTGCAGGATGGTTCTTCCTACAGCTGGGACTGCAGTCTTGCCGATATGAACAACCTTTTGTCCGTGCTCACGGATTATCAATTTAATGCCGGAGACAATGCGAAATATCAGGAAGAGGAGTCCGGTCTTTCTGTCGAGGGAGATACACTAAAACAGGTGGCCGTTGAGACCAGCGTAGGCTATGAGGCTTCGATCACAGACGCGAAGCTGACCGGGGATGAGATGATGGTCTCCTATGAACATATCTGCGACAGTGCCGGATCTCCGGAGAACAATTATGATCTGATACGCACTGCGATCTTAAAGAAGACCGATTCCGGCCGTTACAGGGTGGACACCATTACAACGGGTACAATTGATGAAGCATCCGAACTGCTGGCTCTGATCGAATCCGATCAGGACTATATCCTTCCGGACAGCGACTCAAGAACTCTGGACCGCTCCGATCTGGAAGGTCTCTCCAAAACCGAGCTTCGAGTCGCGCGGAATGAGTTGTATGCAAGACATGGCAGGACGTTCGATGATCCGCTTCTGGACCGGTATTTTAATTCGCGCAGCTGGTACCAGGGCACCGTCAGTCCGGATGATTTCAGTGACAATGTATTTAATTCCACGGAAACCGCCAACAGAGACCTGATCGTCTCGCGCGAGAATGAAATGAGCGGTACCGGCACGCAGTCCGGCGGTTCATCCGGCACACAGTCCGGCAGCTCCTCCGGCACGCAGTCCGATTCCGGCTCGACCGGCACAGATTCCGGATCCGGATTCTCTTTTGCCGATATCGATAATGTAGAGTTTGGATACTCAAGCGGAGCCGGTGCATGGGGTGTGGGTTTAACCGTTCACTCCGACGGCACATTTGAAGGCAGCTATCACGATTCGGATGCCGGCGGCAGAGGCACGGATGAATACGGCAATGAGTATCTCGGCACCATATCTCTGTCCGAGTGGACCGGATCGTTTTCAACTCCGGTAAAGGTAAATGACTATACCTACTCGACAACAGTGGAATCGATCAATCTGTCACGGGAACAGGGCAGTGAAGTCGAAGATAACGTCCTGTATGTATATACTTCGGCGGAAGGAATGAGCGTAGGGGACGAATTTTTGATCTATCTGCCGTCCGCACCGACATCAGAGCTCGGCGACTTTATAGATTTCATATATGCCACGCATCCCAATATCGGTTCGCAGCTATCCTGTTACGGTTTGTATAATACAAATGACGGAGCCAGTTTTATCAGTTATTAGAGATGATAAAAGGGCCGAAGGCTTAATACCTTCGGCTCTTTTCTATTGTTCTTCTATCTTTTTTTGACGGGATTTTGTCGGAAAGATCCGAAAATCCGTGAGAATAAGGATCACACACGCAGCGATCAGGATGACAACAATTAAAATAGCGCAATTTCGGAAAAACACCTCCGGCAAAAGCTCAATGACCGGGTCTGTCGCCGGATCAAACAGCCAGTTTCCCTTTCCCGGGAAAAAGACGTGATGAAAAACTGTAAAGAACCGGTCAAAATCCGTTGCGGCATATCCGCCGATCACCAAAAATGCGACACCCAATACGGCTCCTCCCCAGAACCCCGGACCCCTTCTTAGGATCGGTGAGAATTTTATATGAAGCAGGCGCTTTATGATAAGTATCACAACCACCGCCGCCGCGCCGCAGCCTAAGAGGACAAAGTCAAGTATAAATAACACTTTTACATCTTCAAAATGGCTTTCCCCGCTCTCGGACCAGGGTAAAACACCGACAGAGAAATCATCCTGCGCCCCGATGCAAAAATCAACCATTTCATTATATGCCGTCTTAATCTCATCCTCTGTAAGACCGGTATCCTCAACCAGATTTAGGGAATCTATCTGCGCATAATAAAACGGGCGGCACAAAATAGGCACTGCAATAGATCCCGCCAATATCGTCAACGCCGCCGCAATGGCAAGCAGTACGGTAAGTAATTTACTCTCTTTCATCTTGTCTCTTCCCCTTTATCATTGAAAGTGCGATCAAAACCTGTGAGGGCAGATAAAACATCCACATCCCAATTCGTGTAAATGCATACAACCCGTCCGGCAGGAGCCAGTATAAGTTATATAAGCCCACACAAATATCACAGCATACAAACAGTGTTAATCCCAAAGCAAACAGGCGCGGCACATTTTTCCCATAGGTCCAGCTCATGACCATATTGACCAAGATCATGGAAAAATAGATGCCAGCCACCAGATTTTGTCCGTTAAACAGGCCGGTAAGCCACAGAATCAGCACAGCCAGAATAAGGCATACAATCCTGACAGGAATCCAGATCTTTCCTGTTTCCTTAAACAAATAAAACAGATAGATCGACTGAACAACCAGAAAGAAAAGAATTCCCACGGTATAATAATTATCGATAACCAGAAGGAAAATGTCCGCGATCGCCGTAAAGATCAAAGCGATCGGAATTAATCTTTCCCCTCCGCGGAAAGCGCAAAGAACAGAGAAAAGCAGACAAAGAAGAATCCCGATATATTTTATTATGATTGTTGACCCGCTGTATGGAAGCAGATCCATTGTCATAAACACAATATACAGGGCTGCTTCAATTATAACAAAGGTGAGGATAGTATACCGTTTCATAAACCCATGTTTTGTATTGTATATAATATTGATAAACTGTGCATAAAATTATGTGATTTACAATAAAATCCCGCGTCGTCTACAATTTTATATTTTTCTTCAAACTCTGTCTACAAAATATGTAAAATTATGCAAAAAAAGACTATAATATACTTAGTGAGAGGTGCGTAATGAAAAAAACATTGGCGATCGTATGGATAGGGATGTTAACAATATCTCTTGGCGCCTGCGGCAGTACACAGAATACACAATCACAAGAAGTTTCGATAGATACTGCGGAAGAGGCGGCCAAAGAGGCTGATCCGTCAGCAGACCCCTCTTCCTGGATTTCAACTGCACTGGACTCGGTTGGAGCTAAGGCATCTGCCGCTTATCCCGAGACCGGCAATACCGCCCCGGCATATACGGTAAGTCAGGCAATATTTTTAGGCAATCCTGTCTACACTTACCAAACCGTCGACCAGATCAACTCAGACGATCCGGGTGATCTCCAATACGGAGATCTCTTGTTCTACGGTTCCGCGGACGAATCAGACTTCAAGATCTCTCATGTGGCGATCTATCTCGGACAGTATTACTTAGACAGCGGAGATACGGGCTACTATCAATTGGAAAATGACGGGTCGGAAAAAGAAGACTCAAGAGAAGGACGCAGCGATGGTGTAAAGATTTCTGCCTTTCGCGCCGGGGAAGATCTCGTACATGTAGCTCGAATATTTTAAATCGAGTGCGATACGACACGGCAGCACAGACGCATCATTCTGTCTGCATTTCTATTGCGTACATAAATTAGAAGTGATAGAATGCATTTGTAAAATATAGACGATTGAGGCGGGTTAAGACGGCTTTGTTCAACAGCCAAAAAACAAAACAGAAGGAGAAGAATTCAAATGACTCAAAAAAAATTACCCAGACTAAACCAGCTGATCTATGTTCTTGGAGGTATTCTGATTGTAGCAGCGGCTATTCAAGTTATCTATTCCGGATGTCAGTATATGAGGGACTATCTGAATCAGGATTAAACCAATAAAAAACGAGTCTCTGGTTGCCCAGAGGCTCGTTTTTTATGATTTCTTCAAGCAGATTCATCCACAATTTCTCCTCGTGCACGTCTTGCCAAATCCCCTGTTTTACTTCTTCCTGTTCTGCAATCTCCGACATTTCTAAGTTTCCGCATTTAAAAAATCCGTGAAGTGTGAACCAGATAAAGCGAAGAACTCAAACTGGTATTAAATGGAACGATCTTCACTCCATCCTTGCGTCCTTCTTTAACATTCCCTGCATAGCCGTTATTTTCCAACATGTAATAAGTAGTATCTCCCTGACTCAGGTAATATTGTCCGAGGTAGATAGAAGCATGATCGATCGTGACACAGGACTTGCTTTTCGTACCATAGAACAACAAATCCCCATATCGTAAATTTCCCGGATGGCTTCCGCTGATTTTGTTCGCCGTATTGTATGTGTAGACAGGGTTGCCCCATGTCATCGCCTGACTGACGGAATTAACTGCCTCAAAACAGGGATTTTTTGCTTTTTTCCCTGTCGCAGATCCGTTGGCATAGGGAAGCAGATAGTAATTAATAAAATACAGAGATGTTGCGGAACAATCCCAACGAGCTCCGCCATTCCAAATCCACGATGCAGATTCGTTCGGGGAAGAATATCCGGTATTCTTTACAATACTGTTTCCCATAAACTGACCGATGAGATTATAGTATTGATTCTTCGACAGAGATCGGCTTGAAAGCAACCCCTTGTCTCCGCTCAATATCGAAAGATCATCCCCGGTCAGGGTATGATTCTCCCTGTTAACATTCAGGTTGACTTTTCCGTTTGTAACGGTATAGGTCGTGCTTCCAAATTTATAAGTTCCGGTATAAGAGCGATCTACTTTGCCGTTTTGGATATACCAAAATCCATTTTCATTAGACGCAATACCGGTATAATTATATTGCACTTTGCTGTTTAAGACATAGTACCAGTTGTTCTTCGCCCCGATCGCGCCACTGGCATCCTTATACACACCATTGACTTTCTTGGAAACCTTGCCGGACTTTACATACCAGCTGCCGCTGCTGTTTGTGGCAAACCCGGTATAGCTTCGGTTTACTTTCCCGTTCTTAACATAATACCAGCCGTTCTTATTTTTCGCCACCGTCGTGACCGACCGGTCTACCTTGCCTTTTGTGATGTACCACCAGCCGCTCGCATTTTTATAATTTGCCAGTCCGGTAAAATCATACTGTACCTTACTGTTTAAGACATAATACCAGTTATTCTTTGCTCCGATCGCTCCACTGGAATCCTTATATACACCGTTGGCCTTCTTGGAAACCCGGCCGGACTCTGCATACCACGTGCCATTGCCGTTAGCCGCAAAACCGGTATAGGAAGTATCAACCATGCCATTCTTGTTGACATACCACCAGGCAGTCGTCCCATCCACGGTTCCTTTTACCACGTCCACGGAAGCGACCACTCTTCCTTTTACGATATTCCAATAGCCGCTTGTTCCATTGACCGTGCCCTGAATCAGGCCCGTCCTGCCGGTGGCAATCTTTCCGTCCTGATAATAGCACCAATCAGAGCTGTCCGGATCCTGATGGAAGCCGTCGCTATAATCAGAAACGGTCACCGCGCTTACATCGTCCTTCTCTGTAGGTTCCGTATCATTGGCACTCAATGTCTGGATGTCGTTTTCTTTATCGGCCGGTTCGGCCTCACTTATCTCCTCCCGAGCAGTATCTGCGAGATTTGTTTCGTCAGGATCCCCCTGCTCCAGCGATTCCAGCTCGTTCAACGCTTCGTCCTTCGTCTCCGTTTCGCTTTCTACGGAAAGAGCAACTTCTTCCGACTGCTCTTCAGCGGCAGAAACCGGCATGGCTAAAAGTGATACAGCCAGAGCTATAGTTAAGACCATAGATACCGTCTTTTTTTTCAACATTTTTGCCTTCTCTCTCAACACATGATGATATATATTTTTACCGTGAGTGTTAAAATTATATCTCTTTCGATGATAATTTTCAACCAATACCCTCTCTGTTAAATAAGGTCCGTAATACACTATCCGGTCATAAATGCTGGTGAAACTATTGACTATTCCGGTGGAAATGGTAAAAATTAAATCAGTATTTGAAGGACAATTTCAAGATTGTGTAACTTCGATGGGTGCGTTTTGTGGAGAGAAAAAATGCAAGATGAACTTGCCTTTAAAAAAAGGATCCTGGACCTGGCAAATCGCTGTGACCGGTCCGGCATATACACGTTTTCTGATTTTATGGACATCAATGAGCAGGCGCTTTTTTTCGAAATGGAGCCGGAACTGTCCTTTGTTCCCTATACCTTATTCGGCGGCAGGGAAGACTGTGAACGACGGATGGTCCGGTTCGGATCCCCCGAAATGCTGGGCTACGCGGAAGATTTCCCCATCCGCTGTCTGACGATCCGTCCCCTGATGCAGAAATTTGCCGATGATCTGACCCACCGGGACTTTCTGGGTGCTCTTATGCATCTGGGAATCGAGCGGAATGTTTTGGGAGATATCATCGTCCGGGACAATATCGGGTATCTCTTCTGTGAAGATGTGGTCGCGGATTATCTGGCAGAACATCTGGATAAAGTAAAGCATACCAGTGTCACATGTACGGTGGGAACGGAATGCCCGGCTGCGGCAAAGCCAATATTTTCTGAAGAGGAGCTGGTCGTTAATGCTCCCCGCTGTGACTCTGTCGTGGCAAAGGCATATAATCTCTCCCGCAGTGAGAGTGCGCGTCTGTTTGCGGCAAAGCGGGTCTTTATTAATGGACGACAGTGTGAGAGCCCGGGCAGCGTTTTAAAAGAGGGCGATGTGATCTCCGTGCGCGGATTCGGGAAATTTATTTTTAAAGGGATCCGCACGGAGACAAAAAAGAGTCGGATCCGAGTGAAAATCCTGAGATATATTTGAACAGAACATTTTTCCCACCGGAAACACGATTTCATTAAACCAAAGTATTTCCTATAAATATGCCCGTATTCCGGCCTGCATAATTTGCTGTAGATCTAAGACAACTTCATCCAGCGGTCGCTTTTTCCCATCCATACACCACTTCGTATAAACACCCACAATTCCTGCCATCTCAAAAGTGAACAAAATATCCAGATCATCCGTTGTCCTGCTCTTCCCTGTCACCGCCAAAAATATTGGCTTGGCGATTTCGATCAGGCGCAGGGAAAAGGCATGATCCCCGTGAGGGCCCAAAAGCGCTACGAGATGGTCTCCCTGGGTAGCTAAAAGCTGTATAGCCAGCCGATAGATATCCTCCATATTCATGCTTTTAAAATCCTGCTCCATCTCCTCCGCATGCATCAAAATCGCATCCAGGATCTCCTCCTCGATCTTTTCCTGCAGCGCATACACATCCTCATAGTATTCATAGAATGTAGAGCGGTTGGTCCCTGCCTCCCGTGCCACATCCACCACCGTGATCTGCTCGATGCCGGTCTGTTCCAAAAGCCGGATAAATGCATCCTGAATCCGCCTCCGGGTCCGTTGTCTGGTACGTGATTCCATAATCTTTTCCTTTGTCTCTGTAAAAATACCGACAGTTCCGGCACTTCTGTCGGTTGAATCTACCTGTTTCGTTCCGTATAATAAAAATACAACATCGTGTTGGATTTTTCAACCGTAATGTACTATTTATAAAATGCAGGAGGAAAAATATGAGTGATTTTAGTTTTGAAGCCCCAACACCGCAACCTATAGATGATCTGCTCTCCCTCACCGGAAAAGTCGCAATCGTTACCGGCGGCAGCCGCGGCATTGGCCGCCAGGTACTGAATCGTTTTGCAGAAGCAGGCGCGAAAGTCGTCTTTACCGGACGACACCTGGAAGGCCTCCAGGAGGTGGAGAAGGAACTTACGGAGAAAGGCTATGATGTCGCCTGTTTTCAGGCTGACGTCTCCAATGTAGAGGATTCCCGCAAAACCGTCGATTTTTCTCTGGAAAAATACGGACGGCTTGACATCGTGGTCAATAACGCCGCATCTTTTCCTTTCTGCGACGCCCGGGCTATGACCGAAGATGTATGGGACAAATGCTTTGACATTGATGCCAAAGGAACCTTTTTCATGTCCCAGATCGCAGCAGAATCAATGATCAAGCAGGGGGACGGGGGACGGATCATCAACTTTATGTCCACCGCAGCCTTGGCCCCAACGGGACCTCTCATTGCCTATGGTGCAGCCAAGCAGGCGGTCTGGTACTGTACCCGGACCATGGCACAGACCTATGCACCGAACAGGATCACGGTCAACGCCGTCACGCCCGGAGCCACCATGACTGAGGAGCGGGTCGAGGCCTTTTCCGGCAATTTCAATGCAATAACGACTTTTGTCCAAAACTCAGGCAACGCAGATTCTGCGTTTGTGGATTCTATGACCAGTATGGTTGAGGGCGACAACATGGATACGTTCAAAAATCTCTTTGAACAGATGCTGCCCATGGGTCGTTTCGGCTTCCCGGATGATCTGGCA
Source organism: Lachnospiraceae bacterium (assembly GCA_020860755.1). Lineage (GTDB taxonomy): Bacteria > Bacillota > Clostridia > Lachnospirales > Lachnospiraceae > Eubacterium_I. The sequence goes on from JAJBTQ010000004.1 coordinate 117,228, forward strand.
AGAGCCGTACTCTTCCTGGCTTCTGATATGGCCTCCTACGTCACCGGACAGAACATCACGGTGGACGGTGCCCAGAGCCTGCAGACTTCCATGGTCTCCGCTTCACAGCAGTTCATGCAGGGAGCTGAAGAAGAGGAGCCGGCCGGCGAAAATGACAGCGAAGAACAAACCACCTCTTCCGCTCCGACAAATGCGGATGCAACTGAGGTCAAAGTAGACGGCACCTGGTCCTCCCATCTGAATTCACCGATGGGCGAAGGAGAAGTCACTTTCAAACTGGCTGCCGACGGCGGAAACGTAAGCGGGACCGTGAACTTCATGGACAATGAGATAAACATCGAAAAAGGAAGTGTATCCGGCAATCAGGTCTCCTTCTCCTTCAAGATGAAAGCTGCCATGATGAAAGTAGATGTTTCTGTGACGGGAAGTGTAAACGAGGATCAGATGACCGGGGAAATTAAAATGAGGATGGGCTCCATGCCTTTCACCGCCATCAGGAGCTAGCCTTGCTTGTGTGACAGGGCGAAAACTTATGAATAAACGCAAAGGGACCGGCATCCCGCGGGACGCCGGTCTCTTTTTAGATTCAATCTACTTTTCAGGGTTACCCTCAATCCAGATACGCGTCAATCCTGGTCTGTACGTTTTCCTGCAGATTACGGTAAAAGAACTCGTAGTCATAGGTGTGATAGGATCCATCTTCAAAAATAGGCAGGTTGGAGGGATACTCTTCCGGCGAGACATCCGTCACTTTCAAAGCACCACGCTCCTCATCGATATAGGCGCCTGTAAACTCCGGAATCTCGGTCACGATCTCACCGTCATAATTGGTAAAGCAGGCACCCAGATTCAAAGACCTGTCCGCCACCGCGGTATCCGTGGACCAGGAGAGAGGATTGATACACAGCGATTTGGTACCCTCCGGGATAATGATGGAATCTTCAATCTCCGGATCCTCCGCATCAAACGCGATAATGACGCCTGTATCGTCCGCATCCTCAGCAAAGGTCAGGTAAGGATATTCCTCCATATCCTCTTCCGTGATCCGCCATCCGATCGCGTAGCAGGCCACGAGCAGATCCTGCACCTCCTCGTCAGCAAAGCAGTCCTCCAGAAGGCGGATACACATATCGCCCCCCTGGGAAAAACCAGCGAGGATGATCGGATTGCCGTCGTTTTCTTCCTCCAGATAATAGAGGAACGCGTTTTTCACATCCGCGTAGGCGATATCCAGATACGGCTCCATTTCCTCCTCTTCGTCCATCTCATAGACATTAAGGCCGGCCTGGCTGTAATAGGGCGCGAAGAAGCGGGTCTCCTCATCGTAGATTCCCTTTTCCATATTCGTGGCACCCAGGAAAGATCCCCTGACATCATCGTCCTGTATGTCCATGTTGCAGGCGTCGTCCGCTCCGGAGTAGACGGTCGGGCAGACAAAAAACACGTCCGCTTTCGTCTCGCCCTCTGCCGATGCATAGTAAGCCCAGTTATCCTCCTGAGAATAATCAACCTCAGAGGTGATTTCCGAATCGTCCTGTGCGCTGTCCTTTGAACTGCTGCCGCAGGACGTCAGGGCGCCTATCGCGAGCAGTGCCGCCAGGAACAGAGAAACCGTTCTTTTTTTCTTGTGGTTTTTTTCATGTTTTTTCAAGTCGCGTCACACTCCTGTTTTATCACGTTTTTTATGCTTCCTTATATCAACCGTTTGTAAATGGAACCACCGGCAATGGTCACGGTAAGCGCCCAAATGCAACCTTTCAATTTCGTCCTTTTTTATGTCTACTAAATAAGATAGTTTTCAAACTATAGAAAAAAGCAACCGGATTATCCTTCCGATTGCTTTTTATATGGAGCATACGGGACTTGAACCCGTGGCCTCCACACTGCCAGTGTGGCGCGCTCCCAACTGCGCTAATGCCCCAGAAGTGATTTGCTTACCTGTTCAACCTTAACACACTTATACTGCAAATTCAACACGAAAATATAAGCGCTCCTTCAGATTGGTCGCCGAATTCAGCCCTTGTCTTAATTTTACCATTTTAGGGCTTAATAGCATAAGAAAATTCCTTTATTTCTATGCTTTTGAACTATTAACCCATTCTTCTATGTCCATATTTTGAACTTTTTGGTCGAAAATCAGCTTTTCCCCAACCCATAAATCCCCTATAATGACAAATGGTGAAAGGAAATATCCCTCACCGAATAAGACAAACGTTCTGAAAGGAGGACAAACGTTATGAAAATTAAAAACACGCAGCAATTACATGCATTAGAGAGTGCTATTGACCGCTGCAACCATTGTGTATGGCTGGAGTCCGCTCAGGGCGAGTTCTATGATCTTAAAAACGAGATAGACCGCTACCGGGGCTTGGGCAGATTGCTTTCCGATTCCGGCGAAGAACTGGAATTGTACACGAACGCCCGCGAGGACACGGCCATCATGTTGGATTTTTTTCGTCAGCTGATTGCATAATCACGCCGGCTGACGCGCGGTACTCTCTGGGCGTACAGCCCAGGTATTCAGAGAAGGTGCGGCTGAAATAACCAGCTGAGCTGAAGCCGCACGCTTCCGAGATTACTAAAATACTGTCACTGGTATGCAGCAGCATGTCTGCAGCGACGCGGAGTCTGTACCGGGTGACATACTGAATAGGTGTCAGGCTGAGGCAGCGGTTGAAGCACCGGGTGCATTCCCGGGAGCTGATTCCCGCTGCCTCAGCTATATCATCCAAAGTCATCCTTTCCGCATAATTGGCCTGAATATATGCCATCATCAGTTTGATTCTTTCCACGTCGACCGTACTGCGCCGTTCTGCGCCGGCACGCATTTCTTCCGTTTCCTGAAATAATCCCTTCCAAAATTCACACAATTGACTCCGCACGTCAAATTCATAGCCGAACGGTTCTTCCTCACACAACTGCACTGCATTTGTCACAGCAGATGCCATAGAAACCCGGTACGGGGAATCGGGCGTAAACGCGTAAAACTGCACGTCGCTCTCCCGAACGGGCAGGACATATTTTTGCTCCAGGATACTGTTGTACATTCCGGATAAATACTGCACATCGAAGATATGCGCGCAGTTGGTACAGGCCTCACGGTCCAGGCTCTGATATGCGTGAAGCACACCGGAGTTGATAAATACCAGGTCGCCCTGGTCCAATGTGATTCTTTCTTCCGTCGTTCGGAATTCCACACTTCCCTGTTGGATATAGTCTATTTCAAAAGCATCATGCCAATGCCAGGGCATGTAGCCGTTTGGATAGCGGTTGAAATCTGTGTAGGCACAGATATGGTGGCGTTCCGAAAAAGCTTTGGGGAGAATCTCCTCGTTTTTTGGACTCATCCGAAGAGTAAATCGATATACCATAAAAACACTTCCTTTATCAATTACAACAATTTATACAAAACTTGAGGCCGCAGCAGATCATAATCCACTACGGCCCTCTCTTTTGTTTCAACAATTTACTGCTTGTCCAGTGACTTTAATGTCGGGAAGAACAAGACATCCCGGATCGCGGCTGAATCCGTGAGCAGCATGACCAGCCGGTCTATGCCGTAGCCGATCCCTCCGGTCGGAGGCATCCCGATCTCCAGGGCGTTTAAGAAGTCCTCATCCGTATGGTTGGCCTCCTCGTTGCCTGCAGCAAACGCGGCATCCTGCGCGGCAAAGCGCTCCCGCTGATCGATCGGATCATTAAGCTCGGAGTAGGCGTTGCACATCTCCCAGCTGTTGATAAAGAGTTCAAACCGCTCCACCTTTTCCGGGTCGGACGGTTTTTTCTTTGTCAACGGTGAAACGGCAAGTGGGTGATCCATGATAAAGGTGGGCTGGATCAGCTCCTTCTCACAGTACTCATCGAAAAACAACTCCTCGATCTCGCCCTTCGTGTTCCACTTTTCAAATTCGATGTTGTGCTCTTTGGCGACAGCCTTGGCCTCGTCATCTGTATGGATCGCGTCAAAATCGACGCCGGAATACTTTTTGACCGCTTCGACCATCGTCATCCGCGCAAACGGACTTCCCAGATCGATCTCCGTCCCGCCGTAAGTGATGGTCGTGCCGCCGCAGACCGTCTCAGCCAGATGGCGGAACATACTCTCGGTCAACTCCATCATACCCTCATAGTCGGTGTAGGCCTGATAGAGTTCCATCAGCGTAAACTCCGGATTGTGTCTGGTATCTACACCCTCATTGCGGAATACCCGCCCGATCTCATAGACCCGCTCCAGTCCGCCGACAATGAGGCGCTTTAAGTACAGCTCCAGCGAAATGCGGAGCTTCACATCCTCATCCAGCGCATTGTAGTGCGTCTCAAACGGCTTTGCCGCCGCGCCGCCGGCATTGGATACCAGCATGGGCGTCTCCACCTCGATAAATCCGCGGTCGTCTAAGAATCTGCGAATCTCCCGGATGATCTGCGAACGCTTGATAAATGTCTCTTTGGACTCCGGACTCATGATCAGATCGACATATCTCTGCCGGTAGCGCAGATCCGTGTTGGTAAGACCATGGTACTTCTCCGGAAGCACCTGCAGACTCTTGGAAAGAAGTGTCATCTCCGACGCATGGATGGTGATCTCTCCGGTCTTGGTCTTAAAGACCTCTCCACGGGCGCCGATGATATCACCAATATCATATTTTTTAAAATCCTTATAGAGCTCCTCTCCGATACTGTCGCGCGCGACATAGATCTGGATACTTCCCTCAAGGTCCTGTACATTGCAAAAAGAAGCCTTACCCATCACGCGCTTGAACATCAAGCGGCCGGCGACGGAGACCTCTTTGCCTTCCAACTCGTCATAGTGGTCCTTGATCTCCGCGCTGTGATGCGTCACATCATACTTTGTGATCAAAAAGGGGTCTTTGCCCGCCTCCTGAAGATTCTTCAGCTTTTCCCGGCGGTTTTTTAAGATCTGGTTCAGATCCTGCTCCGGCGCATTTCCCTTCTTCTGCTCAGCCATCTCGCCTCTCCCTGTGTCAGTTTGATCTCTGAATCTCTAATACCTTATATTTCAGATCGCCTGCCTGCGTCTCTGCCGTGACGGTGTCTCCCACACGCGCACCGATCAGAGCCTTTCCCACCGGCGACTCATTTGAAATCTTTCCGTGTAAACTATCGGCCTCCGTGGAGCCTACAATGTCATACTCAAGCTCATCGCCGAACTCACAGTCCAAAATGCGGACCAGACAGCCGACGTTTATCTGGTCAAAATCGACCTCCTCTTCAACGACTACTTCGACATTTTTTAAAATGGCTTCAATCTCCTCGATCCGGGTCTCGATATCCCGCTGTTCATCCTTTGCCGCATCGTACTCCGCATTCTCGGAGAGATCCCCCTGTTCACGAGCTTCCTTTATCTTCTGAGCCACTTCTTTGCGGCGAACCACTTTCAGGTCCTGCAGCTCCGCCTCCAGTTTTTGTAATCCCTGGTAGGTTAACAGATTTTTATCGCTCATACCTTCAGTTCCTCCTGAAACATATTATATAGTAAGTATTTTTACCCTTATAAAGGCTTTGACAATTTCAATATTATACCCAATCGCACCATTGATGTCAACAGGTTTGAACCCGCAAAAAATCATCGAATAATCCTTCGAGATCGGCATAGGTTTCCACCTCATTGATCCGCCCCCGAAAACGTGCGGCATCCTTGTATCCGGCGGTATACCAGGCGGCGTGTTTTCGGATCTCCCGGATCCCGATATACTCGCCCTTTACTTCGATCAGAAGCCTTGCATGGCGAAGCACCGTATCCGCCACCTCCTGCGCACTCGGCCTCGGCAGATCTCCTCCTGTTTCCAGCTTATAAATGATCTCATGAAAGATCCATGGATTCCCCCGTGCGCCCCGTCCGATCATGAAGCCGTCACAGCCCGTCTGCTCCCGCATTCGGATCACATCATCCGCTGTATGAATGTCCCCGTTTCCGATCACCGGGACGGAGACTGCCTCTTTGACCTGCCGTATGATGTCCCAGTCCGCTTTCCCGGAGTAGTACTGCTGCCGTGTCCTTCCGTGTACCGCGATGGCCGCGACACCGCAGCTCTCCGCGATCCGCGCGATCTCTACCGCGTTTACATGTTGCTCGTCAAATCCCTTCCGAATCTTTACGGTAACAGGTTTTTTTATGGCGCGCACAAGTTTGCTCAAGATCTCTTCCGTCCGTTTCGGATCCTGCATCAGTGCGGATCCCTCCCCATTGTTTACAACCTTGGGGACTGGACATCCCATGTTGAAATCCAGGAGGGAAAACGGCCGCTCCTCGATCTGTGCCGCCGCCTCAGCTATGATATCCGGATCCGAACCGAACAGCTGCAGGGAAACAGGCTGCTCCTCCGGGAGGATCTCCATCAGGCCCTCCGTCTTTTTATTCCCGTAGTGGATCGCCTTGGCACTAACCATCTCCATGCAGAGCAGTCCCGCACCCTGTTCTTTGCATAACAAGCGAAATGGCAGGTCTGTGATCCCTGCCATAGGTGCTAAGATTAGGTTGTTTTCAAGTGTTACACTGCTGATCTTTAGCTTATCCATCACTTTTTCTGTCTCTCAAAGATGATCCGCATTCCGTGGAGTGTCAGCTGCGGATCATATTTATCGATAATATCCGTCTCTTTTTCAATGATCCGGCCGTAACCGCCTGTCGCGACAACCTTGACATCATCCCTGCCAAACTCTTCCTTCATCCGGTTCACGATGTATTCGGTCTGCCCGACCTGCCCGTAGACCAGACCGGCCTGCATGCAGGAGATCGTATCCTGAGCCAGGATCGTGCGCGGTTTTCTGATCTCAAATTCGGGGAGATTGGCCGCCATGGTCCACATGGACTGTGCGGATGTTCGAACGCCCGGTGCGATCACACAGGCAGTAAACGTGCCATCCTCATCCACAAGGTCAAATGTCGTAGCTGTGCCATAGTCGATTACGATAGCCGGACCGCCGTACAGCTCATAGACCGCTGCCGCGTCCACGATCCGATCCGCTCCCACCTGACGCGGGTTGCGCCCGGCCACGCGGATCCCTGTTTTTATCCCGGCCTCGATGATGATCGGTTTTGTGTTGAAATATTTGATGATTGAGTTTGTAATGGAGTGCATCACATCCGGAACCACAGAACCTACGATCACATCCGTGATCTCCTCGACGGCCACTCCGTTCTTCTCCAAAAGCTCACACATCACCATGCCGTACTCATCGGACGTCCTGGTATAGACTGTGGCCATGCGATAGGTCGTCACAAGCCGTTTCCCTTTAAACACACCGATCGTAATATTCGTATTTCCGATATCCACTGCCAATAACATCGCTTACTCCTCCTCTTCTCCGAGGAAAAACACCCGGAAAAACATTTCCAGCGATTCCAACAGGTCCGCTTTCGTCTGCTGTATCTCTTTTATCTTAAGCCCGCTCCCGATCTCGTCGTACAGCAGATCCTCCTCCGCTGCCGATGTCTCTAAGAGCAGGGTGCCTTCTTCGTCAAACTTAAGGATCAGATTGCCGCCCACCTCTTCCGTAAACAACACGCACAGGATGTTTAAGTCCTCCTGAACGCTCTCGGGAAGGCTGTCGAATGCCGGATTAAAATAATACTGCTTCGTGTATGCGCTGGCTGCACAGAGCACGTATTCATCCTCAAACATAAGCTCTTTCTGCTCCTTTATACATAACCGTATACTCCCCGCACCGACACTTCCCCGGAGGCGATGTGCCGTTCGCCCTCTTGTGTCTCCACAAGCAGTTCCCCCCGCGCATTGATCCCGCGGGCAGTGCCAGTAATATCCCCATGCTCATCCAAAACGCAGACTTCCCGCCCACAGTTTATGAGATACTCGTTGTATCGATTCATCAGAGCGCTTAAGTCCTGCGTCTTTAAAAAAACAGCATACTCTTGTTCAAACTGCCGCAGGCATGCCGCAACCAACTCGGCCCGGCAGATCTTCCGTCCGGTCAGCTGATAGACCGAAGTCGCCATCCCGGCGATCTCCTCCGGAAATTCCGGATTATGGACATTGATCCCCACGCCGATGACGACGTAGTTAATACAGTCAGTCTCGGCACTCATCTCCGTTAAGATGCCGCAGACTTTTTTTCCGTCACAGACAATGTCGTTGGGCCATTTGATCCGGAAGTCCGGCGAATCCTCCCCGCAGATCTCCTCCAGTGCATCCCGCACGGCCAGCCCCATGACCAGCGTCAGCATGGACGCACATCCCGGATCGATCTTGGGACGAATCAGGAGAGACATAAAGATTCCCTCGCCTTTTTTGGATGCCCAGACCCGTCCGCGCCGTCCGCGCCCCGCTGTCTGCTCCTCCCCGATCACCAGAAGGCCTTCTCCGGCGTCGTCCTCGGCCCGGCGTTTTACTTCATTGTTCGTAGAGTCTACGGAATCGCATACAAGAACAGACCTGCCAGCCCATTCAGTGTGCAGCAGCTCTTCGACGCGTTCTTCCGTCAACAGATCCGGCTCCGATACAAGCCGGTATCCGCGGTTGCGCACGGCCTCGATCTCATAGCCCATGTCCTCGAGCTGTCGGATCGCTTTCCAGATACTGGTCCTTGACACGCCGAACCGGTCGCTGATATCCTGTCCGGATACGAATCCGTCGTCTTCTTTTAAGAGCTGAAGTATCTTTTCTTTCAATATCCCTTACCAAGCGTCGCCAGCATGACTGCCTTGATCGTATGCATGCGGTTTTCCGCCTCGTCAAACACGATGGACTGCGGACTCTCGAATACCTCGTCTGTCACTTCCATCTCGTTTAAACCATACTTCTCGTGGATCTCTTTTCCGATCGATGTATTCAGATCGTGGAACGACGGCAGGCAGTGCATGAACACGCACTGCAATCCCGCATTCTCCATCATCGCCGCATTTACCCGATAGGGAGTCAGATCGCGGATCCGCTCCTCCCAGACTTCATCCGGCTCACCCATGGAGACCCAGACATCGGTGTAGATCACGTCCGCATCCTTTGTGCCGGCGGCCGCATCCTCCGTAAGCTCGATCGTCGCCCCGGTTTCGGCCGCGATCTCCTCACAGGTCTTCACCAGCGATGTATCCGGAAAATATTTTTTGTTCGTGCAGGCCACAAAGTGCATCCCCAGCTTTGCACAGGCGACCATGAGGGAATTGCCCATGTTAAAGCGCGCATCGCCGGCAAAGACCAGTTTGATCCCTTTAAGATGTCCGAAGTGCTCCCGGATCGTCATCATATCCGCGAGCATCTGCGTCGGATGGAACTCGTTCGTCAGACCGTTCCAGACCGGTACACCCGCGTACTTTGCGATCTCCTCCACGATATCCTGACCGAAGCCCCGGTATTCGATCCCGTCATAGATACGTCCCAGCACACGGGCCGTGTCCGCGATGCTCTCCTTTTTTCCGATCTGCGAGGCAGACGGATCCAAAAACGTCGTGTGCATGCCGAGATCAAACGCCGCCACTTCAAATGAACAGCGGGTCCGCGTGCTCGTCTTCTCAAAGATCAGGGCTATATTTTTGCCGCGAAGCTCATCATGCGCCACGCCCTGCCTCTTTTTCGCCTTCAGGTCGTCGGCCAGATCAATAAGCGCAAGGATCTCCTCCGGTGTAAAGTCCAACAGTTTTAAAAAATTCTTTCCCTCAAAACCCATAAATTATCTCCTTCATCTTCTGACACGAAGCGGGCTGCTCGAAAAAGCAGCCCCCGCGATCATATTTTTTTCTCACGCTCTGTCTTTGCTTTAAAAATATCCTAAAGTCTCTTTGTCAGCTCTTCCCGCAGGTCTTCAAACCCCGGTTTCCCAAGCAGGGCAAACATATTTTTCTTATAGCTTTCCACTCCGGGCTGGTTAAACGGATTGACACCGAGCATATACCCGCTTAAGCCCACTGCAAACTCGAAGAAGTAAAACAGCTGACCAAGCGAATACTCATCCTGTGCCGGGATCTCCACCAGCAGATTCGGAACATTTCCGTCGGTATGCGCCATGATCGTCCCGTTCATGGCACAGTCGTTGACAAAGTTCATATCTTTTCCGGCCAGATAGTTAAGGCCGTCTAAGTCCGCCGGCTCCTCCCGGATCTCAACCGCACCGTTTGGATTCTCAATCTTTAAGACAGTCTCAAACATGATCCGCGAGCCATCCTGAATAAACTGACCCATGGAGTGCAGGTCTGTCGTAAAATCCACAGCCGCCGGGAAGATTCCCTTCTGATCCTTCCCCTCACTCTCGCCGTACAGCTGTTTCCACCACTCGCCGATGTAGTGAATGCTCGGCTCATAATTTGCCAGCACTTCCACGCATTTCCCCTTGCGCTGGAGAATGTTGCGGATCGCCGCGTACTGCATGGCATCGTTCTTCTCAAAAGGCTGCTCGATGGCAAGCTTGCGCCCATTTTCCGCGCCCTTCATCAACTGGTCGATATCCGCGCCGCTGACTGCGATGGGGAGAAGACCGACTGCGGTGAGAACGGAAAACCGTCCGCCCACGTCATCCGGCACGACAAAGGTCTCATAGCCCTCCTCTGTGGCAAGACTTTTTAAAGCACCTTTCGCCTTATCCGTCGTGGCATAAATGCGGCCTGCCGCCTCCTCTTTTCCGTATTTTTGTTCCAGTTTCTCCCGGAAGATCCGGAATGCGATCGCCGGCTCCGTCGTCGTCCCGGACTTTGAAATCACGTTGACGGAAAAATCGCGGTCGCCGACAACATCCAGCAGTCCCTGCAGATAAGATCCGCTTAAGCTGTTGCCCACATAGTAGATCTCCGGCGTTTTCCGCTGTTCCTTTGAAATATTGTTATAAAATCCGTGGCGCAAAAAATCGATGGCCGCCCGCGCTCCCAGATAAGAGCCGCCGATCCCGATCACGACGAGCACATCCGAATCGCTTTTGATCTTCTCCGCAGCCGCTTTGATCCGCGCAAACTCATCCTTGTCGTAATCCACAGGGAGATCGATCCATCCAACATAGTCATTGCCCGCTCCGGTCTTGGAGAGAAGGAGCTCTTTTGCATCCTCTGTCAGCTTGCTCATATATGTCACTTCATCCTCACGGATGAAAGAAGCCGTCCTGCTGTAATCAAATGTTATCCTGTCCATATCTATCTCCTTTATATCTACGTATTAATAAGCCTTTGGAGACATTGTAACAAATGAGTTTCCGTATTTCAAGACACTGGAGGGAAAAGAATACGCTTCTAAATATCAGTTGACTTTTCTATGTATTAGTTTACTATGAAATAAGAAATTGTGTGCTTTATGAGAGTGAAAGGAATCCTATGAAAAAGATTATCCTCACCGGCGGCGGAACAGCCGGACACGTTACCCCGAATATCGCACTCCTGCCAGGACTTCGGGAACTGGGCTATGAGATCTCGTACATCGGCTCCTACGAGGGAATCGAGAAGGAGCTGATCGAAAAAGAGGGCATTCCCTACTACCCGATCGCTTCGGGAAAGCTTCGCCGGTACATGAACCTGAAAAATCTGTCCGACCCGTTCAAGGTGGCCAGAGGCTATACGCAGGCGCGTGGACTGATCCGCAAGTTAAAGCCGGACATCGTATTCTCTAAGGGCGGCTATGTCAGCGTTCCCGTGGTGATGGCCGCAGCGCACAAGCATGTCCCGGTGATCATTCACGAGTCTGACATCACGCCCGGGCTCGCGAACAAGCTCGCCATCCCCCGGGCAGACATCGTGTGCTGCAATTTCCCGGAGACCTTAAAGGATCTCCCTGAGGGGAAGGCCGTCGTGACCGGTTCCCCGATCCGTCGGGAACTCTTAACCGGTGATCCCCAAAAGGCATACTCCTACACCGGACTCACCCCTGATCTGCCGGTCATCCTGATCATCGGCGGCAGCCTCGGATCCAAAGTGATCAATGAAGAGGTCCGAAAGCTGCTTCCCACGCTGCTGAAATCCTATCAGGTGATCCATCTGTGCGGGAAGGGCAATCTCGACCCGACGCTGCATCAGACTGCGGGCTATGTCCAGTATGAATACATCAGCGACGAGCTGCCGGATCTGTTCGCCGTCTCCGATCTGGTGATCTCCCGCGCGGGAGCCAACGCCATCTGCGAACTGCAGGCGCTGTGCAAACCGAACATCCTGATCCCACTGTCCAAAGAGGCCAGCCGCGGCGACCAGATCTTAAACGCGAACTCCTTTCAAAAGCAGGGATTCAGCTATGTGATCGAAGAGGAGGATTTAAATGATGATACACTCCTGGCAGGCATCAAAGAAGTGTGGGAAAATAAAGACACCTACATTGCCGCGATGCGGGATTCTCAGAAGACAGATGCGATCGATCAGATTTTGGAACTGATTGAAAAATACAGCAAAAAATAATGCTGTCGTTTCAGGCGATGAGTACAAAAAAGAACGTCCCGTACGTTCTTTTTTCTTTTTTGGAATAACAGTTTTCCAGAATGCCATTATACATACTCTTAAAGAAAATATATAATTACATTAATACTAAGCAAACGATTTTTATGATAGAAATAAAATTAAGGAGGCAGCACAAGATGACAGAGAGAGAAA
>JAJBTQ010000007.1 GCA_020860755.1 Lachnospiraceae bacterium
TTGAATTTTCTCTCGTGAATCTTTCAAGGTTATTTCACTGTTCAGTTATCAATGTGCAATAGCTGTCCCCCAAATGGGGGACAGCTATTACATGATACCATCGGGTAATTTTTATGTCAACACTTTTTCCCTATTTTCTCAAGCATATTCTAGCTGTTTGCCTGCTCGGGAAATACGCGTTTAATCCTTGGTAGTATGAGTCTGGATACGATGCCGATCACAAGCCCGGTGAGAAACCCGGAGAGGAGCAGAACCGGCAGATAAAAGACGAGATTTAAGTTCTCGATCACGATCATTGCCACAATAAGCTGACCGATATTGTGGAAGATGCCGCCCATCACACTGACAGTGATAACGGAGACTTTATCCGTTCTCTTGATCAACACCATGATGCCCAGGCTTAAGAGGCCTCCCGCAAGACTGTAAAGGATGGAAAACATATTTCCAAACAGGAGCCCGCTTAAGATGATCCGCACGACAGAGACAATGAGTGCCTGCCTTCCCCCCATCAGATACAGCGTCGCCACGATCACCAGGTTCGCAAGGCCCAGCTTTACCCCCGGTATCCCAAAGTTAATCGGGATCAGACTTTCCACATAACTAAAGACGATCGCAAGTGCGATCATCATAGCCAGCAATGCGATTGTTTTAGCTGAAAGTTGTCTTTGTTTCATTTGTGCGTCTCTATGATATTGAGCTGTGTGTCTCCATTAAGATCAATAAAATACTCTGCCAGGTCTTCCGTGATATAAATCTCCCGGTCCTCCGTCATCAAAAGCGCATCAAAACCATCGGAATCGGAAAAAGACTCACAGTACTCCACTGCATCGTCACTTCCCAAAATGAACAGTGTGGTGGAAAGAGCATCTGCCAGCGTCCCGTCCGTACTGACGACGCTGACGGAGATCAGTCCGTTGTTCGCGGAGGCTCCGGTTCTCGGATCGATAATATGGTGATAGCGCACACCGGTCTCCTCGTCTTCGAAATATCTCTCGTATCCGCCGGAAGTGACCACTGAGCAGTCCGTCAGGGTCAACCCGCCTAAAAAGCCATCTGAATCTTCCGGATCCTGGATCCCTACTCGCCACCCGGTGCCATCGGGTCTGTTTCCCATCACATGGACATCTCCGCCCAGATTGATGATGGCATCTTCTATCCCATATTCCGCAAAGATCTCTGCGACCCGGTCATCCGCATATCCCTTGACAATGCCGCCGAGGTCGATCTCCATCCCCTCTTCCATAGAAAGGACAGTCTCCCCGTCCTGTTCCGTCAGGGTCAGGTCCCCCGCATTTACCAAAGCGAGTGTCTGTTCCAGCTCAGCGGCATCGGGCACTTTATAATCACCACTCGTAAAACCCCATAACTTCATAACCGGATAGATGGAAATATCAAAAATCCCGCCGGTCTTTTCATAAATCTCAAGCGAGCGCTGAATCAGCATGGCTGTCTCTTCGGACAGCTCACCGCCTCCCGCAGCGTTTATCGCATAGATCTCACTGTTTTCATCCCCCGTAGAAAAGATCTCATCCAGCCGCTCAATCTCTGCCACGCCGGCATCCACGGCCTCCTGCGCCTGCTCACCGTACGCGGTCAGCGTCATATAGGTATCCATGGCAAAAATAGTTTTCGTATATTCCGATCCCTCTGTGTTTTCCGATCCTGTCCCGGTCATTTGGGATACAGTGCCTTCTCCACTCGTTCCGCATCCGGATACACACACGCTAAGCAACGCACAGCATAAGATCCCGAGGAACCGCTTTCTTTTTTTTAAACCAATTTCTCTCATGATGATCAACCTGACAGGATTTCTACTGGAACAGATTCAGTCTTAATAAAATATTGCTGTCATACAGGAACAGCAAAAACGGATTGCTTTCTATGTTTTGTACCATCGTTTCTCCAAACACAGTTCCGGAGATCAGAGAAACAAACAAAAACAGCAGGCATACAAGAATATAGCCCTCTACCGCGCCGCCGACCAGTCCCAGAGCTCGGTTGATCCCCTTGACCACCGGAACCCGGTTGACGAGTCCGAGAAGCCGAAAGATAAGGCGCACGATGATCCACGCCACGATCAGTGCGATCAAAAACGACATTCCTTTTAAAATCCAGTCTGCCATTGTACTCGATGAGGATCCGGAGAAAAGCTGCAGCCCGATGCCGAGCAAGCCCCCCGTCCTCTGAGCACAACGCTCCTCGATCCAGTCATAAATGCCGGTATAGTTTTTGAAAAAATTACTGATGTAAGGAGTAGCCCAGGAGATAAGCCCGATCAAAACAACGATGGAGACGAGAGAAAACAGGAGCCTGAGCAGTCCGCGGATCCACCCGCGCAGAATGCAGATCAAGAATATGATGACAACTATAATCAGCATCCAATTCATGACGTTCCCCCCAGATCGTCCCACATATTAACGAAAAAATTCCCGTCCAGTATCTTTAAGCGGATCTCTTCCGTGACGCCTTCCTTGAGGATCAAGTAGTTGCGGTATCCTCTCTCACGGAAGATTCCTAGGATTTCCTCGTCAAAGCTGCACACGAATTTGCGCTGCCCGGACATAGTATAGATATAGCACTGGTTTGAGTTATAAAGGCAGATCTCATGGTTATCCAAAAAACCGACGCTGTCATAGGAAAAGTCTGTCTTTATAGAGACGCGTTCTCTGCAGTCGGTATCATATACCCTGATGACCCGTCCCGATTCTTTATCCAGATCGTTATAGACAAGGCCAAAATAGTCATCATTGTAAAAGATACTCTGGATCTCGCCCTCAGCTTCCACCAGATGTTTTTCTTCCGGCGCACTTGTGCCCTCAAAGACGTAAACTCCGGTGTCGGCAAACGCCAGCAGCGTACTGTCCCCGAAATAAGCAAGGTCAGGCACGATCGTATCCTCGTATTGGAATGCCGCAACCAGATTGTCGATCTGATTTTGACCCGCTGCACCGAAGTTATATATGTTGATCGTGGTCCTTGCTGCGCCGCTACTCACATCTATGATGGATACCGCCATATTTTCCCCGTCGTCGGACAGGGCTATGTCCATCGGCGTACCGGTATTTTCAACGTGAATGGCACCTTCAGCAATCTGAACGCCTGTTTGATCATATAAAGAGAGGTAGCCCGTCCCGCCTTCCTCCATCAGAATCGCTACATTGCCCTGATCGGACACATCGATCCTTAAGATCGGCATATTGACCGTGATCTCTCCCTGAGGGCCATCTTCATTCAGGATATAGATCGTCTCCCCCAGCCGGTCGGCCATCGCGAGGTAAGACTGACAGATCACCACCATAGGATTTTCCATCTCGTAGCTCTGATTCCAAATAGTGGTATTGTTGGCGGTGACATAGGATGCACCGTCATTACTGTATTTCACATAACCATCGCCAAACGCCAGATAGCGGGTTGCCGAAGTGTCGGACCGATCCATCTCCTCGGTCACGGTATAGTCATCGTATGTTATGCGCTGCATCATCACAACATAGGCAATGATCGCCGCAACGCAGGCTGCCACAATGATGACAGCGATGATGACTCTTCTCCGACGGCGCCTTCGCGCCCGATCCTTTATCTCATCCCAGTTGGGCCTGACCATGCGCAGATTGTTGTTTTGCTTATCGCTCATGGGCCTTGTTCCTGTCTGTTTTTATCTCTGTCTATACATCTGCATAAAAAGCCCGGTCCGGAATCTTTAAAGCCAGACTTTCACTTTTTCATAAATGCTCTCCGAGTCCAAACCGAAAAGCTTGATCAATTCTGCCGCCGGTCCGGAAATGCCGAACTCATCGTTGATCCCGATCTTTTGCACCCTTGTCGGAGCATTTTGGCTCAATGCATCACAGACCGCGCTTCCCAATCCGCCGATCACGGAATGCTCCTCCACGACAACGACGTTCCCGGTTTTTGCCGCAGACGCGATGACAAGCTCTTCATCGAGCGGCTTGATCGTGTGGATATTGATCACCTCTGCGTCGATCCCGTCTTCGGCCAGCAGTTTGGCGGCCTCAAGAGCCTCATTCACACAGAGGCCGGTCGCGACGATCGTGACATCTTTTCCCTCTTTTAAAAGAACTCCTTTCCCCCACTCAAACTGATATGTCTCCTCGTCATTGATCACCGGAATGGCCATACGGCCAAACCGCAGATAGACCGGTCCGACATAGTCGAATGCCGCGTGCACGGCTGCGCGCGCCTCCACATCGTCACAGGGATTGATCACTACCATCCCCGGGATTGTGCGCATCAGCGCGATATCCTCATTACACTGATGCGTGGCGCCGTCCTCGCCTACGGAAATGCCGGCGTGCGTCGCGCCGATCTTGACATTTAAGTGCGGATAACCGATCGAGTTCCGAACCTGCTCATAGGCCCGACCCGTCGCGAACATGGCAAAAGAACTGGCAAACGGGATCTTTCCGCAGGTGGATAAACCCGCTGCGATCCCCATCATATCCGCCTCCGCGATGCCGCAGTCGATATGCCTCTCCGGAAATTCTTTTTTAAACACTGCTGTCTTGGTCGCTCCGGCAAGATCCGCATCCAAAACAATCAGCTCTTCGTGTTCTCTTCCAAGCTCACACAAAGCCTGTCCGTAACTGTCTCTTGTGGCGACTTTCTTTATTTCTGACACAATGCTTCACCTGCTTTCTCGAGATCTTCCATGGCGATGGCATACTCTTCATCATTCGGCGCTTTGCCGTGCCATCCCACCTGATTTTCCATAAAGGAAACTCCTTTGCCTTTTGTGGTCTTCGCTATGATCGCTGTCGGCATTCCCTTTGTCTCACGGGCCTCTTTAAAAGCAGCCGCGATCTGATCAAAATCATGTCCGTCAATGTTGATCACATGAAAATTGAAGGCTTTAAACTTTTCGTCGATTGGATACGGAGAACAGACATCCTCAATGCTGCCGTCGATCTGAAGTCCGTTGTTGTCCACGATCAACACCAGATTGTCAAGTTTGCGGGCCCCGGAAAACATAGATGCCTCCCAGATCTGGCCCTCCTCGATCTCACCGTCACCGGCAAGGGCATAGACGCGGTAATCTTTTCCGTCCATCTTGCCCGCCAAAGCCATGCCCACCGCTGCGGAAAAACCCTGTCCCAGCGAACCGCTGGACATGTCCACGCCGGGGATATGCTTCATGTCGGGATGTCCCTGAAGCATAGAGCCGATATGGCGCAATCCTGTAAGCTCTTCTACCGGGAAAAACCCTCTCTGTGCCAACACAGAGTAATATCCGGGTGCCACATGCCCTTTGGAGAGCACGAACCGGTCCCGGTTTGCGTCTTTCGGATTTTCCGGGTCCACGTTCATCTCTACAAAAAAGAGATACGTAAAAATATCCGCCGCAGACAATGCTCCGCCCGGATGACCCGATTTGGCACTGTGTACGGCGGTAATGATTCCTTTCCGCACTTCCACAGCTGTTTTTTCCAGTTCCAGATTTGTCATGTTCCCATCCTTTCCTTATTAAAAATTTATAGCTCCACCCGGCCTTCGAGCGCACGCAGCAGAGTTACCTCATCTATATACTCCAGATCGCCTCCGACCGGCACTCCGCTGGCGATCCGGGAGACCCGGATCCCTGTGGGTTTGATCAATTTGCTGATATACATGGCAGTTGTCTCCCCTTCGAGGCTGGAGTTCGTGGCGATGATCACCTCGTCGACATCTCCTTCCAGACGCTGGATCAGTTCCTTTAAGCGGATGTCCTCCGGACCGATGCCGAGCATCGGCGAGATCGCGCCGTGAAGCACATGATAGACGCCCTCATACTTGCCTGTCTTTTCATACGCCGCCAGATCCCTCGTATCTTCCACCACCATGATCGTCCGATGGTCGCGGGAGGCGTTTTGGCAGATCGGACACTCGTCCGCGTCCGTTAACGTATAACAGGTCTTGCAGTACCGCACGTTTTGCCTCGCCTCTACGATCGCATCCGCCAGCCGCTGTGTGCGGTCTTCGGGCAGATTTAAGATATGAAACGCCAGTCGCTGCGCCGTCTTGCTCCCGATCCCCGGAAGGGAGGAGAGTTCATCAATCAGTTTGTTGATCTGTTTGCTGTAATAATCCATTAAAACGGGAATCCTCCGTTCGCGCCGCCGGTGATCTTGTTTACGGACTCCTGCGAAGCTTCCTCCACCTGTCGCAGCGCCTCATTTGTCGCCGCCATGATCAGGTCTTCCAGCATCTCGATGTCTTCCGGGTCTACGACCTCCTCATCCAGTGTGATCTTTGTGATCTCCTTTTTACCGGATACAGTCACTTCCACTGCGCCGCCGCCGGCTGCCGCCGTGAACTCCTGTTCTTCGATCTCCTTTGAAGCCTCCTCCATCTGACGCTGCATCCTCTGCGCCTGCTTCATCAGATTCGTCATGTTCCCAGGCATGCCGCTCTGGTAACTGCTTCCTTTTCCCTTGCCCATCTGCTTTTTATCTCCTTCCTGTATGTGAACTAAATAAAAAATATATGATCAGTCCGCTTCCACGTCAATCTGCATGCGGATAAACTGTTCCAGATCCGGATACGTCTCTCCTGCCGGCCTGCCGGTGTCGTTTTTCCGTATGGAGATGTCGATCTGCCGGCCTGCCCACTTCGAGATCTGCGTCTCAATATCCTGCTCCCGGGTATCCATGGTCAAAAAATCATATGCTCCCTTGTCATCAAAGATCAGGATCAACTGATTGGCTTCCCCGAGGCTTAAGTGTGCTTTCTTTAAATAAGTACGGGTGAGCCCGGACAGACTCTGAATGATAGACTGCCAGTTTTCTACCACCTGTTTGATATCGTCGGGGATCGCCTTTGGCATTTCCGGCTCTGTTGCCGTCTCTGTTTCCGGCTCTGCAGGAGCCGGTTTGGCCGGCTTTGCCTCCGGCATCTGAGCCGGGCGGTCCGGTGTCGGCGAGGGAAGGCCTTGTTCCATCTGCCGTTCCAGGGCGGCAACGCGGTCTACGAGCGCATCCGGAGACGTCTCCATGGATGGCCGGCAAAGCTTAATCAGCGCGATCTCCAGCAGGACCCTCTTCTGGGAAGAATATCTCATTTGAGCGGAGAGTTCAGAAAAAACGCGGATATACCTCATGATCACATCATCGTTGACTAAATCTGCCTCCTCTTTTAAGAGTGCCAGATTCTCACTGGACATATCCAGTACATCCTCCATACGGTCGGAACTCTTTATGAGAAGCAGATTCCTCAGATACCAGACAAAATCGCTCACAAACTGTCCCAGTTCCTTCCCCTGCGCAATGACCTCTTCCGAGATCCGAACAGCCTTTGTCACATCCTGCTCCAGTACAGCCCGTAAAAGCCGGCTGAACACTTCAGTATCCACTGCGCCCAGCACTTCCAATACTTTATCAAGCGTCAGCTTTTCCCCGAGATGAAAGGCAATGCACTGATCCATCAGACTCAGCGCATCACGCATGGATCCGTCCGCAGCTCTCGCCACATAGCGGATCGCCTTTTCTTCCGACTCGATCTGCTCCTGTGCGAGCAGCTGTGTTAAGCGTTCTGAAATGGTATCAATAGAGATTCGGTGAAAGTCATATCTCTGGCATCGGGACAAAATAGTGACCGGGATCTTATGGACCTCCGTGGTCGCCAAAATAAAGATCACATAGGAGGGCGGCTCCTCCAGCGTTTTGAGCAGCGCATTAAACGCTCCGATAGAGAGCATGTGTACCTCATCGATGATATACACCTTATAACGCCCTTCCGTAGGGGCGTAGGAAACTTCCTCCCGGATCTGGCGAATATTCTCCACACCGTTGTTGGATGCTGCGTCGATCTCGATCACATTCATGGATGAGCCGGCAGCTATGGCCCGGCAGCTTGTGCATTCCCCGCACGGGCTTCCGTCGATCGGATGCTCACAGTTGACAGCTTTTGCAAAAATTTTTGCCACCGTGGTCTTTCCGGTCCCGCGGGTGCCGCAAAACAGATAGGCATGTCCGATCCGACCGGCATTGATCTGATTTTTTAATGTGGTAACAATGTGGTCCTGCCCCTTTACTTCCTCAAATGTTGCGGGGCGGTACTTCCGATATAAAGCCGTGTATGCCATGAAAAGGCTCCTTTTAATGTCTAACCCTGTCTATACAAAATCCGGCAGCCTTCCGCCTGATCAATCTCCAAAGCAGATGCCGACCTTTTTGGCCTCTTGGATCAGCTGGCAGTTCGGATCAATCGTCTTTAACTTGCCGGCTACCTCGCCCAGCGGGACCCGTGCCGTCTGTCCGTCGATCATGGCGATCATGTTTCCGTAATCCTTGTCCTCGATCGCCTGAGCCGCCGCCGCGCCAAGCTGTGTGCAGAGCACCCGGTCATAGGCACAGGGGCTTCCACCACGCTGCATGTGCCCGGGCACGGTTACCCGCACTTCCCGGCCGGTCTTTTGTGCAATCTGATCCGCCACCTCGTAGGATACGGAAGGGTATCCCACCTGACTTTTAAATATCTTAAATTCCTTCTTTGTCAGCATTGCTTTCTCCTGGGAGATTGCTCCTTCCGCCACCGCCAGGATCGTAAAGCCTTTTTCCCTCTCGGTCCGGTTGTCAATGGCCTCCACCACTTTGTCAATGTCGTAAGGGATCTCAGGGATGAGAATGATGTCCGCCCCGCCCGCAATGCCTGCGTGCAGCGGCAGCCATCCGACCTTATGTCCCATGATCTCGACGATAAATACCCGGTTATGGGATGCCGCCGTTGTATGGATACAGTCGATCGTATTGGTTGCGATATTTAATGCGCTTTGAAAGCCGAACGTGATGTCCGTGCCATAGATGTCGTTGTCGATCGTTTTCGGCAAAAATATAACGTTTAACCCTTCTTCTCTCAGAAGGTTCGCTGTCTTTTGTGTCCCGTTGCCGCCGAGGATCACCAGACAGTCCAGGTTCAGCTTATAGTAGGTGTGCTTCATCGCCTCCACCTTGTCCAGGCCATCCCGATCCGGCACCCGCATCAATTTATACGGCTGTCGGGAAGTCCCGAGTATCGTTCCGCCCATCGTCAGGATCCCGGAAAAATCCTGGGCGGCCAGGGAACGGTAGTTCCCGTATATCAAGCCTTTATACCCATCGTAAAACCCGAAAATCTCCAGCTCGTCTCCGCTGTTGGCAAGCCCCTTTACTACACCGCGCATAGCTGCGTTTAGAGCCTGACAATCGCCTCCGCTGGTCAAGATTCCGATCCGTTTCATACCACTTCTCCTTTCCCAAAAATCAGTAAAGAAGTCACTCAAAGTGTATCAAATTCGTGCCCCTTTTACAAGGTATTGACGCATATTTCGAAACATTCTATAATAAACCCCTGTGGAGAGTTAGCGAAGAGGTCATAACGCGCCGCACTCGAAATGCGGTTGTCCATAAGGGCACGTGGGTTCGAATCCCACACTCTCCGTTTTCATGTTTAAAAAGGCCTGTAACCCGGTTCCGAAAGGAGTGCGGATCACATCCGTATCGGCTGTGTCTAAGCTCAACTACAGATCATTCTTAGAAACACAAGCCGGCCGGGTTATTCATTAGGGAACCCCGCGTCTTAGGCGTTCTCCCTGCATATCTTGGATGCCAGACATGCCGCTCCGTATCCGTTGTCGATATTCACGACACCGATCCCGTTCGCACAACTGTTTAACATGGATAAAAGAGCCGCAAGCCCGTCGAAGCTGGCGCCATAGCCCACGCTGGTCGGCACTGCGATGACCGGCGTTTCGACAAGTCCGCCGATCACGCTCGCGAGCGCGCCTTCCATGCCGGCAATCACAATGACCACCGCCGCTCCCCGGATCCGATCCATCTTATCAAAAAGCCGGTGGATCCCGGCAACCCCCACATCAAACACCCGCTCCACTCTGTGCCCGAGAAACTCCGCTGTCAGGGCAGTCTCCTCCGCAACGGGAATATCCGACGTCCCTGCCGTTACGACGGCAATGTATGCCTCCGTCTCCTCCGTTTCCCGGATATCTCCGATCGTAATGATCTTCGGAACCTCATGATAGACCGCTTCGGGAAGGGCCCGGGCTACCACCTCATATGCTTCCGGTGTGGTCCTGGT
The DNA here is from genome assembly GCA_020860755.1 of Lachnospiraceae bacterium. Classification (GTDB taxonomy): domain Bacteria; phylum Bacillota; class Clostridia; order Lachnospirales; family Lachnospiraceae; genus Eubacterium_I. The sequence goes on from JAJBTQ010000007.1 coordinate 10,063, forward strand.
CACAAGGACCCGATCATTGTGCTCTGCCATGTGGAAAGCGATCCCGGCGATCTGTTCCGGCGTCTTCCCCTGGCCGAAGATCACCTCGGCCTGCCCGGTACGAAGACCGCGGTGCTCATCGATGTTCGCATAACCGATATCTTCGTAAGGGAGATCTTTCAGCAGCTCATATGCTTCCTCAACACTCAGATCCTGCTCGGACACTTTTTCCAATATTTCTTTTACATACGTTTTATCCATGACAGTTTTTTCCCCCCACTGTTTTATAAACCTTAAAAAGGATCGCCCCTTGGCCGATCCGGACAATGGCAATCCTTTCTATTCTCATACCGAGCATCCTGCGTTGAGCCCCGACCCCAGACGTTACTTCAGCAGTTAACTCATCCCAGGCACCCTCACGGCACCCGAAAGGTCCCGCTTAGGGCTGCTTTGTTCCCAACCTGACCCGGTTCACGGGTTTCCGTCGCGTGAGACCCAGGAATCAACGCCACTTACAAAAGGCAGCTCTGCAATCGGCAGCCCGCGGCAGGATATCACCCCAACTATAGCGGATTGATGGTACAGGGCGCCGCTAATGCCCCGGCTGCTCAGAGTCTTAGTATACCATTGTCATCTCATTTGGTCAATTGTCAGCCTCGCTTTTTCCTTTCCTGCTGCGCTCTCTCAATTCTACAAAAAATTTCTGCAGGATCTCTGTGCACTCCTCCCGGCACACGCCGTATTCCGCCTCCACCTGATGGTTAAATTCCTTCATCTGCAGGAGGTTTAAAATAGACCCTGCGCACCCAGCTTTCGGGTTCATCGTGCCGATCACCACACGATCGATCCGCGACTGAACCAAAGCCCCTGCGCACATCTGACAGGGCTCCAGCGTCACATACATCGTACATCCCTCCAGCCGCCAGTCTCCCATCTGTTTGCTCGCGCGCCGGATCGCGGTGATCTCCGCGTGTGAGAGCGTGTTTTTGTCCGTATTCCGCCGATTATAGCCTCTGGCGATGATGTGGTCCTCATACACGATCACACAGCCGATCGGGACTTCCCCGAGGTCATACGCCTTCTTTGCCTGACGGATCGCTTCCTTCATATATCTCTCATCCTGCGTCATAAAAACACCTCTCTTGTCTCTTGTTCTATTATACTCTATTCTCAACCCTGCAGGAAAAAAGTTTTCAAAAATTTCATGAATTTGGGACTTGATTTTTTAGTGGCGCATGATATAATTATCCGAAACTGATAATGATTATCGTTTTTAGGAGCGACTAACTATGATAAAACACAGCAAACAGCGCGACAGCATCCTGGCGTTCCTTATGACCCGCAAAGATCATCCTACGGCCGAGATGGTGTATCAGGGTGTCCGGGACGAGTTCCCCAACATCAGTCTTGCCACTGTTTACCGCAATCTGGCCCTGTTGTCAGAGATGGGTGAGATCCAAAAGATCACGGCCAGCGATGGCCCGGACCGTTTTGACGCGGACGTCAGGCCGCACAACCACTTCTCATGCAGGCATTGCGGCTGTCTCATAGATCTGCCTATGGAAAGCATTTCCTATATTGACGACATCGCCGGGAGGTCGTTCCCGGGTACCATTGAAGGGCATTCGGTTCTTTTTACCGGTCTCTGCCCCGAGTGTGCAAAACAGGCATAAAATCCGGTTCTACCTTACCTGATTTTATATACAAAAAATTTTTTTTAAAGAAAGGAAGTAACGTTATGGCAAAATTTGTATGTAGTGTATGTGGTTATGTTTACGAAGGCGACAATCCGCCGGCAGAGTGCCCGGTATGCCACGCTCCGGCTGAGAAGTTCAAGGAGATGGGCGGCGGCCTTGAGTGGGCTGCGGAGCATGTCGTAGGAGTTGCACAGGGAGTCAGCGAAGATATCCTGGCAGATCTGCGCGCGAACTTTGAAGGTGAGTGCTCTGAGGTCGGTATGTATCTGGCAATGGCACGCGTTGCTCACAGAGAGGGCTATCCCGAGATCGGTTTATACTGGGAGAAGGCCGCTTACGAAGAGGCAGAGCATGCCGCTAAATTCGCAGAGCTGCTCGGCGAAGTCGTGACAGACAGCACTAAGAAGAACCTTGAGATGAGAGTTGAGGCCGAGAACGGCGCAACCGCCGGCAAAACTGATCTTGCGAAGCGCGCGAAAGAGGCGAACCTTGACGCGATCCATGATACCGTACATGAGATGGCAAGAGATGAGGCACGCCACGGCAAGGCATTCGAAGGTCTTCTGGAGAGGTACTTCCACTAATTTTTACACAATAAGATCAAAGGAGGGTAAGCCGGCTTTCGGTTTACCCTCTTTTAATCTTTTTCTTTTGTATCCTCAATCTCCAGGTCTTTAAGCTCCCATTCCGTCAGATGGTCCCGCCAGTCAGCCGTTTGGGCCAACGCCAGTTTCCCGGTCTTAGTCAGCCGTTTGATATATGCCTCCCGCCGCATGGCTTCCTCTTTGGAATCAAACACTTCCAGATAAACCAGCTTAAGCGGACCCCGTCCCCTTGTATACTTTGCGCCGGTTCCGCTCCGGTGGGCGGCCAGACGCTTTTTTATATCGTTCGTCCACCCCGTGTAATAACTGCCGTCCCCGCATTCCAGCATATACGTGTAATTCATACTTTTATCCCGCACTTCCCAACGCATTCGCCAGCGCCGCAAACTCCTCCAGCGTCAGTGTCTCACCCCGGACGGTAAGCGGCTTTCCGATGGCTGTGACTGCCTGCTCTATCTCCTCTTTCGAAAAATTAAGCTCCTCAGAATTCTTAAGTCCGTTTACGAGTGTCTTCCTTCTCTGGTTAAACGAAGCCCGGATCAGTCGAAACAAAAGCTGTTCGTCATCGACCCGCACGGCAGGCTCCTCTCTCGCGGTCAGCCGGATCACCGACGAATCCACCTTCGGCCGCGGCATAAAGCACTGCGGCGGCACGCTCGCCATTACCTTCGGTCTGGCATAATATTGCACGGCCAGCGAAAGAGCGCCGTAATCCTTTGTCCCCGGCCCGGCCTGCATCCGCTCGGCCACTTCCTGCTGCACCATGATCGTGATGCTCTCATACGGCACCCGTTTCTCCAACAGGTTCATTAAGATCGGTGTTGTGATATAGTATGGCAGATTTGCCACGATCTTGATCGGTCTGCCCTGATTCTTCTCCTCGGCGATCTGAGCAATATCCACCTTCAGAATGTCCTGATTGATCACCTCAACATTCGGATAGCCCTGCAGCGTATCTTCCAGCACCGGGATCAGCATACGATCGATCTCCACAGCCACCACTTCACGGGCATACACACACAGATACTGCGTCATCGTCCCGATCCCGGGCCCGATCTCCAGCACCAGATCATCCTCCGTGATCTCTGCTGCACGCACGATCTCCTCTAAGATTCCCGGATCTATGAGAAAATTCTGGCCATACTTCTTCTGCCACGCAAAATGATGCCGTTCTAAAACATCCTTCGTCATGCTTGGGCTGGCCAGGTAAGGTTTTGGAATAATTTGTGTCTCTTTTTCATCCATACTTTTTAAGACTCCTGTGCGCTCGAAACCCAGAGCGAGAGCGTCCTGCGCTGCATGTGTTTTTTCGCGCATCCCTTTACTCTACACCAAACAGAGCTTTTGCATTCGCTGTCGTCTGCCCGATCACATCCTCTTTCGAAACCCCTTTGATCTCGGCGATCTCCGCCGCCACATAATCGATCAGATCGGAAGAATTGCGCTTTCCGCGGTACGGCACCGGTGCCATATACGGACAGTCCGTTTCCAGAACGATGTGCTCAAGTGGGATCTGTGCCGCTGTCTCCTTTGCTTTTTTGGCATTTTTAAACGTCACCACTCCGCCAAGGCCGATGTAATAGCCAAGTTTTACATATTCCCGCGCCATCTCCGCCGAGTAGGAATAGCAGTGGATGATGCCGGGAATCCCGGATCCGTACTCTCTTATCAGGTCAAACGTATCCTGCGCGGCTTCGCGGCTGTGTATGGCAATCGGCAGTTCTAGTTCCCGGGCCAGATCCATCTGTCGGATAAACCACTGTTTCTGGATCTCCCTCGGTTCTGTGTCCCAATAGTAATCGAGCCCGATCTCACCGATGGCCACTACCCTCGGATTCGTTCGGGCTGTCTCATAAATCCACGCCAAAAATTCTTCGGTGAGGCTGCCCACCTCGTCTGGGTGAACACCCACCGCTGCGTAGATAAAATCATATTGTTCCGCCAGCGCCACACTGTCGCGGCAGCCGGAAAGCGTTGACCCTACGTTGACGATCCAGCCTACATTCCGGTCATGCATGCTGCGAAGCAGCACGTCCCGGTCCGGGTCAAACTGTTTGTCATCGTAGTGCGCATGCGTATCAAATATCATAGATCAGCACACCTCCGCTCCGGACGGCATATCGGCCTCCGGCGTCATCAGGGTGAGATTCCCGTCCGCATCCTCCGCGCAGAGCAGCATGCCCTCGGAGACAACGCCGGCCAGTGTCGCAGGCTTTAAGTTCACCAAAACCATAACCTTCTTGCCCACCATCTCCTCGGCGGAATAATATTTTTTGATACCGGACACGATCTGTTTCACCTGACTTCCGATCCTCACCTGAGAGCAGAGCAGTTTTTTCGACTTCGGCACTTCCTCGCACGAAATAATCTCGCCGATCTGGAACTGCATCTTATCAAAGTCATCAAACGTGATCTCCGCTTTCGGCGTAATGTCGATCACGCCTTCCGGGACCGCATCCCCGTCCGATTGCTGCAAAGCGGCCGAATTGAGCGCTTCCACTTTTTCCAGCACCTCATCCACTTTCAATCTCTCAAAGAGAATCTCCGGTGCGTCTGTCACGCGGATCCCATTCTCGCGGACCCCAAATGCAGCAAGCTCATCAAAATCCCTCTCACGATCATTTAACATAGAGAGGATCTTCTCCGCGGTCTGCGGCATAAAGGGAAGCAGAAGATTCGCACCGATGCTGATGCCCTCAACCAGATTGTAGAGGACACTTGCCAACCGGTCGCGCTGCGCCTCGTTTTTTGCCAAAACCCACGGCTCTGTCTCATCAATATATTTATTGCATCTCTTAAACAAAACAAATACTTCACTGACGGCATCCGCAACATGCAGGCTGTCCATCTTTTCCGCCACTTTATCCCGGGCAGCCGAAACGACAGCTTTAAGATCTGAGTCCACCGGATCCGTGACGTTCGCATCCGCAACGACCCCGTCAAAATATTTATTGCTCATCGCGATCGTGCGGTTGACCAGATTCCCCAGTGTATTCGCCAGATCGGAATTGATCCGCTCAACGACGAGCTCCCAGGTGATCACACCATCGTTGTCATACGGCATCTCTCTAAGCAGGAAATACCGCACTGCATCCACTCCGAAAAAGTCCACGAGTTCGTCGGCATAGATCACATTCCCCTTGGACTTGCTCATTTTGCCCTCGCCCTGCAGCAGCCACGGATGACCGAACACCTGCTTCGGGAGCGGAAGCCCCAGAGACATCAAAAAGATCGGCCAGTAGATCGTGTGGAACCGCACTATGTCTTTTCCTACGATATGGAGGTCCGCAGGCCAAAGTTTTTGAAACAGCTCGCTGGATTCACCGTCTGCGTCGTACCCGATCTTCGTAATATAATTGGACAGCGCGTCCAGCCAGACATACACGACATGGCCCGGCGCGAAGTCCACCGGAATCCCCCAGGAAAAGGACGTCCTGGATACACAGAGATCCTGCAGCCCCGGGATCAGGAAGTTGTTCATCATCTCATTTTTCCTGGAAACCGGCTGAATGAACTCCGGGTGCTCATTGATGTACTCGATCAGTCGGTCCGCATACTTGCTCATCTTGAAAAAGTATGCCTCTTCCTTTTCATACTGCACTTCGCCGCCGCAGTCCGGACATTTTCCGTCCACCAGCTGGGACTCCGTGTAAAACGACTCACAGGGCACACAGTAAAGTCCTTCATAGTAACCCTTATAGATATCGCCCTGTTCATACATGCGCTTGAACATCTTTTGGACCTGCAGCTCATGATCCGCATCCGTTGTCCGGACAAAATTATCATAGGAGGCATTCATCATGTCCCAGATCTCTTTTACCTGGCCGGCTACACCGTCTACATACTCCTTTGGAGCGATCTGTGCATCCTTCGCCTTTACCTCGATCTTTTGTCCGTGTTCGTCGGTTCCGGTCTGGAAATATACGTCGTATCCCTCCTGCCGCTTGAACCGGGCGACCGCATCCGCCAGCACGATCTCATACGTGTTGCCTATATGGGGCTTGCCGGATGTATAGGCGATGGCCGTGGTCATATAGAATTTTCCCTTGCATGTCTTGCACATAACAGGTTCTCCTTGCGAAAAATTCATAAAAACTCCCGTCCCACAAGGGACGGGAGAATTGTATCATTTCAACGCGAAAACGTCAACCGGGAAGCCTATTTTTCCTCTTCTTCTTCGGCCTCTTCAGCCGCTTCTTCCGCAGCTTCTTCCATTTCCTCGGCTGCTTCTTCCGCAGCCTCTTCGGCGACCTCTTCGGGCTCCTCATATTTTGTTCCGCAGTTCGGGCAGTAATTCACGCCGTCTGCGATCGGATTACCGCAATTTGAGCACCTTTTGACTCCGCGAATCTCGTCCTTTGCTGTTTTAAGCTCGCCAATCTCTTCAAAAGCCGCTTTGATAAAAGCAATCTGATCATACTCCGGATCCTCATCATTCCGATGCGCCTGGAAATATGCCTTGCCCAGTTCACGATATGCCTTCTGAATCGAATTCTCACGACTCCGGATCTCCAATGTAAGCCTTGCGGAATCCCGCAGCTCCTTAGCCTTCTCCAGCCCATCTTTTCCGGCTTCCGTGACCGAAGTGCTGATCTGTTTCAATATTTCTGTACTTGTCGCCATGCTCTTTCTCCTCCTGTTTTAAGATGTTTGCACGGATACGTCGCATCTTTTCCTAAGTATTATACCCCATTTATGTTTTCTCGCCAAGACCTGAATATGAAAAGTTTCTAAAAAGTATATTTATGATACAAGGGGACGATGACGCAGCACACATCGGCTGCTTGCAGGCAGATGTGTGTGACGGAAGAGTCCGATGTGAGTGCAACGAACATCGAGAAAACATAGTTTTCGAGATGAGCGTTCGGAGCGTTGTATAGATTTGTAGGATTGCGGGAGTGCAAAGCACGGAGCAATCCGTAGTATCATAATATATCCCTCAAACAAATATATACAATGTAAAGTCCATAGATAGCAAGCAGACTGATCCCGCCTCCCCGGCGCAATTCCTGCTTTCTCCAGACCAGTGCCATGATATAGAGCGAGACAGCAATGACAAAGATCAGATCGATCAGGTTGTACCGTGTGATCACGATCGGACTGATCGCCGTCGCGATGCCGGCCACAAGGAGTACGTTAAAAATGTTGGAACCGATCACATTGCCCAGCGCCATTTCTGCCTGGTTCTTCCTCGCGGCCACGATCGACGTGACCAGCTCCGGAAGTGAAGTCCCTATGGAGCAGATCGTCAATCCCACGAGCGTCTCACTCATGCCGAAGGTGAGCGCGATCGTCTCAGCACAGTTGACGACCAGCTGGCCGCCGATCACGATAGCCGCAGCACCTCCCACAATGCTGAAGAAACAGGCAATATTTGACATCTCCTTGATCTCTTCTGTCTCAACCGCCTCTCCGGCACTCATGGCCTTCTTCGCCGAGCGGATCATCCAGACAAGGAACCCAACAAAAATCGCGAGAAGGATGATCCCTTCGATATGTCCGACCATCAGGCCGAGCGTGCCCATCACAAGAAGGACCACCTCCGCCAGGATGGAAAACGGGAATTCGCGTTTTAACGTACTTTTTTTTATTACGAGAGGAGTAAACAGCGCGCAGGCGCCGCAGACCACCAGGAGGTTAAACGCGTTGGAGCCGATCACGTTGCTGATCGCCATCCCGTTGCTTCCCCTTAAAGAGGCCGTGATCGTCACCGCACACTCCGGTGCGCTTGTTCCCATCGCCACAACGGTCATACCGATGATAAAGCTGGGCACGTTAAGCTTATGGGCAAACGCTGCCGCGCCGTCGACAAAAAAATCCGCCCCCCATACCAGCGCAACAAATCCAACAACCAACAGGATAAACGATACCACAATCACGGGAAACACCTCCCTTCCGGGAAAATAGAAAGACTCCTGTATGCGAAAGCTTCGCATACATGAGTCTCATTCTTTAAGATTTGCCAGGCCTCCGGCCGAGATTGTTGACAAATCACACTCTCGCGCAAACTACTCCCTCATGAAGCCCTTATACTATACCCTATCTCCCTTTGGATTGTCAATCCCGGGTATTGACAAACATTTTTTAAGCCCATACAATGACAGAAGTACGGGAAATACAGCGATATGCGCTTGTAAATAGAAGCATTTTTAAGCGGCAGGGAGGAGATCGATCTATGAAAGTCTATGAAGAATTACAGGCCCGCGGCCTGATCGCCCAAATTACCAACGAGGAAGAGGTCCGGGAGCTGATCAACAACGGAAAAGCCACGTTTTACATCGGCTTTGACCCGACAGCGGACAGCCTTCATGTGGGGCACTTTATGGCTCTCAGTCTGATGAAACGTCTCCAGATGGCCGGGAACCGGCCCATTGCCTTAATCGGCGGCGGAACAGCGATGGTCGGGGACCCGTCCGGGCGCACCGATATGCGTCAGATGATGACGCAGGAGACCATCGAGCACAACGGCGAATGTTTTAAAAAGCAGATGGCCCGTTTTGTCGATTTCTCCGACGGCAAAGCTCTTTTGATCAACAACGCGGAATGGCTGCTCGACTTAAACTATGTCAACCTGCTCCGCGAAGTCGGCACCTGTTTTTCCGTAAATACCATGCTCCGCGCAGAGTGTTACAAGCAGCGCATGGAGAAGGGCTTGAGCTTTCTCGAGTTCAATTATATGATCATGCAGAGCTACGACTTCTATGAGTTATACCAGAGATACGGCTGCAGCATGCAGTTCGGTGGGGACGACCAGTGGTCCAATATGCTGGGCGGGACAGAGTTGATCCGACGCAAGCTGGGCAAAAGCGCGTACGCCATGACCATTACCCTGCTCTTAAATTCCGAGGGCAAAAAGATGGGCAAGACTCAGTCCGGCGCCGTGTGGCTTGATCCGAACAAAACATCTCCGTTCGATTTTTATCAGTACTGGAGAAACGTGGCGGATGACGATGTGCTGCGCTGTCTGCGCATGCTCACCTTCCTTCCCTTAGAACAGATCGATGAGATGGATTCCTGGGAGGGAAGCCAGTTAAACACCGCCAAGGAGATCCTTGCCTTTGAACTGACAAAACTGGTACACGGCGAGGAGGAGGCCACAAAGGCACAGGAGGGCGCCCGCGCGCTGTTTTCCAGGGGAAACGCAGTAGATATGCCCACCACAGAAATTTCGGAAGCGGACCTTACGGATGGCAGGATCGATATTCTTGGTCTGCTGGTTGCCTCCGGTCTTTGCTCTTCAAGGGGAGACGCGCGGCGTAATGTACAGCAGGGCGGCGTATCGGTAAACGGCGAAAAAGTAACGGATATCGCTGCGTCTTATCTTCCGGAAGACATTCAGGCAGAAGACTTTGTGCTGCGCCGCGGCAAAAAGAACTACTGCAAGATCACATTTGAGGGATAAGGGATATCCCTTCCCGTCTATATTGTCTGAATATTCCGACTATTTTGTTTTATCGTCTTTTTTTTCAGAAACCTATTGACAAGTGTCAGAAAGTATAGTAGGATGATATTACCAATTAAGAAGAGAACACGAACCAAATAGTGAAAATTTATTTCAGAGAAGACAAAGAGGGGTTCCGTAGAGTCGATTCTTAAAGAACGGAGGAAGGTCCAATGGGCTGAGATCTTTGAATCAAACCAATTTATGATTAGGAGGTATGGTCCAATGAAATAGTCATTGTTCTTCCGGTCAGATCCGACATGATGCAGTATCATTTTTTTAATCTCCAAGGGGAGTTGACATAGAGTGCTGGGTTGGGACGTCGGATAGCTTCTTAGCATAATAAAGAGAAAGAGAGGTTATAAAGTGAAGCTCAAAAATATTCATTAAAAAGCCCATCTGAGAGGGAAAAGAATCAGATGGGCTTATCGTTTGTCTTTTTTTATCTATTTCAGAACATCCCGGACCACCCGGATCCAGATCTCACAGCTCTTTTCCAGCACCGTCTCATCGAAATCAAAGCCGTCTTCATGGTGCTGTCCGCTCTCCGGACACCCAAACAGCATATATGCCGCCTGACCGCCGGATTCCTGTACCATACGCATGAACGATGTCGCGTCTTCGCTTGCACCGAATGCCTGATGCAGAACACAGTGTTCATACAGGCCGCATTCTTCGACGATCGAAAGGATCCGTTTGCTTAAGCTTTCATCGCTGTCGGCGCATTCTCCGCCTCTCTTAATCTTAAGCCGCAGCTCAACGCCGTATTCTTTTGCACACTCGTTTAAGATCCGCTCCGCCTCGCTTTGCATGTAGTCCTTTTTTTCATCGTCGGAGCCTCTTGTCTCCATCTGAAAACCCGCATGGGCCGGAATCGTGTTCCGTGCCTCCCCGGCCTGCATCACACCCACGTTTAGGCGAACCGTTCCCTCCTGCGGCTTTGGGATATCCTGCATTCGGACGACTGCCTTCGCCAATGCCAAAAGGGCATTCTTCCCCCGTTCGGGATGAGCTCCGGCGTGAGCGGAGACTCCTATAAACTCCCCGTCTGTCTCCGTCGTAGCCAGAAACTGCTGCGCCCCGGCCACAAAGGTGTCCGGACCGGTAAACCCGATGTGTCCGCTTAAAAAAACATCGACAGGGCCGAACTGCCAGTTTTCACAGTAGCTTCTTGCCCCGCGCACGCCCTCCTCAGCCGGCTGGAAGATGAAGATCAGGGTTCCGTTAAGCGCTTCGGACTCCTCCATCAGCCGCTCGGCACTCACAAGCCCGACAGCCGTATGTCCGTCATGACCGCATCCGTGAAAACTTCCCTCGTGGCAGGACAAAAAGCCCTGCTGCACCGGTACGCGCGCAGCATCCGTACTCTCCGTAAGCTTCAGGGCGTCCGTATCAAACCGGCACGCCACGACCGGGCCCGGCCTGCCGCTGTCATAGACTGCGATAACACCGCCCAGGCAGCCCATGCGGCTTTCCCACTTTTCCCAGAGAGCCTCTGCTTCACAGGAATACAGCTCTGCGCGGCATCTTTCTTTTGCCTTTTTGACTTCCTCTGTCGTCGGCGGGTCAATGACCCGCGCCGCCGGGACGATCTCCTCCCCGATGTAGACCATATACCCGGCCCGCTCCAGCTGTTCCGCCAAGAGAATGCTCGTGCGAAACGTCAGCCAATTACACTCAGGATAGCGGTGAATGTCTCTCCGACAGCTTACCAGCCGTTGTCTTATACGCTCCTGTTCCATGTACGGAATCCCCTTTCTTTAAAAAAAGACCGCTTGCGCGGCCTTTTCCGACAGGCGACAACCGGACTCGAACCGGTGATAGAGGTGTTGCAGACCTTTGCCTTACCACTTGGCTATGTCGCCCCATGCTCCGGAGGGAAAAGCTTCTCCTTTGCTGACGGGGATTATCGTACCACACTTCCCCCCTATTTGCAAGATGTTTTGCATTTGACATCTCCGTGTTTTCGCGCTATACTGCCCAGTGTGGGAGCTTTTTACCCGCTATTTTTTATGGGATTTGTTCCCATCAATTTCATACGACGAAAAGGAGGTCGATTTTTGTGGAGATTCAGCTATGTGATCACTTCACATACAAGAAACTTCTACGCTTTGTTTTACCGTCCATCGTCATGATGACATTCACATCCGTATACGGTGTGGTGGACGGACTGTTTGTATCAAATTTTGTTGGAACTACGGCTTTTGCAGCCCTCAACCTGGTAATGCCGATCCTTATGATCATCGGCGCGATCGGATTTATGATCGGTGCCGGCGGCACGGCACTCGTCGCTAAGACGCTTGGTGAAGGGAAAAAAGAGGAGGCAAACAAATATTTTTCCATGTTTGTATACGTCGTACTGTTCGGCGGGATCCTCTTAAGCCTGATGGGATTTTTGTTTGCGGAGCCCATCTCCCGCGCACTCGGCGCGGAGGGAGATATGTTGTACTACTGCATCCTCTATTGCAGGATCTGCTGTATCTCCATGCCGGCGTACATGCTGCAGAACGTATTCCAGAGCTTCTTCGTGACGGCAGAAAAGCCCAGGCTCGGACTCGAGATTTCCGTAATCACCGGAGTCACAAACATCCTGCTGGACTACCTGTTTATCGTACAGCTCGGCTGGGGTCTTGCCGGTGCTGCAGCCGCCACGGCAGTAGGTGAGTTTATCGGCGGTTTTGTGCCGTTTTTCTATTTTATAAGAAAAAAGAACGGCAGTCTGCTGCGACTGGGGGGATTCTTCTTCGACGGAGCACTCCTTAGGAAGGGCTGCACGAACGGTGTCTCAGAGCTGATGTCAAACATTTCGGCTTCTGTGATCACGATCCTTTACAACTATCAGCTGCTGCGCTATGCCGGCGAAAACGGCGTGGCAGCGTACGGCGTGATGATGTATTTAAGCTTTATCTTTGTATCTATCTTCATGGGATACTCCGTCGGAATGGCCCCCATTGTGGGGTACCACTATGGCTCCAAAGACCAGCCGGAGCTTAAAAATCTGTTTGCAAAGAGCCGGCGGCTGATCTTGATCACAGGGATCCTGCTGGCAGCGGCTGCAGAGATATTTGCACGTCCGCTGACCTCCATATTTGTTGGATACGATCCCCAGCTGTTTGACATGACGTGCACCGGGATGCGGATCTTCTCCATCTCGTTTTTGATCTGCGGCTTTAACATTTTTGGTTCCGCGTTCTTTACCGCCTTAAACAACGGAGCGGTCTCCGCCATAATCTCATTTTTGCGGACGTTCGTCTTTCAGGTGGTGGCGATCGCGGTCCTGCCCCTGATCCTAGGTCTTATGGGGATATGGATGGGCGCCGTGGTGACGGAGCTTATGGCCTTGTTCGTGACAGGCGCTTTCTTCCTATCAAAGAGAAAGGTGTATGGATATCTATAGTATCAAATATAAAAATCAGCAGAGGACATTCCTCTGCTGATTTTTTCTTTGCATTTCATATTTTTCTCATCCCGGTTTAAAATCCGCGGAACCGGTCATATCGCTGATCCACAAGTTCATCCGGCGTCTTTGACGCACAACCGGCAAAAAACTTCCTCATGTAATGATCTATAAGCTCCGCGATGCCCTGTAAGTTTTCCTCGGTAGCCGGCTCTTCCTCCGGAATGATCCGCTCGATCGTTCCGAGTTCGTAGAGATCCTCGGCCGTGATCTTCATGAGCCCGGCCGCCTCATTCGCTTTTTTGGAATCTTTCCACAGAATGGATGCGAATCCCTCCGGGGAAAGGATGGAATACGTGGCATTCTCCAGCATCCATACCTCATTGGCAACCGCCAGCGCAAGCGCGCCTCCGCTGCCTCCCTGCCCGGTCACGATGCTTAAGACCGGCACTTTTAAGGATGACATCTCAAACAGATTTTTTGCGATCGCCTCGCCCTGTCCGCGCTCCTCAGCCTCCATTCCGGGATAGGCACCCGAAGTGTCAACAAAACAGACAATGGGACGCATGAATTTCTCCGCCTGTTTCATCAGGCGCAGCGCTTTGCGGTATCCCTCCGGAGACGGCATACCGAAGTTTCGCTCTATGCTCTCCTGGGAATCACGTCCCCGCTCCTGTCCGATCACCGTAACGGGCATGCCGTGGAAAGAGGCGATCCCGCCGATGACAGCGCCGTCATCTCCGTAGTAACGGTCTCCGTGAAATTCCTGAAAATCATCAAACAGAACATTTATATATTCCCGAGCAGTAGGCCGTCCGACAGAACGGGATTCACGCACGACATCCCAAGCCATCTTTCGGCGCCGGTCGATCTGATCCAGCGTCTTTTGCTGCATTGTACCGGAAAACGGCGCCTTCCGGCTTTTTGGTACACTGTCCATTCCCGGTGACAGGCGGAAAGGCGCACCGGCAAAGAGGTTTGCTCCATTATTGTTGTCTTCCTCTTCGTCTCCCGCAGGCCATTCTTTCCAGCTGTGCTCCTCGTTGTGATACTCTAAAAGTCTGGCTAAGACCTCCTTTTGGTCACGCCGCTCTACGATCTGATCCACAAAGCCGTGCTCTTGTTGAAATTCCGCTCTCTGGAACCCCTCGGGCAGCTTCTGGTGGATCGTCTGTTCAATAACCCGCGGACCCGCAAACCCGATCAGTGCACCGGGCTCGGCGAGAATAATGTCGCCCAGCATGGCAAAACTGGCCGTCACGCCTCCGGTCGTCGGCTCCGGCAGAAAACTAATGAAGAGAAGTCCGGCCTCGGAATGACGTTTTAAAGCGGCAGCAGTCTTGGCCATCTGCATCAGCGATATCATCCCCTCCTGCATTCTGGCTCCACCGGAGGAAGCATATATGATCACAGGCAGGCGCTCCTCGGTAGCGCGCTCCACTGCCCGGGCGATCTTTTCTCCCATATTGTGGCCCATACTGCTCATCAGATACCGGTTGTCACAGACGGCAAACACAGTTTCATGGCCGTAGATCTTGCCACAGCCCGTGACCACGGCCTCATTGAGCTTTGTCTGTTCCCGAACTTCCGCGACCTTTGCCGGGTAGTCCGGAAAATCGAGCGGATCCTGAATCGGCATGTCTGCATCCCACTCCTCGAACGATCCCTCATCCAGGATCATCTCGACCCGGCGGTAGGCGTGTACCCGGTAATATCCGTCGCATTTCGGGCAGACATAGTAGTTTGCCTTGACAACACGCCCCAGAATAGGAGCGCCGCAGCGCTTACAGGGCCTCTCCTTGTTTTTCTCCTTCGCGCTCGGAGGGAGCACGTCTTTTGTATCCTCTTTCTTCTCAGGCGTGTTTTCCTTGTCCCTGTCGCGGACCGCGTTTATGATATCTCCTATTTTCGCTCTGCTTTCTTCAAACATGTCTCATCCTCGGTTTTTAGTTTGAAATTCAAACTATTTGGTACTCAAATCATAGCGAATTTCAGTCCGTTTGTCAAGGTAAACGGGCATCTTCTATTTATGACAGAAGCCGCCGGCTTCCTTCTCTGTCATGTTTTCGACAACCTCATGATCCTCGAAGTATTTCAGGGTGCGGTGGAAGTCTTCTATGAGCAGTTCCGCCATGTCCAGGCTGAAGCCCCGCCGTACAAGAATCCGCTGTACCACGATCTGCTCCGCATTTTCCGGAAGCGAGTAAGCCGGCACCTGCCATCCGCGGTTCCGAAGGCGGTCGGCAAAATCGTACATATTGAAAGAGACATCCGCGTCCTCTTTGAGCTTCCAGGTCAGCGCCGGGATCCCCTGTGCGGGGTTGCCGTCGTACAAGATCTCAAACGGCCCCATCTTCGCGATCTCTTCTGCCAGATACTGCGCCGCCTGATAGCAGGACATGTGGATCCTGCGGTAGCCTTCCCTGCCAAGCCGCAGAAGCTGGTAGTACTGACAGATCATCTGCCCGGCCGGGCGGGAAAAGTTCAGCTGAAACACGGACATGTCACCTCCCAGATAGTTCACGTGGAACACGAGATCATCCGGCAGGTCATCCCTGTGCCGCCAGAGAACGAACCCGCAGCCAAGCGGAGTCAGGCCGAATTTATGGCTTGAGGTGCTGATGGAACGGACGCGGGGATTGCGGAAATCCCACTTGATCTCCGGCGCGCAGAAAGGCGCCACCATAGCCCCGGAAGCGCCGTCCACATGGACAGAGATATCCAGCCCCGTTTTCTTTTCCAGCCGGTCCAGCGCTTCGCAGATCTCCTCCACCGGCTCATAAGCCCCGGTAAAAGTCAGCCCAAATGTTGTGACTACTCCTATCGTGTTCTCATCGATATAGGGAAGCATGGCATCGGGTGACATCATCAGCCGGTCCGGCTCCATGGGAACCTCGCGCAGTTCAATATCCCAGTATCGGGCAAATTTTTCCCAGCAGATCTGCACCGGACCGGTGACGAGGTTGGGCTTGTCTATCGGCAGCCCTGCCTCTGTGCGTTTCTTTTTCCAGCGCCAGTACATCGCCATGCCGCCCAGCATACAGGCCTCGGAAGAACCGACCGTGGATGTCCCCACACAGTTACCGCCCTCCGGCGCATTCCAGAGATCCCCCAAAATATGCACACAGCGCTCCTCGATTTCTGCGGTCTGAGGATACTCATCTTTGTCGATCATGTTCTTACTGATACAAAGATCCATCAGTTCCCTGAGCTCCGGATCATCGTAAGTCTGGCAGAAGGTAGCCATATTCTGGCTGGCATTCCCGTCCAGAAACAATTCCTCCTTTACCAGCTCCATGATCACATCCGGGGCGGTTTCTTTTTTCGGGATCTTGTACTTCGGTAAAATAAAATCGGTAGAGTTGCTGATATGCAAAACATCTTCTTTTTTCCCTTTTATCCGTTTTTCCTCATAAATCATAGCATTCTCCTTCGTTTTGCTTGCTGTATTCAAATGCGTTTACTTACTTCAACGCCTCTCTCTGATTGTAATCATGACATATTGGGCGGCAATCTGCAACCAAAAATAACCATAACTTTTCATAAAAAATTGTTTTTTAGTGGAAAAACATCCATTTAAGTAGTATCATGATTATATATATCCAAAATTATTAAGGATTGGACTATGTTTAAAAAAGTACAGCAAAAAAAGCACAACAAAAGACGGGCATTTATCTGTGTTCTGGCTGCCATGGCACTTTTAGTTGCATCAACGGGTCTGGCCGGCTGCAGCAGTGCGTCCGGCTCCACGCCTACAGGCAGCAGCACGCTGCGGGTCGGTGTGCGTGCTAATGTTACAATGTTCGGTTATTATAACACATCAGCCGGGACCTATTCCGGTCTTGAGATTGATATTGCCCAGGAAATGGCGGAACGTTTGGGTTATAAGGATGTCGAATTCTTTGCTGTAACGCCCGCAACCAGATCAGAGGCATTAAACAGCGGCGAGGTCGACTGTCTCGTTGCATGCTGTTCCATCACGTCCGATCGAACGGGAGAGATTGATTTCTCTCCGGCATACTATGAGGACAACTCTGTTGCCATGGTCCAGTACAGCTCCTGTTTTTTGAGTGTCCGGGACATGGTGGGCTGTACCTTCGGCACGATAACAAATTCCAACACCACCGATGAGTTGATTGCCAAGCTTAAGGCGATCGGTTTTACCGACGGAGAGATCCGCTCCACCAACGAACGTGGCACTTACCTTGAACTGGACAATTTCAATATTCAGGAGATGAATACCTATCAGGAGCTCTCTGACGCGCTGGATGTAGGTACGATCGATGCCATGTGCGCGGACGGCGCTATCATGAATGCATATCTTGACGATACCCGCCGACTTTTGAATTTTTATATTGCATCCCAGGAATATGGGGTAGCCACAGTAAAGGGCTCTGCGCTTTCCGATCCTGTTGCGGAGACGATTCAGGAAATGCTCGATGACGGCACCATCGACGATCTGATCGATAAATGGGACTAAGGAGGACCGGTATGGAAAAGAAACGTCATTCCAGACTGCTTACAATTAAAACGATTGTGCTCTTTGTCGTCCTGGCTGCAGCCCTGGTGATCATAGCGATCGTACTCTCTAACATGCAGACCAGCTTCTATCTGGACCGTTTTACCACAGAGATGGAGGAGGAGCTGGACAGTCTGCCCGACCGCCTGGAACAGGCACAGGCTGAGTCCGATGAAAATGATGTCACTTTCGACTCGACATATGAGGCGCTCGCTGAGAGTGTCGCTTTTTTGGCAAATAATGATCCTAACTTTGCTGTAACAGACGAAAAAATGGTCGAATACCGCGATCTTCTCGGCGTCGACAACGTGCTCATTGTCAGTACCAGCGGCGAGATCCTTGCACAGGCACAGCCTACACTCGCAGACTTCTCAAACAATCGCTTTAACCGGCTGCGTGAAGAGGATCCATTTCTCCCCAATGAAGTCTCTGTGGAGATCGATCAGCCCAGCCGAAACTGGCGCGAGCGCTACTTTTCCGCCAAGATCAACAGCGAGAGCATGGTCGTGATTGCGCAGGATCCGGCCCTCTTATATGAAATTCTCGATTCCACCAGCTCCACCGCCAGCGTTTTACAGAATATAGAGGTAGGCTTAAACGGATATATCCTTGCCATGTCTGCGCAGGATTACCTCATCGAATACCATCCGGACGCCTCGCTGATCGATACGGACGGTCTCTATGCAGGGGTAGAGGTGGAAAATCTGGAGGATGGCGAATTCTCCTGGATGACCATTAACAATGAATATATGTATTGCGGCGTCAAGCTGATCGGCAACACTTACTATATCGCATGTGTACCTCAAAGCGATATGACTTTGGCCCGTAATGTAACGGTACTGGTCACCATCTGTGCCTTTTTCGCCGTGATGTTTATTCTCATCATGTACGGGATCTTTGCCATGCGTGAGATTCGGTTTAAAGGGGTGGAAGAGGACAATGTGCGCTTTTTCAATCGCTTCTGCTTTGTTAAATCTGCTATGCGAAGATCGGTCGCCGTCTCGTGCGTTGGTTTCGCGGTAATCGTTGTTATCGCTTTCTTTATGCAGACACTGTTCGCATTGTCATTTGAGTCTCTCTCAAACAAAGATCAGGCCAACGATGTGATAGACAGTTTTAATAACGCCGAAGAGCATCTGGAGTTGATGAACAATCTGTACGGCGATCGGTATCTCCCTGTAGCACAGACACTCGGCTATATATTAGACGAAGTCCCCAACCTGGACAATCAGGCAAATCTACAGCAGCTGGCGGATACGCTCGGGGTACAGGATATCTTCATCTATGAATCGACAAACGGCGATCTGGTCGCAACCAACTCTTCCTATAACAATTACGCGTTGTCGCTTGATCCGGAGGATTCCTCCTACGAATTTATCAAACTGATCCAGGGCGACACGGACTATGTGGTGCAGGAGCCGGTCTATGATGAAGTCTCCGGTCATCTCTGGCAGTACATCGGCGTCCCGATCCACGACGAAAACGGATTTGTCAGCGGGATCGTGCAGATCACGATCCGTCCGTCTCTTCTGGAAAGTCTGGCATCTTCTGTGGAGCTCGATACGATCTTAGGCGACGTGAGCTTCGGAGACAACGGCTTCGCTTTCGCGGTCAATAAAGATGATGATACCTTTGCCTACTTCCCGATAGACGAACACGCCGTCGGCGAGTCGGTATACGACCACGATATTACCTATGAACAACTCAAGCCGGATTACAACGATTATATTACGATAGACGATGTAAGATACTATGCGTCGTCTGCCGAAACAGACCAATATTACATTTATCTGGCCGAGCCTGAAGACACACTTATGCAGCACCGCCTGCCGTTGACGCTGGCGACAGCTCTCATCGCCCTTATTGCCGTTGTTGTCATTTTCCTGTTGGAGATTCTTGAGCCGAAATCTATCGTGACCTTGCTCGATACGGCTGAGGATACCGGAGACCGAATCGTTGAGACGGAGATGCCGGATGGCCGAAAGATCCGAACCGAGTCTGCCGTCAGTCGATGGATGTCTACTACTATAAAATGGGATGAGCGAACCCCTTGGCAAAAAACCACAGCCGTAATGCGGTGGATCGTGTTTATCCTGGTGGCCGTGATCTGCATTGCCGTCCTATTCCGGAATCAACTCTTTAACAGTGACTCCATCTTCCTCTACATCCTTGGCGGAAGCTGGGAGCGCGGCCTGAATATCTTTGCGATCACCGCCTGCGTCATGTTTATCTGTGTCGCAATGACTATCGTTGTGGTGCTCCGAAGACTGCTTCAGTTTCTGTCCAACGTACTGAATGCCCGCGGCGAGACGATTTGTCGTCTGTGTCGGAGTTTCCTCCGATACGGTGCGCTCATCGGCATGATCTACTACTGCCTGACTCTTATTGGAATCAACGCCGTCACCTTGTTGGCTTCGGCAGGCATTTTGGCCCTTGCCATCAGCTTGGGTGCACAGAGGTTGGTCTCCGATATCGTATCCGGCCTGTTCGTCATCTTTGAAGGTGATTTCCGTGTCGGCGATATCATCCAGGTGGGCGACTGGCGCGGCACGGTCCTTGAGATTGGGATCCGCACAACGAAGGTGGAGGATGCCTCACAAAACGTGAAGATCATCCGCAACAGTGATATCAGCAATGTGGTCAACATGACGAAGAAGCTCTCCTTCGTCTCTGTCAACTACGGCATTGAATACAATGAGTCCTTAGAGCATGTAGAGTCGATCTTATCCAAAGAACTGCCTGAGATGGCCAAACGGCTTCCGGCCATCAAAAAGGGACCGTTTTACCGCGGTGTCACGGAGCTGGGCGACAACAGTGTAGACTTAAAGATCACCATGCAGTGCGAAGAGGCAGACCGCTTCCAGCTGGAGCGTGACTTCAACCGTGAGATGCGGCTGCTCTTTGATAAATATGATATCAACATCCCATTCCCTCAGGTCGTGATAAACGAACCGACTGTTCAGAAAAAGGCCTCGTCATACGAGAAATGGCTGGCACAGCAGTTTGCTGAGGAACAAAAGGAAGCGTCAAAGGAGATGGGCAAGAGCGAAGACGGCGATCACTCTTAACCGGTTTTCTCCGCGGATGGGCAGAAATGAGTGCAGAAAGCGGCAGTTCACCAGGAATGAGTGCAGAAAGCGGTAGTTCACGCGGAAAGGATTTGTATGCGCAGTGAGAGAATAGCAAGAAAAGAGCGATATGTTCGCGGGGCTCCGCCCAAGGTTTCTTTAGTCTTAACCGGAATCGAGTCATTCGGGGCGCTGATCCTGGCGATCATTCTCTTTGTGTTGGGCAGCCGGGTCGGTTCCGGCGCGATGAGCCTGTTTGACCTCGGCTCTTCTGACAGCAGTGATATTTCGGGTCTGGTAGATATGTTCAGTGCCGGCTTAGGCTCGTTCGCCTCGGCTTTTATGATGGCGATCGCGGTTATTGTATTGGTCTACGCCATCTGGTGCCTGATCTTTTGGCTGATCTGCATGGGGAGCAAATACCGCCGCAGAAGAATGATCGTCTGCACGGTGTTGGGACGGCTGTTCGGCCTGATCCTCATCCTCATGTATCTGTCTGTCGAATCGTTCGGGCCGCTCTTTTTATTAATCTTCGTCTGGGTCTTCTTAAACATTTTACTCTCGGCTGTCGGCTGGCATGACAATCCGGCCATAAAATCCCGTTACGGCGAGTGGAGTTAAGGACACACAAACCGCCCTGCAGATAAATATCTGCAGGGCGGTTTTTATTGAGCGGAGAAGGAGGGATTTGAACCCTCGCGCCGCGCAAACGACCTACACCCTTAGCAGGGGCGCCTCTTCAGCCACTTGAGTACTTCTCCATGCCAAATCTAAGAGCTATGATACACGGACAGTTCCCTGTTTGTCAAGGTCATATATGTTGTTTCCCCGCGTGTCGATCGCCACGATCACGGGGAAATCCTTCACCTCGATCTGACGCACTGCCTCCGTGCCGAGATCCCGATAACAGACAAGCTTTGACTTTACGATTCGCTGGGATAAAAGCGCGCCCGCTCCGCCGACTGCGGCAAAATAGACGGCCCGGTTTCGAACGATGGCGTCCACCACTTCTTTGCTCCGGTTCCCTTTTCCGATCATCGCCCGCAGCCCGTGGTCTAAAAGCATCGGTGTGTACTTGTCCATCCGTCCGGCCGTCGTTGGGCCTGCCGAACCGATCGGACGCCCTTTCCGCGCCGGGGTGGGACCCATGTAATAGATCGTGTTGTCCTTTAAGTCAAACATCAGCCCTTCCCCTTTTTCCAGGGACTCCACGATCCGGGCATGAGCCGCGTCACGCGCGACCAGCATTTCCCCGGTCAGGTGTACATAGTCTCCCGCGCTTAAGCTCACTGCAATATCTTCTGATATAGGAAGTTCAATATATCGTTCCATCTTAAACCTCTTTAAATCGTGCGTTCACAATGACGGTTCACATGACAGCAGATATTTACCGCCACCGGGAGTCCCGCGATATGCGTCGCCGCGGTATTGATCTTGACAGCAAGCACCGTTGTCGTTCCTCCCAGCCCACCGGGCCCGATCCCGAGCTTGTTGAGCTGTTCCGTCATCTCTTTTTCCAGCCGCCGGATATGAGACAGCTCCGACTTGTCCTGCAGAGGGCGGGTCAACGCTCGTTTTGCCAAAAGTGCGCACTGCTCAAACGTCCCGCCGATACCTACGCCGACCACCATGGGCGGACAGGCATTCGGTCCGGCATCCCGCACGGCGGTCAGGATTGCCTCCTTCACGCCCTCGATACCGTCCGCAGGCTTTAACATAAAGATTCGGCTCATATTTTCGCTTCCAAAGCCCTTTGGAGCGACCGTGATCTTCACCTGATCCCCGGGAACGATCTCCGTATACAGGACTGCCGGTGTATTATCCCGCGTATTTTTCCGGATCAGCGGATCTCCCACAACGGAGTTTCTGAGATATCCGTCCGCATAGCCCTGCCGGACACCCTCGTTGACAGCCTCTGTAAGATCTCCGCCAAAAAAGTGGACATCCTGACCGACTTCCAGGAAGATCACGGCCATCCCGGTATCCTGGCAGATGGGGATCATCTCCTTCTCCGCAACCCGAAGGTTTTCGCAAAGCTGATCCAGAACCTGTCTCCCCCAGGGCGACTGCTCCCTGGCCTCTGCCGCTTCCAGCGCCTCTTTCATGTCCTGCGTGAGGACCAGATTCGTTTCGATGCACATCTCCCGGATATTTTTTGTCAATTCCTCTACATGGATCTCTCTGGCCATTCGGGTCTCCTTTTTATGCGCCTGTATCATCCTCCGGCTTATCAGTGCCTGCCTCAGCTTCCGGCTTATCGGTGCCCGTCAAAGCCTCCGGCTCTTCGTTGCCTTCCTCGTCCTCAGGCTCGTCATCATCCTCGTCTCCCGGCATTACTTTTGTCACGCTGGCGACCGTCACACCCTCTGCCAGGTTGATGACTTTCACGCCGGACGTCACTCTGCCAAGAATAGAGATGTCGCTGACTTTTGTACGGATGATGATCCCCGCAGTCGTGATGATCATAACTTCGCTGTCATCATTGACCGCCTTGAATCGGACAATATCCCCGGTCTTGTCTGTGATCTTATAGCACTTTACGCCCTTGCCTCCGCGGTGCTGCGGAGAAAAATCGCTCATGGGCGTCCGCTTGCCGAGACCTTTCTCGGAGACAAAGAGGAGATGCGTCCCCTGAACATCCAGCTGCATTCCGATCACCTCATCGTCCGGAGCCAGCTTGATGCCAATTACGCCCATAGAAACACGCCCGGTATTGCGCACGTCCCTTTCATGGAAGCGGATGCACTGCCCGAATTTCGTGACTAAAAAGATATCCCGTTCCGCGTCGGTAAATTTCACCTCAATCAGCTCATCGTCTTCGCGAAGCACAATTCCTACCAGACCGGTCCGCCGTACATTTGCATAATCGGCGAGCCGCGTCTTCTTCACGAGCCCGCGTTTTGTAGCCATAAACAGATACTGACGGTCCGCCTCCTCATAGTTCTGGATCGGGATCACCGCCGAAACCTTTTCTCCGGGCATCAGCTGGAGCAGATTGATGATTGCCGTTCCCCTCGACGTACGGCTTGCCTCCGGAATCTCATACGCCTTCATGCGGTATACTTTGCCCATATTGGTGAAAAAGAGGAGGTAGTGGTGGGAGGTCGTGGTAAACATCTCCTCGATGTAATCTTCCTCAATGGTCTCCATACCCTTGATCCCGCGGCCGCCTCTGTGTTGTGCGCGGAAGTTATCTACGCTCATCCTCTTGATATACCCCAGCTGCGTCATCGTGATAACAGTATTTGTCACCGGGATCATATCTTCCATTGAGATATCATATTCGTCAAAGCCGATGGAGGATCTTCTGTCATCGCCGTACTTGGCCGCAGTCGTGAGCAGCTCTTCCCGGATCACGCCGAGCAGCTTTTTCTCATCGGCGAGGATGGCTTTTAAATCCGCGATCCGATCCATCAGCTCGGCATACTCGGTCTCCAGCTTCTCTCTCTCGAGACCGGTCAGCGTCTTTAAACGCATGTCCACGATCGCCTGCGCCTGCGCGTCAGACAGCTCAAACCGCTCAATTAAGTGCTCTTTCGCCTCCTGTGTATTTCTGCTGCCGCGGATGATCTCGATCACCTCATCGATATTGTCAAGCGCGATGAGCAGGCCCTGCAGGATGTGTGCCCGCTCTTCCGCCTTGTTCAGCTCAAATTTTGTACGCCGGGTCACGACATCTTCCTGGTGGAGCAGATAATATCTCAACATGTCTGCCAGATTGAGGATCTTCGGCTCATTGTTCACCAGCGCGAGCATGATCACGCCGAACGTATCCTGCAGCTGAGTATGTTTAAATAAGAGATTGAGCATCACGTTGGGGTTCACATCCTTACGCAGCTCAATGCAGATGCGCATGCCCTGGCGGTCAGATTCGTCCCGCAGATCCGTGATCCCGTCGACCCGTTTCTCTTTGACCAGATCTGCGATCTTCTCGATTAAACGGGCTTTGTTCACCATGTAGGGGAGTTCGCTGACCACGATGCGGTTCTTTCCGTTTGCCATCGTCTCTATGTCCGTGACGGCGCGCACCCGGATCTTGCCGCGGCCGGTCCGATAGGCCTCCTCTATACCTGCGGTCCCTAAGATCATGCCGCCGGTAGGAAAGTCCGGACCTTTTACGATCTCTAAGAGCTCCTCCACGGAGGTCTCGCGGTTTTCATCGACACGGTTGTCGATCATCTTCACGACAGCTGCCGTCACTTCCCGCAGATTGTGGGGCGGAATGTTGGTCGCCATGCCCACGGCAATACCTGTTGTACCATTTACCAGAAGATTCGGATATCTGGCGGGAAGCACAGCCGGCTCTTTTTCCGTCTCATCGAAGTTCGGCATGAAATCAACGGTGTTTTTCCCTATATCCGCCAGCATTTCCATGGAAATCTTGCTGAGACGAGCCTCCGTGTAACGCATGGCGGCTGCGCCGTCGCCGTCCACAGAGCCGAAATTGCCGTGTCCGTCCACGAGAGGATAGCGGGTGGACCATTCCTGAGCCATGTTCACAAGAGCTCCATAGATCGAACTGTCCCCGTGGGGGTGATATTTACCCATGGTATCGCCGACGATACGCGCACATTTCCGGTGGGGCTTATCCGGCCCGTTGTTCAGCTCGATCATGGAGTACAGGATCCGCCGCTGCACCGGCTTTAATCCGTCCCGCACATCCGGCAGGGCCCGCGACGCGATCACGCTCATCGCGTAATCGATGTAGGAACCCTCCATCGTTTTCTTCAGGTCAACGTCGTGTATCTGATCAAAAATCTTATCGTCCATAAACTTTCCTCACTTAACTCCTAAATATCGAGGTTTGATACATATTTCGCGTTCTCTTCGATAAAGTCCCGGCGCGGCTCTACCTTGTCGCCCATGAGCGTGGTAAAGGTCAGATCGATCTCCGCGGACTGGGCATCATCCATTGTCACGCGGCGCAGGATCCTCCTTTCCGGATCCATTGTGGTCTCCCAGAGCTGCTCGGCATCCATCTCACCCAGACCTTTGTAGCGCTGGATCTTGTTGCCGGAATCCCTTCCCACTTCCTCCAGGATCTCATTGAGTTGCTCATCGCTGTAGGCATACCAGACTTTTTTGTTCTTTTCCAGCTTATAAAGCGGCGGCTGAGCCAGGTACACATATCCCTGCCGGATCAGCTCCGGCATAAACCGGTAAATGAACGTGAGCATCAGCGTGCTGATATGTGCTCCGTCCACATCGGCATCTGTCATGATGATGATCTTATGGTAGCGGAGCTTTTCAATGTCAAAATCCTCGTGGATCCCGGTGCCGAAGGCTGTGATCATCGCTTTGATCTCCGCATTGGCATAGATCCGGTCCAGTCTGGCTTTTTCTACGTTTAAGATCTTGCCCCGAAGCGGAAGGATCGCCTGTGTCGCCCGGCTGCGGGCTGTCTTGGCCGATCCGCCGGCGGAATCTCCCTCCACGATAAAGATCTCGCAGTTTGCCGGGTCTTTATCGGAGCAGTCCGCCAGCTTGCCGGGAAGGGACAGCCCTTCAAGCGCGGTCTTTCTGCGCGTCAGCTCTCTGGCTTTGCGCGCAGCCTCACGGGCACGCTGTGCCAGCAGAGACTTCTCGCAGATCGTCTTGGCGACGGCCGGATTCTGCTCCAGAAAATAGGTCAGCTGCTCACTCAGCACACTGTCCACGGCTCCCCTGGCCTCACTGTTGCCGAGCTTCTGTTTTGTCTGACCCTCAAACTGAGGTTCCGCGATCTTTACACTTATGATCGCGGTCAATCCCTCCCGGATATCCTCCCCGGAGAGCGCCGCCTCGGTATCTTTCAGCAGCTTATTCTGTCGCGCATAGTTGTTAAATGTCTTGGTTAAGGCGTTCCGAAAGCCGGCCATATGCGTGCCGCCCTCAGGCGTCGTGATATTATTGACAAAACTGAATGTCGATTCGTTGTAGGAGTCGTTGTGCTGCATAGCCACTTCCACATACACGTCGTCCCGCATTCCCTCACAGTAGATCACATCCGGATACAACGGCTCTTTGCTGTGGTTTAAATACTGCACGAACTCTTTGATGCCGCCCTCGTAGCAGAACGATTCAATCCGGGGCGGATCCGATCGCTTATCGGTCAGCGTGATCCGAAGTCCCTTGGTCAAAAACGCCATCTCACGCAGGCGCTGCCGCAGCACATCGTAGTCAAACACAACTTCCTCGAAGATCGTATCGTCTGGTTCGAAGGTAACGATGGTTCCGGTCTCTTCCGGAGCGCAGTCCCCGATCACTTTCAGATCATACGCGGTGATCCCGCGTTCATACCGCTGCTGATAGATGTGTCCATCCCGGCTTACCTGAACCTCCAGCCAATTGGAGAGGGCATTGACCACCGAGGCTCCTACCCCATGCAGTCCGCCGGACACCTTGTATCCGCCGCCACCGAACTTGCCGCCTGCATGCAGTACGGTAAACACGACCTCCACGGCCGGTTTGCCGGCTTTGTGGTTGATATCCACAGGAATCCCGCGTCCGTTGTCGGTCACGGTGATCGTATTATCCTCGTTGATCACAACGTTTATCTCAGTACAGAACCCCGCAAGGGCTTCATCGACCGCATTGTCTACGATCTCGTACACCAGATGGTGCAGCCCTCTGGATGCCGTACTCCCGATATACATACCAGGCCGTTTGCGAACGGCTTCCAAGCCCTCCAGAATCTGAATCTGATCTCCACCGTACGCTTCTTCAAACTTCTCGTCGTACTTTTCGCTCATCAAAATCCTCCTTGTTCATCTACCCTGCCATTCCGGACCAAAAATACCCGGTTGATCCGAAAACGGTTCCTCACAAATTCATCCAGCCCCGTACAGGTAATGATCGTCTGTATATCACGGATGCTGTTTAAAAGATAATTCTGTCTCTTGCTGTCCAGCTCAGAAAGAACGTCGTCCAGCAGCAAAACCGGCGTATCGTGAATGGTTTTTTTCACCAGCTCTATCTCTGCCAGCTTTAAGGAGAGCGCGGATGTCCGCTGCTGCCCCTGAGATCCGAAGGTCCGGATATCCACGTCGTTGATATAAAAACAAATATCATCCCGGTGCGGTCCGCATGAGGTCATCCCGGTGCGTTTATCCTTCTGCCGGGACTGTATCAGTGCCTCCAGAAAATCCTCTTCCTCACAGCTCGGCTCATAGGCAAGCCTAAGCTGTTCCTTTTTACCGGAGATCCGATTGTGGATCGGAAGCACGATCTCACTTAACTTTTTTAAAAATTCTCTTCTCTGGGCAATGATCTGTGTCCCGTAGGCGACCAGCTGGTCATCCCAAACGGACAGTGTATCTTCCAGCTCGGGCTTAAGATGCAGATCCTTAAGCAGTTGATTGCGCTGTTTCAACACTCTGTTATATTTTGCCAGATTACTCAGATAGATCGTATTCAGCTGGCCGAGCTCCATATCCATAAATCTTCTCCGGAGCGCCGGACCTTCTTTAATAATATTTAAATCTTCCGGCGAAAAAAACACGATGTTTAACATGCCAAAAAGCTCTCTGGCCCGATGGATCGGTATTTTATCTACCGCGATCCCTTTCGCGCTGTTTCGTTTCAGATGAAAATCAATCTGATGTTCCACACCGGCTTTTTCTACAACCGTGCGGATATGAGCTTCTTCTTCGCCGAACCGGATCATATCCCGGTCATGGCTTCCCTTATGGGACTTTGTCGTCCCGCTGACATAAAGGGCTTCCAGTACATTTGTCTTGCCCTGGGCATTGTCGCCGTACAGGATATTTGTCCCCTCATCAAAAGAAATGTATAAATCCTGATAATTTCTGAAATTTTTAAGCTCCAGTGATTTTATGATCATGCTTCAATCTGAAAACTCTCTCCCTGAAAGGAAACCACATCTCCCGGAACCAGTTTCCGGCCCCGCCGCAGATCAACTTCTCCGTTCACCTCGACAAGACCCTCCTGGATCACATATTTTGCGTCCGTTCCGGCACCGACTAAACCGGCCAGCTTCATAGCCTGCCCAAGTTTGATATAATCTGTCTGTATCTTTACTGTTTCCATTTACAAAAATAATCCTTTTTTCTATACGGATGCCGCATTAAAATTGACGGGAAGAATCAGATAGATAAAATTACCGCCGTCATCCCGGATAAAGCAGGGTGCTTTGGCATTGACAAGATACAGGGTCACTTCCTCATCATCTATCACACGCAGGGCATCGATCAAAAATTTCGGATTAAAACCGATCATAATATCTTTTCCTTCTTTCTCGATCTCAAGCTCCTCATCCATGGATCCGATATAAGAGTTGATGCGCAGCTCCATATATCCGTCTTCCACATTCATGATGACCGGTTTTTTATCCCCTTCCCTTACCAAAAGCGTCGCGCGGTCGATACAGTCTAAAAATTCCTTTTTATTTACTTGTACTTTTGTCTCATAATCGGTGGAAAGCATCTGATCGATATGGAAATATTCTCCATCGATCAGTCTGGAGACTACTTTTGTCTCTCCGAATTCAAACAAAATATGATTATTTGTAAAATAGATATCCACCATATCATCCATTTCTCCCGGAAGGATCCGGCTGATCTCCTGAAGAGATTTTCCGGGAACGATTACTTTTTTGGAATCATATGTTTCCTTTAACTCTATATTACGGATTGAAATGCGGTGACCATCCAAAGATGCGACGCGAAGGCGATTTTCTTCAATCTCAAACAACTCTCCTGTCATCATCTTATTATTCTCATTATCTGCCACAGAAAAGATTGTCTGCCGTATCACTTCCTTTAACGTATACTCAGAAATAGTGATCTTTTCATCCTTTTCCACATACGGAAGATAGGAAAATTCATCTCCCGATCTGCCGGCAATATTAAACTTTGCCTTTTCACAGGTAATGATCGCTCTAAAAGTGTCATCTGTCTCAATCACAACGTCATTTTCCGGCAGCTTGCGCACAATTTCGGAAAAGATCTTTGCGTCCAGAGCGATGATCCCTTTTTCTTCTATTTTTCCATCAATGATCGTCTCGATCCCGAGTTCCATATCATTGGCAGTCAATTTAATCTCGTTTGCGGAAGCATCGATTAAAATACACTCTAAAATGGACATTGTCGTCCTGGACGGAACTGCCTTCGATACGATATTGACTCCTTTCGTCAGTTCTGATTTGGAACAGATTACTTTCATGTGAATAACTCCTTTCTTTGGATGAACAAAAAAATGCTCATATATATCTTTAGTAATATAAAAGTAATAATCTTAGAGGCTGTGAATAAGTGGAAAACGATCTTTTTTGTGATAAACAAAAGCTTATCCGGCAATCATGTTCGTGATTTTACTGTGGAATCCCAGAGGAAAAACATCGGAAAACCAAGTAAGATCGTTTTTCTGTAAATTTAAAAAGAAAAAGGAAAATATCAGGAAAACAGTTGTCCACAAAGTGCGGAAAATTGTGTGTATAATATTGTTCATATCTTCCATTTTTCGGTGATTGAGTTTCTTCCTTATTTAAAGTAAATTTCTAACTTTAATTTGGATTTATTTTCTTGCGGACTGTCTCTACAGTCTGGCGGAAGCTTTCATCGACCATCATCTCATCCGAAACTTTCTTGATTCCATGAATGATCGTAGAATGATCCCGACCTCCCAAAAGCTGTCCGATTGAGTCCAGTGGATGATCTGTCATGTTCTTGCAGAGATACATGGCAATCTGTCTCGGCTTTGAAATATCGTTGCTTCTGGCTTTTGACATGATCTGATCCACTGTGATTCCAAAATGCTCGGAAACCACCTCGATGATCAGCTGAGGCGTTACTTCATGGGGTGTTTCCGGTGAAATTATATTTTGCAATTCCTGTATCGCGATATCAAGCGTGATCTCTGTGTGTTCCATATTGGAAAAAGCGATTAACTTGTTTAATGCACCTTCCAACTCCCGGACATTGGCTTTGATATTGATCGCGATATAGTTTAAAACGTCATCACTTAAGTTGACACCTTCCTGTTCCTGTTTTTTTCGAAGGATCGCCATACGCGTCTCATAGTCGGGAGAACCGATATCCGCGAGCAGTCCCCATTCAAAGCGGGAACGAATTCGCTCTTCTAACGTCTCCATTTCTTTTGGAGGCCGGTCACTGGTAATGATGATCTGTTTTTTCGCGACATGCAGCTCATTAAACGTGTGGAAAAACTCTTCCTGCGTACTTTCTTTTCCGATGATAAACTGTACATCGTCAATTAAGAGGACATCAATGTTGCGATATTTATTTCGAAACTGTGTCATCGCTGTATTGTTGCCGTTTCGAATGGCCTCGATCAATTCGTTCGTAAACGTTTCC
The DNA here is from genome assembly GCA_020860755.1 of Lachnospiraceae bacterium. Lineage (GTDB taxonomy): Bacteria > Bacillota > Clostridia > Lachnospirales > Lachnospiraceae > Eubacterium_I. The sequence goes on from JAJBTQ010000007.1 coordinate 41,082, forward strand.
GACGAAACATACAACACGCTTAAGCCCGGGTTATTTGAGAGAATAAAATGGGCGATAGACTGCATCAAATGTGTCTTGCCAAGCCCCACACCGCCGTAGATAAACAGAGGATTGTAGACCTCTCCGGGAGACTCTGCGACTGCCAGGGAAGCGGAATGCGCGAAACGGTTGTTGTTGCCGACGACAAAAGAATCAAATGTGTAGTATGGATTTAAATGGGACTTTTCCTCCTCTTCCGTAGTGGGCATCTTACGAACCGCTTTGCGGGAGCGGGTCATCGTCTCCGCCTGCTCCGGAAGAATAAATTCTACTTCGTATTCTGTGCCGGTGACTTCGGCAATCGCCACCTTTAACGGAAGATAATATTTCTTCGTTATATAAGAGAGCCCCATCTGCTCACTGGAGACCAGAACGTAGACACAGTTATCCCGTACATCGTAGATTTCTAAGGGTTTTAACCAGGTGTTGAACGAGACATCTGTCAGATCATGCTCTTCTTTTACTCTAAGGAGAATTTCCTCCCATTTTTTTTCGAGTTCGTCCATTTTTACTCCGTTCTGATATTGCAAGACAACGCTAATTACCTAACATATATTTTACCTCAGTTTGGGGTTGTTTTCAATGGAAATATATGGCAAATCTTTCCTTAATAATAGAAGAAATCTTTCTATAGAAATATGGGAAATTATATTGACGTAAAATAGTTTTTTTGCTATTATCGGAAATGATGCTATAGGATAGGAGGTGTATCCGCTATGAAGATGACTTATCAGCCTAAAAAAAGACATCGCTCCCGTGTTCATGGGTACAGAGCAAGAATGAGCACAAAGGGCGGCAGAAAAGTGATTGCTCGAAGAAGAGCAAAGGGCAGAAAGAGATTAACAGCTTAGGCCACAAAGACATGTGGTCTTTTGTTTTCCGTACCATATAAAACGGCTGCGGGAACGGGACCACGGGAGTTTAAAATGCGTTTTTCGGAATCGTTAAAAAAGACCGGGGATTTTCAGAAAGTATATAAAAACAGAAAATCATATGCAAACCGGCTGCTGGTCATGTACGTACGAAAAAACGGCTTATCCGAAAATCGGATCGGAATCTCTGTCAGCAAAAAAGTCGGCAACAGTGTGACGAGACACCGGATTGCCAGACTGCTCAGAGAAAGTTACAGACTACATGAAGAGATGTTCCATAGTGGTTGGGACATAGTAGTTGTCGCAAGAGCGGGCGCAAAAAATGCATCATATCAAGAAATCGAATCCGCGCTGCTGCACTTGGGAAGTCTTCAAAGCATATTAAATACAGAAAAGAAGATGGAATCAGATTGAAAAATATAGTTATTTTCTTAATCAAGTTTTACCAGAAAAACATTTCGCCTACGAAAACGACAAAATGCCCGTACTATCCCAGCTGCTCGTGCTACGGGCTGGAAGCGGTACAAAAGTACGGGGCGCTCAAAGGGGGAGGACTCGCCCTTTGGAGAATTATGCGCTGCAATCCGATTTCCAAGGGCGGATATGATCCGGTTCCAGATTTGCCCGGGAGGAAAAAAATAAGATGAATTCTTTATTCCTTTTGACACAGAGTGCCAATTCCTTTTTACGGCCGATCGCACGGGTACTCGGCTGGATCATGAATGGCATTTATAATTTTATGGATAGTTTTCTCAATATCCAGAATGTAGCGCTGACGATCGTCATCTTTACGATCATCATTTATATCATCATGCTTCCGCTGACATATCAGCAGCAGAAGTTTTCCAAATTATCCCAGATCATGCAGCCGGAAATTCAGGCAGTCCAGAAGAAATACCGGGGCAAAAAAGACTCGATCTCCATGCAAAGGCAGAATGAGGAGACGCAGGAGATCTACCGGAAATACGGAGTGCGGCCGTCCGGAAGCTGTGTGTTTATGGTCATTCAGTTTTTGATCCTGATCCCGTTGTACCGCGTGATCTACAGCGTGCCCGGATATGTGACGCGCGTGAGAGAGACGTTCGACGGTCTTGTAACCAGTATCATGAATACTCCGGACTATCAGAACACGATGACGGCGTTCCTCGATACGATCTCGGAGAACAATTCCGTGATGAGGCAGGTCAGCCTGAACTTTACCGAGACGTCCACCGACGCATACAATTCCATCATTGATGTGCTTTATCGGTGTACTTCTGACAACTGGCATCTGCTCGCGAATACGTTTAGCAGCCTCTCCGATCTCGTTCAGAGTACACAGACAGCAGTGGAGCATTTTACCAGTTTCCTCGGCGCGAGTATCGTCTATGCGCCTATGGTTCTGATCCGGACCAGTGCCTCCAGCGGGCACTACGGACTGATCTTTATCGGCATCCTGATCCCCGTTATTTCAGCTGCCACTCAGTTTTTGAGTGTGAGGCTGATGCCGCAGGCCAACACCGGCCAGGGCGATCAGATGGGCAACCAGATGCGGATGATGAACTATTTCATGCCGATCTATTCTTTCTTTATCGTGTTTTTCCTGCCGATCGGTATCGGCATCTACTGGATCGCGGGTGCGGTCATCCGTATCGTCCAGCAGTTCTTTATCAACAGGCATTTTGACCGGATCGATATGAATGCGCTGATTGAGAAAAACGCACAGAAGACGGCAGAAAAAGAGAAGAAAAAGGTTGAGAGAAAAGGAGTTTCCGGGGAGCAGATCCGGTCTGCAGCGGGGATCAATACAAGGCAGATTCCCCGTTCGATGTCCGAAAGAGCAGCCTCTGTGCAAATGATGGATGACAACGCGAACAGCAAGGCATCCTCCAAGGGCGGCAGCTCCGGCAAGAGCAGCTCCGGTACGGGCAGTTCCGGCAAGAGCAGCTCCGGTACGG
>JAJBTQ010000023.1 GCA_020860755.1 Lachnospiraceae bacterium
CTCCCGCAAAGTCCAAACACTTTATCTAAATGTGTCAAGTTCCGAAAAAACAGATAAAAAAAGGGGAAAGCCGTATGCCGGCTTCCCCCCCCTTCAAACTTTGCTGTTTTGGGATTTAATGTTTTCGTACCATAACCATTTTTTAATCATCCAAAAACCTGGAAAAATAATATCCCGGATTTGCAGCTGCAGAATTTTCTTTAAACGGGAATGGGCTCTCCGGGTTTTTAAGAAGTCTCTCGGGTATATTAACGAGAAGCATGAAATATGCAAATGTAGCCAATGCCCCGAGTATCCAATAGAGCCACCCGCCGAACGGATGATACATCGCACCGTAAATAATCGTTATAACGGACATCGGCGCCCACAAAAACCAGATTGATGCAGATCCCGGATTATAGATTCCTTCACACCCCTTATCTTTGAACTTTTTGTAATCACCCACTCCTGAGCCGAAATGAGCACCAAGTTCAGCAAACCCGAAAACATAAAAAGGAGGTTTACAAACGGCCGATACCACACCAGGGCACACAGAGTGAAGATAACAGTCGCCGCACAGTCAACGACGAACCAGGAAAGGCGGTTCATTGGATAAGCCAACGGGTTTGTCCCTTCCGGATCCTGCAGTATATTATAGTTCCACACAAAACCTCCGGGGAAACGGCTCTCCTCCATTTGATGAACGGTAAGAGCCAGTATCCAGAAATGAGCTAACTTAGCGAGAAAAGTCAGATCATTCCATTTAAACAACAGATCCAAAACAACAAGACAATCTACAACAACAAAAATATACAGAATGCTGTAAGTTAGTTTTAATAGAAACTTTTTCATACCATCTCCTCCTTTAATGACAAATCCTCACTATCTGTAATACTTACTTCCATACTTTTGCAGCTCGTCCTGAATGACGGAAAGACGCCGCTCCGTCCCGGCCCACTGTTCCCAGGGGTACTGATCCAAATCCGGGAACTTAACAATGTCTCTCCTGTCCGTGAAAAACAATGCCAATCCATGTCTAAAATCCACGCAAATATGGAGCCCTATATTTGTTATATTTGTATAATATCATCCAAATACGGGCTCCACAATTAGCACTTTTTCATATTCAGTTAGCCAAATGGCTATGTCGCCAACGATTGGAAATTCGACGAGAAAGCGTCATTCCTTTTCAGTCAGATTTTGCCGATAGATCTCTTGCAATTCTTTGAGATATTTTGAGTGTTTTTTTGTCTTACAGACTGCCACCAGATTGGTTTTCATGTCCAGCTCTATGCCGGAGATATCTTTTGACCGGGTGTTCTCATCCGTCTTGGTTGCGATCCAGTAGCCCGTTCCGCAGGCCAGCTCCATCTGCAGTTCCTGGAACTAGCGCTCGGCCTTTTGCCGCTTTGGCCGAAAGCCCAGGATCTCCCAGAGGGATTTTTGCAGATTCACGGAAAACTCTTCGCTCCCTTCCTGTGTATATGAAACATACAGATAACACTCATCCCGGAAAGAGTCCAGAGTCGGCTGATTGAAGTAGACATTGCTGTAGAGGAGCATCATCGGCACTTCCTCCAATGCAACTCTCTCATACTGATCCTTTAGTCCCGGCATCATCTCAAAGAGCACCATGATATCAAATTTATCGTTCTCGAATTCATTTAAGAGTTGTTCTGTCGCGGTTAAATACAGCCGGATCTCCAAGTCGGGATGAGCCTTTCTTAATTCATGGATACTCCGGTTTAAGCTGGATAATTTGATTTCCCCGATGATCCCGATGCGCAGCACTTCCCCGGCATTCTCTTTCGGGTGAATATCCTCATATAATTGGGCAAATTCCTCGTTTGCATTGTAAAAGAACGCATACAGCCGCTCTCCGGGCATCGTCAGCGTCAACTTATGGTACTCGCGGTGAAACAGCTTGATATCCAGCTCTCTCCAGAGCAGAGATGCTCTTGCTTAACGTAGGCTGTGAAACATTCAATTCTTCCGCAGCCTTTGACAAACTTCCGCATTTTACCACGGTCAAAAAGTTTTTAATCTGCAAACTGTTCATAGCTGCCCCTGCCTGACGGCACGCTTTCTATCACTTTGTTATCTGTGGTTCGCCATGCGGTAGACCGCGATCACATCGTCCATGTCAAGGGGCTGGAACGTCCCAAGTTTTACCGTGTCACCGTCTGTGGCGCTGTCCGCCAGTTTCTTTATGAGATCATCTGTCTGCACGCCGGGCCTGAGCTCTCCGATGCATGTGGGCATGTCAAGATCCCGGAAAAACTGCTCCGTGCGCTTGATCGCAGCCTGCGCTGCCTCATCCGTATCTTCGATGTCGATCCCCCATACTTTTCTCCCGTAGTTGGCAAAGCGCTCCGGATCTGTCTGGTAGACATAGCGGGCCCAGCTTCCCCAGAGAGCGGAGAGGGACGCCCCGTGCGGGGTGTCAAACATTCCGCTAAGCTCATGTCCCAGCTTGTGACAGGTGAAGTCATTTGCCCGGCCAAGTCCGGTGAGGCCGTTGTGGGACAGGCTGCTGCACCACATCACCTCACTTAAGGCCTCATAATCCGAAGGGTTTTGGTATGCCTTAAGTCCCTGTGTCGTAATGGTCCGCATCAGGCCCTCCGCGATCTCATCAGTGAGCATGTTTCCCTCCACCGGGGTGAAATAGCGCTCAAGCGTATGCATCAGGATGTCCACGACTCCGCAGGCGATCTGATCTTTCGGAAGGGTGAACATGAGCGCCGGATCCATCACGGCAAAGATCGGACGGATAATGTCCAGAGAAAAGCCTTTCTTCTTCCCGGTCTCCTCATTGGTGAGCACAGCGGAATCGCTCATCTCACTCCCTGCTGCCGCGATCGTGAGCACAACACCCACCGGCAGTGCGCAATCGGGTGCCGGGATCTGTCTTGTCCAGATATCCCACAGCTCTGAATCCTGATTGACGGCACTGAGCGCCGCGGCTTTCGCCGTGTCAATGACACTGCCGCCGCCCACGGCAAGAATCATGTTCGCCTTGAACTTGATCGCGCTCATACCCGCTTTTTGCGCCAGGGCCAGGCGTGCGTTGGGCTGCACTCCTCCAATCGAGGTGTGCTCAATACCCTCTTTATCCAGCTGCTGCTCGACGGACTTTAACAGCCCGCTTTTAACCACGCTTCCGCCGCCGTATATGATCAGCACTCTCTCGGCGCCCCACTTTTTCGCCAGCCTTCCGGTCTCCTTTTCCGCATCCCTGCCGAATACGATGTCTGTCGGTGTATATTGTGTAAAATCCTGCATAGTTGTGACTCCTTTTCTTCAAAAATTACTCTGCTAACATTTTATCACCGTCGCGTCAAGATTTCAAATCATTCGCGTTTTCAGTATCCCCTTATTCTCATAAAATTCCATTTGCTCTGAAAGTTGTTTATCCAGACGTGTTGTTTTAGTGTATAATGATTAAAATGTAATGCATCAGGAGGCATTTTCATGTTTAACATACTTGTGGTGGAAGACAATGATGATATGCGCGAGCTGTTTTGCACCGTGCTGGAAACTCAGGGCTACAACAGCATTCCCGCTGTCGATGGATTAGAGGCCTTAGACGTGATCGACACAAAATATATCGACCTTATCATCGCAGACATCATGATGCCGCGGATGAACGGATATGAGCTGGTTGTCGCGCTTCGGGATGCCGGCTACACCGTGCCCGTTTTGATGGTCACGGCGAAGGATCAGTTCGATGATATGCGGCAGGGATTCCGTGCTGGGGCGGATGACTATATGGTTAAACCCATCAATGTCCGGGAGCTTGTGCTCCGCGTCGAGGCTCTTCTGCGCCGCTCGAAAATTTCCAGCGAGAAGATGATCACCGTGGGTGATACCGTGTTAAAGTACGATGCCCTGACCGTTACGCTGGATGGCAAGGAGACGATCCTCCCGCAAAAAGAATTTTATCTGCTGTACAAGCTGCTGTCTTATCCCAACAAGATCTTCACCCGTCAACAGCTGATGGATGAGATCTGGGGAATGTCTACGGAAACAGACGAGAGAACGATCAACACACATATCAACCGGCTTCGTGAGCGTTTTGCCAACTGTTCGGATTTTGAGATCGTCACCGTTCGCGGGCTTGGATACAAGGCGGTGAAGAATGAAGAATAATAAAACCCGTTCTCGTCTTTGGCTTTATTTTACTCTGATCATCTTCGTTACGATCATTGTGATCTTCCTGATCATCCTGATCTTGTGGGTCATCCTCTACCGCAATCAGATCATTGCTTTTCCTCCTGCAGCCACAGGTTTTTTCCCTATCCTTCTCCTGATCGCCAGCGGCATCATCGGCGCCATAGTCTCCATCTTTGTCGGCCGTCTGATCATCCGTCCGATCCAGCATATCCGAGATGCGTTTGGGCAGCTGGCAGAAGGAGATTTTTCCGTGCGCGTACCCACGGATCAGCTCTTGTCAGAGATCCGCGAGATGGCGGAGCGCTTTAACGCCATGGCCTACGACCTCTCTCAGATCGAGACCCTGCGCAGCGACTTCGTGGCAAACGTCTCCCACGAGTTCAAGACGCCCATCGCGGCCATCGAGGGATATGCCACCCTCCTGCAAGGCGAGAACCTTAATCCGGAAAAGCGAAGTCTCTATATTGAAAAGATCATATCCAATTCCCGGAAGTTATCGGTTCTCACCAGCAACATCCTCACGCTTTCCAAGCTCGAGAATCAGGAGTCTGTCCCCGACATGGAATCCTATCGTCTGGATGAACAGATCCGGAGAAATATCCTGCTGTTGGAAAATCAGTGGTCTGAAAAAAATATTGAGTTTGACCTGACCCTTCCAAGCGTCACGTTTTTCGGAAGCGAGGCCCTGTTGGATGAGGTCTGGTTTAATCTGTTGGACAATGCCATAAAACACTCTCCCGAAGGAGGAACGATCCAACTCGTTTTATCTGCCTCCGGCTCCGGCGTGAAGGTCCGGATCGCGGATCACGGTGAGGGAATGAGTGAAGAGATCCAGAAACATATCTTTGAAAAATTCTATCAGGGCGATACCTCCCACATCAGCGAAGGGAACGGCCTGGGCCTGGCTCTTGTCAAGAGCATTGTTGATCTGTGCCACGGCGAGATCCATGTAAAAAGCGCCCCCGGCGAGGGCGCTGAATTTACTGTCTTACTTCCTCTTTAGTTAAATGGGCATCACGATCTTGTCTCGGATCTCCTCATACTTCTCGTCTCCGCAGAGATAACGGATGATCTCCAGCGCAAACAGCGATGCGCACCCGGCTCCGCGGCCCGTGATGAGGTTGCCGTCGGACTCTGTAGGATTTTCGGTCCAGTCTGCACAACCCTCCGGCTTGCAGCCCGGATATCCGGTCGCTGTTTTTCCTTTTAAGAGACCTGTCTCGGACAACATGCCCGGCGCAGCGCAGATGGCCGCCAGCATCTTCCCGCCTGTCAAAAACTGTTCTGCCAGCTCACGGGTTCCTTTGACGTTTCCCAGAGCGGCCGTTCCGGCTCCTCCCGGAAAAACAATGCCGTCAAACTCTTTAAAATCCGTCTCCTCAAACAGTGTATCCGTGCAAAACACTATGTTGTGGCTGCCTTTGACCTCGCGTTTCCCGGTTACCGACACTGTTGTCACCTCGATACCGGCCCTTCTGCAAAAATCCACCGGCGTCAGACATTCGATCTCTTCCACCCTGTCGATTACCAATACTGCTATCTTCTTCATAACATTGACGCTTTCCGCCCGTCTCCCGTTTTCGGGCTTTTCTTTTTTTATTTTAATTATATAATAAAATAAATAAGACGATTATACAATGTATAAAAGGAGTATGTGATGGAAATCGAACGCAAATTTCTGATATCCGGGCTTCCGGAAGATCTGGAAGAATACCCCTGCCGCAAGATTGAGCAGGGCTACCTGTGCACGGATCCGGTGATCCGTATCCGGCGGCAGGATGACGACTACATCCTGACCTACAAATCCGGCGGCATGATGAGCCATGAGGAGTATAATCTTCCGCTTAGCGCGGAGGCATATGAGCACTTAAAGCCAAAAGCCGACGGCATTTATATCGAAAAAAAGCGGTACTGCATCCCGTTCGGAGACTATACCATCGAGCTGGATGTGTTTGAACAGGATACGGCGCCGCTCATCCTCGCCGAAGTGGAATTCCCCACTGTCGAAGAGGCCGAAGCCTTTGTGCCCCCGGACTGGTTTGTTAAAGACGTCACTTACGACGAGCGCTACCACAATAGTTATCTGAGTCAGCACGGATACCATAAAGCAGATATTCAGACATAAATACACCGCCCTCCCTAAAGAAGCACTGTCATTAAGTTAAGAGAAAACCTGGCCTTAAATTTAAAATACCGCTCTGTCATCAAAAAGTGGCAGGGCGGATTTTTTTGTCTGTATTTTATTTAATATAAAGGCTTGATCATTGTTTAAATACGCGTAAGCAGTTCGGCCTTTTTAGAGATAAACTCTTCTTCCGTAACAATACCTTTGTCCTTCAGGTCACTTAGTTTTTCTATCTGTACGAGGGGATTGTCCTGTTCAGGGGCGGAAGTGACTTCCTCCCCGGTGTCTTCTTGCACTTTATTGACTTCATCTATAAACCCGCCCGCGATGATGCCGGACGGAAGTGCGATGACGGCAACGCCTACAAAAGCGGATATGATCGTAAACGCCTGCCCGAGCGTAGACAGCGGATAAACGTCGCCGTAACCGATCGTTGTCAGCGTTACCGTGGCCCAATATACCGCATGGAAGAAATGGTCGAACGTGTCCGGCTCTATGTTAAACATAACAAGGGCGACAACAAGGACATAACCAACTGCTATGGCAAGTACGGTCATCAGTGCGCGCCACTGGTCCCTGATCACGTTCCAGATGATCTTGATGCTCTTGGAGTTCCGTAAAAGCTTTATCGAACGGAACACCCTGAGCGTACGGAACAGCCGTGCCACTTTAAGGATGCGGAAGGCGCCCGCTATTACCTGGAACGACGGCAGGATACATACGAGGTCTAAGATCGCCCACGGCGTTACCGGATACAATGCAAAAGACTTCGTCCCCCTCTTTAACCTTAAGTCTGCCGTGAACCACCGGAGGATATAATCGATGATGAAGATGGTGACCGTGATATGGTCCAGCCATAAGAGCACGGTGTTCTCCTGCTTAAAGACAAGCGGCACAAGGCTTACCACGATGACGACCATCATGATGACGTCATAAAACGACCCCACCTTTGACTTCCCGTCAAACATATCCCATATGTTCTGCCTTACCTGTTTCATGGCTGTTCCCCCATAACCGGTTACCGGATACATGGAATATTATAATACAGATGCAATGCTTTGAACAGACGGAGAGTATAAATTGCACAAGAGTGCCGTCAGCACTCTTGTGCGTAGATGTCGTTATGTGCTATCATGTCTATTGAAAAGAGGTGAGGATATGGCACTCATTAAATGTCCCGAATGCGGTGAGATGGTCTCCGACCAGGCCCCGGCGTGCATCCACTGCGGTTACCCGTTAAAGCCGCAGCCGCAGGAAAATCCGGCTGAAGATCAGCTCAAATGTCCGAAATGCGGGTCGACGAACATTTCAACAAACATGCGCGGATGGAATATCAAGACGGGTTTACTCGGCAGCAGCCAGCCTGTCAACCGCTGCGGGAACTGCGGATATCAATGGAACCCGAAAAGAAAAAGACAGTAGATACGATAAAGGGCCAGACAAAATGTCTGACCTTTTCGTTTTTTTAAGTATTTCTGCTTAGCATAATAAGAAGTCACAGTTCGAAGTCTTCTTCCTCTGCATCCATATCCTGAACATCTGTTTCCGGTTTTTCGGCATCTTGGTCATCGGGTTTAATAATTGGTGAACGGGCTGTTCTGTTTTCGTATGAATCCCTTAACTTAATGACATTGCCTAAAAGAGGGCGGCGTTTTTTCTGTAGGCAGTACGCTTACCGGAGTCGTCCCGACTCATACTTCTGTATCGTGCGCATGCAATATTTCAACTGTTCATAGCGGTCGTTTAAGTCGCCCTCCGGGATTGAGAGATCCAAAACCGTCGCGATATCATCGATCAGTTCGTCATTGATCTCACCTTTTATGGTGCAGACAACGTCATACCGCTGCTCCGGGGTTTCCGCATCCAGAAGACGGTCCAGCCATGGACTTGCCGCCTGCTCTTCGCCGTCAGCCTCGTCCGTTTCCTCTTTTCCGGCGTCCTCATCCGGTCCCACATATTGGAACCGGTATTTCTGAGTAACAAGCGGATATTTTTCGTGGTCGACCTCGCTTACAAACATCTCATACGGGCGGACATAGGTCTTGCCGTCATCGTACAGAGCCTTGTAGACCACATACTTTTCCATCGTCTCCGAGTGATATGCGATGGCGATCACCTCGTACATGCGGTCCTTAAAATGCAGATATTGTTCTCCAGGCTGCGGATTTCCCTGTGCCATAGGTAATTCCCTTCTTTCATAAATATAAAACGGTCGCTCCGTGCTGCGTGTACGGTGAGGGCACTGTCACAACAAAGTGCGGATAGCAGGACTCGAACCTGCATGGTTTCCCAACCGGCTTCTAAAACCAGCGCGTCTGCCAATTCCGCCATATCCGCAAATGCGTGTTAAGTATAGCGAAGATCCTCCGGGTTTTCAACCCCTTTCATCCATGAGCGGCGACAGAACAACACTGCCCGCTTTCCGCGTCTCATCCATTAGGATGATCCTCTGATTTTCAGAACCCCTGTATGGAAGCATGAGGCTCTTTTTTTCCAGTACGAACGGGCCGTCTACCAGTACATCCATATATCCGAGCAGTTCATCCGTCACATCTGTGTGGTTCTTTCCTTCCATCAGCTCTGTCTCTAAGAGATAGCCGGTGAACGCCCAGATCGTCTTGTCCGGGTAAGTCTGTTTCACGAGCCGGATGAAGTCGATCAGATCGGCCTGGTTTTCCGGCTCGAACGGGTCTCCGCCGAGGAGCGTAAGTCCCGAGATATAGTCCGGCTTTAAGTACTCTATGATCTCCTGCTGCACATCTTCGGTAAACGGCTCTCCGTGTTTAAAGTTCCACGTATCCGGTTGGAAGCAGCCCTCACAGGCGTTCCGGCAGCCCGATACGAACAGGCTGACGCGGACGCCCGGACCGTTCTCTGTGCTGAAGGGTTTGATCCCGGAATAATACATAAAGATCCCTCCGGTTTTCCATTGTTAAGGCACGGCCTTTCGCAGCCGTGCCTTTTAACTGTGATAAGTTTGGAACAGTGTCTACAGATGCAGCACCCGCTCCTTGATCTCCTGCGTGCGACCCTGGTTCCAGAACTGGGTTCCGATGTAGCCGCAGGTCCGCCGCGCCACGTTCAGTTTGTTCTGATCGCGGTTGCCGCAGTTCGGGCACTCCCAGTAGAGCTTGCCGTCCTCCTCCTGAATGAGGATCTCACCGTTGTAGCCGCACTCCTGACAGTAGTCGCTCTTGGTATTGAGCTCCGCGTACATGATGTTATCGTAGATGTACTGCATCACGGCGAGGACCGCCTCCAGATTGTTTTGGAGATCCGGAACCTCCACATAGCTGATCGCGCCGCCCGGGGAAAGTGCCTGGAACTGGGATTCGAATCTCAGCTTCTCAAACGCGTCGATCTCCTCGGTGACATGCACATGGTAGCTGTTGGTGATGTAGTTCTTATCTGTCACGTTCGGGATCACGCCAAAGCGCTGCTGCAAGCATTTCGCGAACTTGTATGTCGTAGATTCCAGCGGTGTGCCGTAGAGAGAGAAGGCTATGCTCGTCTCTTCTCTCCACTTTGCGCAGGCATCGTTCATGTGCTGCATCACTTCGAGAGCAAACGGCGTTGCCGCCGGATCCGTGTGGGACTTGCCCGTCATGTAACGGACACACTCGTTTAAGCCCGCATAGCCGAGGGAGATCGTGGAATAACCGTTGTAGAGGAGCTTGTCGATCTTCTCGCCCTTCTCAAGGCGGGCCAGTGCTCCGTGCTGCCACAGGATCGGCGCTACATCGGACGGCGTTCCCTTCAGGCGGTTGTGCCGGCACATCAGTGCCCGGTGACACAGATCCAGACGCTCGTCAAAGATCTGCCAGAACAGGCTCATGTTTCCGCCGGAGGAGCAAGCCACATCCACAAGGTTCAGCGTGACAACTCCCTGGTTAAACCGGCCGTAGTACTTCGGCTGTCCGGTCTCCGCATCCACATAAGGGGTCAGGAAAGAGCGGCAGCCCATGCAGGTATAGCAATGGCCCTCGCCGTTCTCGTCGATCTTGTTCTGCAGCATGATCTTCTCGGAGATGTAATCCGGTACCATCCGCTTTGCCGTGCACTCCGCGGCGAGCTGGGTCAGGTACCAGTACTTGCTTCCCTCACGGATGTTGTCCTCCTCGAGGACATAGATGAGCTTCGGGAATGCCGGGGTGATGTACACGCCCTGCTCGTTCTTGATGCCCTGAATCCGCTGTTTTAAGACTTCCTCCGTGACCATGGCAAGATCATCTCTCATCTGTCCCTCGGGGACCTCGTCCAGATACATGAAGATCGTGATAAACGGAGCCTGTCCGTTCGTAGTCATCAGTGTGATTACCTGATACTGGATCATCTGAACGCCCTGCTTGACTTCCTTGCGCACACGCATCTCCGCGACCTTGTCGACCATCTCCTGCGTCGCCTCAATGCCGTTTGCTTTAAACTCTTCGGCCACTTCTTCCTTATACTTCTGTCTGCTGACCTCCACAAACGGGACCAGATGAGCCAGTGAAATGCTCTGCCCGCCATACTGGGAGCTCGCGATCTGTGCGACAGCCTGTGTCGCTACATTGCAGGCCGTGGAGAAGCTCTTCGGGGTCTCGATCATCGTCTCGCTGATGACGGTCCCGTTCTGGAGCATGTCCTCTAAGTTGACCAGGCAGCAGTTGTGCATATGCTGCGCAAAGTAATCCGAATCATGGAAGTGGATCAGGCCCTCCTCGTGCGCTTCCACAATATCCTGCGGGAGCAGGAACCGCTTTGTGATGTCCTTGCTGACCTCACCCGCCATGTAGTCGCGCTGAACGCTGTTGACGGCCGGGTTCTTGTTGGAGTTCTCCTGCTTAACCTCCTCATTGTCAAACTCCAGCAGGCTTAAGATCTGCTGATCCGTCGAATTCGCCTTACGTACCAGAGCCCTCTTGTAGCGATAAGTGATATAGTTGCGCGCCACAGAGAACGCTCTCTGGTTCATGATCTGGTTCTCGACTAAGTCCTGGATCTCCTCCACGCCGAGCGCACGGTTTTGTCCCTCACAGATCGTCTTCATGTTCGCGGAGATCACTGCAATCTGCTCCGGCGTCATCTTTTCTACGTCAGAAACACTCTCATTCGCTTTTACCACCGCGTTGGTGATCTTTTCCAGGTCGAACGGTACTTCCGTTCCGCTTCTCTTGATAATTTTCATACTCTTCTACCTCTCGCCTTATTTATATTAACTTTTCCTCAGAACCCTATTAAAAACGGCAAAACAAGCAAGATTTTCCTGTCTGCATTTCACATTCTACTACATCTTGTGGTTGAATGCAAGAGGAAATTCTATATATTGTATGTTTTTTTTGCGGCAGGAAGTTTTCTTCCCCAAATTACAAAGGCTCTCGTTTGTCAGGAGATATCGTCCATGCTATAATATTTTAACTTAAAGATGCATATTTTCTGCAATTTTTAACCGAGGAAAGGAAGGATTTTTATGAGATTTTATATTCTGGATACCGGTTATGAGTCTCTCGATAAAAACTGGATGGTCGCCATGTCAACGGTGGGGACAGAGGATCAGCATCAGGTGGAAAACCAGTGGATCAACATTCCGATCCTGGCTTTTTTGATCGAGACCGATGACGGATATATCCTGTATGATACAGGGTGCAACCCGGAAGCGATGAACGGATATTGGAGCAATTACCTGCAAAAAGTTTATCCGCTGCATCAGACGAAGGAGCAGCGCCTGGAGAATCAGCTGGCCCTCTGCGGAGTAAAGCCGGAGGATATCCAGACAGTCATTTTATCCCACCTGCATCTGGACCACGCCGGCAATCTGCAGCTGTTCCCGCACGCGGATATCTATGTCCCGTGCGAGGAGTACAAAAACGCCCTGGTAGCGACACACGCCAGTCCGGATCCGGATCAGCACGGGCCCTATGTCAAAGGCGATCTGGAGAGACCCGGGCATTATATCCCAGTGACCGAAGAGTTTGAGATCGTCCCCGGCGTCGAAGTGATCAACCTTCCGGGTCATACCGAGGATCTTTTAGGGTTGGTCCTTCATCTTAAGGGAGGCACCTATATCCTTCCGCAGGACTGCGTCTATACGGAGGAAAATTACGGCCCTCCCGTAAAGTTTTCCGGTTTGGTATATGACTCGCTCGCTTTCCCGAAATCAATCGAGCGGGTGCGGAAGCTGCAGAAAAAGTACAATGCGAAAGTGATCTTCGCCCACGACTGGGACTTCTTCCAGACATTGGATCTCGCCCCGAAGTACTATGAGTGAGCGATCGCGGATTAGCTGCGCTTCTTCCTCACAGCCAGCAGGATGAGGATGAAAGCCGCCGCGGCCGCGGCGCCCTCTGCGATCGGAAACCATACGCCGTCACCCGCCAGCTGTTCCAAAGCTGCTGCGGGTGAGGCGATCAACTCCTGAAACGTGTGGATCCCGGGCGGCACTCCGTAGTTGATATCCGTAATGTTGCCTGCCAGATCCCTCGCCACCAGCCGGACTTCCTGCTCTTTAAGGGTCCCCTCAAGGGAAAGGCTGCCGGCATAGTGATTGGCATCTTCCCCGAATTCTGAGATCTCATATGACGCGTTCTCGTCATTCACATACAACTCTATAGATTTTAATCCTATCGTATCGTATACACTGTACTCAAAATTCTCCCCTTCCGCGAGGATCCCGTTCTCATCCGTTTTTACAGTTCCCATGATCTCCGGCGCCGTGCTGTCCACCCGGAACAGAATGTCCGTGCCGGCCGCTTTTGTATTGTCCGCTGTGTTGCCCGCCTCGTCTTTCGAGGAGATGGACATCTTGTAGACCCCGTCTTTTTCAAAGTTTTCTTTTTTGATCGTATACTGATACGCCTGCCATCCGTGCCGGCCGGCAGACGCCGTTTTTCGTTCACCGGAAGACAAGATCCAGCTGATATCCGTCATCGGTCTGCCATCCTTTGTGATGTCTAAGAGCATAGACCCTTTCACAAGCCGGTTTACATTGTACTCCGTGATCACCAGATCTTCCTCTATCTTCTGCGTGTATATGCCCCCGTTTTTAATCAGAGAGATCAGATAATCGCCGAACACATAGACCGACCCGAACCGGTTCACGGAAAAAGTGACCGTTTCTTCCCGTTCGTTCCCCGCCAGATCCGACACTAGGGCGTGCAGGGTATAGATCCCGTCATTGTCCCGGCTCTTTTCCGGAGAACGACAGATGGCGTTTCCGCCCCGATCGGTCCGCTCACTTTCAGACAAAAACTGCTCCGTCACATCGATATCTGTCTCATCCATCCTGGTCCGGGTCAGGGATAACTCGCAGTCGTCGAAATTGGGGTCGTCAAACCGAACGATCGGCGCAACCGCTCCCCGATATGCGCACTCATCCTCCACACCCGTGATCTGCACATCTGGCTGCGTCGTATCGATCGTAAATTCCCGCGCTGCCCGGGAGTCACCGTAGTCTGCCGCTGCGTTTTTATTTCCGGCCAGATCCGTCAGGGAAACGTCAAACGTGTAGTCTCCGTCCCCTGAGAAGCGGACCGTCGCTTTATGTATATCCCCGTCGTGCTGCCATGACACGGACGGAGCTGCGCTTTGTCCGTTTTCCGGCACGTATGTCTGTTTAAGATCCACGAGTTCCATATCAAAATTGTGTTCCGTAATCACGACATATGCGGTGCGCGGCGCGCGGAAATATCGGTCATTCGCAGCCCGGTCATTGTCGTAGCTTACGGTAACCAGCGGTTTTGTACGGTCGATGGTGAATGCCTCCCCGTCTGTCGTACCCTCCGCAAATAAAACACCTTCCGAACGGTTTCCCGCCGCATCCACACAGCTCACCGCAAGGGTATAATCCCCGTCCGCTTCAAATGTGACTGTGGAAAAATAGACCGGCTCCTCTTCCCCGGTGCCGGTTACGCTTCGTCTCCATCCGCCTGTTACGGGCACGGTGCCGGCTGAATTTGTGATCGCGACATCCGCGCCGTTCGGGTCAAAATTCCGCTCCTGGACCCGGATCGTCGCCGTCCGGATGCTGCCATAACACGAAGAGGCAAACGGGGTGTTGTTGTCATAGCTGACCCAGACAACCGGCACATCCGTGTCGATCTCCAGCCGCACCGCATTCTCTTTTACACTGCCCGTGCAGTCTGTAGTCCTTACGTGAACCGCGACTTCGTTGCTGTGAAGGCGCACCTTGTCAACGGCTACTTTTCCCTCCCAGCGCGTCAGGAATTGATGCGGTTCCGGCTTTTCGGGTTCCGGCTCATCCGGCTCAGGCTCTTCGGGTATCGGTTCTTCGGGCTCCGGTTCTTCAGGCTCCGGCTCCACAGGCTCCGGTTCCACAGGCTCCGGTTCTTCGGGCTCTGGCTTCGCAGACTCCTCCACATATCCGTCCTCGTACAGAACCTGCATCTGCGTGACCGCCTCCGGGCGCTGCGACTCGTCCGTGATCCAGGCTTCGATCTTGCGGATGCCGAACCCCTCTTCCCCTTCCGCCTGCACAAGAACATCCACAGACACGTCACTGTCCCGATTATAATAGCCATATACATTCGGGATCCCGTTATCAGCCGCCGGAGCAGAGGGCGCCAGCAGAATACTTACCCCCTGATCTTTGGCCTGTACCGGCTGTATATGCATTGCCGGAAGGATCAGGCAGACTGCCGCGGCCGCCGCGAGCACCGCCAGCGCGCCCCGTGCTTTCATGTCTCTTTTGTTTCCGCTCCTTTTGCCTGCTGTATTTTTTCTTCTGACACTTTCTATGTCTTTTCTTCTGCCGCCGCTTTTTCCTCTCATTCCTGTTTTAAGCCCCCTCTATATCACTTCATCCGTGTGTACGATCATGATGTTGTCCAGCTGCTTTGTCACATCCTCTGTCTCCTGTTCACTTGCTTCCCGGGCCCTCCGGGCCGATCTCTTTGCCGACCGGCCGGTCAGTTCCCCCAGGATCTTAAAAATGTCAAGCTGGAGCCAGAGGGCAACCGAGGCCATCCCGAGCACTCCGGCCAGCAAAAAAGAGACCACGGATAAGACTGTCAATGTATCAGCCATACATATTTTCCTCCGCATTGTCATAGGCTCTCTCGATCGCGTCCCGATACTCGCTGTAATGCTCTAAGATCTCATCCCGCAAAAGAGTTGACTGCTCCTTCTGCACGCTCAGCACAACGGTTCTGGCGCGGACCCGGTCAAACAGCCTCAGCACCCGCTCCCGATCTACGCGAACCGCGGCCATGTTCTCCCTCTGGTCGTACAGCAGCAGAAACACGCTGTTGTACAGCGTCAGCTGGTCGTAAGCGCTCATATCCAGCACGAGGTCGATACTGCCGTCCATCGCCGCGATCAGATCCAGGTAGCTGCCCTTCGAAGGCTCCTCCTTTCCGACAGGGCCCAGGATATAAGTCCTGTAAAAACTGCAGATCTGATAGTAGCATTCGGACAGGACCGAATCCGCGTAGTCCTGCTCCCCGTTCTCATGGTTCGCCGCGAAAAAGGGATATGCTTTCTGGAGCCGGGTGGAAAAGCTGCCATCTTCCTCCCCGTCGGTGTAACAGGTAAAGTACAGGATCCCGATGCGGTAATTTAACTCCGCCCCCTCCGCGCCCGCCTCATCTAAGGCATTCCGATTGGCATTGTACAGAGACAAAAACGCATCGCTTATCGTCTGGTCAAATATCCCTTCTTCCTCGATCGCTTCGATCATACAGAGATATGCCGTCGTGTCGTCCGGTCGGATCTCAACAGCCTGTGCATAGTTTTTCAGTTTTTCTTCCAGGGAAAGGGAAGGGATCACGGACACGAGTGTGTCATAGCGATCCCGCCTGATGCGGGTCTCCTCTCCTTTCAGAGAAAACCCGGTGGTAAAAAGAGCTGCACTTAGAACTGCCGTGGTAAAAAAGATCTTAAGACATCTGCTTTGCCTTTTTCGGTGATCGGCCGTCAGATTTCCGATGTGTTCCAGATCATAGAGGAGTTCCTCACAGTTCGGATATCGCTTATCCGGATCGAGCGCCGTGCAGCGGTCGATCACAGCCTCCACCCCCACGGACAGCTGCGGGTTCCAGTACCGCACCGGACGATACACGTAGCCCGGAGTCCTGGGGCTGACTCCAGTGAGCAGATGGTGCAGTGTCATGCCCAGCGTATAAATATCCGAGCGGGCATCTGTCTGTCGGGATCCGTAATGCTCAGGCGAGGCATAGCCCCTCGTGCCGAGTACCGTCGTGTCCGTGAGACCCTTTGCCTTGTATTCCCGGGCAATTCCGAAATCGATGATCTTGATCTGCCCCTCCGAATCGAGCATGATGTTGGCCGGCTTCATGTCCCGGTAGATGATCGGGGGCTTCCGGGAGTGGAGATAGTTAAGCGCGTCGCAGATCTGCACCGCCCAGTTTAAGACCAGCTTTTCCGGAAGTACTCCGCGTTCTTTTAAGACCCGGTCTAGGGATCTCCCTTCTATATAATCCATGACGAGATAGATATTCTCCAAATCTTCCGTGATATCCACGATCCGCGGCAGCGCCGGGTGATTCAGCCGCTTCATGATGTCAGCCTCCGTCAGCAGGCTGTTCTCTATGATCTCCTCATGTTCCCCGTTCCCACACTTTCGGATCTCCTTTACGGCCCACGGCTTACTTATGCGCAGATCCCAAGCCAGATAAACGACAGACATGCCGCCCGTTCCGATCTGTTTTTGGATCTCGTATTTTTCACCGATCACAGACCCGATCTCAGCCACATCTTCCCCCTGCGCGCTTTTGGGACCCGCCCTGTACCCGCACGACGACAGCAGTGATATTGTCCGACTCTCCTCTGGACTTCGCCAGGTCGATCAAGTGCCGCGCTCCGCCGTGCATAGACTGCCTGCCGTCAAGCAAATCCGGACGGAGCGCGCGCTGCATATCCTCCTCTCTCGTCTCGTGACATAGTCCGTCTGAGCAGAGCAGATAGACGCCGGGCCTGGCCTTCCCGTAGATCATCTGCGGCCTGATGGACGGGGAAGCCCCCACGCACTGAAGCAGAACATTTCTCCTCTCGTCCGCCCTTGCCTGCTCCTCTGTGAGGATGCCTGCACGTACCTCGCGGGCCACCACGGTCTGATCCTCCGTCAACTGCAGCGCATCTGTGTCGATGTGATAGATCCGGGAATCCCCCACATGGCAGATCAGATAGCTGCCGCCATAAAAAAGGATTCCGGAAAATGTGGTTCCCAGATTGATCTTTTCTTTTTCTCCGTACATCAAAAGTGTCCGGTTTACATGCGCGAGCATCGCTCCCCACTGCTCCCCGCTCTTTCGCAGATCGGGGAAGGGAGTCTTATTTTGCAGTTCCCGGTCAAACCAGTCGGAGACCGCACGGACGGCTGTCGCGCTGGCAAGCTCGCCCCGCGAAAGTCCACCCATCCCGTCACAGACAACGCAAAGCAGTACTTCCCCTTCCGGCGTGTCCGCATGGCGGATCAGCAAGCTGTCCTGGTTGGTCTTCCTGTGATTCCCGGTGTCGGTATCAGCCGTAGCCATAAACCTCATCGCGAAATACCCCTTATGAAAATGGTAAATATCGGAATTCTAAAAGATAAGCTGGACAGATACGTCCAAAAGATATGTTTCAGATACAAAAAGTATAATACAGATTTTTTTAAATGTCATCTCGGAAAACCCGCCAAAAAATATTTCAGTTCCCTTGGTAAAAAGTTATGAAACATTTTTTCTCCGGCGGGTTTTTTGACAGCAGCCATAAACGCAGCCGCATTCAAAGGCGCTTTTGTGCCAGCTTAAGACGTGCACGGATCCGGTCCGTCCCCATCACCTGCATGATCTGATACAGGTCCGGCGTATTCCTGCGGCCGGTCAGTCCGACCCGAAGCGCGGTGCTCACATCGCCCACATGTCCCGGCCAGGCCTCCTTGTCCTGCTTCCAGATTTTCACTTCACGGGCATAGCCGATCCGCTCGGCGAGATCCTTCATCCGCTCGAACCACTGCCCATTGTCGTCCGCTGCGTTATAATATTCATCTACATACAGCGTAAAAATTTTTGTCAGTGTCTCCTTATCGGAGATCACCTGATACTCGTACTCTATGTCAGTGCTTTCAAACACATCGTCATACATATAGAAGATATAGTCCCTGACATCGGACCATCTCCCGATGTCCTTCCGCTTCTTTTTGATATCGGCGCCGCGCTCGATGCCGAACACCCGGAGGGAATAGTCCTCGTCCTGAAGCATAGCGCAAAGCACGTCGTCGTAGCGCTTTGCCCAGGCATACACATCGTTGTATACCTTCTGCGCGGAAAAACGCGAGATGACATTTTTGGATACGTCGATCAGCTTATCCATGTCGAACAGCGCCCCCTCCGTTGTGCTCATCTTTTTCCATGCAAAGGGGAAGTCGTACAGATCCGCGTTCTCGTTATTGCGCCTCCACATCTCAAAATCGGAGTTCGCGATGGTCATCAGATACTCTTTTACGGACTCGGCGGGGATCCCTTCCTCGTGGTAGTAGCTGACTGCCGCCTCCGGATCCTTCCGCTTGCTGATCTTGCGCTTGGTCATGACCGGCTCTCCGCTCTCGTCGAGGACCGGCTGCCCTTCCGCATCCGTCTTGACATCATTTTTCAGCATCGGAGCGTAATGGCAGTACTTCGGCGCCTTGAATCCGAGTGCATAAAATAACTCTAAGTGGAGCGGAACCGAAGTAAACCACTCGTTTGAGCGAATCACGTGGGTCGTTCTCATCAAATGATCGTCCACTGCGTGCGCAAAGTGGTAGGTCGGAAGCCCATCGCCCTTTATAAGGACAACGTCCATGATGTTCTGCGGCATCTCAGTCTTGCCCTTGACCAGATCCTTTACCGTGATCTTGCCGTCAGGCTTTCCGGTCGACTTAAACCGAATGACATAGGGGTCACCGTTTTGGATGCGCTTTGCGGCTTCATCCTCGGGATAGTCCCGATAGATCGCCCACTCGCCGTAGTATCCTATCGTGTCAAGGCCGGCCTCCTCCTGCTTTTTCCGGAGATCGGCCAGATCCTCCTCTGTGGCAAAACAGGGGTAGGCCCGGTCGTTTTCGATGAGATACTTCGCATATGCCTCATAGATCTCTTGGCGCAGTGTCTGCCGGTATGGCCCATAGGCGCCGACAGACTCTGTCTCTCCAGTCATACCCTCATCAAATGCGATGTCAAAGTCACGCATGGCATCGAGGATTCCTGCAACGCCGTTTTCGATCGTTCTTTTTTGGTCCGTGTCCTCGATCCGGAGGATCAGCACACCCTTCGACTGCTTCACGAGCAGAGTCTCTATGATACACTGTTCCAGCGCCCCGATGTGGACAAAACCGGTCGGGCTGGGCGCAAAACGCGTCACTACCGCCCCCTCCGGGAGCTCCCGTGCCGGATATTTTTCTTCATAATAAGAGACATCCTCCGCCCCCGGAAAGATCAGATCCGCAAGTTCCTGTTTATTCATAGCGATATCCTCCGCGCCGCACTGCGCTCAATAAACCTTGTCAATGTCTTCCAGGCCGTATGTGTCCAGAAACTCCTGCAGATCCTTCTGGTCGTGGATAAACGCGATCTCTTCCACCTCGCCGGTCTGGATATTGCGAAATCCGGCCACCTGCTCTCCGTTGCAGATACTGCACTTTAAGATCGGCTTCCATATGGAGCGGTCATACTCTTTGTGCTCGATGTAAGACTTTTTCTTCTTTTTTTGAAACATCTCTCTCACCTGTATTTTCTTTCGGCCGGGATGGACAAAGTCCCGCTGCCTCCTGTCTGGTCTCTAGCCGAGCAGAGCCAAAATCTGCGCTTTCGGCATTGCGCCGACTGCCTGATTGGCAAGCTCTCCGTTCTTGAACACGAGCAGTGTGGGAATGCTCATAACCTGAAACTCAACGGCCAGCCCCTGCTCTTCATCCACGTTGACTTTGCCCACCTTGATATCGGAGCGCTCTTCGGCGATCTCGTCGACGATCGGGCTTACCATCTGACAAGGTCCGCACCAGCTTGCCCAAAAATCGAGCAGAACCGGCTTGTCACAGTTTAACACTTCATCCGCAAAATTTGCGCTTGTGATCGTTACTACACTCATAACATTTTTCCTCCTGCAGTTCGCTTTACTTTCTTTTCTTAGTATAATCCCTTTTTATCCGCTTATCCACCAAAATTTTTATCCCTGCGCAAAACGGCTCCCCACCCGCTAAAACTTGACATGCAGCCAAAAAATATAGTATAGTACGCTGTAAGATGTCAAGACACCTGTCAATATATTGTGGAGGCTTATCATGGAGAGGGTAAAAGCTCTGTTAAAAAAGAAAAATATTGAGATATCCTGGAGGAAGTACGGCATAGACGCCCTGGGCGCCATGGCGCAGGGTCTGTTCTGCACGCTGCTGATCGGAACGATCCTGGATACGCTGGGCACTCAGCTGCACATCCCATTTCTCGCGATGACCATTGCAAACATCAATGGGGTCGACTACACCGTCGGCGGACTTGCCTCGGCCCTTAGCGGGCCGGCCATGGCTATCGCGATCGGTTTTGCGCTCGAGAGTCCTCCCCTCGTGCTGTTCTCCCTGACTGCGGTCGGGTTTGCAGCCAACGCGCTTGGAGGCGCCGGAGGGCCTCTGGCCGTCTATTTTATCGCGATCATCGCGGCGGAATTCGGCAAGCTGGTCTCCAAATCGACAAAAGTGGATATCCTCGTGACGCCGCTTGTCACGATAGGGGTGGGCGTGCTGGTCTCTGCCCTGCTCGCCCCGTTTCTCGGATTTGTCGCAACAAAGTTCGGCTCTCTCATCATGGTCGCCACAAACCTGCGGCCGTTCTGGATGGGCATCTTAGTCTCTGTCCTGGTGGGCATGGCTCTGACACTGCCCATCTCCTCCGCGGCGATCTGTGCCGCGCTGGGGCTGACCGGCTTAGCCGGCGGTGCCGCTTTGGCGGGCTGCTGTGCCCAGATGGTCGGGTTTGCCTTTATGTCCTTTCGGGAGAACCGCGTCGGCGGTCTCGTCTCCCAGGGGATCGGGACTTCCATGCTGCAGATGAGCAATATCCTAAAAAATCCCAAGATATGGATCGCACCGATCATAACCGCCGCCATCACAGGACCTCTTGCCACCTGTTTCTTCCATCTGGAGATGAACGGAACGCCTGTGTCCTCCGGCATGGGGACCTGTGGACTGGTGGGGCCGATCGGAGTCTATACCGGCTGGGCCACGGATGTCGCGGAAGGATTAAAGGCGGGTATCACAGCATTTGACTGGGTCGGACTCATCCTGATCGCCTTTGCCATTCCCGCTGTCGTCTGCCCGCTGATCTGCTTTGTGATGCGGCGGGCCGGCTGGGTAAAGGAGGGCGACCTGAAACTGGAATGACCTCCTGTACCGATCAATCTTGTTTTTTTAAGTCGATCAACCGTCCCCAGTCCTCCACAAGCCGCGGCAGACTCCACGCCGCATTGGCGGGGCTGGTGGACGGTAATTTTGTGATCTCCCGTCCCAGACTCGGATAGCAGTATTTCATATACAGCTCGTATGCCTTCAATCCGTTGGCGCAGATCTCCCGGATCGGGGCGCCATCCAAGACAACACTCAGATCATTTGCCGTGACGTTTCGGATCGAGCTGTCGCTGGAGCCCGCAATCTCGCACTCCGCGATCACATCCCAGACAGCGATATGGCAGCGCAGCAAAAAATCTCTCTTCTCGGGGACTGTCTCCGGCACATCTTCCCCGGTCAGTGCCGCCGTCACACTCCAAAACCGGTTCTGTGGATTGCCGTAATAAAAATGGTTATCCCGGGACTTCACCGACGGAAAGGTCCCAAGGATCAAAATCTCCGAATCACCGTCAAAAACCGGCTCAAACATGTGCGATATTTTCTGATAATCCTGCATGAAAACGCCCTCATTTTTTGTGTTCTGTATCTTATAGTATCAACATTTCTTCTCTTGTGCAAATCGCTGAATTTTTATCCGCTCATCCGAAAAAATTCCCTTTTTGCAGGCACACATTTTAATAAGAACATACAGGAAATTATCCTTTGTGCACCTTAGACAAAGACAAAAATAGTCGAAAAATGCGAGCTAAAATTTAAATAGACTTTGCTGTGCCGTCATGCTATACTTCTCTCACAACCATTTCAGACAAGGAGGACTATATGGCTCTTACACAACAGGATCTTCAATCAGTATCCGACTTATTAAACCCCCTTGAAACTCATATTCAAAGTCTTCAAAAAGATGTGCTGGACATGCGGCAGGACATGACAGACATGCGGCAGGACATGACAGACATGCGGCAGGACATAACAGACATGCGGCAGGACATACAGGGACTCTCTCAGAGGATCTCCTCCGTAGAGATGCATCTCGAAAATGAGACAGACCGCAATATCCAGCTGCTTGCAGAAAACCATCTTGATCTGGTCGACAAGCTGAACACCGCGGTTGACGCGCACCGAAAGGATCTGATCTTTGAAGTGCAGATCTCCGACCTCCAGTCCAGAATGCGGCGGCTGGAAGAAGCTCGCACCTGACCCTGCTTTTTCTCTATGTAAAGACAGGTTGCTTAAAATCCCCTCTGACTCCATGTCAGAGGGGATTTTCCGGTACTAAAACATGTCAACTCCGCTTTTGAAGCGTTCCATGCAAAAACGGTTCGGAAAATTTTCGGTTAAACCAATCGATCAGCGGACCCAAAAAACACGCCGCGACGATCGTTCCGATCCCGACTACGGACAGGATCTCCACCAGCCCGGCGCCGGATAAAAGAAGCAGGATCACGGCGGCGACTACGCAGCTAACATCCCCCACGACCCGGACAACCCGAAACTGTCCTTTTTGCCAGGTGCCCGTAATGATCAGAGCGATCGCGTCGTAGGGAGGCACGCCCAGATCGGCTGTAAAGTAGACGGACAGAGAAAAACAAAGAATCAGGATTCCCAGGATCAGCAGCACGATCCTCCCGGCAATGCCGAGATCCGGGAACCAGAGATACAGGATGCGCTGCGTGCCATCTACGATATAGCCCACCAGGAGCATATTCAGCAGCGTACCTATCCCGATCTTATGCCAGTCCGCGATCAGGACGAACACCAGGATCAACAGGCATACGATCAGATAGAGTGTGCCGTAGGAGAGCGGGACGAGCCGGTTAAGTCCGGTCACAAAGGCCGTAAATACGTCCACACCCAGACAGGCCCGCAGCATCATGCCTGCGGCGATTCCACACACCACACCGCCGGACAGGCACATCAGCAATCTCCTGCGAAAATTCTCAATCGTGCGCAGTTTTTCTATCACAATTCCCTCCACATGACAACCCGCTCCGCCAAAAGCTGGGCTTTCATATCTATCTTCTATTTGTTTCGCGCCAGTTTCACCCTGCGGCGCACCGCAAAGACGATAGCCACCGCCAGCGCCGCTATTAGCAGTATCCAACCCCAGACCGGCATATCAAGTATGTTGTAACATCGGACATGGATCCACATCTGATTGACGCGGTCATTTGTCTCCGAGTCAAAATAAGTCATAATGGAAGCGCGCTTAAGCGTCTCCTCCGCGGGATACTGGGCCGCCAACTGGCGGTTCACCTGATCGGCCGGAGCGGTGATCACATAGTCCTTATCGTCCGGGTCGCCGGAAAAGAAATAGCCCAGCGGGTATTCTGCCAGATCCTCCTCGTCCTCCTCCGCGCCGTAACACCAGTCCGCATACTCAAAGATACGGTCGTCATCTCCGCCTGCGATGCAGGAGGTGTAGCCGACATAGTACATGTTCCGGATCACATTGTCCGGCCGGGAGATATAGTTGATAAAGGCTTCCGCCGCCTGCTGCTTGGCCGGATCCTCGTTGATGCCGCTCTTTAACATGACCCAGCCGTCAAAATAGATGTTTGTGGCCTCCTCGGGGACGGTAAAGTCAAGCTCCATATCATCCTCTTCCGCCTCATCCAGCGTGTAGACGCCGTCGCCGGACCACTGATAGTTGGCGACTACTTTGCCGGTGACCATATCCGCCTTGCCGGCATCCGTCTCGAACGAGTAGGCCTTATCCTTCACTTCCTGCAGGTAGGTTTCCACAGCGGCAAGCGTCTCCGGGGATGTGTCGTTCATCTCTTCCTCAAGACGCGCGGAATAGTTCGGGTCATTTATAAATTCCTCGGAGGTCAGAAGGTCGCTTTTTAAGGCCCCCACCGCGGCAAAGTAAGAGTCGCGGACATTGTCCTTTATCGTGATCTGCCGCCGGAATTTTCCGTCGTTTAAGAGTTTCCAGCTGGAGGCCTCCTCCTCGGTTACCTCCTCCGGGTTGTAGACGATCCCGGTAATCCCCCACATGTAGCCGGCCATGTACTTGCTCCAGCTCTCCCCGTCGATCTTCTGCTCATCAAAGATATTCCGGATAAAAGGAGAGACTCCCCTGCTGTAATAGTTATATGGATCCGATGTATCAAAAAATTCATCCGACAGCGGGACAAGCGCGTCCTCCGCCATCAGCTTCATGACCATGTACTCCGAGGGGCAGACCAGGTCAAACACATCGCCGAGTGTCAGCATATTGTAGAGGTCTTCATTTGTACCAAATGTGGAGTACTCCACATGCACGATAACTCCGTAGGTCCTGTAATACCAGTCCTCAAACTCATCTATCATAGGCCAGTTGCCGATGATGTCGCCGCTGTCCAAGTCAATGGTCTCATCCTCATCCCAATCTCCCAGGTCAATATACTCTTCCCAGTTGCTGATGCGGAGCGTTACTTCCTCCGCCCATTCCGCCGCTTCCGCGGGTTCGGCCGCGCCGGGAACGACAAGTCCTGCTACAGCCAGAACACCTGCTAAAAGGATGGCACACCACTTTTTTCTCCTCATTGCTCCATCCTCCTTTTTCGCTGCTTGTTGGCCCGCACATTCAGACAGATCACGACTACCACAACGATCACAAAGATTATCGTAGACAGAGCCCAAAGTGCCGTTTTGATGTTGGTCTGTGCTCCCTTAGTCGCATTTACAACATAGGTACTGATCGTGTCAAATGTCGCCGGCTTTGTATAGGTCGCGATGAAGTAGTCATCCAGTGAGAGCGTGATCGCCAGCATAAAGCCGGTGCCGATGCCCGAGGCGATCTGAGGAATGATCACGCTCCGAAGCGCGTTAAACGGGGTGGCTCCAAGATCCAGTGCCGCCTCATAGGTGCTGGGGTCCATCTGCTTTAATTTCGGCATGACCGAGAGGAAGACAAACGGCGCGCAGAGTGTCACATGCCCCGCCACGAGAGGGATGTAAGTGTCTTTGCTGATGCCGAATACGACCACCAACAGGATGCAGATGGAGAATCCGGTCACGACGTCCGCATTGACGACAGGCACCTGATTCATCGTCGAGATAAAGGAAGCAGGGCCCCTCTTCGAGTAAAACGCCCCGATGGCCCCGATCGTACCAAGCACCGCCGCTATGGCCGCTGCGCCCAGAGCGAGCAGGACTGTTCCGGCGATCATGCTGAGGAGCTCCGGCGTCGTAAACAACGTCACATAGTTTTGCAGGGAGAATCCCCGGATCGCTCCTATGTGGGTAGAAGTCGTAAAACTGTAAACCACCAGGATCAGGATCGGCGCGTACAAAAATGCAAGGACCAGGGCCAGGAAAATATTTCTTCCGATTCGCTTTGTCATAACAATGCACCTCCTCCCTGCACTCTCTCCTCACTATCCCCGCCGGTCAGCAGAGTGATGACACAGATGATCGCGAGCAGGATCAGAGCGATCATGGAGCCTCCGTGCCAGTCATATGCGTTAAAATAGCTTCCGATCAGGCTGCCCATGATATAGGTGTTGTTGCTCAGCATCTCCAAAATGACATAGTTAGTCATGGAAGGCAAAAACACCATCATCACGCCGCTGATGATCCCCGGCACCGTGAGGGGCAGGGTCACGGAAAAAAACGCTCTGCGGTTGTCCGCACCCAGATCCAGCGCCGCCTCGGTGAGGGATCCGTCAAGCTTGGATATCGTCGTATAAAGCGGCAGGATCATAAATGGCAGGAAGTCATAGGTCATGCCGACGATCGTATTAAAGAAGGGATAAAACGCCATGTTCCCTTCCAGCACGGTAAGAATCTCCTTTAGTGCCGTAATGCGGAGCGAAAAATTGATCCACATCGGCATGATGAACAGCATCAGCATCACCGTCTGATTCTTCCACCCGCTCATAGCCAGAAAGTACGCGGTCGGATAGGCGATGGCCAGACAGACGATCGTAGTTACGACGGCGATCGCCAAGCTGTATAAAAGGGTGCCCAGTGTATTCGCATTTGTAAAAAAATCGAGAAGATGCGCCAGGGTCACCTGTCCCTGTCCGTTTGTAAACGCATAAAAGACGATAACCACGAGCGGCATCACGACAAAAAACAACAGAAAGATCGCATATGGAATGCCCAGTGTTTTTCTGGAAAATCTGAATCTTCTCATAGCCATCCCTCCTATTTTTTCGCGCGAAACCGCATCTTCTTAACAGGCATAATAAGTCCCACATAGTCGTCCATGTTCCACAGCTCCTCGTCATCCACGACAAAGTCCTGTCCCAGATCCGTGTG
The DNA here is from genome assembly GCA_020860755.1 of Lachnospiraceae bacterium. Lineage (GTDB taxonomy): Bacteria > Bacillota > Clostridia > Lachnospirales > Lachnospiraceae > Eubacterium_I. The sequence continues at coordinate 26,841 of JAJBTQ010000023.1, forward strand.
GACTACATAGCTGTAGTGGTCGCCCTTATAGATCAGATCGCTGATGTTTCCGTAAACAATACCCTCATCCGCGTGATCCGTCATCAGGATATCTTCGGGTTCGATCTCGATCGTCACCTTCCTGCGCTTCGGATCGATCTCTTTTCCGTTCTCATCCACGAGCACACCATCCTCGAAGCGGCTGCCTTTAAAAATGCTTGTCACATCAATATCCAGCTCGTGCTCGTTGTATTCCAGCCGGTAGTCTTTGTTCAGTTCAGCCTTAAAGAAGTTCGTCTCGTCCTGTGCCACCATGACATGGAAATCTTCCGGATCCACACTGATACCGACCTTGGCTCCCTCCTTCACCGAACGAACCGAATGAATCACGATCTCATATTTCCCGGACTCCACTGTAATCTCATAGTGCATCCCTTTAAAGACTACGTCCTCGACCACGCCGGTAATGATCCCCTTGTCCGGCTTTGTAAGCTCTATCACTTCCGGGCGCACGACTGCGGTGATCGCAGTGCCTGCAGGAATGTCTGTGTTGCATTTGAACACACCGCCGCAGAAACGGGCCTTCTTCTTACTCGTCATAATGCCGTTGAAGATATTGCTGTCTCCGATAAAATCAGCTACAAACGCATTCACCGGCTCATTGTAGATGTCCTCCGGTGTCCCCACCTGCTGCACCTCGCCGTCGGAAATGACCACGATCTTATCCGACATGGTCAGCGCCTCTTCCTGGTCGTGGGTCACATAGATGAACGTGATCCCCAGCTCCTCGTGCATATCTTTTAACTCCTGCTGCATCTCCTGCCGCATCTTTAAATCCAGAGCACCAAGAGGCTCATCCAAAAGGAGGATCTCCGGCTCATTTACCAGCGCACGGGCGATGGCTACCCTCTGCTGCTGCCCGCCGGAGAGGGTGCTGATGGACCGCTCTTCAAAGCCTTCCAGGTCGACGAGATCCAACACCTTTTTTACTCTCTTTAAGATCGCACCCTTCGAGACCTTTTGCTGTTTCAATCCGTAGGACACATTCTCGAAGACGTTCATATGCGGAAAAAGGGCATAGCGCTGAAACACGGTGTTGATCGGCCGCTTGTTTGGCGGCAGATTCGTGATGTCCTCTCCGTGCAGGTAGATCTTTCCCTTTGTCGGCTGGTCGAAGCCGGCGATCATCCGAAGCGTCGTCGTCTTGCCGCAGCCGGAGGGGCCGAGCAGGGTGACAAACTCCCCCTGTTTGATCTCCAGATTCATGTCATCCACAGCCTTAAAGTCCTCCCCGTAGACCTTGGTGATATGTTGTAATTCAATGATATTTGGCTTGTTTTTGGGCATAGTATACCTCCCCTGTGTATGACGAGAAGGACCGTCCGGGCACACAAAAAACAGGGCATACCTGTAGCGTGACGATCCTGCGGTCACACAGAATGCTCTAACAAACTGTCGGTGGTGTACTGACCCAAAGAAATTGTGCGGGAAATCCGCCCGTATTTAAGATCCGCTTCGGGCGGCCTGCATGAAAAGAAAAGCCTTCACGAGACTTAAAGTCCTCCGCCTTCCGGCAGGGAGATGAAGTCTGCGGCAGGCCCGGATAGATCGGCCGGCTCTTCATAGGTCAGCGCACAGCAGCTGCCTGAGTTTTCAGTTTTGTTGCTGATCCGTTCGTGTAGCTGGTCTGCTTCCATGAACACTCTCCCTCCTTTTGCGTTGGTTCTCATGAGGATAAGAATCAAAAAATAGGTTTGCGAAGCAAAACGCTTCGCTTTGCATTATATACTGATGCGAGATAAAATGTCAATGCTGCAAAAATTCCCGGCTGAGATCTGCAGCCGGGAATCCGTCATTGTTCGGTTTAATCCACCGGCTCTCTCGGCATGATAAAGATAGCCAGAATGTAGAGCCCCAAGCCCAGTCCGCACAGCAGCGTCAAGCCTGCCCAGACCAGTCTAACGATCGTCGGATCGACTCCGAGAAATTCGCCTACCCCTCCACAGATACCGAAAAACACTTTATTATCCGCAGATTTGTATAATTTCTTCCTTCTCATAAATATAGCCCCTCCTTTTGCTCCTTTCTTTTATTTGTTTCTGCCTCTACTCAAAAATTCAGTGTGATCGGATCGGAGGTGTAGATTACCTCCATCTTGTCCTGATCTAAGATCATCAGCTGAAATGAAATCTCTTTTACATCCGCAATACTCTCGATGTCCAGATCTTCGATATCCAACAGATACATACCGGTCACGATCCGGGTGTCCGCATACAGATCGGCCCAAAGCGTGGCATTTTCATCTTCCGGCTGTCCATTGATGGAGACATCCGTGCAGGAGACACCGATAAACATATCTGTATCATTCTCTATATAGAGTACGAGATCACCCGCCCAGTTGCCATCCTCTTTTAACCCCTGGTTGACCACGCGGACGCCGTCCTGCTCGAGGATCACATCTCCGCTGTCGTCCACCGGCTGGGTGTACCCCTCCGCCGCGGAGGTTGTCAGTGTGATCCGGTCTCCTGTCCCGATCTCCTCATAGGTCTCTGCATCCATGACCTCGATCGTCAAGGCTACCGTGGCCACCGTATCGATCCCGCGGGCATCCAGATAAATATCATACAGCGAGATATCTTCTTCGATCGTGTCTCCCGGCATCGCTTCCACATAGAGCAGTCCGGGATCCAGCATATAGCCGTTGACAGCCACATTCTGCGCTATGACGTCCACGGTGACGTCGGACTCATTTTGGATCCGTACTTCAATCTCCGGTCCGTAATACCCATCGGCATTAAAGTCGGTTGCTGTCACCGTAATGCCATCCGCATTATAGAGCTCTGTCTCCTCGATCGTCGCCTCGGTAAAATCTGTGTCACTGCTGTCAGCCCGTACCGGCGCCCCTTCTACCTCGTTCGAACTGATCGACGCCGTTTCAGCTGCGCTGCTTGCCATATCTTCGGAAACCTGACTCTCCTGTTCCACATCTTCGGAACCGCAGGCAGATAGTGCCAATACACTCGCCATCATCATGGCCGGGATTACCATTCTCTTTTTCATAGCACAACCTCCTGCCTGTTAATCATAACAAATTTTCAAAAAATTCTCAACCGTTTACATTATTAAACAAAAAAGAGGATGCCGGCGTCATCCTCCTGTCTCTAAAGCTCATCCAATGTTTCCAGGCGTTTAGATCGCATCCAGTGCCTGCGCGATATCCGCAATGAGGTCGTCCTTGTCCTCGATCCCGACAGACATACGGATCAGTCCCGCCGGGATACCCGCTGCCGCAAGCTGCTCATCGGTCATCTGACGGTGCGTTGCAGTGGAAGGGTTTAAACAGCAGCTTCTTGCGTCTGCCACATGCGTCTCGATCGCGATCAGCTTTAAGGCATGCATAAACCGCAGTGCCTCCGGCCGGCCGCCGTCAATCTCAAACGCGACCACACCGCAGCTTCCGTTCGGCAGATACTTCTGTGCCAGCTCGTGATATTTGTCTCCGGGCAGATCCGGGAAGGTGATGGATACCACCTTCGGATGCTTCTGCAAAAATTCCGCCACTGCCAGCGCGTTCTGCGCATGGCACGGCATCCGCAGATGAAGGGACTCCAGGCCCAGGTTCAGATAGAATGCATTTTGCGGAGACTGAATACTTCCCAGGTCCCGCATCAGCTGCGCGGTACACTTCGTGACAAACGCTCCCTCCAGGCCAAACCGCTCCGCAAAGACCAGTCCGTGATAGGACTCATCCGGTGTAGTAAACCCCGGATACTTGTCCGCATGGGCAAACCAGTCAAACTTCCCGGCATCTACTATGGCTCCGCCGACTGCTGCGCCGTGACCGTCCATGTACTTTGTCGTGGAATGAGTGACTATGTCGGCTCCCCACTCGATCGGCCGGCAAAGCACCGGCGTCGGAAACGTGTTGTCGATGACAAAAGGCACTCCGTGTGCATGGGCAGCCTTTGCAAACATTTCGATGTCCAAGACCGCCATCGCAGGGTTGGAAACAGTCTCACCGAAGACGGCTTTCGTATTCTCCTTAAACGCAGCATTTAATTCCTCTTCGGTGCAGTCAGGAGAGACAAATGTCGTCTCGATCCCCATCTTTGCCATCGTGACGGACATCAGATTGAATGTGCCCCCATAGATCGGAGAAGAGGACACGATGTGGTCGCCGCACTCACAGAGATTGAACAGGGCAAAGAAGTTCGCTGCCTGTCCGGAGGATGTCAGCATTCCGGCCGTGCCACCCTCCATATCGGCAATCTTTGCCGCCACATGGTCATTTGTCGGATTCTGCAGACGGGTATAAAAATATCCGGCCTCTTCCAGGTCAAACAGTCTTCCCATCTGTTCGCTTGTATCATAACGAAATGTGGTAGACTGAATGATCGGAACCTGTCTCGGTTCTCCGTTTTCCGGACGATAACCCGACTGTACACATTTCGTATTGATTTTATAGTCGCCCATAGATCTCTCCCCTACTCTCTCTCATCGATCGGAATATATTCATCGTGTTCGCCGACATACTTATATGCCGGACGGATGATCTTGCTGGCATTGATCAGCTCTTCCAGGCGATGCGCACTCCATCCCGGCATCCGGGCAATCGCGAAGAGCGGAGTAAAAAGTTCCTCCGGAATATCCAGCATCGAGTAAACAAATCCACTGTAAAAGTCTACATTAGCGCAGACATTCTTCTGCAGATTTCTCTGTTTCATAACCAGCTGGCCGGCCAGGCGCTCCACGAGATCGTAGAGCTCAAACTCTTTCATAAGGCCCTTCTCTTCCGCCAGCTTACTCGCATATTTTTTCAGAATGATCTCCCGAGGATCCGAAAGCGTGTAGACTGCATGTCCCATGCCGTAAATCAGTCCGCTGTGGTCGAACGCCTGCTTGTCGAGGATCTTCTGCAGGTATGCCGCGACCTCCTCCTCGTTCTTCCAATCCGTCACATGCTCTTTGATGTCGGCAAACATATGCTGAACCTTTAAGTTCGCACCGCCGTGCCTTGGGCCCTTTAAGGAGCCTAAGGACGCCGCTGCAGCGGAGTAGGTGTCCGTACCTGTGGAGGTGACTACGTGAGTCGTAAACGTAGAATTGTTGCCGCCGCCGTGCTCGGCGTGAAGGATCAGAGCCACATCCAACACCTTCGCCTCTAGTTCAGTATACTCGCCGCTCGGCCGCAGCATCAGCAAAAAGTTCTCCGCCATGGAAAGCCCGTGCTGCGGATTCCGGATAAACAGCGTCTCCCCTTTTCGGAAATGCCGGTAGGAGTGATAAGAGTAGATTGCGATCATGGGAAGCTTCGCGATCAGCTCCATACTCTGCCTTAATACATTCCCCGGCGAGATGTCTTCCGGATTCGGATCGTAGGTGTACAGCGTCAGGACGCAGCGCTGCATCGCGTTCATGATGCTCGCGTTGGATGCCTTCATGACGACATCGCGGACAAAGCGCACGGAGAGTTCCTGCATCTCATCCATGATCGTAAAAAAGCGGTCAAACTCCTCCTGATTCGGCAGCTGTCCAAACAAAAGCAGATAGATCGTCTCCTCAAATCCAAACTTTCTTGTCCTGGATCCGTTGACCAAATCCTCCACATTGATACCCTGATAGAACAGCCTGCCGTCTGCCGGGATATTTCGTCCGCTGGAAAGGCGGTAGGCATTTACATCCGAGATCTCAGTCAGGCCGGTCAACACGCCTTTTCCGGCAGAATCACGCAATCCCCTTTTTACATCGTACTCTAAATACAGATTAGGATCGATCCCAAAATTCTCTTCCAGCTCCCGCTCTAACATTTCCATGCTGGAGCGGAGCTGCTTGCTCTCCTCCAAATTAAGCACGACTTCTTCTTCTGCCATTTATCCATCCTCCTATTCCGTGATCATCTCATAGCCGTAATACTGGAAATAAAAGTCCAGCCTGCTGTTGACCTTGTCCCTCAGCTCCGGCTCCAAAGAAAATATATTTTTCTGATAATCCTTCTGGCTCTCCAGATACTCTTCAAAATAGGGCTTCGCCTCCTCAAAGCCGGGAAGTTCAAGCTCCTCATATATCTTTTTTGTGTAGCCCATCGGATCCTTGCAAAAATCCTCATAACAGATGTCGATGTGATCTGCTTGGGGCATGCTCTCCAACTCTCGGATCGCTTTTCTGTAAACGCGCGCACACATATCGATCGCAACATTTTCTATCGTCTCCGGGCTTGCGGGCTCGTCGAGACACAAAAGATCCATCTCCTTCTCAAACATGTTGATCGCGGACATGACCACTTTGTATGGGTTGCGGTAGATATTGATAAACTTCGCTCCCGGATAGCACCGCTTCAATTCGCCGAGACGGCAGGTGTTTTCCGGGCTCTTTAAGAGCAGCTGCTTGCCCTTGTTTAAGTAGGTCACTTTGCGCAGGATATAGCTGTAGGCCTTACGCCACTCCTGCTGCTTCTCTTCGTCCTGCTCATCGATAAAAGCTGTCTCAAAAAACTTTACGCCTCTACCCCCGTCCGGGAATGACAGCATATGGCTGATCGCCTGGGTGGAGATCGTCGCCTGGGCAAACACCTCCTCCATCGGCAGATCCAGCGCATATTCCATGTTGTCCATGGGGCGGGCATCCTTTAACAGGTTCTTCTGGATCCTGGCCAGAAGCGGCTTTAACAAAATGCAGTTGCTGAATGTAAGCGTCCTGACCGGGTCAAACCACGCATACTGGGGATCCCTTGTCAGGAGATTCTGCAAAAAGGTGGTTCCGGACCGCCAATACCCGACAATGTAGACCGGATCCTTCTCGATCACAGTCCGATTAATGGGAATATAAAAGATCAGCCATTCCAGCAAAGCGGGCAATCCCAATATCAGGGACACCAGAGTGATAAACCGCCCCTGACGTTTGTCCGTGATCGGATTTTCCCGTCTAAGCCGCAGCCAGTTGTCAAACCTGCAGCCCAATAAGTTGTGTGCAAAATTCACCTTTGCCATTACAAACTGTCCATTTTCCCAAGTGTCGCGCTGTTTTTATTATACCCCAGAGATCTTGATCTTTTCAACCGGAAGATTTCATTTAGAATACGACAACGATCACCTCATTGCCCGTATCGTTTAAATACTTCACCTGTGTAAGTCCGCCGCAATAGTCGAATATAGCCCCGTCATCCAGGAAATATTGGATCGCCTGTTCATAGAGTTCATCATCGGCAAATCGGATACGCACCAGGTCGCTGCCGGTTTCATAGCCCTGCCGGAAGATCTCTCCGATCCGGTCCGGGTCCCACGTGTCTATGTAGAGGCCCTCATGGACATAGTAATTGTCCGCCACCGCCTCGCATGTGGGAAGGGGAATTGTCCCATCCGGCTGATGCGTCTTTAAAAGCATCTCAGTCGTCATCCCAAAATAGTCATAGTCCACGTACTTATAAGGAATGATCTCCTCTGCCTCCTCGTCATTCCGGTTGATATATCTGGAATTCCCCCAGGTTGTATCGATATAGTAATATGCGCCGTCCAAAAAGACCAGATTCCATGCGTGCGATTCTCCGTCCGCGGTGCCGGTCACGGTCGAGCACGGAATATCCAGCCTGTCCAGCAGGTACTGCGTTGCGTAGGAATAGCCCTGGCACACTGTGGCATGACCGATAAAGGCACTGACAATCGTCTGGGAGTCCGCTGCATTTACATCGTAGTCGACCTCGTCGACCAGCGTCTTATATACATAAAGCGCCTTGTCAAAGTCACTTCCCTCTACAGGCGCATCTGCCAGCATGCGGTCTGCCTCCGCATCAATCTGAGTCTGAAGTTCTTCCTGTTCTTCCGCCGACATCGCGTAGACAGGATTGATGTCAATGGATGTGACTGTGTCTCCCCGGGTGTAAGTCACATAACCAAACTCCTCCACCCAGAAAAACTCACAGTGATCGCATCGGACCGCCATATAGGCGTTTTCAAGCTCTCCGGCGTCGAGCGTTGAGATCGTAGCCTCCTCCTCCCGGTTCTCAAAAGCTGTGACGATCTCATCGTAAACTGCTTTTTCTGTATCGTTTAATGTCTGATACGCATATTGATCCGGCCCGACGGCCGCGGACTCTTCGCTCTCAGGGGCAATCTCTTCCGCGATGGCCTCTTCAGGAGCTTCCCCGGCAGCCGGTTCATCCACATAGGAGGATGCGCTCTCCTCCGAGGAGGAAGCGACCCCCTCGACAAAAGCCGTGATCTTATCTGTGGAAACGCCCCCTGTCTCTCCTCCCGAAAGGCCGCACCCGGCTGTCCCAATGCCAAGGCAGGCCACCAGTGTGGCGAAAACAAGCTTTTTTCTTCTAACCAAAACCATCTCTCCCGATTGTAGTTGCTTTTCTGAAATGTATCCTATAATATATTTAAGAAAGCATCTTCTGTAGATGAGCGGTGCTTTTTAATCATATCACAATCCCTATCGTTTGTGAACAGGAGTTTTTTATGGTTGCGCTTCAGATTGATGAGATCGGTACACTGTTAAATCAAATGCTTAAAGGGGATATGTTTGACCATTTTCTGCTGCGGGAAGCCTCTGTGTCTCAGGCCTTTACCACTGAGATCGACGGGACGATAAGTCCCGGTTTTTACTCGGAGGAGGAGCTCGCCAAGCTCGGTCTGACCGGCCTGTCCTGCCTCCCGTTTTCCCGGGTACGCCCCTTATGCCTGGAGCTGTTAAAGGGCAGCCGAAAGCCGGCTTCCTTCCGGTTCGTGTTCCTTCTTTCTCCGGAAAATCAGGCAGCTACCATTGCGCAGGCTGACACCGGCATCCGTACAGAAGACATCACCGGCCTTTTCCTGAATCTGAATTACAAAAAAGATACCCTGATCTGCACAACAGGCATCTCCTACCGGACCTTTATTACAGATCGCTCTCTGGAGATGGAATGGGATCGTTTGGCCGCTCTGTTCTTAAAACAACACGGTATCCCCTATGATGAGATTTAAAAAGGACAGACCATTTGGTCTGTCCCCAATTTAATCCTCTGTTATTGATCTGCCGATCAGAAACGGCAGAGCGTCTTCATTCTCTCCTCCAAATAAGGCTGCAGCTTTGACTGCGCGTATTCCGGCAGATTAATGATCTTGACCGGATCCGGATTCTCTTTATTTTCTCCTACAAAGCCCGAAACTGCCTGATAATATCTGCCAAGAAATTCCGTTCCGAGATTGAACTTGCGGATCCCCTTGGAAAAGGCGACCAGCAATTGATCATCCGGGATCCCGCTCCCACCGTGCAGCGCCAGCGGTACATCCACCGCGGCGCGGATCTCTTCCAATCGTCCGATATCCAGGTGGGGCGTCTCCCGGTACTCCCCATGGGCATTGCCTATGGAAACGGCAAGCGCGTCCACCCCGGTCTCACGACAGAACTTCTCCGCGGCATCCGGCTTGGTAAACAAGTCCCTGTTCGTGTTGTCTTCCTGCGAAGCAATCCCCGCATGTCCGATCTCGCCCTCCACAAACGCACCGGCTTTGTGCGCGTCCATGACCACCTCTCGGGTCAGGGCGATGTTGGTATCCAGATCGTTCATGGATCCGTCCATCATCACGGACTCAAACCCGCTTTCGATCGTATGCATGATCGCATCATGCGTGTAATCGTGGTCCGCATGCAGGCCGATCGGAACCGTCACCTCGGAGGCGAGCTCCTTTACCATGGCGGCATACTCCCGAAATCCTGTTGTGTGCTGAACGGTGACATGCTCCGGATACAGCATGACGATCGCCGGCGTGTTCGTCGCCTGCGCTGCGCAGACAACAGACCTTGCCATGGTATAGTCCATGCAGATAAAGGCGATCGCCGCCGTGTTGCAATCCTCAGCTGTTTTCAAAATTTTATCTATTTTTTCGTACATAACCAAACTCCGTGTCTTGTTATCTGTTTTCGATCAAAAGCCCCGGGAGCAGTCCGCCGGCAAAGAAATCACCGAGCCCGACTACCGTGGGCACCTTCACATAACTCATATCCTTACAGGGCAGACAGCAAACCCGGTCTCCCGCCAGCGCTCGCAGCTGATCGCAGAAATCCCATCCGCTTTCACTGTCTGTCAGCCGCATTGTCTCATCGTAATCCGCTTCTCCAAACTCATCTCCAAGCCGGAAACGGGTCGCAGCCATAGCGATGCCGCCTTCCAACGCAGATTGCATGATCCCGCTCAGCTTTCCGTAAGCCACTGCCCATTTGGACGAATGCACCAGGATCGTAGAGAAACCAGACTGTTTTGCGGTATACTCTAAAGCTTTTAACACCGTCTCCGCATTCAAAATGTCGATTCGTCTTCCTATATACTCCTGCAGCTCATCCTCATTCATACTGAGAATATCCACCACGGATGCAAGCGACTGGTGAACCAAATGACGAAGCTCTTCTTTTATGTAGTGTCCATCCTCTGCAACGATCAGTGCATTCTCCGGAAGCGTCTTAAGCAGCTGCCTGGTACTCTGTAGGCGGTCTTCCAAAATATCCCGATCCAGAACCTCGCTGAAGCAGGAGAGCAAGAACACCTCCGCATCCCGGATCATCGGTGCAAAATCTACCGAGACATGCATCTCAATACTGTCGATATCACGGGAGAGCATCACCCGGTTCTCCCGCGGCGTGACAAAATCAATGTCGTTTGCCTGAATATGTACTCCCCCTGCACACTGCAGAACCACATGGGGATATACTGCCTCGTGATCCGTCCCGATACTGGAAAACAGTTGGATCCGATCGGGAAGCAGATCCCGGATATACTGATTGTAACAGCATGCCCGAAGCGCGCTGCTGTATCCCAACTTAGAGATAGCAATGGCGGCACGTGAAGCGGTGCCGCCAATGGTAATCCTGTACTCAAAATGATTTGCAAAGTTTTCGCATATCTCTGAAGTTTCCGGAACCATCTCGCAGCCGACACCTGCTTTTAGATACGCCAAACAGGCAATCACGGCAGACCGTTCTGATTCGGGGTCGTGTTTCATCTTTAAATCCGCATCGTGAATATCATAAGAACGGATCAGGCTTTCCATAACCGCCGTATCCCACTGAAGTTCGTAGTCTACGCAGACATGAAAACCCATTGCGATTTTCTCACCCATACCATTAAATCTCCATTAAAATATACAAAAACTATTAGTAGAGGCTTGCTTTTCCGGTCGTTTGGAAAAGCTCTATCTTCTGATAAGCCACCTCCTTCATGGCAACAAGACAAGGAGGTTGGATCTGGTTGGGCTCTCGCAGGCTTTCATCCTTAAGCACCTCTCTCATCTTTTCATAATAAGCTGCTTTAATGTCACTGGAAATGTTTATCTTGTTAATCCCATGCTCCACTGACTTCGCGATCTCAGAATCTTTGTTGGAGGATCCCCCGTGAAGTACCAGGGGAACCTCCACTATTTTTTTGATCGCGTCGAGGATGTCGATCCGAAGCTCCGGCTTCTTATCCTTCGGATAAATGCCGTGGCTCGTACCGATCGCAACTGCAAGGCAGTCGATCCCCGTTTTTTCTATAAAATCTTTTGCCTGCTCCGGATCAGTATACAATATCTCATCCGGTGCAGTAGTCTCAACAGAATCTGTATTGCCGATAGTTCCCAATTCACCCTCTACTGAAACATTCACCGCATGAGCCGCCTCGGCGACTTTCTGGCATGCGGCTACATTGTCCTCATAGGGTTGGCTGGAAGCATCAATCATGACAGACGTAAAACCTGACTGGATCGCGAGTATAACCTGTCCGAAAGATGCGCCATGATCCAAGTGGATCACAGAGGGTACAACAGACTTGTTTAAGCGGTCTATAATACCCTTGACCATCTCCGGCGTCGTATGACTGAGTTCGTCCGGATGGATCGCTATGATAACAGGTGCGTTTTTTTCTTCCGCGGCCTCGATGATACCATTAAACATATTGTAATCACTGATATTAAACGCCGGAACCGCAAAATTGTTTTTATTCGCAACAGCCAGCAAATCTTTCATATTCATCAACATAGCTCATACCTCCTATATGTTGACTCCAGCTTCCTGAAACATTAACCTTTCACACCACCGGCAGACATACCTTCGATAAAGTATCTCTGGAAGATGATGAACAGGACTAATACGGGCAGAGAGCCAATCACGCTCATTGCCATCATCTGTGACCAATCCCATACGTGCTGGCCCATCAGCAGGTTGATGCCGATTGGCACGGTACGCATGTTGGTTGTATTTGTCAAGACCAATGCGAACAGGTACTCGTTCCATGCCTGCATGAACGTATACATTCCAACAGAAACCATACCGGGTACAGAAATGGGTACCAGAACCTGCCACAGTGCTCTGAACCTTGACCCACCGTCGATCATGACTGCTTCGTCCAGCTCCGTCGACATCGAATTGAAGTAACCCGTCATCATCAGGATACAGTACGGCAGCGTTGTGACCAGATAGGTTAGGATCAGTGCAAGGTACGTGTTAAACAGATGCATTGCAACGATCATGCTCATGTACGGGATCAACAGCACGATAGGCGGAATCGCCTGCACGCTGACGATCAGGGAATTGATAATTCCTTTGCCTCCGAACCGGAACCGGCTGAACGCATACGCAGCCAAAATACCAACGAACAGAGTGATGCCCACCACGCAGATCGCTACGATATAACTGTTAAGGAAGAACCGAAGTTTTTCCGGATCTGTAAATACTGCTGCATAAGATTTGAGGTTAAAAGAACTGTCTATTATCGTCGGGGGCCATGAGAAAATGGCCGCCGTCGTCTTAAACGAGTTCAGAATCATCCAAACTACCGGTAACGCTGCAAACAGCGCACCAATCACTAATAATATACTTATAACGACTTTAACGCCTTTTTTCTTTGCTCCTACCATCAGTCATTCGCCCTCCTTTGCAGTCTTACATAGAAGATAGCCAGTATTACACAGACGATCAACACAATCGTAGCGACTGTAGATGCCAGACCGTACTGACTGCTGTTGAATGCTAGCTTGTATATGTAGATACTCAGAGTTTCCGTGACATTTAGCGGACCACCGCCCGTCAACATCCAGATGACGTTGAAGGATTGGATCGTCCAAATGATATCCAGCATCGCGATACTGATAAGAATCGGGCTCAGCTGCGGAATCGTGATATGAATGAAGCTCTTCCAACCGGTAGCTCCGTCAAGAGCTGCACTCTCATAGAGATCACCCGAAATTCCCTGCAGGCCGGCAAGAATACTGATCATATAGAACGGATATCCACACCAGATATTAACGAAAACCACAACAGCTAACGCTATGCCTGTCTCACCCAGCCAGCTAAACGACTTGTCTACCGCAGGAAGCCATGAGAACATGAAATCTGCGATACCTCCGGGTTGCAAGATTAGTCTCCATAAAAGAGCGATAACCGAAGCGGTGAAAATCCACGGTAAGATATAGAAAACACGGAAAACGGTTTTCGTTCTTGTTTTAAAATAATGTGAATTCAGCATGAGCGCAAATCCCATGCCCAGTAAGATGTGTGCTACCACACTTACAACCACAAATATAACGGTATGTTTGACAGCCCCCCAAAACTCAGAATCCGTAAGGATCTGTGCATAGTTCTGGAACCCCACCAAATAGTTGTCTTTTACAACGACCGCATTGTTATAGAACGAATAGGAGACCACCATTACGATCGGGATCACCAGAAATACGACCAATAAGACAAGTGTAGGTGCCAGATATCCATACGCTTTTGCGCCCGTTCGAAGAGCCTTGGTTGATTTTTTCACCGGTACGACACCTCCATATTGCTTAAAATAAACCTTCCCTACAAAATTTGTAGAACAGAGTAGGGTTATAAGCAGTGCCTATAACCCCACTCGTTCTAAATCACAGGCTAATACAATAATTCAGCTAAAATCTTACTGTACAGAGTCAATAGCTTCCTGCATCTGAGTCATGCACGTATCGAGATCGATGTCGCCCTGCAGATACTGCACAAATGCGTTGGTCATGTCGGTCTCAACAGTCTCGGTCTCCGGGATGCCGATGAACTGGTTCTCGGGATAACCTTCTGTGTAGATCTCATACAC
>JAJBTQ010000028.1 GCA_020860755.1 Lachnospiraceae bacterium
CGTGTGCGGATTCTGCGAGATCCTTGGCATCAAACTGACCGAGAACTTTAATCGGCCGTATTTTTCGAAATCGATCGCCGAATATTGGCGCAGATGGCTTATTACGCTTGGTGTGTGGTTTAAGACTTATATCTACTATCCGGTGGCGATGCTTAAGTGCAACCAGAGGCTGGGGCGCTGGGCAAAAAAGAAGTTCCAAAAACACGGCAAGATGATCGGCGACACGCTGCCCGCGACGATCTCTCTGGTTGTCGTGTGACTGATTACCGGACTCTGGCACGGTGCGACCTGGGGCTATGTTGCCTGGGGAGGCGTGAACGGTATTTTTATCATTTTTGCGCTCTGGATGGAGCCGATCTGCACCCGCTGGAAGCAAAATTTAGGTATCCGGGAAAATGCATTCTACTGGAGGGCTTTTACGGTCATTCGGACATTTGTCCTCGTGACGTTTATTAAAGTGCTGCCGGAGGTGGGGACGCTGCGCGACGGGCTTGGCTTTTGGAAAAATATTTTCACGAGCCGTGTCGGCGTACACTCATGGCAGGATCTGCTGGCATTCGTTGACCTTCAGACGATGAAGCTGCCGCTCATCGTGGTGATCTGCGGAACTGCTGCGATCTTCATAACAAGCCTTATTCAGCGAAAACAGCCGATCCGGCAGTGGCTTTCCGATCACACAAACTATATTGCACGGATCGCGATCTTTGCGGGCTTATTCATCGTGATCATGCTGTTCGGTTATCCGACCATCACACAGACAGGAGGGTTTATGTATGCACAATTTTAGAAAAACTCTCCTTACGATCATTTTATTTATTGTTTTGGCAGCGGTCTTTTCCGGTGTGATCATGGCAGTGTATTTCCGCGGAGAGAACTTCTACTATCAGGATATGAAGGAGCGTAATGAGCTCAGCGGGACGCTTGATTTTATGGTATCCGGCGCATCCCACGGTATGACCTCGCTGATTCCGACCATTCTTGATGAGGACTTGGATGTGGACAGCTACAATCTGTCAATCGCCAATGGTTCCCTGCGGGACCGTTATACACTGTTGGAAAAAGAGATAGAACGCAATCCGGTTGACACGGTTGTGATCGAGCTTTCCTACGACGC
The DNA here is from genome assembly GCA_020860755.1 of Lachnospiraceae bacterium. Lineage (GTDB taxonomy): Bacteria > Bacillota > Clostridia > Lachnospirales > Lachnospiraceae > Eubacterium_I. The sequence goes on from JAJBTQ010000028.1 coordinate 1,115, forward strand.
TCTGACCAAGACGGAGGATGAACGGGGCTATGAAGGAGAGTTCTACCTGTTTGCCAAACTGAACCTGTCGGATCGGATCCGGTATTTCCTCAAGGTGATCAGCCCGCTGGACTATGATGTCCTCTATTCGGAATTTATGGACAAGGGGCTGGAATGTCTGAAGCTGGCTGATCAGGGGGAATGGACCGGCGTCAATCTTGAAACGGATAAAGGCTATTCACCGATCAATGAGGGGAATCCGGACCAGAGTTGGATCGCAGATGATTATTCCAAACACTATAACCTGTATTCCTTTTCGGATGTCATTGATGAGTCCGATCTGGATTACCTGAATATGACGCTGGATCTGTGCGAAGAGAATGATATAGACGTGATATTGGTTACCATTCCCCTTTCGGAAACCGTGATCTGTGAACAGAGCAATCTCGATGTATTCCGTGAGTGGTATGAACAGATCGCTGAGGAACGGGGAATCCCGTTTGTAGATTTCAATCTGTATAAGGAGCACTGGGAGATGTTCTCGGATGAGGAGGACTTTAACGACAATCTGCATCTCAGTGTAGAAGGGGCAGAAAAATTTACACAACTGTTTTCTGAGATCTACAGCATGATCCAAAACGGGGAAGATCCAGGCAATCTCTTCTACGACAGCTATGAGGAGCTGGAAGCACATGCAGACTATACGCCTTAATGTTCCTTCCGGATTGCACAGCTTAGCCCTTGCGTGACCGCTAAAAAAAAGTTATAATACATTGCAGTATGCAAGATCCATCACATGCTTGGAGGACAGGATGAGATACAAGAAAACGGCGGCATTTCTGCTGGCTGGAGCCGTGGCGGCTTCCCTGGTGCTTGGCGGATGCGGTTCTACTATAAATTCGGATGCCATCGTTGCCACCTGTGGGGATCAGGAGATCTCACTGGGATACTTAAACTTTGTCGCACACTATAATCAGGCAATCTACGATTACATGATCGGCACTTACAGCGGAACGGATTACTGGACGAGCGAGCTGTACTACGATGACAACGGCGACTCCATGGAGACCTCCGTCAAGAATGCCATCATGGAGGAAGTGGAGACAGACTGTCTGCTGGAGCAGCACATGCCGGACTACGGCGTGGAGATCACGGCCGAGGAGACCGAGGAGATGCAGACTGCGGCCGAGGATTTTATGGCCGAGAATACCAAAGAGGGCATCAAGGCTATGGGCGCCACCGAGGAGTATGTTCAGGAGATGCTCTACTACGAGACCGTAAAAGCCCGGATGCAGGAGGCGATCGAAGCCGATGTGGGCAACGATCTCGATCCGGAGGACTACAAGCAGCGAACGTTCAGTTACGTTCAGGTCAGCCTGAACGGATATTATGATGAGGACGGCTCGTATGTCGAGTATACAGACGAAGAGGTCGTGGGCTTAGAGGTAGACGCTCAGCTTTTTGCCGAGTCTGCGAAGGAAGACTTTGACCAGGCGGTGGAGGACTACGGCGGTACGATATATACTTATTCCTACGGCGAGGATGAGGCCGGCGAGGATGAGGGCGGATTCTGCGAAGCCGTCATCGAGGAGGCCGACAAGATGCACGTGGGCGATGTCGCGGGTCCAATCGAAGGCGACGGATATCTCTACATCATCCGGCTTGACAGCGAGGATGACGAGGAGGCGACTGAGGCTGCCGTGGAGACTGCCGAGGGTGAGGTTAAGACTGAGTATTACAACGAGGTAGTCGATGGCTACATGGAGGACTCAGATTTTTCATATGACGAGAGCCTCTGGGAGAAAGTTAAATTTACCGACCTGTTTGATGTCACCTATTCCGATGAGGACGAGGCAGTCGAAGAGTGAGATCCGGTCACAGCAAATAAGGGTATTGACATTTTTTCATAAATATAGTTATAATAACGTGTTTGCGAATATGATCTACGAGGTAAAAAAATGGACCAATATGTGATCAAAGGGGGCACTCCCCTGCACGGAGAGGTGGAGATAGGAGGCGCGAAAAACGCCGCACTGGCCATCCTCGCGGCAGCCGTCATGGCGGACGAGCCCGTTACGATTGAGAACATACCGAATGTACGTGATATCAACGTCATGATTCAGGCCATCGAGAATCTCGGAGCCACGGTGGATCGCTTAGACGAGCACACTGTGCGCTTAAATGGCGCGACGATCATCGGATTCACGGTAGACAACGAATATATCCGGAAGATCCGGGCATCCTACTATCTGCTCGGAGCACTTCTCGGAAAATATAAAAAAGCCGAAGTCGCTCTGCCGGGCGGCTGTGCCATAGGAAGTCGTCCCATTGACCTTCACCTGAAGGGATTTCGGGCGCTGGGTGCGAAGGTGGAGATCCACCAGGGCATTGTGGTGACCAGAGCCGATGAACTGGTCGGACAGCACATTTATCTGGACAAAGTGTCTGTGGGCGCGACCATGAATATCATGATGGCGGCAGCCATGGCAGACGGCAAGACAACGATCGAGAACGCGGCCAAGGAACCCCACGTCGTGGATGTGGCCAACTTCTTAAACTGCATGGGAGCCAACATCCGCGGAGCAGGTACGGACGTGATCCGGATCCGCGGCGTGGAAAAGTTCCATGGAACGACCTACTCCATTATCCCGGACCAGATCGAGGCGGGTACATTTTTGTTCGCGGCGGCGGCCACGGGCGGAGATGTCGTGGTCCGCAACGTGATCCCGAAGCATTTGGAGGCCACGCTGGCCAAGCTGTTGGATGCGGGGTGCCGAGTGGACGAGTTTGACGATGCAGTGCGCGTCAGCGCGCGGGAGCCGCTTAAGAGCGCCCATGTGACGACGCTGCCTTATCCGGGCTTTCCGACGGACATGCAGCCCCAGATGAGTGTGGTACTCGGGCTTGCAGGCGGCACGAGCACGGTCACGGAGAGTATCTTCGAGAACCGTTTCAAATATGTGGATGAGCTGTCCAAGATGGGCGCGACCATCAAGGTGGAGGGGAACATTGCCATCATTTACGGAGTGGACCACTACTCCGGTGCCAGAGTCAGCGCACCGGACCTTCGAGCCGGCGCAGCCCTCGTCATCGCGGGCCTTGCGGCGGACGGCATCACCATTGTCGACGACATCTATTATATCGAGCGCGGTTACGAGCATCTGGATGACAAATTCCGTCAGCTCGGCGCTGTGATCCAGAAAGTCGGTTCCGAAAAGGAAATCCAAAAATTCAAATTAAAAATCGTTTCGTAAGGAGAATACGATATGGAAAAATTACTGTTTACTTCCGAGTCTGTCACGGAGGGACATCCGGACAAAGTCTGCGATGCCGTCTCTGACGCGATCCTGGATGCCTGCATGGAGCAGGATCCGATGAGCCGTGTGGCATGCGAGACCGTGACCAGTACCGGTTTTGTGTTGGTCACAGGCGAGATCACGACGCAGGCGCAGCTTGACATCCCTTCCATCGTCCGCCGGACTGTGGATGAGATCGGCTACAACGACGCGAAGACCGGATTTGACTGCAACACATGTGCGGTCATGGTGGCTTTGGACCAGCAGTCCGCCGATATCGCCATGGGTGTAGACCAAGCTCTGGAAGCAAGACAGGGAAGCTTGACCGATGACCTTGACACCGGTGCCGGTGATCAGGGGATGATGTTCGGCTATGCGACGAACGAGACCGCGGAGTACATGCCCTACCCCATCTCGCTTGCTCACCACCTGTCACTGCAGCTTGCGACAGTCCGCAAGAACGGCACGCTGCCCTATCTGCGGCCCGACGGCAAGACGCAGGTCTCTGTCGAGTACGACACCGACGGCAGGCCGAAGCGGCTGGAAGCCGTGGTTCTCTCCACACAGCACGACGAGGAGGTGTCGCAGGAGCAGATCCATGCGGACATCAAAAAATATGTATTTGACGAGGTGCTCCCGAGCGAGCTGATCGACGCGGACACCAAATTCTATATCAATCCGACCGGCCGCTTTGTGATCGGCGGACCCCACGGTGACGCCGGACTGACCGGCCGCAAGATCATCGTGGACACCTACGGCGGAATGGCCCGTCACGGCGGCGGAGCGTTTTCCGGCAAAGACTGCACGAAAGTGGACCGCTCAGCGGCCTACGCGGCGCGCTACGTGGCAAAGAACATCGTGGCGGCGGGATTGGCCGACAAATGTGAGATCCAGCTGTCCTACGCCATCGGCGTGGCTCAGCCCACTTCCATCAACGTCGACACGTTCGGCACAGGGAAGTTATCCAATGAGCAGATCGTTGAGATCGTCCGTGAGAACTTCGACCTGCGCCCGGCCGGCATCATCAAAATGCTCGACCTTCGGAGGCCGATCTATCGGGCAACGGCAGCCTACGGACACTTTGGCCGCACGGATGTGGATCTTCCATGGGAGGCGCTTAACAAGACAGAAGACTTAAAAAAATACCTGTAATCTGAAACTTTTCTAAAAAACAGGGGCTTTATGGCCCCTTTTTTTTAATTTATGTTATAATATTACATAACTATACCCATTTTTAGCTGAGATGGAAAAGGAACGAGTGCCATGAAACTCAGAACCCGATTATTCATTGCGTTCTTCGTCATTATCCTGCTTCCGATTGTACTGATGGGAGCGGTGCTGTATGGATATAATCTTCTGCAGACCAGGATCTTTCAGCAGGACTATCTCCTGGATGCACAGAACGGGTATGGCTTTTTTTCCAACTCTCTGCAGATCATGAACCGTTATACGGAGACGGACTACACCGAGATCTCCGATCTGGCCAAGTCGGATCCGGCACTCTTGGAAAGCCTGACGTATCTGACAGAGGAAAACGAGGAGCTGCAGTCGAAGAGCTCGTTTCTTCTCTTTTTGCGCGACGGCGAGGTGGTATTTAACGGCTATGAAGGCGCGAGCGTTGTGACGGATGACCAGTGGGCCGAGAGTCTCCCCGCATACGGTGAGCGGGCCTCCGGTACCGCAACGGGTGCCGGATACTTTATTGACGGAGACACACAGTCTCTGGTCAAGCAGGTGGACTTTCTGTGTACGGACGGGGCTGAGGGAAGTATTTTTATCGTCACTTCCTCCGAGAGCATCCTCCCGGAGATCCGCCAGATGATGATAGGCCTGATCATCGTCATCATCCTGATTCTGGCATTAACGGCCGGACTCATGATGCTGTGGATCTATCGGGGGACCATCACACCCATCCGAAAGCTTCAGGTCGCCACAAAGAACATCAAGGAGGGCAACTTAGACTTCCATGTCGACTACGACTCGGAGGACGAGATGGGAGAGCTGTGCCAGAACTTTGAAGAGATGCGGCAGCGGCTTAAGGAATCTACTGAGGAAAAAGTGACGGGCGAGCGGGAAAACAGAGCTCTGATCAGCAATATCGCCCACGACTTAAAGACCCCGATCACTGCGGTGAAGGGTTACTCCGAGGGGATCTTAGACGGCGTGGCAGATACACCGGAAAAACAGGAGCGCTACGTTCGGACGATCTATAACAAGGCCAACGAGATGGACCGGCTCATCAATGAGCTGACGCTGTACTCACAGATCGATACGAACCGGATCCCATACAACTTCAACAAGCTTCGGGTGTCGGATTACTTTTCCGACTGTATCGAGGAGATCGGGCTTGACTTAGAGACCAAGAATGTGAGTCTTTCCTACGTCAACTACACGGATGCGGAGACGGTCATCATCGCGGATCCGGAGCAGCTGATGCGGGTTATAAATAACATAGTAAACAATGCTATCAAGTACATGGACGGCTCCCGCAGGGGACAGATAAACATTCGGATCAAGGATGTCGGAGACTTCATACAGGTGGAGATCGAGGACAACGGCAAGGGCATTGACGCGAAAGACCTGCCGTACATCTTCGACCGCTTCTACCGCACGGATGCCTCGCGCAATTCCGCCACGGGCGGAAGCGGCATCGGGCTTTCCATCGTCCGGAAGATCGTGGAGGACCACGGCGGACAGATCTGGGCGACCAGCCAGGTGGGCACGGGAACCATCATGTATTTTGTGATTCGAAAATATCAGGAGGTGCCGAATGAGCAAGATATTGATAGTTGAGGATGAGGAAGCCATTGCGGATCTGGAGAAAGACTATCTGGAACTCTCCGGGTTCGATGTGGAATTGGAGCACGACGGGACAAAGGGCTTAGAGCGTGCGCTAAACGAAGATTTTGATATGTATATTCTGGATCTGATGCTTCCGGGAGTGGACGGATTCGAAATCTGCAAGCGGATCCGTGAGACAAAAAACAACCCGATCCTGATGGTGTCCGCCAAAAAGGATGACATCGACAAGATCCGAGGTCTGGGGCTGGGAGCCGACGACTATGTGACAAAACCGTTCTCCCCCAGTGAGCTGGTGGCCAGGGTAAAAGCCCATCTGGCGCGCTACGACCGCCTGATCGGCAGCAATGCCCAGGAAAACGACATCATCGAGATCCGCGGGATCCGCATCGACAAGACGGCGCGCCGCGTCTGGGTCAACGATGAGGAAAAACAGTTTACAACAAAAGAGTTCGATCTGCTGACCTTTTTGGCGCAGAACCCGAACCATGTCTTTTCAAAGGACGAGCTCTTCTCCCGCATCTGGAACATGGAGTCCATCGGGGATATCGCAACCGTGACGGTGCATATCAAGAAGATCCGTGAAAAGATCGAATATGATACGTCGAGCCCGCAGTACATTGAGACGATCTGGGGTGTGGGGTATCGGTTTAAGATGTGATGATACAAGGGGACGATAAGTCACAAAGCGGATGCTTGCATCCGGCTTTGTGAATTTCGGACCCGAACAGACATGAGCAAGTAGCCCGACAGGGCGGATTGCGAATGGCTGTAGGATTGCGGGAGTGCGTAGCACGCAGCAATCCGTAGTATCATCCCTTAGTTTTAGGTATAAGCAAACTATGGCAGACAGAAGACGAAAAAGAAGAAAAAATGCCCGCTTACAGGCCGATGATATGCCGCAGCGCAGGCCTGTGCCGGAAGTCAACGCGGACTATAGGTACGGACTCTCCCGGGATCAGGTCAATGAGCGCCTGGCAAAGGGATGGGACAACCAGCCGGTAGATGCGGCGCTTAAGACGACCGGGCAGATCATAAAAGAGAATATCTTTACCTACTTCAACCTGATCTTTTTGATTCTGACAGTGTTGCTTCTTATCGTGCACTCATATCGCGACCTGACATTTTTGATCGTTATCTTTTTTAATACGATGATCGGGATCGTGGAGGAGGTCTACGCGAAGAATGAGCTGGAAAAGATGACCATGCTCACCACGCCGAAGGCTTCGGTTATACGGGAAAGAAAGATGACTACCGTGCCGACGGAACGGCTGGTGCGGGATGACATCGTCTTTTTTTCGTCCGGTGATCAGATCTGCGCGGATGCGGAGATCATACAGGGTGAAGTTAGGGTCAATGAATCCCTGCTCACCGGTGAGACGGACGAGATCATAAAGAAGCGGGGAGACAAGCTGATCTCCGGAAGCTTTATCGTGTCCGGTCAGTGCTATGTTCAGCTGACAGCCGTGGGGCGGGATTCCTATATCTCTAAGCTGACGCTCAGCGCAAAGTCGATGAAGGGCGGGGAACAGTCCGAGATCTTCCGGTCCTTAAACCGGCTGCTGATCTTTGTGGGCATCGTCCTTATCCCCATCGGCCTGATCCTGTTTTTCGAAGGCGTCTTTGTCAACGAGGAGACGCTCGCAAGCAGCGTGATCTCCATGGTGGCGGCTGTGATCGGTCTGATTCCGGAGGGACTTTTCCTTTTGACGAGTGCGGCATTGGCCTTAAGTGCCGCCCGCTTGGCGAGACGCCATGTCCTTTTCCACGACTTAAAAGGCATCGAAACGCTGGCGCGGGTCGATGTGCTCTGTGTGGATAAGACCGGAACCATCACCGAGAATACCATGAAAGTCAAGCGGCTCGTGAAGTCCAAGGAGTATGACTCACTGGGGCTGCCGGATTTAGAGCTGGTCATCGGCGATTTTGCGCACTCCATGAACAAAGACAACATCACCATGGAGGCGATCAAAGAATACTTTACGGAGTGGACCGGCAGGCGGGCATTTGCGACCTGTCCGTTTTCCTCCTCTCAGAAATACAGCGGTGCGACATTTGACGACGGCACCTATCTGCTCGGTGCGCCGGAGATCGTGCTTCGGGATCTCTACCCGAACTATGAGAACCGGATCATGAAATATACTGCCAAGGGATACCGTATCCTGGCCTTCGTCGCCTACGAGGGCAAGCTGACCGGCGAGAGGCTGACAGGGGCGGTCAATCCGCTCGGCTTCATCCTCTTATCCAACCCGGTCCGGCAAGAGGCACCCGAGACGTTCGCCTACTTTGCGGAGCAGCAGGTGGAGATCAAAGTCATCTCCGGCGACAATGCAATGACCGCCTCCGAGGCGGCGAAAGAGGCGCGGATCGTCGGAGCGGAGAACTACATCGACGCGCGGAAGTTAAAAACGGATGACGACATAGACTATGCGCTGCAGAAATACACCGTGTTTGGCCGCGTCACGCCAAATCAGAAGCGGCATTTCGTCCAGATACTGCAGGAGCAGGGGCACACCGTAGCCATGACCGGCGACGGTGTAAACGACGTGCTCGCGTTAAAGGACGCGGACTGCAGTGTCGCCATGGCATCCGGAAGCGAGGTTGCGGCCCAGGTGGCACAAGTCGTGCTTTTAGACTCCGACTTTTCCTGTATGCCGGAGGTGGTCCGGGAGGGACGTCAGGTCGTCAACAATATCCAGCGCTCCGGGAGTCTGTTCCTTGTGCGGAACATCTTCTCCCTCTTGCTGGCGCTGTTCTCGGCGTTCTTTATGATCTCCTATCCGCTTTCGCCGTCACAGATCACGCTGATCAGTCTGTTTACGATCGGTATACCGGCATTCCTGTTAACACTGGAGCCTGTGGACGGTCCTATCAGCGGCAGATTTTTGCCGAATATGCTGTCCCGTGCGCTGCCGGCCGGACTGACCGACTTTGTAGCTGTGGGTGCGCTGGTCATCTTCGGGCAGGTCTTTAACGTCGGGGCAGATGATATCGCCACGGCATCGACCATGTTGTTGGCCATTGTAGGCTTTATCGTCCTTATCAGGCTGGGCGGGCCGATGAACCGGGCCAAGTGGATCGGGTGGTTTTGCTGTATCGGCGGACTGCTTTGCTCCAGCATCTTCCTGCCTCAGCTGTTTAACATCACCGGCATGTCCATCCAGTGCATCATGCTGTTCGTCGTCTTCGCCATCGCGACGGAGCCGATCCTGCGTGTGCTGACCCTCGGTATGGACGCGCTGCGAGAGTGGTTTCAAAAGTGGCAGGCACGGAGATTAGAACGCAAAGAGGGCGTTCAGAAAAATTGAAAGAACAGAGGATTTTATGAACGAGAAGCGAAGGCGTGGGTGGACAAAACATCTCGACTTTATTATCGTCGATATCATATGCATTGAAGTCGCGTACTGGATCGCCTATTTAGCGCGTGACCCGGATATCATTATGTATCGGGGTCTCTCTCTTTACGTACTTTTAGATATCATCCTGCTGGCGATCGACATCGTCTATGTGGTGATCTGGCCGGTCTATAAGAATATTTTAAAACGCGGTGCTCCCCGGGAGGTTCTCTCTGTCATTTTCCACAACATGGTGATCTGGCTTATCGCCATCGCCTATCTGTATCTGACCCAGCAGGCATTCTTCTTCTCCCGTTCGATGATGACGCTGGCCATCATTCTCTGTGTAGCCTTTATGATCGCCGCCCGGCTTTCCTGGAAGGCGATGATCCGGAGGATCATGCAGAGAGGAAAATATCAGGCCAACATCCTGCTCATCTCCACTGCGGAATACTCTGCTCTGATGATCAAACAATTTAGGGAGCGCATGTACAACGGCTTTAATCTGCAGGGTTTGGCTATTTTAGATCAGGACATGGTAGGAGAGCAGATCGAGCTGGTCCCTGTTGTCTGCAATAAGAAAACTGTGGTTGATTATGTCAAGGAGCAGGCAGTCGATGAAGTGATGATCTGTGTTCCCGGCAATACGAGAGGGAACCGCCGTATGATCAACCGACTGCTGGACATGGGTGTCGTAGTTCACCTGGCCTTGGATTATGTGACGGACGATTTCCCCAATGCTGAGACCGAAAAGATCGGTGGCTGTACGTTCCTCACTACCAGCATCAGCTCGACCGGATCGTTCCGCATGATGATCAAGCGGCTGATCGATATCATAGCGAGCCTTATCGGACTGGCTGTCACGGGTGTAGTATTTCTTTTTGTAGCACCTATGATCTACCGGGCGTCACCGGGCCCCATCTTTTTTAAACAGGAACGGGTTGGAAAAAACGGCCGCCGGTTTACCCTCTATAAGTTCCGTTCCATGTATATGGATGCCGAGGAACGCAAGAAGGATCTGATGGAGCAAAACGAGATGGAGGGTCAGATGTTCAAGGTGGAGAACGATCCCCGCATCATCGGCAGCGAGAAAGGCCCGGGCAAAGGCATCGGCAATATGATCCGCCGGACAAGCATCGACGAGCTGCCCCAGTTCATCAACATCTTAAAAGGCGATATGAGTCTGGTGGGAACGCGCCCGCCGACTGTGGATGAGTTTGAGAATTACGAATATCACCACAAGATCCGTCTCAGCATGAAGCCGGGGCTGACCGGCATGTGGCAGGTCAGCGGCCGAAGCAAGATCACCGATTTCGAAGAGATCGTACAGCTGGACGCTTACTATATCGAACACTGGTCTTTGGCGTTGGATTTTAAGATCATGTGGATGACCGTGGGTGTCGTGCTGAGAAGAGAAGGGGCGGAATAGAAAGAATGAAACGGATCGTTGTCATCGGAAGCCTGAATATGGATCTTGTTGCAAAGGTCGACCACATTGCCCAGCCGGGCGAGACCATTCTCGCCTCAGATTTTGAGAAAGTACCGGGCGGAAAAGGAGCCAATCAGGCATACGGGATCGGGAAACTCGGGGGCTCTGTCTCGATGCTCGGTATGGTGGGCAGAGATGATGACGGCATAGCTCTTCTGAACAACCTGAGCGGCGTTGGAGTCAACACGGCAGATATCAGGATCTGTGACAATGCCCCTACCGGGACCGCACTGATCGCCGTTGACTCGGAGGGGCGCAATTCGATCACGGTCATTCCCGGTACTAATAAGATGGTTGACGCAGCGTACATTGATAAACATCGCGCTGTGCTGGAAGAGGCGGATATCGTGATCCTCCAATTGGAGATTCCGTTAGAGACGGTAATGTACGCGGCACATCTGGCCAAATCTATGGGGAAATATGTGATTTTGGATCCGGCTCCCGCTATCCCGGATCTCCCGAAAGAGATTTATCGGAATGTGGACCTGATAAAACCGAACGAGACAGAACTTGGCATCCTGACCGGCACTTCGCTAGAAGATACGGATTACCTGAAGAAAATTGGCATCCTGCATCGGCAGGGTGCTTCTGACGTTGTGGTAAGTCTTGGAGCAGACGGAGTGATCCTTTCCAGACGGGAAGGAGATGACAAACAGATCTGCGGGCGCAGCGTTCGGGCGGTCGACACCACAGCTGCGGGAGACAGTTTCCTTTCTGGACTGGCGGTCAAACTGGCAGAAGGACAAGATATGGAAGACGCGATAGACTATGCGCAGCGTGTGGCTTCGATCGCAGTGACAAGAAAGGGGGCACAGCCCTCCATCCCTACGGCAGAGGAGGTTGACAGAACGTTTTAGGCCGTTTCTTGCGATTGCCCTTTTCCATAAAATAGTGTATGATAGGCAATGATTAAAAGGCAGGATTTTACCATAAAAATATGAGGTTTAAAAAATGAGATCAATCTATCTTAGAAACTTAATAAAAGGTTATTGGAAGAAAAAGTGGCTTTTCATTGGCGGCTTGATCGTCTTCGTACTGATCTTCGGATTTATCGGATTGCGGAGGGCCTATCCGGAGAGGATGGATTCCTCTCTGGCAGAGGAAATTCAGGAGTATAATGATGAAGTCGCTGTCTACGATGAAGCGATTGACGGGATCAACACGAACATCGATATCGCGAAAGAACAGCTTGCCACGGAGGAGGAGTACTGTGACAATTCGATCTTCATGCAGATCGATCCGCAGAATGTACAGATGGCTTCCGTTCAGTATATTCTGACTGTTCCCGATGCATCGAGTACCACAGATGAGAATAACCTGCTCACAAGTGATATCCATGCCATGGAAGCCTATTTTACAGACGGCAATTTCCTTTCTGAGCTGACAGACCGGCTGGACATAGAGAACTCCAATTATCTGTCAGAGATAATCAGTTTTGACTCGACCGGAAAAACGATCACCCTGGCCGTGAAGCATTACGACATGGATGAGGCGCATGAGATCCTTGAGGAAATGATAGATCTGATCGAGGCATATAAGCCTGAGGTAGAGAAACAGTTTGGTTCCTTTACAATGACTTCCATGGGAGAGTCCGAACGGAGCTATGCCGACGAATCAGTTCTTACTACCCAGAACAAAGAAAAGTCGAATCTGCGGAGCTATCGGACGAATCTGTCAGATCTCCAGACGAAGCTGGCTACACAGAGTACGAACCGAAAGAATTATATTGAACAGTATAAGCCGTCCGGCACATCTTCGAGTCCGAGGCGGACGCTCTTAATGTACGGTGGTGTGGGAGTGATCGCCGGCCTTATCATCCCGATCCTGCTCTATGCGATCTACTATACATTGAGCACCAGGATCAAAGGCAAAGAGGAATTACAGGCTGTCGACTTAAATATCCTGGCTCTTTTCCGTCCGAAGAAGGGATATGAGCCGTCTATTGAGCAGGCAGCAGTTAACTTAAAGCTGCTGGCGCAAAAGAATGATACTGACACGGTCTCCGTCTGTGCTGTGGGGGAGAGCCCTGCTCTTGAGCAGGTGCAGAGTGATCTCACGGAAGCGCTCGCAAAACAGGATATCGAGACCTATCCTGTAAAGCAGGGAGAAGAGGATGCCGAAAAGCTTGAGAGAATGACTAAGATCCGCAACCATGTTTTGCTTGTGGAGGCGGGGAGAACAACTTATACGCAGCTGGAAGAGCAGATGCAGTTCTGCAAGAGTCTGGATATTACAATTTGGGGATGTGTTGTCATTGAATAGCCGCGCGGGCGTCGCACAGACGCGCAAGCTTTCGAATCGAATAAGATCACTGCTGGCGGATGAAAAAACCGGCGCTCAGATCTATCTTCTGGCGTTTTCCATTTTTTTGTGTGGAGAATGTCTCGGGACCACCATGTTTCAAATTCCCGGGAGGGTTTATGTCCTTGTAAAAGCAGTGGCGGTCGTCCTGATAGCGATAAAGATCATCCTTTTTGATCAATATCGGGCACGCTCCTTCTGGATCATGGTCTGCATGCTGGCGGTGGGCGCGCTGGTTATCGTTTCATCCGGCTATACGGAGGCATTTTTCTGGATCTGTATGGTTGTGGGAGCAAAAAATGTTCCGTTTAAAAAGATCCTGCAGATCTATCTGATCATTTCTGTCAGCATTGTATTGCTGGCTTTCTGTGCGTCACTGCTGGATGTGATCGAGAACCTGCAGTACGAACGGGATGATGGCTATATCGTACGGAACTCATTTGGCATTCTCTATACGACTGACTTTGCCTCGCATATTTTCTCCATTGTACTGGTTGCCTTTTATCTGTTGAGAGACAGGCTGCGTATCTATCACTATGTGATCGCGGTTGTATTGGCTGTGCTGGTCTATCGATTCTGTTATACCAGAGTCGATGTGATCTGTATTTTCCTGCTGATCGGTGTCTTTATAGTGGTCAATCTCTGGGACAGGGGACACCTGTTGTCCAAAAAGTTTCGAACAGGCGAGAAGAATACCCTGCTGTTTCGGTGGTGCATGCCAATTTTAGCGGGGATCATGGTCGCCTTGACTGCGCTGTATTCCTCGGATAACCGTATCCTTTATCGAATTAATACCATATTAAGTGATCGGCTTGCATATGGAAAGCTCGGGTTCACAAGGTTTAGTGTGACTCTGTTCGGGCAGTATGCCCCGATGGAGGGGAACGGAAGTACCGTTGTTCACTTAAAAGATTACTTTTTTGTAGATTGTTCCTACCTGTATGTGCTATTCCGTTACGGTCTGATCTTTCTGTTGATCGTTCTGGCGGTCTATGTGCTGTGCTGCAGAAAGTTCCGGAAGGACTACTATTTTCTTGCGGCAGTCCTTGTTGTCTCCGTCAACTGCATGATTGCCCATCATCTCGTGGAACTGGCCTACAGCCCCTTTGCGCTTGCCCTGCTGGCTGCTGTGCCGGATGAAACAACCGAAAAACAACGATTGCTATGGTTAAGATAAGGTCTGTAAAGTTCAACTTTATAATGAATGTGATCCTTACGGCATCCACCATTATCTTTCCGCTGATCACATTTCCGTATGTCTCCCGCGTCCTTTTGCCGGAAGGCGTGGGGAGAGTAAATTTCGCCACATCTTTTGTCACCTATTTCAGCATGATCGCGATGTTGGGCGTCCCTACCTACGGCATCCGCGCCATAGCGCGTGTGAGGGATGACAAGGAGGAACTGTCGCGGACGGTGCAGGAGCTTTTTATCATCAATATGATCGTCTGCGCAATGTGTTACGTGGTGTATTTTATACTCGTCTTTAACATCCCCAGACTCCGCTCCGACTTCACTTTGTTTGCCATCGTGAGCTTTATGATCCTCTTTAATGTGATCGGGTGTGAATGGATGTACAGGGGGCTGGAGCAGTATTCTTTCATCACGATCCGATCGATCATTTTCAAGGTGATCGGGGTTATCCTGATGTTTCTGTTCGTCAAAAATCAGGACAACTATGTCATCTACGGCGGGATCACTGTTCTGTCCGGTGTCGGATCCAACATCATAAATTTCATCTGTCTGAGACGATATATTACGATACGTCCCGTAGGGCATTATAACTTTAGACGGCATTGGAAACCCATTGCCATCTTTTTTATGATGTCCATAGCCACCACGATTTATACCAATCTGGACACGGTTATGCTGGGGTTTATGAAGGATGACACTGAGGTCGGATTCTACACGGCGGCGGTCCGGGTAAAGGGGATCCTGGTGAGTCTCGTTACTTCACTCAGCACTGTTTTGCTCCCCCGGGTTTCCTACTTTATGGAGAAGGGGGTCAAGGAAGAGTTTTACCGCTATGGCAAAAAGGCTCTGAATTTTGTATTTCTGGCTGCACTTCCGATCACGATCTATTTCATCCTTTATGCACAGGAATCCATACAGGTGCTCTCCGGCGATGCATTTGCTCCGGCTGTCATCCCGATGCAGATCATTATGCCTACGGTCCTTTTGATCGGTCTGACCAACGTGATGGGGATCCAGATATTGGTCCCGATGGATAGGGAGAAGCTGGTTTGCTATTCCGTGATCGCGGGTGCCGTGACAGACTGTGTCATTAATCTGATCGCCATTCCCCGGTTGGGCGCGGCAGGTGCCTCGATCGGCACACTTATCGCTGAGGCGGTAGTGCTGATGTTCCAGTTATTTTATCTGCGGAAGGATCAAAAAGCGCTGTTCGGTCAGATACAGATTTGGAAGATCATTATTGCTACCGGGGTGGCGTCCGTTGTCTGCTGGTTTGTGAAATTCCTTGACATGCGTGCGATTTTGGCTCTGATAATTTCGGCGATTGTGTTTCTTGTTGTCTATGCTATTCTTTTGCTGCTTACTAAAGAAAGTCTGTCTCTTGAACTTTTGGGAGGACTGAGAAATCGAAGAAAAAAGCAGGAAGATCTGTAAAATACCCTTTAAAAATCCTATAAATTGTGACAATAATCGGAAAGTATGATATACTTTTCTATAAGTATGCAGTTTTATATGTGATTGCAAAAAATAGATTTGGAGAACCTATGGATATCAGGATTTTGGTTGCCGTTCATAAGGACTTCTGGGCTCCTTCGGATGAGATGTATTTGCCGCTTCAGGTGGGAACAGCTCTCTCCGATGTAAAACTGAAGTACCAGGGAGATGATGATGGTGACAACATCTCGGCTAAAAATGATAAATACAGTGAGCTGACCGGGCTTTACTGGGCGTGGAAGAATCTTGACGCGGATGCGATCGGTCTGGCCCATTACCGTCGTTATCTGGCCGAACCCGGCAAACGCGGCGGGGGAGACCAGAATCTGACGGATCGGATTTTAACGAAATCTACGGCAGAACAAATTCTGAGCCGCGTGGATGCTATCGTGGCGAAAAAGCGGAAATATGTGATCGAGACGATCTACAGCCACTATGACCACACACACGATGGGACGCACTTAAATCTTACCGGCGAGATCATTGAGCGGCAGTGTCCGGATTATTTGGACGCATACAATACCGTACTGAAAAGGACCAGTGCTCATATGTTTAATATGTTCGTGATGAAGCGGGATCAGTTCCGTGCATATTGCGCATGGCTGTTCCCGATTTTGGAAGAACTGGAAGGGCTGGTAGATGATTCGCAGATGACGCCGTTTGAGCGCAGATACCTTGGGCGGATCGGGGAGCTGCTCTTAGATGTCTGGATCGATAAAAACCAGATTTCGTATGAGGAGCTTTCGGTTATTCAGCTTGGAAAGAAAAATTGGTTCAAGAAGGTCAGGTCTTTTTTGGGCGCAAAGTTCAGGCACAAAAAATATGAACAGAGTCTTTAAAAAACAGAGATGAGAATAGTTGCAGTTGTCGTTACGTATAACCGAAAAGAATATCTTCTTAAAAATATTGAAGCGCTTTTGGGACAGGAGGGCGCCGCAACCGATATCCTCATTGTCGATAATGCCAGCACGGACGGCACGCAGGAGGCGGTGGCTTCATACTGTGAGAAGGGGCAGATCCTCTACTACAATACGGGAGCAAATCTGGGCGGAGCCGGAGGCTTTAACTATGGGATTCGGCGAGCATGGGAGTTGGGATATGACGCATTCTGGCTGATGGATGATGATGCCTACCCTTATCCGGATGCCCTCGCAAAGTTCATTCAGGCGCACGAGGATCTCCATGGAGATTATGGATATCTGGCCGGCATCGTCCTTTGGAGGGATGGCACCGAGTGCCGGATGAACAAGCTGCAGCCGAAGGGAGACGGGACGGATGCGGCCCACCCTTACAGACGAATCGAATTTTCTACGTTTGTCTCCCTGTTTTTGCCGAGACAGACCGTGGAGGAGTTTGGACTCCCCATAAAGGAATTCTTTATCTGGGGAGACGACATAGAATATACCAGACGCGTTACGGCGAAGAAGCCGGCTTATATGGTGCCGGAGAGCAAAACCCTGCATGATACGGCAGATAATGTTGGCTCCAATATTGCCCTTGATGACGGACGATTGGACCGATACCGCTTTGCATACCGCAATGAAATGTACACAGCCCGCAAAGAGGGGCTGCGGCGCAGAATTTATCAGCGACTGCGGATCTGGATGCATATTTGGCGGGTAATCCGGTTTTCGAATGGAAAGAAGCGGGAAAAGATTCGTCTGATCCGGGAGGCTTCCAGAGAAGGGAAGTCATTCCACCCGGAGATCGAATATGTGACGCCGGTGGGGGAGAACGAGTGATATTTTTTCATACTGATTTTTAGAAAAGCGGGAGGAAGGCAACGTGAACGAGCGCGACAACGATTACAAACATCTGCAGAGAGAGCGGATGATCAGTCTGGCGGATCTGATCGAAGAGATCTGGCGCAAGATCTGGCTGATCATTATTCTGGCAGTAGTCTTTGCGGTTCTCTGTGCCGGCTACAAATATCTGTCAGACCGATCAAAGGCGGAGGCGGCCGCGAAGGCAACCTCGCAGGCGGCGGGCGATACTTCACTGACAGAGGAAGAAATGAGTGAAGTGAACAGTGTATGGAGACTGTATGATCAAGTGTCAGCCGCGGAACAATACATGACCGATTCGATCCGGATGAACATTGATCCGTATCACGAAGACCGCGTGACGATGCAGTATGCAATAAAGATGGAAGATGGCGGTCCGTCAGATCTTTTAGAAGTGTTTGAGACCTATGTTGAGGAAGGTGGACTGGGTAATGATCTGCAGGAATCCTATCCGGATGTCGATGCCATCTATTTAACGGAGCTGGTCTCTGTGGTAGGGGAGGATATTTTGCCCGACACTTCCGGCATATCATCTGAAGCAGAGTCGGAGGAGATTGTCCAGACGAATTCCATCTTCAGCGTACAGGTTATAAATGGGGATGAAGATGAAGCCGCCCAGCTGGCCGATGCGGTGGAACAATGCATGAACTCATATGCCAAAAATTTGGGGAATCAGCTGGGAGCTTTTAGTCTGACCCTGGTAGATCGATCTGCCGCACAGGTATATGACAGTACATTAAAGAGTGAGCAGACGTCGGTATTGACGGATCAGATCACGCTTCAGAACCGCATTACTACGCAAACGGAGAATTTTAGTGATGAGCAGACCGCGGTGCTGGATAACCTGCTCGCATCCGGAACAGACTCAGAAGATTCGAACAGTGCTGCAGAGGTTCCCGATGACAGTTCAGCGCAGACCGAGGCTGCAGCCAAGGTGCATATCAGTGGACGGTATATCCTTTTGGGTGTGGTCATCGGCATCGTGCTTGGGATTATTATAATCATCCTGTACTACCTTGCCCGCGGAACGTTAAACATTGCCCAGGAGATGCCGGGAGAATTCGGTATTTCCGTGTTCGGGCAGATACATGAGAAAAAAGTGAGGAACCCCCTCGTTCGGGCATGGCGCAGAGTGGTCTATAAAAAGAAACCGCTTCCGCTCGAGACCGAACGGCAGATCGTTCTCGCGAATCTGAAGACGTTCTGCAAAAAGAATGGAATAGATCACATCCTGTTGACCGGGACCGGCTGGAATCTGACGGAGAATGAGAGCCTGCAGGAAATTCGAACGGCACTCGCCGAAAATGGGATTGAGGCAGAGATTGCCGGAGGACTTCCGGATTCGCCGGAGACGCTGGAACTGCTCTTAGCTGCTTCTCCCGTAGTCTTGGTAGAGACTCTGCACAAGTCTTATTACAGGAATGTTGTGCGTGAGACGGAGCTCTGCGTGGAACAGGGTGTGCAGATGGCAGGGGCGATCGTACTTGAATGAGGAGGAATCCGATTTAACATGAGTGGATTTAACATATGCGTATCCGGGCTCGGATATGTGGGAGCGAGTCTGAGCGTGCTGCTCGCACAGCATAATAAAGTGACGGCGGTGGACGTGCTTGAATCAAAGGTTCAGAAGATGAATGACCGGATCTCGCCGATCCGGGATGAGTATCTGGAAAAATATCTGGCAGAGAAGGAGCTTGACCTTACCGCTGTGACAGATGGCGAGAACGCGTATCGCGAGGCTGACTTTGTGGTCGTTGCGGTTCCAACCAATTACGATCCGGACTCAAATCAGTTTGATACCTCTGCCGTGGAGTCTGTCATCGGACAGGTGACGGCGTGTAATCCGGAGACCATTATAGTCATTAAGAGCACCGTTCCGGTTGGATATACGGAATCGATCCGAAAGCAAACGGGAAGCCAAAACATTCTGTTTTGTCCGGAGTTCTTAAGAGAATCAAAGGCGCTTTATGACAATCTGTATCCGAGCCGGATCATTGTCGGCACGGATCCGGAGGATGAGGGATTAATGGAGAAGGCGCACACGTTTGCGGGGCTTTTGCAGGAATGCGCACTGAAGGAGGAAGTGGAGACTCTGTTTATGGGATTTACGGAGGCTGAAGCGGTCAAGCTGTTCTCCAACACCTACCTGGCGCTGCGGGTGAGCTATTTTAACGAGCTGGATACCTATGCGGAGATGAAGGGACTGGATACGCAGGCGATCATTCAGGGGGTTTGTTTAGATCCGCGTATCGGAGATTACTACAACAATCCGAGCTTTGGATACGGCGGCTACTGCCTGCCGAAAGATACCAAACAGCTTCTGGCAAATTACGCTGATGTGCCTGAGAATCTGATTGATGCTATTGTGGAGAGCAACCGGACACGAAAAGACTTCATTGCGGATCGGGTGCTTCAGATCGCCGGGCATTATAACACACAAAACCATGAAAGATACTGGATGGCAAACGAACAGGCTCCTGTGATCGGAGTATATCGGCTGACGATGAAGACCGATTCCGATAATTTCAGGCAGAGCAGCATCCGTGGTGTAATGAAACGGCTGAAAGCAAAAGGAGCGGAAATGATCATCTATGAGCCGACCTTAAAGGACGGCAGTACCTTTTTCGGTTCCAAGGTCGTAAATGATCTGGAGGAATTTAAGCGGCAGAGTCAGGCGATCATCACGAACCGGTATGACAGCTGCTTAGATGACAGTGCAGATAAAGTATATACAAGGGATCTGTTTCAAAGAGACTAAAAGACAGGCGCCGTTTTGGAACGGAATACCAAAAGCGCCGGGCAGAGTTTTATTATGAGTAAAGTGACCATAGATGGTAAATGTATATTAGTAACCGGGGCAGCCGGCTTCATAGGAGGCTTTTTAGCGGAGCGTCTCCTGAATGAGTTTGATGAGATCCGGGTGGTTGGAATTGACAACATGAATGACTACTATGATCCGGCATTAAAGGAGTATCGGCTGGCAAAGCTGACTGCGCATTCAAACTTTCATTTTGTCTGCGAAGATATTGCAGACAAGAGCCGGATGCTCGCATTGTTTGAGCAGGAGAAGCCCCAGATTGTTGTGAATCTGGCGGCGCAGGCCGGGGTTCGCAATTCGATCACGAATCCGGACTCCTATATCAAATCAAATTTGGTCGGATTTTACCATGTGCTGGAGTGCTGTCGGAACTATCCGGTGGACCATTTGGTTTATGCTTCCAGCAGCTCGGTCTATGGTACCAATGAGAAGGTGCCATACAGTACAGACGATCCGGTGGACAATCCGGTAAGCCTGTACGCGGCGACAAAAAAGAGCGATGAATTGTTGGCACACTCCTACAGCAAGCTCTATGATATCCCGATGACGGGGCTCCGTTTCTTTACGGTATACGGCCCTGCCGGCCGGCCGGATATGGCTTACTTCGGCTTTACAGACAAACTGCGGGCCGGACAGAATATACAGATTTTTAACTACGGGAACTGCAAGCGGGACTTTACCTACATTGATGACATTGTAGAGGGTGTAGTTCGCGTGATGCAAAAAGCGCCGGGTCGGGAGACAGGGCAGGACGGACTGCCGGTACCGCCGTATGCGCTTTACAATATTGGAAACAACCATCCGGAAAATCTTTTGGACTTTGTTGATATTCTGCAGCAGGAACTGGTTCGCGCAGGAGTGCTGCCGGAAGATTACGATTTTGAGGGACATAAAGAACTGGTGCCGATGCAGCCGGGAGACGTGCCGATAACTTACGCGGATATATCCGGACTGGAGCGGGAATTTGGCTACAGACCGTCTACTACGCTCCGCGACGGGTTGAGGAAATTTGCGGAGTGGTACCATGACTTTTATCTAGGTGATTGACGATGGCAAAACATGATAGAAAACCCAGGATCTGCTTTGTATCCTCATCCGGAGGACACTGGGAGCAACTGCAAAAACTAATGCCGCTTGCGGATAAATATGATGGATTTTTTGTCACGGAACGGACGCAGTATGAAGAGCCGGTGGCGAAGTATTTTATGGTTCAAACGGACCTGAAGGATAGCAGGATGTTCATTAAGATGCTGCGCAACAGTTTTCATGCGCTCGGCATTTGGATCAAAGAGCGCCCGGACTTTATTATCACAACGGGGACAATGGTGGCATATCCGTTTTACCTCTTGTCCATTGTGTTTCATAAAAAGTTCATCTTTATCGAGACATTCGGCCGTGCAAACATGCCCACCGAGGCCGGGAAAAGGATGGAAAAGCACTCTGACCTTTTTATCGTACAGTGGGAGTCGCAGAAGAAGTTTTATAAAAAGGCTGTTTACGGGGGGTGCCTGTATTGATCTTTGTCACTGTGGGGTCGCGGAAGTATCCGTTTGACCGCCTGTTCAAAAAATTGGATGAGTTGTATGATGACGGCGTTTTAACGGACGATATGTTCGCGCAGATCGGGACATCCGAATACAAGCCCCGTCACGGAGAATACAAGGATTTTATCTCCCCGGAAGAGTTTCAGGAGAAAATAGCCAAGGCCGATATCGTAGTCAGCCACGGCGCCTCCGGTTCTGTCATGAGTGCTCTTAATATGGGAAAGAAAGTGATCGCTGTCACTCGTCTGGAAAAGTATGGGGAGCATGTCAATGACCATCAGATCCAGAGTAATGAGGCTTTTGCCGATAATCACCTGGTACTGATGGCGGATCCGGAACTTACCGATCTGGGTGAATGCTTTCAAAAGATCTATGACGGGACGGATGAACTGGTTCCCTGGGAGAATAAAGATCCGATGTCCATTGTTAACATGATTGACGAATTTATTCAGGAGAATTGGCAGTAATGGGCAGCAGACCGGTTGCCAACAGGGCAAAATATATGCTTCGGTTTCTGCCGGACAAGGCTTATATCAGGCTTTACTATCGGGCAAAGTTTCACCGCAGATGCGATCTGAAACATCCGGAGACATACAATGAAAAGTTAAATTGGCTGAAGCTTTACGACCACCGGCCCGAGTACTCCCGGATGGTTGATAAGTATGAGTCTAAGCAATATGTTGCCGATCTGATCGGGGAGGAGTATATCGTTCCTACACTGGGTGTATGGGATACGTTTGATGAAATTGATTTTGATGCGCTTCCGCAGCAGTTTGTATTAAAGTGTACGCATGATTCCGCAGGGCTTGCGATCGTACGGGACAAGGATTCCTTTGATCGTGCTGCCGCACGGGAGAACCTGACAAAAAGCCTGAAGACAAACTTTTATTATTCGAGCAGGGAATGGCCATACAAAACCGTAAAGCCACGGATTCTTGCCGAACAGTACATGGAAGATTCACGATTTGGGGAACTTCGGGATTACAAGTTTTTTTGTTTTGACGGTGAGCCGAAGGTGATGTATGTAGTCTCCGGCAGGTTGGAACATAAGACTACACTGGATTATTTTGATCTGGATTTTCATCATTTGGACATCCGGCAGAACTATCCGAATACCTCAAAAAAGTTGGAACAACCGGAGTCGTTTGAACAGATGAAACAGCTGGCACATGAATTGTCAAAGGGATACCCGCACATTCGTGTGGATTTCTATGAGGTAAACGGAGCCCCTTATTTCGGTGAGCTTACACTGTATACCTTTGGCGGGCTGGAGCCGTTTCATCCGGACCGGTGGGATCGGGTGTTTGGAGACTGGCTTGTCCTGCCGGATAAAAATTAGGAGAACGCATGCCGAATATCGGAAGCTTATTAAAATTAATCGATGGCGAAGCGGTTGGGCTGCATACATTGACCGATGAGGAACTGACGGCCGTGCAAAGGACCCTGACCGGCATGCTTAAAGATCTCTCCATGGTGTGTGATGAACACGGCATCTCCTGGTGCCTTTGCGGGGGATCTGCCCTCGGCTGTGTCAGACACGGGGGATTTATTCCGTGGGATGACGACATAGATATTTTTATGCTGCGCGCGGATTACGAGAAGTTTAAAGAAATCTTCCCGGAAACGCTTTCGGAGGAATATGAGCTCCGGGATCCGGGAGAGGACGGCAACCTGTTCCACTACCCGCGATTCTACAAAAAGGGCACGAAGGCCCGGGTGCTTCAGTCGGATGAAAACAGAGGAAACAGCCTGTTTATTGACATTTTTCCTCTGGAAAATGCTTATGACAACAGGCTGCGACGCTATCTGCACGGGATTCGTTGCAGTTGGTTTTTATTTGTGGACTCTGATCTGAGACTCGCTCGCTGTCGGGATACGATTCTCAAATATGGCGGGGAGAATGAACAGCTTGTAAAAGAGTTAAAAAAGCGGATGAGGTTCGCGAGATTCTTCCGGTTCCGCTCTCTTGAGGAGTGGCTTCGGCGCAGCGACCGGTGTTTTTCTAAGTGTAAAAATGGCTCTTCCCGATATGTGGTCTGTCCCTGCGGCGCGCTGCACTATTTCGGCGAGCTGTATGACAGGGATAAAATGAGTGATCTGATCCGGATGCCGTTTGAGGACACAGAATTTTACATCATGCGGGACTATGATTATTACCTGAAAATGAGATACGGGGATGACTATATGACGCCTCCGCCTGAGGGCGGAAGGGAGCGCCATCACTTTATTGAATTTGACCTGGGCAGCGAATGTCGATAGATTTCTTGAAGAATATCCTGGTGCTGTTTATTATATAGTATTTGAAGGACGCAGATATACATGATACAGCCTACAACGCAGTTGACAAAAGCAGATTGCAGGTTTCCCATGACGGTTCAAGAGGGAAAGGAGGTCCAGATCGCGATGCTGGACGCAGTGGCCGCATTCTGCGAACAGAACCATCTGACATATTTTCTGTCCGGGGGGACACTGCTCGGGGCAATCCGGCATCATGGATTTATTCCGTGGGATGACGATATCGATATTAATATGCCGCGCCCGGACTGTGAGAAGCTGCTGCAGCTTTCCGGCGGATGGCTGGGGAAATATCGGGTAGCCGGTCCGGATATGGGCGAGTATGCTAATTGTTGTAATTATTTTCGTATCTATGATGATGATACAGTTGTGGAAAACTTTAGAGGCGGATTGGGGGAAGATCATCCGGTATACCATCCGATTTTTATTGACATTTTTCCAATTGATGGACTTCCGGAAGAGAAAGCACAATGCAACCGACACTGGAACAGGATCATTTTTTTGGCTAAAATGCATCGGGTATCGTCTTTGCATTCTTTAAAGGCAAAGACCAGGTCGGCCTATTTATTCCACGTGGTAGCCTGGATCCCAGCAAAGCTCGTCGGCTACCGTAGATGGGGAAAACGGATTCAAAAGTGTGCCAAAAAATATTCATTTAACGAGGAGCGATTTGTAGGAGTAGCAACCATTACTCATTATCTGAAGAAAGAGAAGATGGAAAAAGATGCGTGTATGAAGCTCGTCAAAGTGAACTTTGAGGGGAAACAATATAATGCCCCCGGCAACTATGATTCCTATTTGACGGCACTTTATGGCAATTATATGGAAATGCCTCCGAAAGAGCAACAGAAATCGCATCATGATTTTCATCTGTATTGGAGAATAAAGGATTAAACTATCTGTGAGGAGCAGACCTGTTTGACAGATATGAAGGAGAGATAAGTATGGCGAACATTGCATTGCTTATAGCTGGTGGCTCCGGACAACGGATGCATCAGAACATCCCGAAACAGTTTTTGACTGTAAATGAGCGCCCGGTAATCGTCTATACGCTGGAGGCCTTTCAGAATCACGCGGACATTGATGCGATCGCTGTAGTCTGCATCGAGGGATGGGATCAGGTGCTTTGGGCCTATGCGAAGCAGTATCATATCACCAAGCTTCAGTATGTGATTCCCGGCGGAGAGAACGGGCAGGCTTCTATTCGAAACGGGGTCTTTGAGCTGGAAAAGCATTATGGGCCGGATGATCTCGTTTTGATCCACGACGCGATTCGTCCCATGGTATCCTCAGAGATCATTTCAGACTGTATCGTGACAACCCAAAAATGCGGCTGCGCGATCGCCACGATCCCCTGTGCGGAGGCGATGCTTCAGACACAGGATGGGGTTGTCTCCACCGGCAGTTATCCGAGAGATAACCTGAAGAGAACCCAGACGCCGCAGGGATTTCCGCTCGGGCATATCTGTGATCTGCACCGGAAGGCACTGGATGCAGGGATCACAAACTCCGTCGCATCCTGCACACTTATGATCGAGATGGGGGAACAGGTTTACTTTTCGGCCGGTTCGGAAATGAACATCAAGTTGACGACGATTGAGGATATCGCAATTTTCAAGGCGCTGTTGGAAGCAAAACGCCCGGAATGGCTCGCGCCGAAGGCGGATGAGACAGGAGGAGATTAAAAATGGTTGTGGCATTACTTACTGCTGCCGGAACCGGCACACGGATGCATCAAAATATTCCGAAACAGTTTATCCATGTGGATGACAAACCGGTGATCGTATATACGATGGAAGCGTTTCAGAAGCATCCGAACATCGATGCTATCCTTGTGGTTACGCTGGATTCTTGGGACGCTGTGCTCAAGGCCTATGCGGAACAGTTTGGCATCACAAAGCTGAAGTGGGTGGTTCCCGGCGGGGAGACCGGACAGGAATCCATTCGAAACGGCCTGGAGGCGCTTGCAAAAGAACTTTCCGATGATGATATCGTGATGGTTCACGATGGAAACCGGCCGCTCGTATCCTCAGAGATCATATCCAACAGTCTGGCTGTCTTCGCGGAACGGGGGAGCGCTGTCGCTGCGATCCCTTGCACGGAAGTAGTGTTTGAAAGTGATGATGGAGTGTCCTCCATACAGTCTATCGAGAGAGAAAAGCTGTTCCGGACCCAAACGCCGCACACCTATCGCCTGGGAGAACTGCTGGATGCCCACCACGAGGCGGAAAAGATGGGACTGCCGCCGATGGCTGCGTCCTGTATGCTGATGAAAGAGCTAGGCAAGACAACATATTTTTCCATGGGTTCCGAGATCAATATGAAGATCACGACCATAGATGACTTAAAGATATTCAAGGCACTGCTGCACACAGGGGAAGATGAGGGACTGACATGATCCGATACAGCGAAGCTTATTGGAATGATGTGGACCGTGTGCTGGCATGTGTTCCGCATCTGGAAGAACTAAAGGGAGCATCTATTCTGATCACCGGTGCAACAGGAATGATCTGCTCATCTCTGGCAGAACTTTTGCTTTGCTGTAACCGCAGTCAGGGAGCCGGAATCCGGATCATTCTGGCTGGCAGAAGTTTGGATCGTATCCACAGCCGGTTTTCCGGATTCATGGAAGGGGAGGATTATTTCTACCTGCCTTACGACGCAACGGGACAGGGTTCGTTGGATATCGATGCGGAGTATATTGTTCACGGTGCGAGCAATGCGGACCCCGCCGTTTTGACAGAGGAACCCGTGGAGACGATCCTCGCCAACGTAACCGGATTAAACAGGTTGTTAAAAGCGGCTGGAGCAGGTAAGAGCAAACGTCTGCTCTATATTTCTTCCAGTGAAGTCTATGGGAACCGACCGGCCCGGAGCGAAGAGGTTCCCTACCGCGAGGAGGATTATGGGTATGTCGACATTTTAAATCCCCGCGCAGCCTATCCCGCAGCAAAACGCACGGCGGAGACGCTGTGTGTTTCTTACGGGAAAGAGTATGGGATCGATACGGTAATTGTCCGGCCCGGACATATCTACGGCCCATCCATCACCGATAAGGACAGCCGCGCGTCGGCCCAGTTTACACGCAACGCTGCCGCCGGTGAGAACATTGTAATGAAGAGCGCCGGCACTCAGCTGCGCTCCTACTGCTATACACTGGATTGCGCGTCCGCCATTTTGACGGTCCTCTTAAATGGAGACAGAGGCAATGCCTACAATATCTCTAACAGGGATTCTATCGTGACGATCCGTGACGTGGCCGAAGCTTTTGCGGCGGCCGGCGGGACAAAGGTGGTCTTTGAGGAGGCGTCAAGCCGGGAAAAGGCGGGTTATAACCTGATGACCAACTCTTCCCTGAATGCTGAGAAATTGGAGAATCTGGGCTGGAGGGCTCTCTTCGGTTTGGAAGAAGGCGCAAAAAAGACGATTGCGTTTTACAGACAAGGATAACAAGATGGATATCAAGATCAGTTGCATTATCCCCTATTACAACGGCGAAAAGGAATTTTTGCAGCAGTGTGTCGAAAGCATCCTGCAGCAGGATTTTGAGGATTATGAGATTCTGATCGTAAATGACGGGAGCGATGAAGTCCATGCGGCCGGCCTGGAAGAGATTCGGAATCTGGACAGCAGGATTAAGGTTATTTCCCAACCGAACCGTGGCGTTTCTGCAGCCCGGAACAGGGCGATGCTGGATGCGCGGGGAGAATATGTTGCATTTGTAGACGCGGATGATTTTGTGGTCTCATATTTTTTCTCGGAGGCATACAACATTGCTAAGGAGAGGAAAGCAAAATATGTTGTGGGTGGAACTATTGCGACACATTCCAGACAGCAGCATCCATCCCGTATATCAGATCCTGAGATCATAGAATGCAGCTCCAAAGCTTTTCGGACTGATTTTCTTGTAGTCACGGAAACCATGCAGGATGATGGATATTTTGGACGTGGTCCGGTAGCAAGATTAATCAGTCGGGAGATTGCTTTACAGGTGCTTTTCCCGGAAAATGTGAAACTGGGGGAGGACAGCCTCTGGAATATGGATGTACTCGCGAAATGCGACAAGATTTATAAAGTATATCAAATATGGTATATTTACTGGCAGCATCCGGATTCGACTTGTCATAGATATAATGACGATATGGTCGAGATAATCGAGGAACATTTAAACGAGCTGGCCCCGAAGATCGATTTCGGCAGAGAGGACGAGGCAGAGGCCTATTTCCTTCGCATGTATGAGTTCCTCCGCCAGCAGGTCTTTGGAAGCTATCTCGGACGAAAAGAGTGCCCGCTCCCGGTGCGCAAAAGAGCCCGGATGTTTCGGTCGCTTTTGGGACGCGAACCATGGAACCTTTATGAAGGGCATGTGGATCCGAAAAAGTGTGACCAAAGAACCAGGGGGAAGCTCAGGCTG
Organism: Lachnospiraceae bacterium; assembly: GCA_020860755.1. GTDB lineage: Bacteria > Bacillota > Clostridia > Lachnospirales > Lachnospiraceae > Eubacterium_I. Next base: position 29,854 of record JAJBTQ010000028.1, read on the forward strand.
GTTCACTCAGGGATGTTATTTTGGTTCTGGTATTTCAGAAGTTTCGTGAGAGGAAACAAAGAAGGGTAACGTATGGATCGGACATTTTCCGCACCGAAACCGTATATTTGCTGGAGGGATGACCTGTTTTATCTGGCCTTCCTGTTTCTGTTTCTGGACTCTATGCTCTCTGTCTATCTCTATTTCGGCGACTCCGCCGTCGGAGCGGCGAACCGAGCCTCCCAGGTCTGCTATCTTCTTTTTCTGGGAGTGTGCGTCCTAAGCCTGCTTTTGCGTAAAAACTATACTACAATGGAGATCTTGTCGATCGGCGGGTTGTTGATCCTGGGAGTTCTTTCCTATTTTTTGTGTGATTCGCACGTTTTTTTAGATCTTACCTTTATGATCTCAATCTCCAAAAATGTTGATTTTGAAAAGTTTATGAGGCGGCTTGTAATCACACTGGCAGTCTTTTTGTTTATTGTAATCTGTCTGTCATGCCTTGGTGCCTTAAATTCCGTGGTCAAAACGAGATCCGACAATGATCAGATGAGAAATTCGCTTGGATTTGGACATCCGAATGTGCTGGGACTTTTAGTCTTTGAGCTGATCGCCGGGGTGGTTGTTTTGGAGAGGAAACGGTTGAAGACGGTGCATCTGTGGCTGCTGCTCGCGCTTGGCCTGATCTTTTACTGGATCTCCAAATCGCAGACTCTGCTGGTGGGAGTCTGCCTGCTTATCGGAGCAGTTTTGGTTTATAAATGGTTGGCACGAAAAGCTTTGACATCGCGGCAGATGAAGATTGTCTTGAGTATCATCCTTCTGGCTGCGCTGGCAGCGGTTGTTCTTGTCATTTATCACTACTGGAGCGACCCGGACTCCCTGTCTTTTGCGACGCTTGCCGGGCGGATCAGGCAGGCCCACCGATATCTGAACGCGTATGGACTCAGCGCGTTCGGAAAGGAGATCCTGACCGGTTCCGATGTCGCGCTGCCCGGATATGAGGCGGGATATTCCTATCTGGATAATGGAGAGATGTGGTATCTGATCCGTCTCGGCATTGTGGGATGTGCCGTATTCTTTTACACGTATATCCGCATGATCATAAAAAGCATAAACCAGAGAGAGTTTGTGCTCTGTATCATCGCTGTGGTTTATCTGTGCTATACTCTGACAGAGAACTCGGCTATGAGAATTCCGTTCAACTTTATGATCCTTTACGCGGGGATGATGTTGTACAACGGGAATGTGCTGAAAAGAGAAATGACACTAAGAAGGCGAGCGGGAGGCGTGCAGTATGCCGTCCTGAACAAGGAGAGAAACTAGAATAGGCATGGGTAAATTGACTGAAAGTTACAAAAACTCGCCCAAACAGGTAAAAGCGGCGCTGTGGTTTCTCGTCTGCTCATTTCTGCAGAGGGGCATCTCGGTAATCACCACCCCCATCTTTACGAGGGTACTAACGACCGCCGAGTATGGTCAGTACAGCACGTTCAATTCATGGATGAGCATCATCACTATCTTTATCACGCTCAACCTGTACTCCGGCGTATATACACAGGGACTGATCAAGAACAGTGACGACCGCGAAGCCTATTCCTCCTCTCTGGAGGGGCTGATGACCACATTGGTTGCCTGCGCTACGGTGGCCTATGTGCTGTTCCACAATTTCTGGAACAATCTGTTTTCCCTGACGACGGCCCAGATGCTGTGTATGCTGGTCATGATCTGGGCGACTGCTGTCTATCGGTTCTGGGCTGCCGAGCAGAGGGTGCTTTTAACTTATAAGAGGTTGGTTGCGGTCACGCTGATCGCTTCGTGCGCGCGGCCGGTGCTGTCTCTGATCCTGGTGCTCACTGCCTCTTACGACAGAGTGACGGCGCGGGTCCTCGGCCTTGCGATCGTGGATATGGCCGCGTTCGTCGGATTATACTATATCCAGATGAAGCGGGGGAAAAAGTTTTTCTCCGGGGCCTACTGGAAGAATGCGATCCTGTTCCATCTGCCGCTGATCCCGCACTATCTCTCGCAGACTGTCTTAAGCGGCGCGGACCGGATCATGATCCGCAGCATGGTCGGGTCTTCAGAGGCTGGAATTTACGGCCTGGCCTACTCGGTTTCTCAGATCATGCTATTATTCAACAGTGCCCTTACGCAGACGCTGAGTCCCTGGATCTATCAGAAGATAAAGGATAAAAAGGTGCAGGATATCCATGGGATAGCGTATGGTTCTCTTCTGCTCATTGCCGCGGTCAACCTGCTTCTTATGGCGCTGGCGCCGGAGGTGATCCGGATCTTTGCACCTTCGTCCTACTATGCCGCCATCTATGTCATTCCGCCGGTGTCAATGAGCGTAATCTTTATCTTCTGCTATGATCTGTTTGCGAAATTTGCCTTTTACTATGAACGGACAAAGTTTATCATGGTGGCAAGCATTATAGCCGCTGCGGCCAATATCGGTTTGAACCTTGTTTTCATTCCGATGTTCGGGTATGTCGCTGCGGGGTACACAACGCTGGCGTGTTATATGATTTATGCGATCGCGCACTACTTGTTTATGAACCGGGTGTGCAAATTGGATATGGACGGAGAACGGCCGTACAAAACGAGAATCCTGCTTTTGATCATCGTTGTATTTATGGCGCTCGGCTTCTACTTCCTGTTTACCTACAACTTCCCGATCCTGCGCTATGCGTCGCTGGCTGTCATGGTTGTTATACTGATCTTGCTTCGGAAGCGCATCCGATCACTGGTCAGCAATTTGATGAACATGCGCAGGTCGAATAGAAAATCTTGAAGAATGACAGGATTTCTGCTATGATATCTCTGATTGTGGTGATGACAGGGACACACAGAATGGGACAGAGCAGATGACTGAGATCCAACAGAGGATTTTTGATATTTTTAAAGAAGTTTCCGCGATCTGTGAGAGGAACGGGATCCGGTATTTTGCGATCGGAGGAACCTGTCTCGGCGCAGTACGCCATCAGGGTTTTATCCCATGGGATGATGATCTGGATATCGCTGTGCCGCTTGACGAGTTCTCCGAATTTCTGGAAGCCCTTAGGCGGGAGCTGCCGGATTGGCTCGAGGTCTCCACTCCCCGGGAAGCCAGGCACAACCCACACTTTTTTGTAAAAGTGATGGACAACCGGACCATGATGACGGAGGATGAGTTCATTCCCTGGAAGGATACTTACGAGGGAGTCTGGCTGGATATCATGCCGATGTCGGGTGCCCCTGCTCCGGGAGCCGAACGGGATGAATTTGTAAAACAGATCCATCATTACCGCCGCCAAAGCCGTCTCATAAAATATAAAATGTCCGAACAGGATACATTACGGGGTAAGCTGCATTGGCTGGTGGTCTCTCCTCTTCGGCTGTGTGCGGGGGATTATGTGTGGAAAAAGTGGTGGAAGTTTTTATCGCACTATCCCTTTGATTCCAGCCCTTTTGTGGGATATGTCTGGCAGAGACGGGTGGCTGAGCTGCTGTTTCCGCAGGAGTGGTACGCGGATTTTGTATACCTGCCGTTTGAGGACACGCAGATCCGCTGTCCGGTCGGCTACCATGAATTTTTGACACAGATGTTTGGAGATTACATGCAATACCCTCCGGAGGATCAGCGTAATTCCGGTCATCACTTCGAAAAAGGAGCGATTGATCTGGAGCACTCATACAAGGATTATCAGTCCGGAAAATATCGGATCACAGATATCATACACTGAAAAGGAAGGACGAATTATGGTAATAGGATACACAACTGGCGTATATGATCTGTTTCATGTTGGACATTTAAATCTCCTTCGGAACGCGAAGGGGATGTGCGACCGCCTGATCGTTGGCGTGACAGTGGACGAGCTGGTCGGATACAAGGACAAAGAGGCCGTGATCCCTTTTGAAGACCGGATTGAGATGGTGCGTGCCTGCCGCTATGTGGATGCGGCTGTCCCGCAGTACGACATGGATAAGCTCACCGCGTGCAAAAAGCTGGGAGCCTCCTATCTGTTTGTCGGCGATGACTGGTATGGCACGGAAAAGTGGCAGGATTATGAGGAAGAATTTGCTAAGGAAGGCATAAAGATCGTGTATTTCCCGTATACGAAAGAGGTATCCTCCACCAGGATCCTGGAGGCAATGCAGGGCGGGAAAAAATTAGACGGAAATGACGGAAAATAACTTTCCGGGTCAGACAGGTTCGGGAAGGGAAGACGCGCATGGCTGAATTGAAGAGCAAAACGAGACGACTGGGTTATATTGACGCCCTAAAAGGGTTTGGCATTATCCTGATGGTATTGGGCCATATGCACTTTGGCCACAATGCTTTGCATCAGTATATTTTTGGCTTTCATATGCCGCTGTTTTTCCTTGTATCCGGGTATCTGTACAAGACACCGAAGAATCTGGTCGACAGTATAAGACAGAAAATGAAGGGACTGCTGGTCCCATATTTTATTTTGGGCCTGGGATATTATCTTTTCTGGATGTTCCGGCATCTTCATACGGGAGACAGCTTGTTTGCCCCGTTAAAGGCAGTTTTGTGGGTGACGGTAGACGGGCTTCCCGTCGAGTCAGCCCTGTGGTTTTTGATGGTCATGTTCTGGGCATGGCTGATCTACGCCCTGATCGACAGATTCATCAAAGATATATGGACCAAGACATTTATCATCATCCTGATTAGCGTCCTTGGCTGCGTGTGGTGTTATGTCCTGCCGTTCCGGCTTCCCTGGGGGCTGCAGGACGCGTTTGCGGTACAGATGTTTTTCCTGGCCGGAGAAGCCTACCGCCGTCTGGAGAACCGGAGAGGAGGGTTCATAAGGTCTTGGAAAAACGTGCCTGATATCCGCAAGATCTGCTTTTTGATCGTTGGAATTTTAATCGATGCACTGTTTATCTGCGAAAACGGATTCGTAAATATCCGCCTGGGACAATGGCCGGGATTTATCTTAACATACGTCAATGCAATCCTGGCGGTCTGGCTCTGGATGGAGCTGATCCGATGTCTGATGAAGAATCGTACCCTGCGCGCTATGCCTGGGGCAATCTTTGAGCGGATCGGAAAGTTCTCGATCGTGTGGCTGTGTATCAACCATCCGGTGATCCGGCTTGCGAAATTGATATCAAATGCCATCTTTGTAAACGCACGTTATCCGCTGATCAAACAGACGGTGATAGTCGTACTGGCACTCGTGTTCCTGTACGTGATCGCTGAGCTGCTTATGAACACCCCGGCCAGGGTTATTTTACGGAAGTGGAAAGACAGGAAAATACTACATCCTGAGAGCAATTAAACCTTGAAGAAATTAAACATTTTATGGTATACTTCCTATGTATGTAATTTTTAGACAGTTTAAGTGAAACATAGATAAAAAAGGAAAGAGCGCAGGAGGTTGCAATGAGGAGAAAAAAGAGCCTTAAAGTATTTGCGGTTGTCTTGGCGACGACGTTGTTTGTGGCGACTGTTCCCGCAGTGGCGACAGAGAATGTCGACACCCAGTCGGAGGAGACGACCGAAGAATCCGTGATGGAAGTGACGGAAGAAGCGAACACGGATTTGTCGGTAGGCATGGGGGAGGAAACGACTGAAGAACAAAGTGATGTGGAGACACCCGAGGAGACAGAGCCGGAGCCGGCTCAGGTCGAGGAGTCTGTTCCGGTGACGCTTGCGGCAGATGAGCTGGAATCTGGTCCGGTGGAGAGTGTTTCGGTATCACCCAAATCGGCTACATTAAACGTGGTAGGGCAGACGACGCAGCTGACGGCAGACATCTTACCAGAAGGTGCAGAGTACAGCATAGAGTGGAGCAGTGCCAGCACTTCCGTCGCCAAAGTGGATAAAAGTAGTGGACTTGTGACGGCTGGCAGCAAGAGCGGAACGGCGAAGGTCACCGCGACCGTGACCTACACCGATGATGCGGGAGAACAGGCTTCCATTACTGGAACGTGCACCATTACAGTTTCCCTTTATAACGGTCTTTATCAGGATCCAAACGGAAGCGACTGGTATTACTATAAAAACGGCCAGGTCAACACAGGCAAGACGGGCGTCGTAAGTGGAACCGTGGATGGAACATCCGGTCAGTGGAATATAGTAAAAGGAAAACTGAAGCGGGAAGCGGATGTAGTAAAATATAACGGTGACTGGTGGTATTTCAACGCAAACGGCATGCTGGATACATCCTACACCGGATTTGCCAAGAATTCGAACGGCACCTGGTATATGGAAAAGGGAAAGCTGGAGCGCGATGAAAATTCAGTGATCAAGGATTCTACAGGAGCACTCGGATCAAAGAGCGATTGGTACTATGTGATCGGAAGTAAAGTCCAGACGAGCTTTACCGGTCTTGCGGACTACAGGAATTCGAGCGGCTGGTGGTATATCACAAAAGGCAAGGTAGACCGCAGCGTCACAACCGTGGCCAAAAATAAGAATGGCTGGTACTATGTTAATAAAGGCAAGGTTGACTCAAGCTATACCGGATTTGCATCCAACTCCAAAGGGAAATGGTATGTATCAGGAGGCAAGGTAAGCAAGACGAAAAATGGTGTGCTCCAGGATAGTACAGGTGCGATCGGAGCGACAAATAATTGGTACTATGTCTTAAACAGCAAGGTACAGACGAGCTTCACCGGTCTTGCAAATTATAGAAATTCGAAAGGCTGGTGGTATATTACAAACGGAAAAGTGGACCGCTCTTACAATGGGCTCGCCAAAAATAAGAACGGCTGGTTCTACCTGACAAACGGAAAAGTGAACCGCAGCTATACCGGATTTGCCAAAAACAGCAGTGGTGACTGGTATGTGAGTTCCGGAAAGGTGACAAAAAATTATACCAGCGTGGTCCGGGATGACAAGGGGGTCCTTGGAGCAAAGGGCAACTATTACTATGTCAAGAACAACAAAGTGCGGTATGACTTTACCGGAATCGCTTCAAACAGCAAGGGTTCCTGGTATATCAAGAACGGGAAACTGGACCGCAGCTATAACGGAACCTATACATACAACGGCACGACGTACACGGTGACAAACGGAAAGGCTACGACTCCATATGCTGACTTGGGTATGAGCAGTACGATGTACAACAAAGCACAGTCTCAGACCAGCGCCACAAAGTGGCTTGTGATGGTGGACGTTGACAACTGCAAGGTAGGCATCTTCCAGGGCTCCCAGGGGAACTGGGTACCGAAGAAATGCTGGACCTGCACGACAGGCGCACCGTCCACACCGACGGTCCGGGGGACCTGGACAATCTACGACAAAGGATTGTCATTCGGAGACGGCTATACCTGCTGGTACTATAACCGCTTCCACAATGGGTACATGCTACATTCTATCCTGTATAACCCGGGGAGCATGTCGAGCGTGCAGGACGGCCGATTGGGAATGCACTTATCGCATGGCTGCGTAAGGGTTTCTCTTACTAACGCGAAATGGGTGTATGACAATGTTCCCTATTCTACGAGGCTGGTCACATATTAAAACGTTAAAAAAATGTTTAGCGGCAGGATAATCCTGCCGCAAAACTGCTTTTTGCAACAAAAATCTATCAAAAGGGTTTTTTAAAGGTTTGTTTTTATGAAAAAAATCACAGCGATTCTTTTAAGCATAAGCCTGATCTTACCGGCCGGAACGGTTTCCGTTCTGGCAGATCCGGCTGTAGATACTCTCTCGGTACCTGTGCAGGACGATGCGGATTCGAACGGATCTGTGGAGGGCGACACCGCTTTAGAAAACGGTGAAGCGACAGAGGAAATACCGGGAGAGACAACCGAAAATGCCAATGCCGATGTCAGTGCGGACGCTGAAACTTCCTCAGAGGAGGAATCCGTGAACACGGATGATCCGGATTCAGAGGAATTGCCGACTGATGAGACTGGTGAGGAAGTTGCTGAAGAGAGCAGTGAAGAAGAACAAAATGAAGAAGAAGCCGCAGTGACCAGTTTGGCAGCGCAGACGCTTTCTGTTGAGGATTACGTGGACTGCGTGGAACTTGATTTGGAGCCATTAAAGTATGACGACAGGTATGACCTGAGCGACCTGAGTGAGGATATATCATCGGGGGAAGATTACACAATCTGCATGGATAGTAGTAATCAGAATATTACATCATATCAAGTCATCAACGGCTCGAAGAGCTCTAAATTGGATGAGGCTCTGATTACACAGATCGAGGAAGGCAGTACAAAGGTTGCAGCCACAGGAGTGGGAACGGGGGTTTTTTATCTCATTCGAACGGATGATCTTGATACTTTGAAGACACTTGGAGTCGAAAATGATAATATAGACAAGCTCAACACACAGGAGTTGGAACCCAACAAGTCCGACACAAAAAGTTCAGGAGCAGGAACATTAGATACTGCCGCTTTGGATGAAGAGGTTTTGGATACTGTCACTTTGGATGAAGAGGTTTTGGATACTGCCACTTCGGATGAAGAGGCTTATGATGCCCCATTGGATGAAATGGCTTTAATTGCCGCCACTTCAGATGAAGAGGAAGCAGTTGCCGCAATTTCAGAGGATGATAAGATTCCGGTTTACGAGATTTCGGTTACAGTTGATAAAGCTCCGCTGACCCTGATGTTTTTGACCGGTCAGAGTAACATGGAGGGGACCTATACTAACAACTCTGAATATGATCCCGGCGCGTCCATTGCATGTACGGACGGGGCTGTTTATTCAACCTATGTACCATCATCCGAGTCTCGTGGGGACAATGCTACTGGACTTTCCTCTATTTCAACTGATACAACTGAAAATGTGGCCGGTTCGCTTCAAGGTGCCGTCGAGAACACAGAAACCGCAGAAACATCGGAAGGCTCTACTTATCTGATTGGAGGAACATTAACGGATCCCTTAAATACTTCTGGCAATAAGTTGCTCTATCCGTTAAACAGTCTTACAGAAACGGGCGGCGGCAAAACCGGACCGGACAGCGGCTTGGCTTACAAGTGGAACAAAGAAACCCAAGACAAAGTATGGGTGATCAATACAGCTTATAACGGCGCGAACATATCAGGCTGGATTCCGAATGGAACCTATTATAATCGATTTGCTGCGGTATGGAAGGAAGTAAAGAATACATATAATGCTGAGATGAACAACCACTATACTGATGGAAGCGCTTCCGCCTACGGTAACAAACTGGTCTTTTGGATGCAGGGGGAAACGGGAGATTCCTCTTCCTCAGCAGATAAATATGAATCATCTTTTAACAGCATGTACAATGCGATGTGTAATGAACTTGGCAGTAATGTTCCTTTCGGCATCATTATGGTGCGTGCGGGTTATGTCGCTACCGATTATACCACGTCTGCGGATCTTATCATGTCCGGTCCGCGGATTGCACAGTATTTTTTGGGGAGCAGCAACAGTTCCTATAAAAATGTGTTCGTGGTCAGCAATGTCAATGAACAGTGGGTCACTAACTCAGGTGTGTCGTCGTACTTTAATAGTGCTTATTCCGGTGGATTAAGCTATCCCATGCAGAGCGCGTCAAAGTCCCTGCCAACGACAGTGAGTGCGGTTCATCCCAACATCCACTATACACAGGTGGGACATAATGAGAACGGCATCACTGCGGCAGATGGGATGTTGAAAGCGCTGGGCAATGCATCGGGTTCCTGTAAAGTCTCATGGAAGGATAAGAATGCAAACTCCATCACGTCCGTGACAATGGACAGTCTGAACGATGCTGTGACAGTGGTTCCGGTTGTGGATCCTGTGTATCTTGCAAAAAAGGTCTCGTATTCTATCTCAGACAAAAGCGTGATCTCGTATGACTATGCTACAGGATCGCTGCAGAGTAAAGCCTATGGGACTTCGAAGATTACGCCATCCGGCGGCAGCGGGACACTTTCTGTTGCTGTTAACGGTACGGATATTGTAAAAATAAATGGAGTATGGACCTACACGGTAAATGGAAAAGCAGACTATTCTTACACCGGCCTAGCGAAAAATTCAAACGGTTGGTATTATATCAAGAATGGTGAGCTGGATCGCACTTATACCGGCTTTGCTAAAAACGAGAACGGCTCCTGGTATGTTACGAAAGGGAAGCTGACCCGAAAGGATAATTCTGTTCTCAAAGACGAAAAGGGCGCGATCGGAGCACAGAATGAGTGGTACTATGTGGTCGGCAGTAAAGTTCAGAGTGATTATACTGGACTTGCGAACTACAAGAATGCAAGCGGCTGGTGGTATATCA
>JAJBTQ010000013.1:0-4211 GCA_020860755.1 Lachnospiraceae bacterium
ATAAATATCCTTGCGGCATACGATATTACGATCTTCGATGAAAACGGCGAAGAGTATGAGCCGGAGGCTCAGGCTGCGATCGAGGTCACTTTTGATAACGAAGAGATCCGTGAGGCGCTTGCCGAGGACAGAGATCTTACAGTCTACCACATGGATGATATTGAAGATGTGCCTGAAAAGATAGCAGAGCTTCCAGCGCAGACTGAGACGGTAAAATTCTCGGCCAAGCATTTCTCAATCTATATCGTGGGTGAGGATGGCAGCCTGACGGATGAAGACGGCGAGAAAGTCGATGCCTACACTGTGAATTTATATCAATGGGTATATAACGATACGACACTCAGCGATGACGTGAATCCTATTAACACGCAAACGGTTGTCGGGGATGACTATATCATTGAGCCTGAAGTTCCGGAGATCGCGAATCACATGTTTGACGGATGGTTCACGGAAAAGCAGGATAAAAATCATTATGATGACGGCGAATATCCCGGATATCAGTTTGATTTTTCAAAGACGGTAAATGAGAACCTGGAAACCTGGGCTGAAGATACTGTCAGTGAAGGCAATGTGATTAATCTGTATTCGGATTATGATCCGGCCTACTATGTCTATTATATGACGGAAGAGAAAGAGGGCATGAATTCCGATGTCGTGTATACGGATGTCTATCATGTGGATGATCCGGCACTGAATACGTCCAATGCAGAGGCTCTCTTCAAGTCAATCTATGTTTCGAAGTTTGTTGATTCCTGGTATTACTATGACGAAAATAATACGAAACAGACAATTCAGTCCGGTGACCCCATTTCGGGGGATATGACGATTTATCCTGTCATGTCGGATGCGATCTGGGTCTATTTTGAGATGGGCACAGGGGATGACGAGAAAGTACAGGCCATCGACCCGATTCATATAGAGAGCAGTGCGACAGAATTTGGCGAACTGCCCGAGGCGGAACGCGCCGGATATGAGTTTGAGGGCTGGTATACAAAAGGAGGAGACGAGGTAACCAACGAAACTAATCCGCAGGATCTTATTGATGAAACGGAATCGATCACATTGTATGCAGGCTGGACGCCTGCCGCTGCCGCTTACACTGTAAATATCTGGCGCCAGAAGGCAACGGACGGACAGCCAGGGATCGATCAGAAAACAGTACAGAATGGAGAAGAATACAGCACATACATCAATTATTATGATTATGCGGAGAGCTATACGGTATCTGCGGAACAAAGCCAGTTAAAGACGGGTGATACACCAACTACGGATACAGTTTATAATTGGAGTACTTTGACCGGTTATGGATGGAATGACAGTTCTGATGGTACTGAGGATTATGAAGGGTTTGAGTACAATCAGACCAGAACCGAAAATGATCTTGCCACTATTACGATGCAGCCAGACGGCAGTACGATCATTAATATATTCTATGACCGTGTGACAGTAACCTATCATTTTGGAAGTTCAAATAATACATCAATGTATGGCACGTTGATCGGATTGTATGATACAAATACAAAAGTTGCAGATGATGTTGAACCTGGGGGAACCGCAAACGGATGGATAGATCCAGGACAAAATTACGGCTGGAACTATAGCTCAAGTTCGGGGACCATGGGTATGTCATTTTTAGCAAAGTTTGCTTTGACAGAAAACACCAGGTATAGAAGCAATGAAGTCAACTTTACAAGAAGTTCAACAAGTTATTCCTATACGTTATATTATTATCTTGAAGTGACAGACCCGGACAGGCAGGTGGATGGATCGAGTACAACAATCACCATAGATAATGTGACTTATGTACTTGATCAAGCTGTTTCTGTGGGCATGTCATCTAATAACGCGACATTTTATTTTTCCAGTAAATACATCGGATATGAATACTACGGATATAACACAAATGGCGGAACTTCAATAAACACAGATGAAGGCTCGGCTTCCGTAAGTAACAATGGGCGTCTGTACATTTTCAACAAGGCAATAGAATACGACATTGAACTATACAGTAACCATGATGGTGAGCAGTTGGTATGGAGTGATACATATAAATATGGTGCTCCGTTGGGTTCTGTGGAATTTCCTGATGAACTGGATGCTGAAACATACGGACCGGCTTCCTGGTATCATTTCACAGGAATCTGGTATGAAGATCCTACTTTTGCCGCTGAATTCCAGAAGCCGGATACCATGCCGCACTACAACCTGGTGGCCTATGCCAATTGGGAGCCAAACATCGTTACGGTCACTTTCCAGTCCAATATCGACTCCGACCTGTATGATGTGTTGAAAGAACTTTATGGAGAGGAAAATGTTACCACAAACGGAGAAGATCCATGGTCTTATTCCATAACGGTCACCGCCGGTGATCAGCTCAATTATGACCTGGATGATGGTCTGACGGCGAATGTAGAAGGGCATAATTACCAATATGCCTGCTGGATGAATACGGGTACCAACGAAGTGTTTAACTTCATGAATTATATCTACAAGGATACTACGCTTCAGGTATACTGGGTGGAGGAGATAGAATATTTCCTCCGGTACAATATCAATAATGAAGCATATGCTGACACGGAGGCTGTGCTTGGGCACGCTCATCAGAGTTCCTCCTATGCTGAGGTCAGGGAATTCACGGATATTTTCGAAGACATTTCAGACGACGGCTTTATTCGTTGGGCTTCTGAGCCGGATGGGTCGGGCGACAGTTATTATCCCGATGACTTGGTGGACTTTACAAGAGTGACTTCTGTTCCGGTCCTCGGAGAAAATGATGAAGGCGAGCAGGTTGTCAAATACTATGCATACGATCTCTACGCCGTCTGGGCTGGTGACAGGGAGGTATCCCTGACCCTGGATTACAACTACCCTGAGGGATATGAGGGCGAGAAAACCGAAAATCAAACATTAGACGTTGAAAATCTGGAACAGGTTTATCTTTCAGAGTATGCACCTGAGAAGACATCCATCAAGGTGAATGGATTTACCTATAATTTTGCGGGCTGGGCATACAGCGCTGATGCGCAAGAAGCAGCTATCGATGCTGATGGCACCGTGGCGGCAGACAATATTGATGTTGACGAAGAAAACGATGAGGTCAACATTCTGTATGCGGTATGGGAAAGAGCCGAGACATTCGATGTACCAATCTACAAATATGATCCGGATAGAAGACGTGCAGAATACGTGTCTGCAGGTATCGAGCCCTATGAGGTGACAAATTACAGTCTTGAAGGCGCGGAGTTTGTCCTGAGCAGAAGCGACGATGGAACGAAAGAATATGTCATAGCCGAAAAATCGGATAGTTCGTACTATTACACTTATACAGTGACAGGATGGACGTACGATGAGGATGAAGCGACTGCATTGGCTTCCAACCTGAACGGCTATATTGAGATCACTAATCTTGAGGCGGGCACATATACTTTGACCGAAACGAAGGCACCCGAAGGTTACTATCTGCTGGAGGAATCAATCGTATTTGCAGTCGATTCCGAAGGAAATTTAAGTATAGTCAGCGGTCCGGCCGAAATCAACAATGGCAGAATCTGTATTGCGAATACCGAAATTACAAGCGCGTTCGAATTGGAGAAGAAGGATGAGGGAGGCAATACCCTTTCCGGAGCGAAGTTCATTCTCGGTGTTTATGCTGAGAACAATCCGCAGATCTTCAGTTCTGATGCGCAGACTTATGCCGTTACGCCCGACGGACTGTATGATTATTATTATTTCAAGCTGGATTATGACGAGGAAAGCGGGTCTTACGTCTTGGACAGTGATTACTGGTATGATACACGCGACGATGCGACTGTGATGACGACCGGTACGGACGGGACGCTTAAGATCAGCAAACTGATTACGACCAGCATGCTCGGAGGGACATATTTCCTGATCGAGACGGAGGCTCCCGAAGGTTATGAACTGCTTGCGGATCCGATCGTCTTTACGGTTTCCGATGATGGGATGATCCAGATTACTGTCTCCAATGGCCAGGCATCAATGAATGATGACGGTACAGTTATGACAGTCATCGATGAGGAAACCCCGAATCCCAGCCTTTCCGTTGAAAAGACGGCAAAAGTGGATGAGAATTATAAAGCAAAACTGGGTGACGAGATCGATTATGAGATCACCGTGACGAATAACGGCAACGTGATGCTTGAGAACATCACGGTTAAGGATACCCTGAACGGGGACACCTGGACGATCGA
>JAJBTQ010000013.1:4311-6601 GCA_020860755.1 Lachnospiraceae bacterium
TGCTTGAGAACATCACGGTTAAGGATACCCTGAACGGGGACACCTGGACGATCGAAGAACTGAATCCGGGTGAAAGCAAAACTCTTACCACGACCTATGTGGTGACCGAGGATGACATCCTTGCCGGAGAAGTGGCGAATGTGGCCACGGCCACGGCACCGAACCCGAATTATGATCCGGAAGATCCGGACAGCCCGGAGAACATCGGAGATGAAGATACGGAAGATGTGCCGACCGAGAACCCGAACGGACATCTCACCGTGACAAAAGTGGTGGATAACGAACCGGCAAACGGTGTAGCGTATGATCTTGGTGAAGAGATCATCTGGAAGGTTACAGTAAAGAATGACGGCAACCTTACGATCACGGATATCGTGGTGACGGATGAGAAGACCGGCGACAGCTGGGAGGTTGGCACTCTGGCGCCCGGTGAGGAGAGCGAAGCATTCAGCACTTCTTATACGGTGACCGAGGAGGATATTGAAAACGGTTCTGTCCTTAATGTAGCAACCGCGACAGGTAAGAGCCCGGATCCGGAGAACCCGGATGTGCCGGTTACGCCCGGCGAAGATGAAGAGCCGACCGTGAATCCGTATCCGAGCCTGTATGTTGAGAAGACCGCAAAAGTGGATGAAGGCCATGAAGCAGTCCTGGGTGAAGAGATCACCTATGAGATCACCGTGACCAACAACGGCAACGAGACACTCACTGGTATCACGGTTAAGGACACCCTGAACGGGGACACCTGGACGATCGATGAACTGCATCCGAATGAAAGCGAGACCTTTACCACGATCTATGTGGTGACCGAAGATGACATCATTGCCGGCCATGTGGCGAATGTAGCCACGGCTACGGCACCGAACCCGAACTATGATCCAGAAGATCCGGACAGCCCGGAGAACATCGAAGATGAGGATACGGAAGACGTGCCGACCGAGGATCCGAACGGACATCTTACCGTGACAAAAGTGGTGGACAACGAGCCGGCAAACGGCGTGGCCTATGCACTGGGTGAAGAGATCATCTGGAAGGTTAGCGTAAAGAATGATGGCAACCTGACGATCACGGATATCGTGGTGACGGATGAGAAGACCGGCGACAGCTGGGAGGTTGGCACTCTGGCGCCCGGTGAGGAGAGTGAAGTATTTACCGCTTCTTACACGGTGACCGAGGAGGATATTGATAACGGTTCTGTCCTGAATGTGGCAACGGCAAAAGGAACCAGTCCGGATCCGGAGAATCCGGACGTGCCGGTCACGCCGGGTGAAGACGAGGAACCTTCCTACCATTACTTCCCGCTGGATGAGGAGATCGTGCCCAACAATGACGATGAGGAAGACCCGGACAGCTGGGTGAAGAGAGAGTCCGTCAATGAGTACGATGCCATTGAGATCGAAATGTCAACGACGCTGCCGAAGATGGATGGTGATGTGCTGGCAGAAGGTGACTACAGCATGACCTTCCATAACAAGCTGGATACAGCCTTGGTGTTGGACGAGCTGGAGAGCGACTTTAAGGTGGATATAGGCGGGCAGCCGATCGATGAGAAGTACTACGAGATCGACATGACCCAGTCCACAAGACTGGTGCAGCCTTTCAGTATTTCGGACGGATGTGCGTTCCATGTATATGTGGATCTGTCAGCACTTTACAACGACGGTGTCATAGGAGATGAAGATCTCGGCACCGCTTCCATCCGTGTGTTCTTCTATGTGGATCTGGAGACAACGGATATCAACAGTTCATATGTCAGCACAGCCTGGTATGACCTCCTGTCGGATGGTGAGGTGATCTATACCTCTGACACAAGCACGGTTGCGGTCTATACATTTGAGATCATCATTGATAAGTACGACACGGAGACGGATGAGGTCCTGCCGGATGCGACGTTCGGTCTGTACTATGACGAGGCCTGTGAGAATGCGGTTTCCCGCAACGAGGAGGATTATACCGCGATTTCCGACGAAAACGGTCAGGCGATGTTTGTCGGCATTGCGGAAGGAACCTACTATCTGAAAGAACTTGAAGCGCCGGATGGATATGAGCTTATTGAGGATCCGGTGACGGTCACCCTTGAAGGATCGGATGACGATGAGGAGATCGAGCATGTCGTGGAAGTCTCCGTCGGCAATACGCCGGCTTCCGATGAGACTCCTGAGCCCGATGAGCCGAGAGATCCAGAGAAGAGCGCCGACGTGGATACGGGTGCTTCGGTGTCGGTGGGCGATGAGATCACCTATACGATCACCTACTATAACAATAACAGTGAGACAGCACTCGTGACGAT
>JAJBTQ010000013.1:6701-39488 GCA_020860755.1 Lachnospiraceae bacterium
GATGCGGATACGCACACCGTGGTATGGAACATTGAGGCGGAGGCTTACGAGGAGGGCAGCGTGCAGCTGACTGTGAAGGTCAACGAATCTGCCGCGGGATCTGTGGTAGACAATACGGCGTCCGTACAGATCGGCAATTCTGATTCCGTGGACACCAACACAGTAGAGATTCCTGTTAAGTCTGAGAATGAGGGTAAATCGAATCCGACCAAACCGAATACAGTCAATCCGGACAATTCAAATCCGAATACGACTGGCGGGACCAAGACCGGTGACGTCGATATGACTTACTTCTGGATCCTTCTGATGGTCGCAGCTGCGGCGGTGGTTGTGGCAGGAGTTACCCGGAGGACAAAATCAAGGATAAATAAGTAATACAATTAGAAGTAGGACAGCTTAGGCATCCGGCAGAGGCAGCCGGGTGCCTCATGCTTTAGTTGGAAGCAGTGTGTATATATGAGAACGACAGCTATGAAACAGAGGGCCGGACTTGCCCTTTCGGACGCTTCGGTGACGATGTCGTCTATGCTCATGGAGCAGTATCTAAACTCGCTTCAATCCGGAGGCAGGCAGAAGCAGACTATACGTACGTACAGGCGTAGCCTGGAAGCACTCTATGACTTTCTCCCGCCGGACAAAGAGATAAATAGAGGTACTTTAAAAGAGTGGAAAGAGCACAATAAGGCTTGCGGATACTCGGACAGTACGGTAAATATCCGTCTTACCGCGGCAAACGGATTCTTACGCTTCTGCGGGAGGGAGGAACTGGCCATCGTACACGAGCGGATCGCGACGGATGAGCCCATGCCGGAGATGACAAGGGAAGAGTACCTTCAGTTCCTCTCCAAAGTCAGGAAACTTGGGTCAGAGAAGTATTATTTTATGATCAAGGTATTTGCCTCGATCGATATCGGGATCAGCGAACTGGAGTGCCTGACGGTGGAGGCGTGCAGGGAAGGAGCCATTTGCCTTTCGAATGATAAAACGGCATCTATCCCGAGATGTCTGAGGGAAGAACTTTTGCAGTACGCAGATCGTCATGGGATAACGGAGGGTCCGGTCTTTGTAACCCGAAACGGCGGCTGTTTGAACCACTCCAATATCGCGCATTCCATCCACCGGCTGGCCGAACGGGCCGACATAGAACCGGAAAAGTGTTGCCCGAGCGCTTTGCACCGGCTCTATCTGACAACGAAGAAGGAACTGATGGAAAGGCTTATGCCAGCGTACCAGCAGTCTTATGAGAACCTCCTTGATACCGAGCAGATGGTGGTGGGCTGGGACAAATAGAACAGAACTTTCACCAACTGTAAACAATAATTTATTTGGAAGGGCTTTTCTATTTATGAATCTTTTGAAAAATTTTCGCAATTTTTTTGCATGCTAATACATGGTTAATTTCTTTGAGATGATTGCATATAATAAGGATGAGCACTGGGTGTATCTCAACTCTAAATGAGAAATTTATTAAGTTGGTTTCTCTTGGCCCATTCAAGAAAGTTAAGAGCGAGTGTTTCGCTACTCTGAGTGCGAGTTTAACAGCGGAGACAGGGCTAGCCCGTCTCCGCTTGTTTTCAGGAAATTTTAAGTTCGTCCGCTTGATTCCGTGTATAATTAGCATCAAATAAAATTTGATTTCGTGTAAATTGCGCATAAGAGAACTTTGACCTCCAATTTTCACGGAAAGGATGAACCAGTGATAAAGCGGAAATTGTATGCTGATTTACTCAAGTGGAAAGCAGAGCACGCGCCGCCATAAAGTATCTTGTCACAGACGGAACCGTTCACTGCCCTTCCGGTCGGAATTGACCGTCACAACCGGAATTCCGTTTTCTTTGCACAGCTTCATCTGCTCCTCGATCTGATCGGAGTTGGACGGGCTTAAGATGATCCCGTCCACCCGATCTTTTCTGCATTGTTCCAGAAGCCGGACCTGCGACCGGATATCGGTATAGGGTGTGGAAAAATAGTCTGTCTGAATCTGAAAAGATTCATATTGCCGCAATTCGTCCCCGATTCCCTGTTTCAGACTGGTCTGTGCATCCACTTCCAGCAGCAGGACAGCGATCCGCAGCAGACGGCCCTGCATCTGCAGGGCTTTCCCGATGGGATTGATCTGATAATTACACTGATCAATGATCATCTGCACACGTTTTCTGACCGGATCGCTGACTCCCGGGCGGTCATGCAGTACCTTATCTACCGTGGAGCGGTGGACGCCTGCCATATCCGCAATCTCTTTTATTGTAACAGACATTGGTGATTTTCCTCGTTTCTGACTATTGACTGATGGTTGCCCTCAGCGCCTCAAGAGAAGCCTAACGAGCGTGTCGTGCTTACGGTTGAGGAACAGGAAGACTTCTTAACCTGTTCGGCAGGAACGTTTTACGACAACTTCTTTAATGTAGCTTTAAACACCGGACTTCGTCCCGGCGAGATGCGCGCGCTTATGGAAGAGGATATCGACTTTGACAAAAAGACGATATCCGTCACGAAGACGCTGATCTACCAGAAGCTGGAAGGGGACGACAAGAAGGAGTTTCATTTAGGGCCGCCGAAGACCGAGTCCAGCGTACGGACCGTTCCGATGAACAGGATCGCAGAGAAGGCATTGCGCAGACAAATTGCTTTAAAGAAGCTTCTCGTGCGAAAAAATCCCAAGGAAGGTGAGTTTGCCGACCTACTTTTCGTGACGCAGAACAACACGCCGATCTGCTCGCAAATTCTTTGCGACGCAATCAAGCGCATCACGGACGAGATCAACCTGCAGCGCGACCCGACGAACCGGTTCCCGGAGTTCTCCGGGCATACTTTCCGGCACACGTTCGCAACGCGCTGGATCGAGAACGATCAGTCAGGTGAAGGATCACAGTCCCCCAAGGTGTTGCAGAAGATCCTCGGACACGCCACGCTGCAGATGACCATGGACCTGTATGTGCATGTCACCGGCTCGTTTGAGCAAGGTGAGATGGCGCGGCTGGAGGAAAAGATGCCGGAGCCGAACATCCTGTCGATGGAAGTAAAGGCCAAGGGACTCAAGATTGTATGAAAATGCCAAAATGGTGTAAAATTGGTGTACGAGTACGATGCTGGGAACCGAGAAACCGCCTGTATGCGCGCTTTCCCTCTCTGTAATACTTTTTCCCTCTTTGTAATAATTCCCTTGTCTTTCAAAGCCTGTAATGATAAAATCTCCTTGTGCAACTATTCTTATAGTCGAGAAAGGAGTTTTTTAAGTATGAGATTTTGGATTTTAGATCTGGGTCATCTGGAAAGTGACTTTAATATGATCGTTGCCCTGGCGACATGCGGAACAAGGAGCAATCCCCACGTGGAAAATAAGTGGATAAACGTCCCTGTCATCGGCGTATTGATCGACACGGGAGACGAGTACATTCTGTATGATACGGGATGTCATCCGGATGCAATGAAAGGCTATTGGTCAGAAATGATGCAGGAGATCTCTCCCGCCTATATGACAGAGGAGCAGTATCTGGAGAACCAGCTGGCACTGTGCGGCGTAAAGCCGACAGACATTAAGACCGTCGTTTTGTCCCATCTTCATATGGATCACGCGGGCGGCCTTCATCTGTTTAATCACGCAGACGTCTATGTACCGCGCAAAGACTGGATGAATGCTCTGGTGTCCGTCCATCAGACACCGGACAAAGAAAAGCATCTCGCCTATGCCATTGGTGACCTGATGGCACCGTGCGTCTTCCATCCGGTCGACGATTATCTGGAGCTTAGGCCGGGCATTGAACTGTTTGATCTGCCCGGACACGTCGCGGGTCTTCTCGGCATGATGCTGCAGCTTAAGGGCGGCAACTACTTCTTCCCCGCTGACTGCCTGTACCGGCATGAGAGCTACAGCAACCCGCCCAGACTGGTCGGTGAGCCGTATGACACCATGACCTGGTATCACTCCATCGACAGAGTCAGGGAGCTGGAGGCGAAGTACAACGCCACGATCATGTACGGACATGACTGGGATTTCCAGCAGGAGTCGATGAAGCTCGCCCCTGAATACTACGAATAACTCTTTTAATCTTTCTTTGGGCGCGCGGGGTCAGTAAGACCTTCGACCGCGCCGCCTGCCACGGCCCACAGATAAAGGCTTGCGACACTGCCGTAGGGAGAATATCTGCGCCGGTATTTTTCAAAGAGTTCCCGGCTGATGCTGCGGTGATGATACACCATGCGCAGTCCCCGCCGGATCGCCAGATCGTTGAAGCTTAAGATATCGGGGCGTTCCAAACAAAAAAGCAGGATCATTTCCGCCGTCCACACGCCGACCCCGCGAAGCGAGGTCAGCCGGGCGGCGGCTTCTTTGTCCGGAAGGTTCCGGATCTCATTCAGGTCAAACGATCCGTCCGATACTTTTCCGGCAAACTCACGGATATACTCCGTCTTGCGAAACGTCATGCCGAAACTCTGCAGAAGGTCGGTGTCCGCGGCGGCGATCACCTCAGGATTCACTTCACCGAACGCATCCTGCATCCGGTTCCAGATCGTGGTCTGTGCCTTTGTGGAGATCTGTTGCCCGATGATCTGGTGCACAACGGAAGAAAAAAGGTCAGGGTCGATAGACCGGTCGATGTGCCCGACCTTGTCGATCACGGCTCCGAGCGCGGGATCTTTTGCTCTCAGATAATCGGTTTCTTTTTCTCCATAGTGAAAGTACAAAGGCAGCCGCCTCCTTCCCTGAAGAGTTGTTTTATGTAGAATATGATTATAGCACGCGGCGCCTGAAAATCCTATCAGAATATCTCTGAAACTCCTTGTGTCCAGCGAATAAAAATGATAAAATGGTTTAAACTAAAATAAAGAAAATCGTTTCAACCGGAGAAGATCATATGCCTCAGCCGATCAAAGAAGAGGATCTGAAAAACATCACAAAAAAAGTATATGCACTCTATGCGAAGCACGGGTTTGACGGGATCTCCATGGATGAAGTGTGTGCTCAGACGAACATCAGCAAAGCGACGCTCTACCGCTACTTTACGAGCAAGGAAGACATTGTGAGGAGTATGGTGGATGTCCTGATCTCTCACCTTAATACCCTGCAGTTTGACGCCATAGACGGCATTGGGAACGTTTTGGATGGATTTCAGAAGGTTTATATAAAATCCACTATTATCGCGGCGCTCACCGGATCAGAGTTTCTCACGGCTCTGGAAAAAAGCTCCCGGATACGTATGAAACGTACCATACGGCGTTCCTTGCCATGCAGGAGCGTTCCGCCGCATTTTTCCGGCAGACAGTAGAGAAGGGTTACTGCAGGCAGATGCCGTTTCCCCTTGTCAGCAAACAGTTCCAGAACATGCTTCCCCTGGTCATAAATATGGATTTCCTGGAGAGAAATCAGATGACTTTAACAGAGGCGCTTAAGGACTATTACCGGATGTTCCTCTATCAGATCCTCCGGCCGGAGTACCAGGGCATGGCAGACGCGGAGGAGACCTATGACTTTGTCGGCGAACTGGCCGATGCCCTGCAGAGCGACTGTTACATTGACAGCATCCGCCGCTAAAGACAGGCAGACTATATTTTAAAAATACAAAAATCGGACTGCTGTAGCAAGGAACTATAAATACTACCACTTTAATAATACGAGGAAAACAAGAGGCAATGGATAAACAGATAGAAACACTTAAGGAATATGTAGATGCGAGCAGCAGCGCTGTGGCGATCACGGGAGCGGGGATCTCCTTTTCAGCCGGAGGGCTTAGCTTTGACCACACAGACCAGGAAGGAATGCGGGAGCTTATGATCCTGGGCTCCGAGGAGGCGCTTCGCAATGAACCGGAACGGTATTATGCAGCACTGGACAAAGCATTTTTGCATTCCATGCTTGTGATCGGTCCCAGCCCGGCACACCGGGCGCTGGCGCAGCTGGAGTCCGAGGGAAAGCTCCGCGGCATCATCACGACAAACGTGGACTGTCTGCACACGATAGCCGGCTCGGTCAACGTGCTGGAGATCCAGGGAAGCCTGCAGGTCAACAAATGCGTTGACTGCGGAAAACATTATGACGATTACATGATCTGGTCTCACGGTACGGTGCCGGAGTGCCCGGAATGCGGAGGAAAGATATGGACGTTTCCTTTTTACAGCGGCATTGGCTTAAATGACCCGGTTGTAAAACAAGCGAGAAGGCTGATTTCAAAGGCGGACTTGATCCTCATCATCGGAGCCAACGGGAACTATGGCAACGCATATTGGCCGTTCCGGAACCGGAGGGCCACGATCGTGCAGATCAACCCCGGGAGTACGGGATTTGACCGGGCAGCGGATTTAAACATCCGCCGGGACGCGGATTCGGTATTTGCCGAGCTGATGGAAGCGAGGGAAGCGGAAAGGAACTCCGGATCGCAGGAATCTTAAGGGGTCTTATAAGGAAGCGAATGGGAAAGAAGAGGAGACTTAAAATGATCATTGGGCTGACCATCCTGGCAGTGTTTATCGTATTCATTCTGGTCGTTTTGCTCTATCACAACAATGCCTATCCGGAGTCGCAGGAGATTGCCGATGAGATGGAGATGGAGGGCAGGGATTACTGGTTTTACGGTGACACCGGCGTCGGATTTATCATCTTTACCGGAGCGAAAGTGGATGAGCCGGGCTATGCCTACATTGCCGGGCTGCTCCACGAGGAGGGCCACACGGTGGTAATCCCGAGTCAGATCTTTACGATGAGCGCGCTCGGAACGAATCACGCGATCGAGATCATGAAGAAACACACGGAGGTCAATAAATGGATTCTGGTCGGGCATTCCCTCGGCGGGGTGCAGGTCAGCCGGGTCGCCGAGCAGGCGCCGGAATATCTGACAGGTATCGTATATCTCGCGAGCTATGCTTCTTCAGACCTGACCGGTCTTGATTTTCCCGCTCTTCGGATCACGGCGGACCACGACGGGGTCATGAACAACGAGCGGATGGAGAACTATGCGAACAATCTGCCTGCCGGATCCGAGACCGTCGAACTGGAGGGAGCCAATCACAGGGGATTCGGCGGATATCTGTCCCGGTTCAGCCGGGAGGAGGATGTTGCGCTGACCTGGCAGGAACAGAATACGATCTGTGTGAATCTGATCCTCGATTTTTACGCGGATCAGATCAGGAAAGCCGAAAACCAATGAGCGCAAGACAGCCTTTTTAAAGGCTGCCTTACACAGGAGGGCGAGATGGCGACAGTAAGACAAAAGGACAAAGACCGGGCCGAGCAGATGGTCCGAAGCCTGGGGATGGATCCCCTGCAGCTTTTGTCCCTGGACAACCTGGATAATGGGTATTTTTTCGGACCGGATGATAGCGGTGTGATCTTTTATACGCTTGCGGGCAAGCGGGCGCTCTCCCTGGGTGATCCTGTCTGCAGGGAAGAGGATTTAGACCGGTTGATCCGGGCCTATATAGACTTTTGTGAACGCAGGGAATACCGCTGCGTCTTTAACTCGGTAGAGCAATCGGTCGCTGAAGCTCTTAAATCCGTAGGATTTCTTGTTGCGAAATATGGCGAGGAGGGGATCCTTTTCTTGTCAGAGTACGATCTCTCCGGAGGGAAAAAAGGCGCGCTTCGCCGGAACGTGGCAAAGTTGGATAAATGGGGCTGTACCTGTGAGGAATATGATCCGGAACAGCAGCGCAATCCGGATCTGGAACGTGAGATCGGCGAATTGCAGAAGGAATGGCTGGAGGATAAAAAGCTGAGTCTGACCTATTCGGTCGGAGATCTGCAGTTTGCTCACCCCTGCGGCAGACGCTATTTTGTCACGCGTGATAAAGAGGGAGATCTGCTGACTGTAGTCTCTTTTCTTCCTTACCGGCAGGAAAAGGGCTGGTGCATCGATGTCATGTACCGGAAGCCGGGCGGGCTGACCGGCGCCATGGAGCATACGATCATCTCCGCTGCATGGAAACTAAAGGAGGAAGGGGCCGAGGAGCTCAGTTTAAATATCGCGCCGCTGGCCGGGATCGACCCGTCCTCTCCGGATGCCAACCGTGAGGAAAAGCTGATGCATGCGGCTTTTGATTCGCTGGATTACGGCTACGATTTTAAAGGGCTTTATCGCTTCAAGGAAAAATTTTCGCCGTCGGAGTGGAAACCCCGGTTTTTGGTTTTCGATCAC
This sequence comes from Lachnospiraceae bacterium, assembly GCA_020860755.1. Lineage (GTDB taxonomy): Bacteria > Bacillota > Clostridia > Lachnospirales > Lachnospiraceae > Eubacterium_I. The sequence goes on from JAJBTQ010000013.1 coordinate 14,831, forward strand.
CGGATCTCCATGGTCCAGCTGGCAAGGTCCATCGCAGATGTAAAAGGAGCGTCCGACCCGGAACTTTGGATGAAGTATGGAAAATTTTTCCTTTCCTATACACTGACACCACGAAGATATCAGAATGAACAAAAAAAGGAGGATACAATATGAAAACACTGATCATCTATTATTCCAGAGCAGGCCATACGGCCGCAGTGGCAAAAAAAATTCAGGCCATTGTGGGAGGCGATTTGTTTGAGATCAAAGGGACTAAGAACTACGGGAGCTATGCCCGCGCTATCATGATCGCCCGCAGGGAGTTTTCCAGCGGAGAAATGCTGGAATTCGTGGGAGATGTCGACGATTTTGATTCGTATGACCGCATTTTGGTCGGATTTCCGGTCTGGTACGGCAAGGCTCCGCAGTTAGTAATCTCGTTTTTGGTTTCCCACAATTTCAAGGGGAAGGATGTCTATCCGTTTTGCACAAGCGGCTCAAGCGGCCCTGAAGGAGCACAGCAGCAGCTGCAGAACGCTTGCGGCAAAGCGACTGTGCATCCGGGGATCCGCTTCAAAGAGGTGAATAAGGCAGACGTTGAAGCATGGCTTGAAGGCTGAATCTTAAAAACAATTGACAGATATGCAGCAGAAAGGTAAAAAACGATGGACGAACAAATCACACAGTTAAAAGAATACATGGATCAAAGCAGTAATACGGTCGCGATCACCGGATCCGGCATCTCCTATCTTTACGGGATGAGCCGGTTAAAACAGATGTCCAATCGGATGGATCTGATGCGGAAACTATCTCCGAAGTATGTGCAGAAGAATCCGGAGGATTTCTACAAGGTCATGAGAGAAGCTTTTTTGGACGCGACCTTTAAGCTGGGGCCGAGCCCGGTGCACAAACAGCTGGCCGAGTTTGAAAAGAGAGGAATGCTCTCAGGTATCGTCACGCAGAACTTTGACTGCCTGCATCAGGAAGCCGGTTCGACCAACGTGGTAGAGTTCCAGGGCAGCTTTGATGACAATATCTGCGTGGGGTGCGGGGCCCGTTATCACGACTATAAGGTCTGGGATGAGGGGAAGGCTCCGCGCTGTGAAAAGTGTGGTGCTCCGCTGATGCCGGCATCCTTTGACCGCAATTTCCCGGGCCATGACAGTGAATATAATGCGCGCATGAATCAGGCGGCCGATATGATCGCCGCGGCGGATCTCGCACTGATCATGGGAACGACAGGGTTCATGAGTGAAAACTATATGGCTAAGGTGACACCGAAGACCACTTTGGTGCAGATCAACCCGTCGCCGACCAGATTCGATTCTATGACGAAGCTGAATATCCGCCGGGATGCCGAAGAGGTATTTAACGAGATACTGAGCGCGGAATAGAGATCATTATTGCATACGGAATAAGGAGAATACTATGCCGGATATGGAAAATATGAGCCCGGAAGAATTAAAGAAACTGATGGCCCAGATGCAGCAAAAAGAATACGAGGGTCTTACTCCCGAAGAGATTGAAGAGAAGAAAAAGGAGAAGGAGATGCGCAAGCGTAAAAACATAGCCCTTCTTGACGAGACCATAGAGCTCTGTCAAAAAGGGTGCTATGAGCGGGACGGGAAGACGGTTGAGATCGGATTGTCCGAAGAGGAGATGCGTGAGATCTGCGTGTTTCTCCCGGATGAGATCGCGGCACTGCCTGCGAAAGCAGAATCAGAAGGGCAGCAAAAGGCAGCGTTTCGCTGTGAGAACAAGGATGCGCTGTCTCTTGCACAGGAGGATCGTGAGGATCCGTCTTACCAAAGCGGAAACAGTGGAGCCAACGTGCTCGTCTTAAATCTCGCCAGCGCTACCCGTCCGGGCGGGGCTTCTCGCGATGGCGCAAACGGGCAGGAGGAAGACCTCTGCCGCAAGAGCACACTTCTTCTTTCCTTGGAAACGGAGGAAGCCAGGCGCTACTATGACTACAACAATGATCTGCACACACGTCTCGGCTCCGACGGAGTCCTGATCTCACCCCATGTGGCTGTGATCCGGGATGCAAAGGGAGAGCTTTTAGCGCAGCCCTTTGAGATCTCCGTGATGTCCTGTTCCGCTCCGATGGTACGCCTTGGGCTGGAAGGGAAATCGGAGGAAGAGTACAAGGAGATGCTGCTTGGCCGGATTCGCGGGATGCTGCGCTGTGCCGGCAGTTTGGGTTATAAAAATCTGGTGCTCGGAGCATTCGGGTGCGGCGTGTTCGGAAATGATGCCGCGGTCGTCTCGGACGCATTTAAAAAAGCCCTGGACGGGACGGACGGATGCGGTTTTGAGCACGTGGATTTTGCGGTGCTGTGCACGGAAGGAAAAGAGTACAACTATCAGGAATTTTGTCGAAACTTTGGGTAATAATCTATGAATGATGAACAGATCAAAGAACTTTATCAGGCTTTGGAGGACAGCAGTTTTACCGTCACGATCACCGGCGCAGGGATCTCTATCGCGGCCGGCGGCGTGACCTATTCGGGAATGCGTTCCCGCGGTGCCCGTCGGGGCATGAGGTCCGACGATCCGGAAGCTATGTACCAATATTTTTATCAGGCTTTTTTAAGCTCCATGTTTGAGCATGGTCCGACCTATGCGCACAAAGCGCTGGCCAGATTGGAAGAGATGGGGAAGATGCAGGGTATCATCACCACAAACGTAGACTGCCTGCATACGATGGGAGGGTCGAAAAACGTGGCGGAGATCCAGGGCAGTTTCCAGACCAATGTCTGCACCGGCTGCGGAGCGTGGACTTACGGCTATGAGATCTGGAATCACGGAAAGATGCCGACCTGTGAAAAGTGCGGGAGCACCCTGCTCCCCTACAACATTTACAGCCATGCCGGACTGCTGACATCTCAGCTTCAAAAGGCACAGAAGTGGATACAGCAGGCAGACCTCATCCTGATCATCGGGGCCAACGGAAGTTACACCCACATGTACTGGGATTACAAAAAACCGGACGCCGGGATCATTCAGATCAACCCCGGGAGCACCTATTTTGACCGGGTGGCTGACTTAAATATCCGGGAAGAGTCAGACCCCGTATTTGAGGCATTGATGAAAATGGAATAATCCATCAGGCGCTTTCTTCTGTGTGGATCCGGTCTTTTGCTGTCACTCTTCGTATGATAAACAGTGTCGCCAGCATCAGGGCAACCCCGATCGGCAGGCAGATGAACGCGTTTTTCACGAACCCTGCAATGATATAAGTCACAAAGCTGACACAGGCCACTGTGATGGCATAGGGCAGCTGGGTGGAGACATGGTTCACGTGACTGCACTGAGCTCCGGCGGAGGACATGATCGTCGTATCCGAGATCGGAGAGCAGTGATCGCCGCACACGGCACCTGCCATGCAGGCAGAGATGGCGAGGACCAGCATGGTCTCGTCTGTTCCCGCGAATACGGCGACAACGATCGGGATCAGGATGCCGAATGTTCCCCAGGAAGTGCCTGTGGAGAACGCGAGGAAGCAGCCCACCACGAAGATGATCGCCGGCAGGAAGTTGAACAGATTGCCGCTCGCCGAGCCCACGGCATTGGCCACAAATTCGGAGGCACCAAGGCTCACGGTCATCGCCTTTAATGTCCAGGCGAGGATTAAAATGATCATGGGAGGGATCATCGTCTTGGCTCCCTCCGGGATACAGCTGCCGATCGATTCCCGAAGTGTGAGTACCTTTCGGGCCGCGTAAAAGAGAATCGTAATGATGAGGGCGAGGAATGTGCCGAGCATCAGGCCAAAGGCGGCTTCACTCTCAGAGAATGCCCGGATAAAGGGCACTCCCTCGAACAGACCTCCGGTGTATACGATGCCGAGGATACAGCAGCCGATCAGCACAAGGATCGGAACGAGCAGATCGACCACGCCGCCTTTTTTGTCCCCCTCTTCCTCCTTATCGCCGTACGGCCGGTCCGCGGTCGTAAACAGATCTCCGGCCAGAGCATTTTTCTCATGCTTTCTCATCGGGCCGTAATCCATCTTAAACAGAGTGAGGACGATCAACATCGTGATCGTCAAAAGAGCATAATAATTGTATGGGATCGCCCGGATAAACAGAGAGAATCCATCCTCCCCCGGCACGAATCCGGTCACCGCGGCAGCCCAGGATGAGATTGGCGCGATGATGCAGATCGGGGCGGCTGTGGAGTCAATGATGTAGGCCAGCTTTGCCCGGGAGATCTTGTGCTCGTCAGTCACCGGGCGCATGACACTTCCCACGGTCAGGCAGTTAAAGCCGTCATCGATAAAGATGAGCAGGCCGAGGCAGACCGTGGCGAACTGCGCACCCACGCGGGTCTTGATATGCTCTCCCGCCCACCGTCCGAACGCAGCCGAGCCTCCGGCCCTGGTCATGAGACACACCATGATCCCGAGCAGTGTCACAAAGACCAGGATCGCAATGTTATCTGCGTCCGTGAGGACTCCGACGACGCCTTCTTTAAAAATCTGGGGGATGAGCAGATCCCAATGTCCGATCGAATAAAAGATACCGCCGATGACGATACCGATAAACAGAGAACTGTAGACTTCTTTTGTGATCAGCGCGAGTACGATGGCCACGATCGGCGGCACGAGCGCCCAAAACGACGCGTACATGGATGGAACATACTCTGCCCCCTCTTCCGCGGCAAATGCAGTTACACCGCTGCACGCAATCAGCACAAGCGCGATCAATATTCCGGAAATAATTTTTTTCTTACTCTTCATAAGTCTTGTCTCCCGTGCATTAAAATATCATAAACCACAGGTTGTTTCAATACTTGCTTTGGGTAGACACATCTATAAAAAGCGTTGTCCCGGGGATAAAAAGAAAACTACGGTTCGCTTTTTTTCGCTGTTATGCTAGAATTAGAGAAATAAGAAAAAAACATACAAGAGAGGATAAACTATGTATTGTCAAAATTGTGGAAATCAACTCCGGGAGGACGCAAAGTTCTGCCCGAAGTGCGGTGCGGCTGTCTATCCTGCCTCCGGGAGGGAGTCAAACACGCAGCAAACGCAGCGAACGCAGACAGAGCAAAAGGCGTCTCCCAATGCGGGTCAGCAGGCGACAAGCCAGGGATCTGATTCGAAGTCAAAGGTGGGACAGGTCTTTTCCCGTATGTGTGAGAAAGCAAAAAAGACCGTATGTCCGCCTTATGTAAGAGAAGATGCCCTGGAGTTTGCGGCCGCGGGCCTTGCCATTGCCGGCTTCATCGTCGCGCTGTGTTCCTTTAGCGCCTTTTTTGTGTACTATGTGCTGGTTTTGGCCATAATCGCCTGTGCGCTGGCGGTCGCCGGAATTGTTCTGGCGGGTCTGCAGATCCGGAGGGACAGGCTGATCAGCTTCTTCTCCATCGCAGCGCTTGTGTTTGGCATTATCGCCGTCATTATCTGTATCCGTGAGTTTGTGCTTGTGATCCAATGGTTTCGCTGGGTGGGCTTTTACTATTAAAGCCCGTAACGGGGACAGCGGTGTACGTTTGTTTAGAAAGAATTTGCATTTCGTTGGTGTGACACGTATAATGTAGTCACTTAAAGAGGAGCACGATGCGATGAATTGTCCGAACTGCGGAGAAAAAATTCGAGAAAACGCAGACTTCTGCCATAAGTGCGGAACACCGCTTACAAAGGAAGTGCCGGCAAAAAAAGCAAAGGTTAGTCCGGTCCAAAAGAGGAATATGATCCTCACGGCAGCCTTAAGTGCCGCTGCCTGTGCGGTGGTCGTGGTGTCAATGGGAATCTATGCCCATCGGTCAGGGGAAGAGGAACAGCTGCAGACCTATCTGGCTGCGGGCAACACCTATATGGAAGAGGGAAATTACGAGGAGGCCGCGGCAGCGTTTAAGTCCGCGCTCCAGATCGATCCCAAAGCGACGGAGCCCTACAATGGGCTGGTCCGGGCCTATACAGGGCTGGGTGATATGGAGCAGGCGCAAGCGGTCTACAACGATGCCTTAGATACGATCCAAGGAGAGGTGGACAGTTTAACGAGCCCGCAGGAGGCCAGTGAGATGCAGGTCGCATCAAACAGTTCCTCCTCAAACAGCAGTGCCGGCGGGGGCTCTTCCGGCTCGAACGGAACAACTGGCGGGAATGCTTCCGGATCGAACGGGACGCCTTCAACTACTGATTCGAATACAACTAACGGGAACGATCCCACAGAAGGCGGGAACACGGGTTCAAATACGACACCGGAGACATCCCCCGTGGATGAGAGCGCGGTTCAGGGACTCCTGCAGACGTTTTCCGTGCCGGTCGCGAGCGAATTGGAGAGTTGGTATGACGGTACCGGTCAGGGGAACTTTGAATATGAAAACTTTGATGCGGATCAGGTATACACCGTGGCTGCACTCTCTCTCGTCCAGACGCAGGGAGATGAGCTTTTTGATACAGATGAAATCTACTGCTTCCGGGACGGCACGATGACCCTGCCCGATGAGACGGAAGAAACATCATCGGAAGAGTATGGGGAAGATGCCTATATCGCACTGCCGGATGAGCTCTATGCACAGACGATCCAAAATATTTTTGGCGATGAGTACCCTCTGGAAGGATTTGTCGAATGTGAGAGCGAGTGGGGCGTTGTGGTCAGAAGAGATGATTCCGGACAGTTCTACCTGAAGCAGTGCGATCTTGATCCGCAGCTTTCCGTGACGATCGAAGAATGCGCCTCCTCTCCGGATGAGACCGGAGCGTATGATGTTCTTGCAAAGTACAGCGGCCATGGTCGACAGTACTATATGCGCTGTCAGGTCGTCTTAGATGATGCCTCTGAATACGGATGCATCATTTCCGGGATGACACCGGCGGGAGACGGCAAGGTGGACACAGCGGAATCTTCCCAATAGATGATGTGATCGAAAAAACAGGATCCCCTGCAAGCGGGACTCCGGCAACGAACCGGGACCGTCTGCGGGGGATCTTTTTTTCCGGGATGTGACGCAAAAGCCTGCGTAAAACAGAAAATACAGAGCAGAGCACCCTTTCTTCTATACTGAAATGCAGGAGAAAAAAAGAGGGGGTATTCCTATGATCATTACAGTCATTATTCTTTTCATGGTAAATACGTTGCATTGCAGAAAACAAAAAAGTATAATGTAGTCGTAAGGGAGCAGCTACAGGACAAAGAGGTGCTATGAGTTACGCGATACCTTACACCTGCATCAGCCACATCGGCCGCTGCAGGCGCATGAATCAGGACAATTTTATCTGCGACGGACAATATATGGACCTGGGGGATGAATATGGGCTTGCCACCTGGGATCCTGCATCGGACCCTCTGCCGGATCCATGCGTGGTCAAAAGCGGGCTGACTTCGGACGAGCCGGCGCTGCTCGGCATTTTTGACGGGATGGGCGGCGAAGAATGCGGCGAGATGGCAGCGCTCCTCGCAGCAAAAGAGGCGGCAGGGACGCCGCTTGGCGGCGACCTGGAGGAGACGCTTACCTCTCTCTGTCAGAGAGCGAATGTCCGGATCTGCCGTTTTGCCGATCAAAATGGGGTACAGGTCATGGGAACGACCGCCGCTATGCTGGCGTTTGGTCCCGGCGATATCGCGCTCTGCAACATCGGAGACAGCCGGATCTATTGTTTTTCAGATGACAAGTTGGTACGGCTTTCCACAGATCATGTATGTGCGGTCCCCTACGGGAAAAAACCGCCTCTGTCCCAGCATCTGGGAATTCCGCCGACGGAAATGCTGATCGAGCCCTACACGTCGAAACAGGACTATCGCGAAGGGGATATCTATTTGATCTGCTCGGACGGACTGACCGATATGGTGCCCCCGGAAGAGATCACGGAGATCCTTGGAAGTATCGTGTCCCAAGCAGACGGGTCTGAATTTAGAACGATGAGGCGTGCCGTAAAAGCTGCCGGCGACAGTTTGGAGGCAGCCGCGCGGCGGCTGCTGGAGCGGGCGCTCGCAAACGGGGGGAAGGATAATATCACGATCCTTGTCTGCCGGATTTTATCCCCAAAAGCGTCATAATGATGAGATGAACCGGCATCAGCCGGGATGAAACGACAAAGTAGGTTTGGAAGAAAAGGAGAACAGATATGGCATTGTTTAACAAAAGCGACTATGATCAACAGGGACCGAACACAAGCAGAGAAGATAATGAGGAGATCTTTGAGTTTAAGCCCGCCTCGACGGAGGAGGAACGGTTAAACGTTAAGCTTGATCAGCTGGACGGGGAACTTACCTCGCTCTATGCGCAGGTCGGAAAAGACTACTATGAGCAGAACATTGACAATCCGCAGGACGAGGAAATGACGTCTCTGTTTCAGGGAATAGCGGATAAAAAGGAAGAGGTTGAACGCTGTACCGGGCAGCTTCGTACCTTAAAAGGGATCACTACCTGCAAGCACTGCGGGGCGGATATACTGGTGACGGATATGTACTGTGCCAACTGTGGAGAGAGGAACCTCTCCGAGATCACGATCGCGCCTGACGGCGGGAAATGTCCGAACTGCGGAGATCAAGTGAGTCCGGGACAACAGTACTGCAGTACCTGCGGGGCAAAAGTAAACGTTTCGGAGACGGCTGCACCGGAAGAATCCGAACCGGAGAATCCGGCTGCGGAAGAGACTGCGGCGCAATCACCGGAGATGGAAGACACTGACTTCGAGAAGACTATGGTGTGGACATCCTCGACAGAGGAGCCTGCGGTAGAGGAGCCTGCAGCAGAGGAGCCTGCGGCAGAACAGCCTGCGGCACAGGAGTCTGCTGCGTCAGGGACTTCTCAATCCGAACCGAACGAACCCACAGCGTTTTGTACAAATTGCGGATCCCCGCTGGAGCCCGGGGATATTTTCTGTATTAATTGCGGACATAAAGTGGGGGAATAGAAACATACAACGGAGGTAGCGCGAGGCTGCTATGATGGAGAACAACATGCCGGACTGTGTCTGGCCGGAGTGGAAATTTGTAAAGCAGATAGGCCGGGGAGCCTATGGGACGGTCTATGAGGCCGTCCGCCATGATGAGTTCAATGTCGAAAGCCGCGCCGCGATCAAGGTGATCTCCATTCCGCAGGATCCGTCGGAACTGGATACACTTCGCACAGAGGGCCTGGATCAGGAGGCCTCCAGAACATATATGAGGAAGGTGGTGGATGCCTTTGTAGGCGAGGTCAAGATGATGATCGCGTTCAAAGGCGCCCCGAACATCCTCACGGTCGAAGATTATAAAGTGGTTGAGAGAGAGCATGAGATCGGATGGGACATTCAGATCCGCATGGAACTCCTCACACCGCTTTATTCTTATTTGGCGGACAAGACCCTGACTGAGGCGGAGGTGGCAAAGCTCGGCTGCGACATCTGCTCCGCTCTGGAGGTCTGTGCCACGAAGCATGTGATCCACAGGGATATCAAACCGGGGAATATCTTCATCGATGACTTCGGCACCTATAAGCTGGGTGATTTCGGGATCGCCAGGCAGATGGAAGACCTGACGACGGAAATGTCCCGAAAAGGAACCGGAAGCTATATGGCTCCCGAGGTGGAAAAGGGATTAAAGTACAATGCTTCAGTGGATCTGTACTCGCTCGGGCTGGTTCTGTATCTTTTGATGAACCAGAACCGTCTGCCGTTTCTCGATCCGAAGAAACAGATTTTAACGCCGAACGACCGTGAACAGGCGATCCGCCGCAGGCTGGATGGCGAAAAGCTCCCGCCGCCCTGTGACGCATCCCCGAAGATGACGCAGATCATCTTAAGCGCCTGCGAGTATGATCCGAGCAGGAGGTTTGCCTCCCCGACGGCCATGAAGACTGCGCTGCAGACGATCGTGAATGAGTCGTCTCATGGCCGCGGCAGAGCCGTGAATACCGCTGCGACGGCTTCAGCGGCTATGGCTGCAGGTGCCGCTGCGGCGCCGAAAAAGCCCTCGGCTGCAAGTGCCTCCCCACCGTCGAAAAAGCCCTCGGCTGCAAGTACCGCTGCACAGTCGAAAAATGTCTCGGCGCAGCCCGCAAAACAAAAGAAGAAACGAAAGACTTCCTTTTGGGTGATCCTGATCTGTATCATAGCGGCAGCGGCCGTCTGTGCCTGGCTGGCGCTTAGAACCGTGCAGTCCTATCGAAACGATCAGTATGATTCTCTTGTGGAGCAGCAGGCCGAAGACCGCGAGGCAGGAGAGCTGTCTGCGGAAGAGGATGCGTATGAACAGGCAGTTAAAATGTTTCCTGCCCGTCTGGAAAGCTATTACCAGCACGCGAAGACACTGCACGATAAGCCCGGAACGGAAGGAGAACCGGACTACACGGCCTGTGTCGACTTTATCGATGAGAATATTCTGCAAAACGACCGGATCGATCAGGATCAGAGCGGCATGACGGATATCTGGTATTTGTATGCGGACAGCCTGTTCCAAGAGGGGAACTACGAAGGAGCCGTAGACGGATATCTCAACCTGTTTGAGATCGGCACGAACGAGCCGCTGTATTATCAGTCCTATTCCATCGCACTGGCCTACGACGGGTATTACACAAAGGCGGAATCGATATTGGAAGAGGCCGAGAGTCTCGGTTTGGGAAATGACGGCATATACTATACCGAGGGAGAAGTGGAAAAGGCACGGCAGGAGTATGACGAGGCACTCGAGGATTTTGACCGCTGTATCCGCGCTTCCGGGGATGAGGACCTGATCGGAAGAGCTTATCTGGCATGCGCAGAGATCTACAGGACTGAAAACGAACCGGAAAAGGAACGGGAAGCCCTAATGTCCGCGAAGGACTACGACACCACAAAGCTCCCTCAGATCCTGCAGGATCTGATCCAGGTGGATATGGACTTAGCCGAGACGATGTCGGACAATTCCGACATGGCTTCTGCATATCGGCAGGAGGCCATTGATACGTTGAATCAGGTGGTCGCAAAAGGGTGGGATACGTTCGTAACATACAACAATCTTGCTTTTTTGTATCAGCAGGAGGGTAATATAAGCGGGGCCTCCAACATTCTTCAATCCGTGGCGGATCGTTACGGCTCGGATTACCGCTGGCACAAGCGGAGCGCGTTTCTTGAGATCGCAAAGCAGGAAGCCAAAAGCGCCTCAGACAGAGATTACTCTACTTTTGCGGGTTACTACAACAAAGCGGTTGAACTGTATCAGGACTATTTAAGCGATGGCGGCGCATCGGATAATGAGATGAGTGTACTGGATCAGCAGTACAAGGAAGTGAAAAACGAAGGTTGGCTGTAACATAACGTGTAACGGAAAGGATTCGGCATGGTATTGGATGAGCAGAATGAACTGGAATTTACCGAGAATGCATGGGAGGCTCTCTATGACGCCGTGGACAGCACCTATTTTCGGGAGCAGGATGCGGATCTGATTTATAAGACTCTGCAGGGACGCCTGCATGCAATCTCATTCGGAGACTATCTGAAGCGTTATATCTATCAGAAGGCGGAGATGGAGGAGCCGTTTGACAGCATTGACGTCAAAACCTATCAAAAGATCATACAGGGCGCGTTTATGGACAACCACACGCCGCAGTCCTTTTCCCCCACAACTGCCAAGTTAAGCGCGCTTGCGAAAAACTGGCTGACACAGCGGACAGTGAAGCGGGAAGTGGTTTTTCTGCTCGGCTTCGGGCTTGCTATGAGCGTGGAGGATGTGAATCAGTTTCTCACAAAGGCTCTGCGTGAGCAGGGGATCAACGCGAAAAACCCGTTTGAGGTGGTCTGCTGGTATTGTTTTAAAAACGGATACAGCTATCTGAAGTTTGAAAAGCTTTGGCAGATTTATCAGGAAACACCGGTCGACTCCCTGAATATGGGTCTTCTTTACAGCGAAGAGACGATCGGGGCCCGGAATACGATGTATAATATTCACGACGACGCGGCACTGCTCGCCTTTCTGTCAAAGTTAAAGACAAGTGATAATCAGGCCAAAGTGAGTGTGACGGCTCTCAGGCATTTTATGTCGCTGTACGATGAGGCACGGGATCAGATCGCGGATATGTACAACCGCACAGAGGAAGAAAATTTAAGCGGAAGGCTCTCGGAATACCGCAGCAGGCTTTCGGCCAGCGACCGGCTCTATGACTATGAAAAACAACAGCTTCTGGAAAAAAGCGGGAGGAAAAAAAGACGTATACCCGGGAAGACATAACGGAGAGCGACATTGAGCATGTGATCTGCTCTGCCATTCCGGTGGATCGTCATGGCAACCTCACGCCCGGAAAAGCGTCTGGGTTAAACGATCAATTTTCCGGCAAGCGGTTCAGCCGTCAGCATATCCACGATATCCTGACCGGAAAGGCCGAGATCAACCGATTTGACCTGATCACGCTGAACTTTTTCGTTTTTTCCCAGAAGACAGAGGAGTTTTCGAGCGCGGAACAGCGCTATGGAAGCTTTATCGACTCGACCAACAATATCCTGGAGGAATGTTTCCTCGGGCCTCTCTATATTGCAAATCCATATGAATGTTTCGTTTTAATGTGCATCCTGTCGGATGACCCGCTGGGCACCTATGCCGATGTCTGGGAACTTTCCTACGAGGCGGAATCATAAGAAAAAAAGACGCAAAACAGGGTTCTTCTACGAAAAAAGTTGCATTTTTCGCTCAATCTGTTATAATGAAACACACTCACTCTTTACAAAAGTGTTTCGAACAGATGATAAGAAAGGGCAAATTTGTAACATATTTGTAGAGGAGAAACCGTCATGAAATGGAAAAAAGTGGTATTGAGTTCCACTTTCATCGGTTGTATCGCATGTATCAGCCCGCTTCAGGCATGGGCAGCCTCCTCTTCTGAGATTCAGGCACAGATCGAGTCCTATATGGAGGATCTGGAAGACTCCCAGAAGAAAAGTGAGGAGCTTGAGGCTGAGATTTCTTCCAAACAGGAGGAAGTGGGTGCGCTTTACACCGAAGTGGAAGCCTTAAATATCGAAAAAGAAGTCTACTTTCAGGAGATGAAGACGCGGATCGCGTACTTCTACGAGGAGTCGCAGGGGGCCACGCTTCTGAGCACACTTTTGGGCTCCAGGAACTTTGCCGAGCTGATCAGCCGGATCCAGTTCCAACAGTCACTCTATGAGTATGATTCCGCTCGTTTGGATGAGTATCGGGATCTTGTGGAGGATATAGAGGACAAGGAGGATGCTCTGGAGACGGAGATTGATGACCTGGGCGATATGGTCGAGGAGCAGGTCGTATTGCAGGCTACGCTGAATGCGACGATCTCCGACAAAGAATCGGAACTCGCCGATGCAAAGGCAGAAGAAGCCGCGGCGGCAGCAGCTGCAGCAGCGGCTGAGGCTGCGGCGAAAGAAGCGGAGAAACGGGCCAGCACGGATGCCATGGCGTATGCGATGACATCGACCTCGGATTCTTCGGATGAGACAGAGACAGTTTCCGAATCGGAGCCGGAGTCCAAGGAAGAGGAGTCCGCGCCCGAGGCGGAAGAGTCCTCAAGCAGTCAGGAGGAGCAGTCCTCTCCCGATTCGTCCGGAGCGGTATCGGAGTCGGGCACGACCAGCGGAGGGCAGCTTACCCGGAGCAAAGGCGTGGTCTACTATAACGGTCACAAGGAGACCTGGTATTCGGAGCGGGTGCTTCCCGGCGGAGGGTTAAATATCCCGGGACGGCACACGGATGAGCAGGGCCTTGTGCGGGATGGGGACGGCTATATCTGTGTTGCGAGCAGCGATTATCCGAAGGGAACCATCGTGGAGACATCGCTCGGGACCGGCAAAGTCTATGACTGTGGATGTGCCAGCGGAACCATCGACATTTATACCAATTGGTAACTGTAAAATTTGAATATTCAAGACCCGGCGATTTGTCCGGGTCTTCTTTTTCTTGCATTTTTTCATAAAACTGGTATAATAGACATACTCTCCCCCTGTTTTTTGGGCATGAAACAGATGGGTTCACATCCTGTATTTTATACGGATGACGAGGTGAAACTGGTATGAAACTGAAAAAATGGATCTTCAGCACGGCGGTGACCGGGTGTATCGTTTGCATCGGCCCGCTGCAGGCTTTTGCGGCCTCTTCCTCTGAGATTCAGGCACAGATCGAGTCCTACATGGAGGATCTGGAGGCCTCTCAGAAGAAAAGCGAGGAGCTTGAGGGTGAGATCTCTTCCAAACAGGAGGAAGTCGGGACACTCTATGCTGAGGTAGAATCTTTAAACATTGAACGAGAGTTCTATTATCAGGAGATGAAGACGCGGATCGCGTACTTCTATGAGGAGTCACAGGGGACTACGCTTCTCGGCACACTGCTCGGCTCAAAGAACTTTGCCGAGCTGATCAGCCGAATCCAGTTCCAACAGTCTCTCTATGAGTATGATTCCGCCCGCTTAGACGAGTATCGGGATCTGGTGGGAGATCTGGAGGACAAGAAGGAGGCTCTGGATGCTGAGTTGGATGATCTTGGAGATATGGTCGAAGAACAGGTCGTTTTGCAGGCCACACTGAATGCGACGATCTCCGATAAAGAATCCGAGCTCGCCGATGCGAAGGCAGCTGAAGCTGCGGCTGCTGCAGCGGCTGCTGAGGCGGCAGCAAAAGAGGCGGAAAAACGAGCCAGCACAGATGCGCTGGACTATGCCATGACAGCGACGACGGATTCCTCGGATGAGACAGAGACAGCCGCCGAATCGGAATCCAAGGAAGAGGCATCTGCGCCTGAGGCCGAAGAGTCTTCGGGCAGTCAGGAGGAGCAGTCTTCCTCAAGTGAGCAGTCGTCACAGTCACCATCTTCTTCCGGAGCTGTGTCTGAGTCGGGTACGACCAGCGGCGGGCAGCTTACCCGGAGCAAAGGCGTGGTCTACTATAACGGCCATAGGGAGACTTGGTATTCGACGAGCGAAGGCTCTGCCGGCGTGGTTGTGGGCATCCCGGGCAGATATACCGGATCGGACGGCATCATTCGTGATGGAGACGGCTACATCTGTGTGGCGAGCAGCGACTACCCGAAAGGGACTATTGTGGAGACATCCCTGGGTACCGGCAAGGTCTATGACACCGGGTGCGCCAGCGGGACCATCGACATTTACACTGAGTGGTAACGCGCACTTTAAAATAATACAGATTGACACAGAACCCTGCGAAGGCAGGGTTCTTTTTTTGCGCGAACATTCCCCCTTTTCATTTGGTAAAACACAGATTACAGAGCAGGAGGGCTGCCGTTTACAATAGGAGAAAAGCAAGAAGAAAACCGGTTAAAAAACCGATCGTGCATGGATATAATAAATATCTGAATGAAAGGGGTACCGTTATGAAAAAACTGTTTTATAAGATTACAACGATTCTTTGCATCACACTGATGTGTGTCGGAATCTATCCGGCTACGACAACATTTGCTGCCGCGTCGGATACAGTGATGGTGACAGGGACATATAACTATGGGCAGGCTTTTGAAGTGCTGGATATCGTGAACCAGGAACGGGAAGCTGCCGGACTGTCGGACCTGAGCATGGATCAGGGGCTGCTGGATGCGGCGATGCAGCGGGCGGCCGAGGTGAGTATCTATTTCAGTCATACACGCCCTTCGGGAGAACAGTGTTTTACGGTTTCCTCCCAGGCAAATGCGGAAAACATTGCAGCCGGAGAATCCAGCGCGTCGGCAGTGATGTCCGATTGGATGAATTCTGACGGACACAGGAATAACATCATGTCTGAGGGCGCACAGTCCATCGGAGTTGGTTGTTTTGTTCAGGGCGGCACGACTTACTGGGTACAGCTGTTTGGAACCGGAGGAGCTTCCGGGGCAGGGAATGCCGGCAGCTGGGAAGATACAGTCTCGATCGCGATCGACCCCGGTCTTTTTAACGGGTGTTTGTCTTTACAGTTATCAGAATACGAACTTGAGACAGGCCAGTCCGCATCCTCCAGTGTGAGCCTGGCGAATCCGGAATTCTCCGGTGCATATGCAGCACTCGATCCGAGCCAGTTTGTCTGGAGCAGCAGTTCTTCCGATGTGACTGTGGACGCATACGGGACAGTGACCGCCGTAAATGCCGGCAGCGCAGACATCACGGTGTCAACTGCCTCCGGCGGTCTATACGCGACTACATCCATCCAAGTCAATGGAACAGAGGCCCAGACGGAAGTGATTCCGGAAGATGATCCATATCCGCAAGGCGAGCAGACGCCGGAAGATATACAGGAACCGACAGACGAACAGACACCGGGAGAAGTACAGGAACCGACAGATGAACAGAACCCGGATGACGAACAGATTCCTGATGAGAACAATGTAGAGGAATACGGAGACGCCCCGAAAGAAGATGAGGGCCTTACAGACGAAGAGATAGATGAGGACGATTCCGGAGTGGCGCGCATTGAAATGGATCCGGAGGAGGCAGTGATAAAAGAGGGTGAGGTGTACACCTTACAGCCCACGATGAGCTGGTACAGCTCCGAGTATCCGAACGGTGTGGAAATGGACTTCAGCTTTCTGGAAGAGGAGTTCAATTATATTGAGGGATCCCTTGTCACAGCCGATGGAGAGACGACTGCTATCGGAACGGACGAAATGGAGGACTTGCTCTCCTGTGAGTTCCTCTCGGACAAGGAATTTGCCATGACGGCAGGGACGCTTAATGAAGAGTATGAAGGCGCTGTGATCACGCTTAATCTGGTGACAGAAGGGGACACTTCCTGGCTCGATGAGAACGGCACATGGACCTGGACCACACAGTTTCAGGTTACCCTGATACGTGAGGATGCTGAGGAAGGTGCGGAAGAAGGTATCGTTCCGGGAAACGGAGACGGAACGACCGGAGATGCCGGCACCACGGACATCACCAACGTAACGAACAATACTACTAATAATATCAATAATAATATCAACAATACAGCAAATGTAACCGCGAATAATATTAACAACAGCAGGATCACCGTTTTTAAAAACGCGCCCTGGCACAGAGGTGGACCGGAGAAGATGTTCACTTCGACAAAACCGGTCAGGAAGGGAGATGGAAAAACAAATTCCGGGATTAGGGCAACGACAAGGCCGAAGACCGGAGACAACACCCTTATGGTGAGATATCTGCTGATCGCAGCTGCTGCGTGTGGAGGCATAGCCGGAGTCGTCGTGTACAGAAGAAGAAAAGCATGAATGAATCAGAAAACAACCGCGCCGGCTTTCAGAACACGTAGAATCCGAGAATGCCGAGGCCTACGGCGATCAGGGCACCTGCGACGACATCTCTTAAAAAGTGGACCCGGGCAATGACACGGGCCACGGCGAGAAACGCGCCTGCAGCCATCAGGACGATTCCTGCGGGGATATTGATCCAAAGCATGGCCATGGCGATCATAAAAGCAGAAAAGACATGACGGCTGGGAAACGATCTTCCGGCCGTCTCTTTTTCGATGAGAGGCTGCTCGCCCCACACTTCGTAGGGGCGTTTTGCGTTCACGATCCGCCGAAAGATGGTGACGAGTATAAATGAGATCACGGGGACCAGAAGTATCTGCGCAAAGCGCGGATCTCCCAGAATGAGAAGAATGACGAGCATGGCGGGATAGATCACATAAAATGCAATGGTCACCACGCGGTTCGCCGCGAGAAGCACGTGCTTCCTTTTTTCATTTGTCTCAAAGGGACGCGCCAGCGCATCATAATACGATTTCTGCATGGGTCGGCCGCTCCTTTCCCCTTAACGGCAGAGAACTGTTATTTTCGATGTGAAAATAACAGTTCCCGTGATGGTTTCCTAATTGTTGATAGCCTATACTCAGTCTGCTGACTCGATGGCGCCTACCGGACATCCTTCCGCGCAGGAACCGCAGCTGATGCAGCTATCCGCATCAATCTGATAATGCTCATCGCCGGCAGAGATTGCGCCGATCGGGCATGAACCCTCGCAGGTTCCACAGGATATGCAAGTGTCATTAATCACATATGCCATGATAAATCCTCCTTATACAAAATAAATCTTCGCAAGCAACAGGTGCTTTGTACGATACATGATAATACAAAAATGCTCGGATTGCAAGGGAAAAAAACGAAGAAAATCCTCGAAATTTCGCGGAAATAAAGGAAGTTTCGACTAACCTGCCGGAGTCACTGGCGATAGGTTCGAAGGAAATCTTCTAATTTTGTAGCAGCATCCTGAAGCAATTCGACCCGGGGAAGGTAGACGATGCGGAAGTGATCCGGTTTTTTCCAGTTGAACCCGCTTCCCTGCACGATGAGCACCCGCTTTTCCCGGAGAAAATCCAGAGCAAACTGTTCGTCGTCGTGGATGTGGAATTTTTTTACGTCCAGCTTCGGGAAGATGTAGAATCCCGCCTTGGGTTTTACCGCCGTGATCCCGGGAATGTCAATCAAAGCCTTGTAGATAAATTCCCGCTGCTCATATACCCGGCCGCCGGGCACGATGTATTCGTTGACGCTCTGATAACCCCCGAGGGCGGTCTGCACAATGGACTGGCCCGGCACATTGGAGCACAGCCGCATATTGGAGAGCATATTGAGACCTTCGATGTAGTCTCTTGCGATCTTCTTGTTCCCGCTTAAGATCATCCATCCGATCCGGAAGCCTGCGATCATGTGTGACTTTGACAGTCCGGAAAACGTGACACAGAACAGATCCGGCGCGAGGGATGCGATGGAAATGTGCTCCCCGCCGTCCATGACGAGCCGGTCATACATCTCATCGGAGAAGATGATCAGCTGGTGGCGCCGTGCCAGTTCCACGATCTGCTCCAGGATCTCCCGCGGGTATAGTGCGCCGGTGGGATTATTCGGGTTGATAACGACGATGGCCTTTGTCCGGCTTGTGATCTTTCGCTCGATATCTTTCAGATCCGGGCACCATTCCGCCTGTTCATCGCAGATGTAGTGGACCGGTTTGCCGCCAGCCAGTGTCGCGGTGGCGGTCCAGAGCGGGTAGTCGGGGGAGGGGATTAAGATCTCATCTCCGTCATTTAAGAGCGCCTGCATGGATAGGTTGATCAGTTCACTTGCGCCGTTTCCGGTATAAACGTCCTGAATCTGGACATTCGGGATGCGCTTTATCTGGGCATACTGCATGATTGCCTTGCGCGTGGCGAACAGGCCCTTTGAGTCGGAGTAGCCCTCGCAGTTTGAGGCCTGCCTGCGAAAGTCCAAAAGGACTTCATCCGGTGCACGGAATCCGAAGGGAGCCGGATTGCCGATGTTTAATTTCAGGATGTCGATCCCGGCATCGCTCATTAAATTGGCCGCATCGACGACAGGGCCGCGGACGTCATAGAGGACATCATCTAATTTGGTTGATTTTTTTATTTCTTTCATCGCTGTTTCTTCTTCGTCGTCAGAATAGTCTGTTGACAGGCTGTTGCGCCCGGGATCTCCGGACACCGCTGTTTCGTCTACGGATATAGACGAAACTACATCCGTATCGGATTCTCCCATAAGCCAGAGCGGATCAACGCCGAGTACCTCGGCCAGAACGCGGAGGATATCCGCGCGCGGCACGGTCTTGCCGCTGCAGTACTGGCTCATGTGGCTCTTGCCGATGTGGATGCCGTCAGGCTCGCCGGTCTCGTTTGCGAGGCGGATCACGTCGACCTGGCGGAAGTTCTTTGCCTTCATGGAGGCTTTTAAGCGTTCTGCAAACGTATTCATTTATAATCCTTTCTTAAATAGTTGCGCGAACAAATGCATTTCTCCCCGACACAATGCAGTGTTGTCAAGGAATCATTTTCTACGCGCAACGTCACATAATTAAACTATGCTCTTGTTAAAATTGAACTTATGTGTAATTGAATCAGATTATATAGAAAGTTCAAGAAAATGTCAAGAAAAAAGTTAAAAAGTTCAATATAATAAGGAGAAAACTGGGAAAATCGGGGCATAGCAGAGTTAAATTGAACTGCGATCGGCTCTTTTCCAACCGCACCAATTGTGTTATACTACCCGTGGTCACGTTTGTTTTCAAGATCGGACAGGTCTTGTCAGAACATAACAGCTACAGATGAGATAGTAAAGGAGATGTCAGTTATGGCGAAGGATGAGAAGAAGCTGGTAGAGGCCATCACCTCCAGAGATGTTGATTTTGCGCAGTGGTACACCGACGTGGTAAAAAAAGCTGGCCTGATGGAGTATTCCAGCATGAGGGGCTGCATGATCTACAAGCCGCTCGGATACGCACTCTGGGAGAACATCCAACAGGAGTTGGACCGGCGGTTTAAGGAGACCGGTGTAGAGAATGTCTATCTGCCGCTGTTTATTCCGGAAAGCCTTCTGGAGAAAGAAAAGGATCACGTGGAAGGGTTTGCGCCGGAGGTGGCGTGGGTCACCCACGGGGGTGAAAACAAACTCCAGGAGCGGATCTGTGTCCGGCCGACGTCCGAGACTATGTTCTGTGACTTCTATAAAAACGATATTGAATCTTACCGGGACCTTCCACGGCTCTACAACCAGTGGTGTTCCGTGGTTCGCTGGGAAAAGGAGACCCGGCCGTTTCTCCGCACAAGGGAGTTTTTGTGGCAGGAGGGGCATACGGCCCATGCGACCGGCGAGGATGCCGAGGAGCGGACGCTTTTGATGCTCAAGGTTTACGGCGATTTTGTGGAGGATTTCCTTGCGATTCCCGTGATCCGCGGGAAAAAGACGGACAGGGAGAAGTTTGCCGGAGCTGAGGCCACCTACACGATCGAATCCATGATGTACGACGGCAAGGCGCTTCAGTCTGCCACAAGCCATTACTTTGGCGACGGGTTTGCCCGGGCATTCGGGATCCAGTATTCGGATAAGGATAACGAGCTCAAGTACGTACATCAGACCTCCTGGGGGATCTCGACCAGGGTTATCGGCGCGATCATCATGGTGCACGGCGACGACGACGGACTCGTGCTTCCGCCGGCTGTGGCACCGACTCAGGTCATGGTGATCCCGATCCAGCAGAGGAAAGAGGGTATTCTTCCGGCGGCTGAGGAGTTAAAGGAGCGGCTCGGTAAGGTCTGCCGCGTGAAGCTTGATGACACGGACAAGAGTCCGGGCTGGAAGTTCTCCGAGCAGGAGATGCGCGGGATTCCGGTCCGTGTAGAGCTGGGGCCGAAGGATCTGGCCGCATGTCAGTGCGTGCTGGTCCGCCGCGATACGAGGGAAAAGACGATTGTCTCCTTAGATGACGTGGAGACGGAAGTTACAGCCCTTTTGGATACGATCCAAAAAGACATGTATGACCGGGCGAAAGACTTTATGGATTCCCATATCAGTGACGCCCACGATTATCAGGAGTTTTGTGAGAACATAAACACGAAGCCGGGCTATATCCGCGGGATGTGGTGCGGTGACCCGGCCTGCGAAGAGCGGATCAAGGATGAGACGGGAGCGACATCCCGCTGCATGCCGTTTGACGATCAGGAGCGGATCGCTGAGACCTGTGTCTGCTGCGGCAAGCCGGCGAAGAGCCTCGTCTATTGGGGGCGGGCATATTAATGAGGATTGAACTGCCGGATAAGGTTTCTTATCTGATCTCGGAACTGAATAAAGCCGGCTTTGACGCCTATGCCGTCGGCGGCTGTGTCCGCGACGCGATCCTTGGGCGCACTCCGGAGGACTGGGATGTCACAACTCCTGCGACGCCAAAACAGGTGAAAAACGTGTTTCGCGGTCCCGGCATCTTTACGGTCGATACCGGCATTGAGCACGGAACCGTGACCGTCATGATGGACGGAGAAGGATTTGAAGTGACCACGTACCGTCTGGACGGGCACTACGATGATGCCCGCCATCCAAGCGAGGTAACTTATACCGATGTGCTGACGGAGGACTTAAAGCGACGGGACTTCACGATCAATGCCATGGCATACAACGAGGACGCCGGTCTTGTGGACGCATTTGACGGGCTCGACGACTTAAATCGGGGCGTGATCCGCTGTGTGGGGAACCCCGAAGAGCGCTTCGGCGAGGATGCCCTGCGCATGATGCGGGCGGTGCGCTTTGCGGCGCAGCTCGGCTTTGCGATCGATGCGGATACCCGGGCTGCCATCCCGAAGCTGGCAGACAACTTAAGCCTGATCAGCGCGGAGCGGATCCGGACAGAGCTCGTGAAGCTTTTGATCTCCCCCCATCCCGATGCGATGCGGGAGGTCTGGGAGACCGGCATGGCTGATGTGTTTTTGCCGGAGTTTTCCCGGCTTATGGAGACTGAGCAGAACAATCCGCACCACTGCGGGACCGTCGGGGAACACACCATCCGTTCCCTCATGGAAGTGGATCCGGATCCGGTGCTTCGGCTGACCATGCTGTTTCACGATATAGCCAAACCGTACTGTGTCAAAAAGGGCGAGGACGGCTTCGACCATTTTCACGGGCATCCGAGGCTCGGTGCCGAGATGACACGGGAGATCATGCGCCGGTTGAAATTTGACAATGATACGATCGCGCGGGTCTGTGCGCTTGTGGCGGCCCATGACGACCGGCCGTATCCGCCGACCAAGCAGGCAGTGAGGAGATCCATCTATCGGAACGGAGTGGAACAGTATCCGGCCCTGTTTGCGGTAAAGCGGGCAGACATTCTGGCGCAGAGTGACTACCTTCAAAAAGAAAAACTGGAATATATGGACGAATATGAAGCCGTGTATGATCAGATCATGGAGGCGCACGACTGCCTCTCCCGCAAAGATCTGGCCGTGACAGGATCTGATCTCATCGAGGCCGGCATAAAGCCGGGAAAAGAGATGGGTCAGATCCTGTCACGCATGCTGGAGGACGTCATCGATGAGCCCTCCCTGAATGAAAAACAGATCCTGCTTGCACGGCTGGCGGATGGGAAATATGCTGACCCGGATTAACACCCGCCATGCAAAAGCAGTGGACCTTATTTAAGCAGAGGCTTAAGGGCCTCTGTTAAGTCCTCTCTCTCGGCCTTCGCCTCTTCGAGGTCCTTTCCGAGGGTCGTGAAATATGTCTTGATCTTCGGCTCCGTGCCGGAGGGGCGCACTACAATGGAGGCGCCGTCGTCCAGCTTATAGATCAACACGTTTGCACTGGGAAGACCGGTCTTATCCGGCTCTTCGTAGTCGATGGCACGGGAAACCTTATGTCCTGCGAACTCCGTCGGCGCGTCATCCCGCAGTCCCTGCATGATGTCGTTCATCTTGTCCATACCGGAAAGTCCCGGGAACTCATAGCTGTCCACTACATTTAAGTAGCGCCCATACTGGGCATAGATCTCCTCCAGGCGCTGTTTTATGGAGCTTCCGATGCTCCGGTAGTAGGCCGCCATCTCGCAGATCAGCATCGAGGTGACTACGGCGTCCTTGTCGCGGACATAGGCGCCGGCCAGATAGCCGTAACTCTCCTCAAACCCAAAGATAAAGCGGTCCTCCTCTCCTGCCTCCTCCAGTTGAAGGATCTGGTCGCCGATCCACTTAAACCCGGTCAGCACGCTTCGCATTTCAACGCCGTAATGCTCTGCCACGGCATCCGCGAGCGGAGTAGAGACGATGGATTTAACAGCGATCGGTCGGTCGGGCATCGTGCCCTTTTCGATCCGGCCCGCGCAGATATAGTCTAAGAGAAGCACACCCATTTCATTCCCGTTGACCAGCTCGTACGTGCCGTCCGGGCACTTCATGGCGATTCCGACACGGTCCGCATCCGGGTCGGTGGCCAGCATCAGATCCGCGCCGGACTCCTCCGCAAGTGTCAGGCCCAACTTGAGGGCATCCAGAATCTCCGGATTCGGATAGGAACAGGTCGTGAAATAGCCGTTTGGATACTCCTGTTCCGGAACGATCGTGATATCGGTGATCCCGATGTCATGTAAAACTGTCGTGACAGGGATAAGACCGGTGCCGTTTAAGGGGCTGTATACCAGCTTTAAACCGGCCGTTTTACAGAGACCGGGACGAACCTGACACGCCTCGATCGCAGCGAAGAACGCAGCTTTGCAGTCATCTCCGACGAAGCGGATCAGACCCTGCTCCACGCCCTCCGAAAAAGACATGTATTCTGCACCGTCTAAGATATCGGTCTTTAAGATCTCATTGTAAACAACAGCGGCAGCGTCATCCGTCATCTGGCATCCATCCGGGCCGTATGCCTTGTAGCCGTTGTATTTGGAAGGATTGTGGGATGCGGTGACCATGATGCCGGCATTGCATTTGTAATAACGGGTCGCAAATGACAGAGCAGGTACCGGATTTAAAGAGTCATAGATCCGCACCTGAATGCCGTTCGCAGCCAGCACTCCTGCCGCAGTTTTCGCGAACACATCACTCTTGATGCGGCTGTCGTAGCTGATGGCGACCGTCTGTGAGCCGCCCTGAGTCTTCACCCAGTTGGCCAGCCCCTGTGTGGCCTGCCTCACTACATAAATATTCATCCGGTTCGTGCCGGCGCCGAGCACGCCGCGCAGGCCTGCCGTGCCAAATTTAAGTTCTACCGCGAAGCGGTCCTTTATCTCGTCATCATTTCCCTGGATCCGGAGCAGTTCCGTTGTCAGATCCAGGTCATCCAGATCAGCTGCGAGCCATCTTTGATAATCGTCCTGATACATGAGAGCCTCCTTTTAAGTGTATATAATTCTAAGTGTATATAATATTAAAGAGTTATTAGAACTTTACAGTAATCTTACCATAGCAAAAATCGATTATCAACCGGCTAAAACCCCTTCTTCCCCCCCCCTGCTGGCACTTCAATAAAAACAGGAATATCAAATATTTTTAAAAGATTGACTTGACAAG
>JAJBTQ010000022.1 GCA_020860755.1 Lachnospiraceae bacterium
ATCCCGCACCAGGCCACCGACAGTGGAGGCGCAAAATCGGCATCCCATCCGACACCCCACCTGGGAGGAAACACAGACCGAATAGCCGTGCCTATACTTCATCAGAACGCTTTCCACCATATTTCCGTCGTTTAGACGAAACAGATACTTTCTTGTCCCGTCCTGCCCGGAAACCTGACATGCCGCTTGTCTTAAAACCGTATATTTGCACTCTGTTCGGGTCTTCTGCTTTAAACTGTCCGGAATGTTGCTCATTTCGGCTACGTCCGCCGCCATCTTCTGGTGCATCCACTGGTACAGCTGCCTCGCGCGGTACTTTGGCTCTCCCTGTTCCAATACCCACTGTTCCAGCTCCGGAAAAGGAAGCGATTTTATGTCTGTTTTTTTCACGTTCGGTATCCCTCCATGGATTGCCTGCGCGTCACTTGCTTTTCTCAAGTTTCGCAATGTAGAATCCGTCACAGCCCTCATCGGGCAGGAACTGCCGTTCCTGTGCGAGTAAAAACGCCGGAAACTGCTCCAAAAACCACTGCGTATTCTGCTGATTCTCCTCTTTTGTCACGGTGCAGGTGCTGTACATCAGGATACCGCCCGGTTTGACATAGCGGCAGACGGTCGAAAGGATCTGCCGCTGCAGCTCTGCAAGTGCCCGGATCTGTTCTTCCGATGTCCGGTACCGGATATCAGCCTTATGTCCGATCACCCCAAGCCCGGAGCAGGGCAGATCCGCCAGCACCAGGTCCGCGGCTTCCTCCATCTTTGGATCAAAAAGGCGTGCATCCCACACCTCAGCCTGCGCATTGGGAACCCGGCATCGCCGGATATTATCGCGGATCAGTTCAATTTTAGACTCTGATACGT
The DNA here is from genome assembly GCA_020860755.1 of Lachnospiraceae bacterium. Lineage (GTDB taxonomy): Bacteria > Bacillota > Clostridia > Lachnospirales > Lachnospiraceae > Eubacterium_I. Next base: position 862 of record JAJBTQ010000022.1, read on the forward strand.
CTCTGGCAATCACCTCTCCTGTCCCGTCCATCCACTGTGCCGCGTGGATGGTCTTCCCTCCCGGGGCCGCGCAGACATCCAGCACCAGGTCACCCTGCCTGGGATTCGCTATTTCCACCACCATCATGGAGGATGAATCCTGCGCGTAAAGTTTCCCCTCCGCAAACTCCGGGATCTCCTCCGGTGCATCGTAGCCTTCGAGATAAAGCGCATAGGGAAGGCGGGCATCTGCCGTCACACGGATGCCCTGTTTCTTAAGCGAGGCTTTGATCTCCTCCGGAGAGTCATTTCGCGTATCCACGCGGAAGCATACTGGTCTCTCTTCCAGATACGCCGCCAGGATCCGTTCGCATCTTTCGGTGCCGTAGTCTGACAAAAAGCGGCTTGTGATCCACTCCGGCATGGAATACCTTACAGAAAGAGCACGGACCGGATCTTCCGTGACAGACGGATAGGTGATCTGGTCCTTGTGGCGTGCAATATTGCGGAGCACACCGTTGACAAATCCGGTCAGCCCCGAAAAACCGCGGCTCGATGCCAGCCGGACTGCTTCATTGCAGACTGCGGAGTCCGGAACGGCATCCATATATTTTAGCTGGTAGACCGCGCTCCTTAAAATGGCACGGATCACCGGCTTCATTTTTTTACTTTTGTGTCGGAAAACTGATCCAGAATGTAATCGATCTCGATCATCCGCTCGATGGTCCCCTCGCTGACGCGCTTTAAAAAAGCCCGGTCCCTGCGGGGCAGAAAGCGGTACTGATCCAGCGTATCACGAATCGCTGTGTTGGAGTATTTCCCGTCCTGCTCGACCGCCAGAAGGATATCCACGATCAGGCTTCTCGGATTGACCTGATGATCCATGTCTTCCGCCTCCGATCAGCGCCTTCTGCCGGCGATGAGAAGCACACGCAGAAGCTGCAGGATGATCGCGGCGGCGCTGGCCACATAGGTCATTGCGGCAGCAGTCAGAACTTTCCTCGTATAGACCAGCTCCTGGCTCTGAAGGATCTGTGTGCTCTCCAGCACCTTCATGGCGCGGTGGGATGCGTTAAACTCCACCGGAAGCGTTACAAGCTGGAAAACGACACTGAAGGAAAACAGTATGATCCCGATATCCATAAGCAGGCTGTTGGTCCCGGTGAGGAACATGCCGAAGATGATCAGCGGCCATGCCAGAACAGAGGTGACCCTTGTGACCGGTACCAAAGAGCCGCGAATGCGCAGCGGCACATAGTGTTTGTGGTGTTGAATCGCATGCCCGCACTCGTGAGCCGCCACTCCGACGGCCGCCACCGATGTGCTCTGAAACGAGCTGTCGGAGAGAGCCAGCGTCCTGTTTGTCGGGTTGTAATGATCCGTCAGACTTCCGCTTACGTGCGTGATCTTCACGTCATTGATCCCCTGACTTTTAAGGATCTTCTCTGCTGCCTGAGCTCCGGTCATACCGGACATACTGCGCACTTTGGCGTACTTGTTGAACGTATTTCTCATCCTTGCCGAGGCAACCATACAGATGATGACGCCTGCGATGATGAGCAGATAAGTCCAGCTCCATGTCAGCCCGTAAAGGCCGGAGCCGTAACCGTATCCTCCGTAGCCGTATCCATATCCATAACCGCCGTAGCCGTATCCGAGTCCGTAATATAAAAGCATTCCGTTTTTCTCCCTCTATTCTCTTCCCCCGAAAAAATCGCCGGCTTTTAGCGGATATCCGCGCAGGAACGCATCGCTTGCCATCCGGCGCTTTCCCTCCGGCTGCACTTCTAAAAGCACGAGCAGGCCGTCGCCGGTCTGAACCGATATCTCACCCTTTGTCACCTCGGCGACCGTTCCCGGCTCCAGCCCGGAATCACCGTCTCTCACTGCCGCCTTCCAGATCTTTAACGTCTTCCCGTTCCAGTCCGTATAGGCACTGGGCCAGGGATCCAGACCGCGGATCAGTCGCTCCAGCTCTGCGGCAGAACGGTTCCAGTCGAGATGGCCGAGTTCCTTTCGGATCAATCCCACTTTTGTCGCCTTCTCAGGATCCTGCGGGGTGTAAACCGCCGAGCCGTCTTCGATGGCAGCCAATGTCTTCACACAGAGCTTAGCCCCCACTTTGCTCAGCCTGTCAAACAGGCTGCCGCCGGTCTCGTCCGGTGCGAGGACAACTTCCTCTGTTAAAATGATATCGCCGGTATCCAGACCCTCATCCATGCGCATGGTGGTGACACCGGTCACCGTCTCCCCGTTGATAACCGCCCATTGGATCGGAGCTGCGCCCCGGTATTTCGGAAGCAGGGAAGCGTGCACGTTCACACAGCCGTAAGGCGTCATCTCTAAGATCTCCCGCGGAAGGATCTGTCCGTAGGCGACCACAACGACAATATCTGCCTTTTGTTGTTTCAGATAGTCGACACACTCACTCTCACGGATCCGCTCCGGCTGATACACTTCTATGCCATGCGCCACAGCCGTCTGCTTGACCGGAGAACTCTGCATCGCATTGCCCCTGCCCTTCGCGCGGTCCGGCTGCGTGACAGCCAGTATGATCTGATGTCCGGCATCCAAAAGCGCTTCAAATGTCGGAACAGAAAAATCCGGCGTTCCCATAAATATGATACGCATATACTCTCCTATTCGGATGTCTCATCCGCCGCATCAGGCCCTTTTGTCCTGTCTCCGGCTGTCTTTTCTTCCTCAGAGGCGGCGGGCTCTTCTTTTTCTTCATCCTCCTCGTCTTCCTCAGAATCATCGCTGCCCACGTCGTGGATCTCACCCTCGACGAATTCGACATAAGTATGTCCCGCGAGATGGTCTACCTCATGACAGATCGCGCGGGCTAAAAGGCCCTCTGCCTGCATGTCGTATGACTCCATGTTTTCATCAAAATAGGTCACCTCGATCAGGTAGGGACGCGTGACCTTTCCCACTTTTCCGGGCAGGCTTAAGCAGCCCTCATCATTGGTCTGCTCTCCCTCTTTTCGAGTGATCACAGGGTTGATCATGATCAGAGGACCGGTAAATTCTTCATCCTCTATCCACTCGTCGTCTTCATCCGGTTCCCCTTCAGATCCTTCCGGATTCTCAGGTTCCGATTCTTTTTCGGGCTTCTCGTTACTCTTTGGTTCTGACTCTTCTTCGGGCTCTTCCGGAATCTTCGATTTCGATTCGTCTTCAGGCTCTTCGTTGTCCCCGGCGTTTTCCGAGTCTTCGGATAATTCCGATTCTTCTGACTCTTCGAGCTCCTTTTCATACTCGATCACATCATCCTGCCAGATGTCAATAACCGCGATCTGGCGCAGGACTCCGACCTGCGGGGCAGCCAGGCCGATCCCGTTTGCCTCGTACATCGTTTCCAGCATGTCGTCGATCAACTCCTGCGTTCTCGGTGTCATCTGTTTTACCTCTCTGCAGGGTTTTGTCAACATCTCATCGCCTATAAGACGAATTGCTCTTAAGGCCATATATCTCTCCTCTAAAATCCGTTCATGGGATTAAAATCAAACTGAACCGCCACCTCCAGGAAAGCAGGTTCTTCTCTTACATAGCAGTCCAGATCATCCTTGACCCGCACCAGCTTTTCGTAATCTCCACTTTTTAGATAGATTACTTTCCGATATCTGTCCTTTACCTTGGACACCACGGCGTCAGCCGGCCCGATGATCTGGATCCCATCGGCGTTACTCCCGATCGTTTCCGCTATTTTATATTGTAACATATCTGACGCAACATTGACCAGTTTTTCTGCGTCAGAGGACAGGTGTACCACGAGCATGTTCCAGACCGGCGGATACTTCATCAGCTTCCGGAAGGCGATCTCCTGTGAAAAGAATCCCTTATAATCCTGTCTGGCCGCCGCCTCGATCGCAAAGTGATCCGGCTGGTATGTCTGGATCACGACTTCACCGGGGCGCTTTCCGCGCCCAGCACGCCCGGCTGCCTGCGTCAGCAGCTGAAAGGTCCGCTCCGCAGCGCGGTAATCACTGATGTAAAGGGAAAGATCCGCAGCGAGCACGCCCACAAGCGTGACATTCGGAAAGTCGTGTCCCTTTACGATCATCTGGGTCCCGATCAGGATATCCGCCTCCTGATTGGCAAAGGCGGACAGGATATTCTCATAGGCATCCCTCTGTCTGGTCGTATCCAGGTCCATGCGCAGTACCCTTGCCCCGGGAAAGCGTTCCCGGATATACTGCTCCATCTTCTGCGTGCCCGCCTTAAATGTTCCGATATAGGGGGATCCGCACTCCGGACAGGTCTTCACCATAGGCTCGGTATGTCCGCAGTAGTGGCAGACAAGCCGGTCCGTTCCGTGCAGTGTCAGAGAGACATCGCAGTGCGGACACTTGATCACATGTCCGCAGCTCCGGCAGGAGACAAAACCCGCCATACCCCGCCGATTGATAAAGAGCATGGTCTGCTCTCCCCGCGCGAGCCGGTCTTCCATCAGCTCTGCCAGGCGTGCGCTTAGGATACTCCGGTTCCCTCTTTTTAACTCTTCTCTCATATCTTCCGTATAAACGGTTGGAAGCTGTCGGTCGCTGACCCGCTCCGGCAGTTCGTAGAGCCGATACTCCCCGTTTTGCGCCCGCTCATAGCTCTCGATCGAGGGTGTGGCCGATCCCAGCACTACGGTCGCCTCACACATCTTTGCCCGGGCGATGGCAGTCTCCCTCGCATGGTAACAGGGTACCGTCTCACTCTTATAAGTCGATTCGTGCTCCTCATCGATGATGATAAAACCGAGATTCGAAAACGGGGTAAAAAGAGCGGACCGAGGGCCAATGATCACATCCAGCTCTCCGTTTTTCGCGCGCTCGTACTGGTCAAAACGCTCACCGGCGGACATCCTGGAGTTTAAGATGGAGACCCGGTCTCCAAAGTGATTGTAAAACCGCACGACGGTCTGATAAGTCAGCGCGATCTCCGGGATCAGGACAATGGCCTGTCTCCCCTCACGGACTGCCGCCTCGATGAGCTCGATATAGACCTCGGTCTTGCCGCTTCCGGTCACTCCGTGGATCAGACAGGGTGTGTGATCGCCGGCTGCATCGTGGGCCAAAATGTCATCCACGATCGCGCGCTGCTTATCGTTTAAGCTCACGGTCTTCCCCTGCTTTTTCATCCGGTCGAGCGGATTGCGCCATGCGCGGACATGCTCGACTCGCACAATACCCAGCTCCTCCATCGCGCGGATCACCGCTGCGGTCACGTTCAGCTTGCCGGTCACTGTCTCGTAGGGGAGAGGCGACTGATCGATCAGAGCCGCAAGTAGACGCGCTCTGGCAGTCTGATGTTTCCGAAGAAGCTCACTTAACTGCTGCTCGGCAGCATCGCGCTCCGGGATCAGATGCACAAGCCGCTGTTCCTTTTCAGCCGTCTTTTTCTTCACCGGGAGCACCGTCTTTAAGGCCTGGTTCATCGTCCCGCCGAAGTTTTCCCTCATCCAAGCCGCAAGAGCGATGAGCTGGGACTCGATCGGGAGCACCTCCTCCACAACGTCAGCGACATCCTTGATCCGCTCCGGGTCAATCTCCGCCGTGTCTGTCACTTCCACAACATAGCCCCGCGTTATACGGTTCCCTCTGCCGAAGGAAACGTCAACGGGAACGCCCGGACGCACTTTCCCCTCAAGCCGGTCCGGAATGCGGTACTGGAAGGTCTTGTCCAGCTTTTCGTGCGATATATCAATGATCACATTCGCGTAGTTTGCCATATTTTTCCTCAGCTAATATTTTCTCAGTCCGATGGAACCGTCATCCTCCGTGTTCTCGATCGCGCGGATCGTCACATAGTAACCGTCCTGCCCTTCGATCGGAACGAAGACCCGGTCTCCGGCCTTATGCCCGAGGATCGCCTTTCCCAGCGGGGATTCGTTCGAGATCCACCGCTCGCGGGAGTTCGCACGCACGGTGGTGACGATCGTATATTCCTCCTCCGCGTCCTCGTCCTCGAAGTACAGCAGGACCCGGTTGTTCATCCCCACCTCGTCCTCTTTGGACTCATCTGAGATGATCTCGGCTGTCTTTATCATGTTTTCCAGATAGCGGATCCGCTTTTCGTTCTCGTTCTTGAACTCTTTTGCCGCTTTGTACTCGTAGTTTTCGCTTAAGTCTCCCTGTGCGCGAGCCGTCTTGACATCCTCAAGCGCTTCTTTTCGCACCACCAGTTTGCGGTGTTCGAGCTCCTCTTCCATCCGCTCGATATCTTTTTGTGTCACTTTGTCATGCATGTTAAAGTCCTTCCGAAAGATCTAAGGTCAGATGCAGACATCTGTCTAACGACTTCTCATCCTCTTATATCATAATATAAGTTCACCCTGTAATCATTATATCAAATCTTACAGGGTGATTCTATCTCTTTTAAAATTGTCGGGATAATTTCAGACAGGATACGCCCCGTATTCCGTGTCGGCAAAATCCGGATCTACCCCGGTCTGCTGCGCCTGACGGAACTTGAAGAAGTCGATTGCCTGTTTCGGAAACAGCGCATAGGAGAGTACATCCTCGTCCTGCTGCTTCCACTCCTTTACCTCCTCTTCCAGCTTGGGCAGCTGCGGTTCGATCAGATCGGCCGGCCGGCAAGTGATGACCTTGTCCTTGTCCGGTCCAAGCACCTTTTCCACGACATCAGGGTTAAACGGCTTTACGGTCTGGCCGTACTTACCGAGCAGGATATCCTTTGTCTCTTTTGTCGCCACCTTATAGCGCTCACCCATAAGGACGTTTAAGACTGCCTGCGTTCCCACGATCTGGCTGGACGGAGTCACAAGAGGCGGCTCCCCCAGATCCTCGCGGACACGCGGGATCTCCTGTAAGACTTCATCAAACTTGTCCTCCGCGTTCTGCTCCTTTAACTGGGATACCATGTTGGAGAGCATGCCGCCCGGTACCTGATAGCGCAGCGTGTTGATATCGACACCGAGTACCTTTGTGCTTATGAGTCCTTCCTTTATGGCCTCTTCCCGGATCGGCTGGAAGTACTCTGCGACCTCGGCCAGAAGGTTAAGATCCAGCCCGGTGTCATACGGGGTGCCTTCAAACGTCTTTACCATAACCTCCGTCGCGGGCTGAGAAGTGCCCAGAGCCAGCGGAGAGATGGCGGTATCAATAATATCGCAGCCGGCTTCCACTGCCTTTAAGCAGCTCATGGAAGCCACGCCGCTCGTATAGTGGTTGTGCAGTTCGATCGGAATGGATACATTTTCTTTAAGCGCCCGGATCAGACGATCCGCTTCGTACGGGATCAACAGTCCCGCCATATCCTTGATGCAGATGGAGTCCGCCCCCATATCCTCAATGCGCTTTGCGATATCTATCCAGTATTCCAGCGTGTACGCGTCTCCGAGCGTGTAGGACAGCGCAATCTGCGAGTGTCCCCTTTCTTTTCGGCACGCGTCCACGGCTGTCTTTAAATTCCGAAGGTCATTTAGACAATCAAAAATGCGGATAATGTCGATGCCGTTCGCAATCGACTTCTGAACAAAATACTCCACGACATCGTCAGCATAGTGGGAGTATCCGAGAATGTTCTGTCCGCGGAACAGCATCTGAAGTTTTGTATGTTTAAAGCCGTCCCGAAACGTCCTGAGTCTCTCCCACGGATCTTCTTTTAAGAACCGCATAGAGGCGTCAAATGTTGCGCCGCCCCAGCACTCCACGGCGTGATATCCGACTCTGTCCATCACAGGGATGATCGGGGCCATCTGCTCCGTGGTCATTCTGGTCGCCATGAGCGACTGATGGGCGTCACGCAGTACAGTCTCGGTTATCTTTAAGGGTTTTTTCTCCATAAAAAATCTCCTGTATCTTTTATACTCCAAAAGTAGCCATAAACACTCCGGCCGCGATCGCGGTTCCAATGACTCCGGCCACATTCGGTCCCATTGCATGCATCAAGAGGAAATTGGTCGGATCTTCTTCGGCGCCAACTTTCTGCGATACACGCGCGGCCATGGGCACTGCCGACACGCCGGCCGAACCGATGAGCGGGTTGATCTTTCCCTTGGTGATCCGACAGAGCAGTTTGCCGAACAGGACACCGCATGCCGTGCCAACCGCGAATGCGATCAGACCCAGAGCTATGATCTTTAAGGTTGTCACCTTTAGGAATGAATCCGCGCTGGTCGAGGCCCCCACGGATGTGCCTAGCAGGATGACCACAATATACATGAGCGCGTTGGACGCGGTCTCAGACAACTGTTTGACCACGCCGCACTCCCGGAACAGGTTTCCGAGCATCAGCATACCCACGAGGGGCGCAGTCGACGGCAGGATAAGACAGACGATGATCGTGACAACGATCGGAAACAAGATCGCCTCAAGCTTTGAGACCTCCCGCATCTGCTCCATCTTGATGGAACGCTCCTGCTTTGTCGTCAGAGCTTTCATGATCGGTGGCTGTATGATGGGCACCAGAGCCATATAGGTGTAAGCTGCCACCGCAATAGGGCCCATTAGTTCAGTCTGCCCCAGCTTCCCCGCCAGAAAAATGGACGTTGGTCCGTCGGCTCCTCCGATGATGGAGACCGCCGCGGCCGCCTCTCCGTTGAATCCAAACAGGATCGCGAGAAAATATGCGCTGAAAATACCGATCTGCGCTGCCGCTCCCAATAAAAAACTGATCGGATTAGCGATGAGAGGCCGGAAATCTGTCAGGGCTCCCACACCGAGGAAAATAAGCGACGGAAGGATCGACCACTCATCCAGAAGATAGAAGTAGTGCATAAGCCCGCCTCCGCTTCCGTCAGCGGCAGGCGCGGCCATGATCGCCGGATAAATGTTGACCAGCAGCATGCCGAACGCGATCGGTACAAGAAGCAGCGGTTCATATTTTTTAACGATCGCAAGATATAAAAGTACGCATGCGACCCCGACCATGACATAATTTCCCCAGGTGAGATTGGAGAAGGCAGTCTGACCCATGAGGTTGCCGAGTGTTTCCGCAATATTCACGATAATAACCTCCTAGTTCATCGTTGCCAAAAGTTCCCCTGCGGCAACCGACTGCCCTTTTGTAACTTCAATACTTGCAACTATGCCATCCTCAGGCGCCACAACTGGCGTTTCCATCTTCATTACTTCCAGGATGACCACGGTATCGCCTTTTGCCACGGAAGCGCCCGGAGACGCAACGATATCAACGACCTTGCCTGCCGCTCCCGCTTCGATACGGATCTCACCTGCGGATGCCGGTGCTGCAGGTGCAGGCTGCGGTGCAGGTGTCGGTGCCGGAGTCGGCTGTGCAGCAGCCGCCTGCGGTGCGGATGTGGACGCGGCGCTTCCCGGCGCCTTCTCTTCCACCGTGACATCATACACATTTCCGTTTACTGTGATCGTGTAACTCTTCATAAAAAAACTTCCTCCTGTTGACCCTTACCCTCTATCTTTCACTTTCCTTTTTTCTCAAAATCAATCTGTCAGGTGCGTCTTTTAATGGTCCGCACCACAAAGCTTCCGACCGGGACCTGCTCCTGGGCTGCGATCGCCGCTGCGATCACTGCGACTAACTCCGTCTTATCGGTCTGCGGGGCAGATGCCGTCTGTATAGACACATCCGGTTGTGCCGCCTTTTCCGATACGTCCGGTTGTGCCGCCGTCTTTGCCGATGAAGGTTCCGAAGCCTCCATCCTTACACGCTCTGTCCCGGGTTCCGGCTCCCGCGTCTCCTGCTGTTTGGAGCGGTTCACAAGTCTCGGTAAAAAGCGGAGACAGTAGATGACCAGAGAAATGACCACGAGCATGAGAAACACTGTCACAATACCCACGACCGTATTATAAGATGCCGCTTTCATTTTTTCCCCCATCGTCGGCTCTACTGCGAAAGCCTGCATCGGAAGCAACATAAATGCCGCTATGCCGGCAAGCAGGGCAAAGATACCATTTTTTATCCGCTTCATCTTCCGTTTCCTCCCGGATCAAAGCATGGAAAATGCCATGATCAAATGCTTTCTCGTCTCCTTCGGATCGATAACCAGATCGATGTTTCCATGCGCCGCCGCGGACAAGACAGAATTCTGTTTGGACTCAAAGTCCGACTCCCGGCGCTCTTTGTCGGCATCTTTCGCAAACAGGATGTTGGCCGCTTTCTCTGCTTCCATCATGCCGACTTTCACCTGATCCCATGCGAGGATCATGCTCGTGCCGTTCCAAAGGGGTCTGGCATTCATAGCAAGATAAGCACTGCCGTAAGTGTCCCCGATGATCAGACCGACCCGCGCCTTGGGAAGCCTTGCCAGAGCGCGCATCATATCTGCCAATGCCGCCGGCAGGTTTTTTTCCGTATCCTCGACTCTGGCAAACCCGTCTGCCGCTGCCACGGTCAAAACCGGTATGTCCGCCTGGGAGCAGAAAGTGATCAGTCTGGAGGCCTTCTCACAGCCTCCCGCAGTCAGCCCTTTGGGAAGCTCCTTTTCTATTTCGCCGGTGTCGTCAAACAGTGCCGGCGCATTTCCCGCAACGCCGACAAGAATGCCGTTTAATCTCATAAATCCGGTCACCATCTCCGGATGGCAGGCAGGGCAGATCTCGAGAAACTCCCCGTTATCCGCGCACTCCCGCAGAAGTGTTCTGGTATCGGTATGTTCCGCGATCCGGTCGGCATCGATAAAACGGTTTAAGTCACTTGGACTGGAGGATCCGTACATGTCATTCTCAAACATCAGTATGAGAGAACGGATCTTCTCAATCACTTCGTCCTCTGTATCAAGCATTTCAGCCAGGCCTGCCACCTCATTCTGATAGACCGCCGGCGCGGGATCACGCGCCATGGAAGTATTGTCCGTAACAGTATGCGGCGCATTGACAAACATCTGGGCATCTTTCGTAAGAAATGTAAAGTCGGACAGCGCCGGAACCAGTGTCATACCACCGGCACAGGTACCGAATACGGCGCTGATCATCAGCAGTTCGCCGGAACATAAGATCTGTCTTTCCAGAACTTTCGAAAACGCGTCCAACGCGTCCACCGACTCCTGCAGGCGAAATCCGCCGCAGTCGATCAGTCCGATCACAGGAGCACCGGTTCGCATCGCTTTGTCGTATAAATCCGTAATCTTTTTCGCATGCATCTCGCCGATCGTTCCGTTTAACACATCCCGGTTCTGACTGTATACATAGACCGGGCTCCCCTCGATCTGACCGTAGCCGGTGATGACTCCGTCGGAGGGCTCTGCCTGGTCCTGCAGCGAAAAATCCGTAACCCTTGACGTCACAAGGGCGCCCAATTCTACAAAGCTGCCTGCATCCAACAGCTTTTCGATACGCTCCATTGCCTTGTTATCCGCCATACGTGTATGCCTCCTTATACTGCCTTATGTAATCACAGCAAAAAACTTGCTGCTTATCGCTTATTTCCCCGGATAGATGATCACGGAGTCTATGTCATAGTCCGAGAGCTTCTCCCGCCCTTTTAAGCCGGCCAGTTCCATCAAAAAGACGGCTTTTACGACCTCTCCTCCGAGCTGCTCCACAAGCCGAATGCTGGCAGAGACCGTGCCGCCCGTCGCCATTAAGTCGTCCACTATGACAACCTTTTGTCCAGGCTGTATCGCGTCTTTGTGGATCTCAACTGCCGCCGTGCCGTACTCCAGCTCATACTCCTCGGAAATGGCCTCGCGTGGGAGCTTTCCCTTTTTGCGGATGAGGACAAACCCCTTTCCCATATCCCGCGCGATGGGTGAGCCGAAGATAAAGCCGCGGGACTCAGCGCCGACAACGATGTCAAAATCCACTCCTTCCAGAAACTGCTCCATTCCGTCAATGGCAAGCTTAAAACCCTCCGGGTCCTGGATCACCGTCGTGATATCCCGAAAAACAATTCCCGGTTCGGGGAAATCCTCTATGCTCGTCACATAATCTTCTACTGTTTTCATTGCCCTTCTCCTAAAGTCTGTTCTTCTGGTGCGCCAAAAGACCGCTTCCCGAAAAACCCTGCGAATCCTTTGCCTCTTAACACACAAAAAAAATTATAACATAAACCGCCTATCTTGCAAGTGATAATCCACTGTTTTCCTCCTTAACGATCACTGTAAACTGAGTGGTGATCACTGCCCGGAGGCCAAGAGCTTCCCCTCCGCGTCGAACGAAGTCGTACCGACTGCGGCAGAATACTCGTTGACCAGTTGGATGATGTTATCCTTTGTCTCTCCGGATGCGACCATAGGTTGAAAGTCGTTATAACCGTCTGACGAACTGATGCGGCAGGGAATGATATCCGCGTCGATCTCCCCCGTTTGAAGTTCTCCTCCCACGATCGTGAACGTCTGCTGATAGATCATCGTGTTCTTATCCTCCGGATCCATATTGCCGCCAAAGCAGAAGTTGCCGAGGCTGTAACATATTACTTTCCCCTCATAGACTTCCACTCCCTGCAGTACATGCGGGTGATTTCCAATGATCAGGTCCGCTCCCGCGTCGATGAGGGCATGGGCTGAACTTCTCTGAAATTCTGTCGGCTCATACTCTTTCTCAATCCCCCAGTGACAGCAGGCGACAATCACCTCCGCGCCGTCGTCTTGTAGGGACCGGATCTCTTCCTTCATCGTATCCACGGTCTCCTCGGACTCCGAGAGAAGACTGGCTGAGACAATACCCACTCTGACTCCCTCGTCGGAGATAAACATACCGGGGGATCCCGTGTAGGCGTAAGTGATGCCGGCATTCTCCACGACGCTGACCGTCTCATCAAATCCCTCTTCCCCGTAATCGTAGGTGTGATTATTGCCCATGGAGCATGCTTCGACGGAACCTCCCGTTAAGATGCCGACATACTCCGGTTTGCCCTTCAGGTTATACGCTTTTTCCTGCTGATCCTCCGATGTGGAGAGAACGCACTCCAGATTAATGATAGTCAGGTCATCCTGCGCAAAGATGTCGCGCACCCCGTCAAAGAAATAGTCTTCCCCATAGTCGTCGTAGTATTCATCAAACGTCCCCGAATAGCCCTGCTCCTGGGTCACGCCCAGCGTACAGTCCCCGGTGGCCGAAAGCGTCAACGTCTTTACCTCCCCGGTGGCCGCATCCTCCTCCTCAGACTCCACGATCTCTCCGGTTATCGCGCTCTCCTCTTTGGCAGCGTCTTCGGCTGCCACAAGCGCAGCCTGATCCGCCTCAGAATCTGCATCAGCCAGATATGACCTGTAGCGCATTGTGTGGTAACTGCTTCTGAGTCCTATGATCAGTCCGATGCCGCCCGCCACGATAAGGGCTGCTGCGGCAATCCACAATCCTGTTTTTTTCATCTCTATCCTTTCCGCTCCATGATAAAGAATCCGGTCTTGCTCTTTTCCAGAACGGGAAACTCCTTAAGCAGACGGAACTGCCCGCTTAAGCGCAGATGTTTTTTTAAGAGTCCCGCCTCTTTCGTATAGCAGAAGATGCGCCCTCTCTCCGCAAGCAGCCCTGCGGACTTTTCAAAAAAGGCATGGTAGAGTGCGTCTGTCTCTGCCCGGTCTCCGGCTGGATCCGGCATGTCTGTGATGATCTCATCAAAGAGATAATCATGGGTAAAGTCAAAAAAATTCCGGTTGATATAGTTGACCGGCATCCCGGCGATCTGCGCATTCCTTCGAGCCTTTTCGATCGCCTCTCCGAACGTGTCAATTCCATAGGCGCTCCGTACGGGGCCGGCATATCTCCGCTCAATCAGCAGGGTACCCACACCGCAGAAAGGATCCAGCACCTGCGCGCTCTCCTTCAGATAGGGCTTTGCCAGCCCGATCAGTCCTGCCGCGATAAACGGGCGAAGGCCGGCTGCCACATGATACCTGCGGTAGCAAAAACGGTTGTCAGGAAGCGTAAAAAGCTTGAGATACGGCGTAAGCATCCCCTCCCGGTCCGCACTTAAACGGATCTCCACTTCGTAGTGGGACGGAGAGTTTAAAAGGCTCCCCGAAAAGGCTTGCCCGATGGCCGCGCCGGCCTGTTTTGCCAGGGCGCTTCTCTCCTCCCGGCTTACGGCTCCTGTAACCCCGACGCGGAAGTAAAACGGCTCCCGGCCGCTGTGATTTTTATTCAGGATCTCCATAAGATCCGACTGCGTCAGTGCGGCAGCTACCGTCTCCGCCTGTGCCGGGATCTTTCCGCTTAAGCTTATGACAAAGAGCATCTCCTGCCAGTACCGGCATTCCGACACGAGATCCATATCTCCCACCGACAAAACGATCCCGTCCGGACGCTCTTTTTTCTGAAACGGCAGATCCGCGGTCAAAAGTCCGCGAAAGGCTGGCAGCGTAGTGAGGAGCACTTCATTGGTCCGATTGTATCCGGTAAACGGATGTTTTTTGATCCCTTCTTTTTTGAGGATCAGCTCCCGCAGTGCCGCGATCTCTGCCTGTACATGTTTTGTTTCATCCTCCGCGGCATCCATAGAGCAAAGCTCGTCTAAGCGTGCGTGAAACTCTTGCAGATACGGCACGCAGTCCAGTTCCGATAAGGCAGACACATAGTCCGGGCGAACAAAGCGCGTCTCCTCCTCCCGATAGGCGTCCATCAGAACATCAACAGATTCCTGCACTTTAAGCGCGCCCAGGATAGCAGCCGCATTCTTTCTTACCTTCGGGTCGTCATCAACGAGGCACTTCATGATCACATCATGATCATCCCCGCAGATCTCCCGGAAATCTTCCCGGTTTTCCTGTATTTTTAACTGCCGTTTCAGTTCAATGAGATTGGCTCTCAGATCTTCCCCGGCACAGATTTTTTCATAGAGTTCTCTCATGCGCTGTATCCCATCTGTCTCCCGATACCTTCTGTGCTACTCTAAGATCTCATCGATGCGCTCAGCCACATCCTCCTGAAACTGAGTCCAGGCCTCAGGGTGTTCTACATAGTAGAGCGGACAGAGCTTTCCGGTGATGTCGTAATGGCGCATCACGTCGTTCGCTGAGAGTCCCTCTCTGGCACAGAGCCATGCGGCCAGGTCGACCGTGGCATCGTAGGTTGCCTGGTTAAACGACCCATCCTCATTCTCGTAGCAGCATTCAATGGCGACCGTATCCGTGTTCCGGGTGTTCGAAGCGTAAGCGATCTCCGCCGTCGGGATGCACTGCACGATCTCGCCCTCCAATCCCACAACAAAATGCGCACTGGCCTTTGCTTCATGTGTGTCCTTTAAATTTTCAAAATAGTTTCGATTGGCGATCGCGGAAGTCCCCGGGTTCGCGGTATAATGGATCACGATCCCGTCGATCTGCTGCATCTCGATCCCCGGCCGGGAGTAGTCATTGATCGTCAAAAGGTCAATGTCGAGTTCCGGTTCAGCCGCGGCGATCCGATCCTCCCGCTGCTGTTCCTCCTCGACCAGTCTCTGCTCTTCCACCTTTGCGCGGTAGTTTCTGGCGCCGCGTACGATAAAGACAAGTGCGATCACACAGACAATGCAGATCAGCACCGTCACGAGCACGCGCCTGCGTTTTCGCTTTCCGGTTTTCTTTTTCTGTCCTTTTTTCCGACTCGCCATATACGCTCTCCTGAAAACAGCTTTATTTTACCATGCCTGCAGGAAAAATGCGACCAAAAAAGAAGGATACGCTTACGTTGGCGTATCCTTCCATACTGCATACCTTTTTACATCTGACAGTTTTCACAGTCTTCCATGTTTTTAAACAGGTCTTCGTCGTAAGCGATGCCGTTCTTGTCATAGTAGTCCTTGACGGCTGCTTTCACCGCTTCCTCCGCCAGCACGGAGCAGTGGATCTTGTGGGTCGGAAGCCCGTCCAGCGCCTCGACCACGGCACGATTGGAGAGCTCGAGCGCATCCTCCACTTTCTTGCCTTTTATGAGCTCTGTCGCCATGGAACTGGTCGCAATGGCAGAACCGCAGCCGAATGTATTAAACTTGCAGTCTGTGATCACTCCGTCGTCATCAATCTTTAAATACATCTTCATGATATCCCCGCACTTTGCGTTGCCGACCTCGCCGACCCCGTCGGCGTCCTCGATCTTGCCGACATTGCGCGGGTTCTGAAAATGGTCCATTACTTTTTCACTATATAACATGTTCTGTCTCTCCTTTCTCCAGACTCTCCCAAACCGGAGACATATCTCTTAAATATTCCACGATACCGGGAAGGATCCCGATCACATACTCAACCTCCTCCATCGTGTTGTACTCCGACAGTGTCAGCCGCAGTGACCCGTGCGCGACCGAGTGCGGAAGCCCAATGGCTAAGAGCACATGGGACGGATCCAGGGACCCGGATGTACAGGCCGAACCGGATGAGGCCGCTACCCCATTCAGATCGAGCATCAACAGCAGGGACTCTCCCTCAATGCCCTCAAAGCAGAAGTGCACGTTGCCGGGAAGCCGTTTTGTAGGGTGACCGTTTAACTTCGAATGCGGAATCTGCGAAAGCCCCTCGATCAGACGGTCCCTCATGGCAGTCTCTTTTTTCTCATTTTCCTCACGGCGGGAAAGGATATCCTTTAAGGCTGCCGCCATTCCGAGAATGGCCGGAATATTTTCCGTGCCGGCGCGCTTACCTCTCTCCTGCGCACCACCCTCGATAATGTTGGACAGGATGATGCCCCGTCTCGCGTACAGACATCCCACGCCTTTCGGCCCGTGAAACTTATGCCCGGAAAGGGAGAGAAGGTCGATGTTCTGCTCTTTCACATTGATATCTAAGTGACCGACCGCCTGCACTGCGTCTGTGTGAAAAAATACTTTTTTCTCCCGGCAGATTGCTCCGATCTCCGAGATGGGCTGTATACTTCCGATCTCGTTGTTCGCGTACATGATCGATACGAGACAGGTGTCCGGCCGAATCGCCGCCTCCACCTGCTCCGGGTAGACCATGCCCTCGGGATGGACGTCCAAGTAGGTGACCTCAAAGCCTTCCTTCTCGAGCTTTTGCAGCGTATGCAGCACAGCATGGTGCTCAAACGCGCTTGAGATAATGTGCCTCTTGTCCCGCTTTGCGCCCCAGCGCGCGATCGAAACGAGCGCCTGATTATCGGCCTCGCTGCCGCCGGATGTAAAGATGATCTCGTGCGGCTCTGCCCCGATGCACTCCGCAATGTCTGCCCGGGCCTGCTCCAGCTGTTCCTTTGCCAGCTGTCCCACCGTGTGAAGGCTGGAGGCATTGCCGTACTGCTCTTCAAGCGCCGGGATCATGGCGTCCAAAGCGGCCCTGCTCATGGGTGTCGTTGCCGCGTTGTCAAAATACACTTCCATATCTAATATCACACTTTCTGTCAGAAATTCTCGAAAACAAAAACCATACCGCGATGATATGGTTTTGTCTGATCTTATATTACCGTGTAATTTCCTGTATGTCAATAGGATTTAAGGAAATTAAACTCCTGTATTTTTGTAGGGAATTATTCATACAGCTTCTCTATGCCGTTCACAATCCTCCTTAGCCGCATTCTTGGAATAAATTTGCGGAGTGGGAAACTGCTTATATCCAGCTCACCTATATCTTTGTCGCCCAAAAGCGAATTGCCGGCTATCCATGCAGAGAGTGAGATCTTGTCGGAGTCATAGGTAAAGTAGATACACATGACGGAAGCCAGCCGTTCCATGTCCAGGTGCCAGATGACCGCCCCTTTTTGTACTACCTGCCGCTTGAATTCCTTGTCCGTAAGATACACTTCCAGCTTAGATTTTGCCGCGCCGCGACTTCCTGTGAACGGAATTATCACTCGTGTTCTTGACATATTTTTCCCCTCCTGAAATTTCTCTGCTGTTTATTCCGTGAAATACCGTACACCCGATTCAAACACTTTCATATCCTGCTCGCCGTATATGTTGACGGCCACTCCGTCTCCGCGTCGCTCCACATGAGCCATCTTGCCGAGCACGCGGCCATCCGGACTCGTAATGCCCTCGATCGCCATGTAAGAGCCATTGACGTTCCACTCCTCGTCCATCGTGGGCATGCCGTTTTCATCGACGTACTGCGTCGCTACCTGGCCGTTTGCAAACAGCTGATCGATACATGCCTGCGGAGCTGCAAACCGCCCTTCCCCGTGGGAAGCCGGGCTGGTGTAGACCTGTCCGAGCTCTGCGCACATAAGCCACGGAGATTTATTCGAGACGACCTTGGTATATACCATTTTTGAGATGTGACGGCCGATCGTGTTGTAAGTGAGCGTCGGTGAATCGGCCGTGCCGTCCACTATGTGCCCGGTCGGGACAAGCCCCAGCTTGATCAGAGCCTGGAACCCGTTGCAGATGCCGAGCATCAATCCGTCCCTCTCATCTAAAAGCCGCCCGATCGCATCCTTCATCTTCGCATTGCGAAACGCGGTCGCAAAGAACTTCGCTGAGCCCTCCGGCTCATCTCCCGCAGAGAATCCTCCGGGGAACATGACGATCTGCGACCGGTCGATCGCCTCTACAAAAGCATCTACCGAGTCACGTATATCTCCGGCAGTCAGGTTCTTAAAGACCTTTGTCACGACATCGGCTCCCGCGCGCTCAAAGGCTCTCGCCGAATCGTACTCACAGTTCGTGCCGGGGAAGACCGGAAGGAAAACGGTCGGCCTGGCTACTTTATGTTTGCAGATGTATATATTCTTCTCATCGTAAAGGTTTAAAGGAAGCGTGGTCGTCTCGCTGCCCGCCCGCGTCGGGAAGACTTTCTCGAGTGTGCCCGTCCAGGCATCCAAAGCCTCTTCCAAAGGGATCACGACATCGCAGTAACAAAAAACCTGTCTGTCCGTGACCTCTCCGACTTCGGAAACGCTTTCATCAAGGCCCGACGCCTTAAATGTCTGCTTTATCGAATCAACATCCTCTGCCGCGGTCTCTGCCACAAGACTGCCGAAACCGGGCCCGAATACTGTCTCCGGTGCGATATCCCCATCAAGTGTAACGCCCAGCTTGTTGCCAAAGGCCATCTTGCTGACCGCGGCCGCCAGTCCGTGCGCGTCGAGCGCATAGACAGCCGTGAGCTTTTTCTCCTGCATCAGCTGATGGACGACATCATATAATCTGCCTGCCTGTTCGTAGTCCGGCAGGTCATATTCGTCGGTATCGATCGCAAAGAGCAGCATTGCATCGCCGGCTTTTTTAAGCTCCGGTGTCACAATGTCCCGCTCACGCGCTACGTCTACCGCAAAGGAGACAAGGGTCGGCGGTACATCAATGTCGTTGAACGACCCGGACATGGAGTCCTTTCCCCCGATCGAAGGCAGTCCGAACCCCATCTGAGCACTGTAGGCACCGAGCAGTGCCGCAAACGGCTGACTCCAGCGGGACGGATCCTCACTCATCCGGCGAAAATACTCCTGAAAACTGAAGCGGATCTTCCGGTGGTCTCCGCCCGCTGCGACGATCTTCGCAACGGACTCTGTCACCGCATAGGCCGCGCCGTGGTAAGGGCTCCAGCTCGACAGATACGGGTCGAAGCCATAGCTCATAAGCGTCACCGCGTCACTTTTTCCCGTCATGACCGGCACCTTGGACGCCATCGCCTGCGTCTCTGTCAGCTGATAACGCCCTCCGTACGGCATATATACACTGCCCGCCCCTATGGACGAATCAAACATCTCGACCAATCCTTTCTGGGAGCAGACATTTAAGTCTCTCAATGTGTCGATCCACGCGGCGTGTATGTCGCCCGCACTCAGGTCTTCCGCCACCGTATCGATCGCGGTCCGGCGGAGGTAATTGTCCTTCTCGGACGGGATATCCACCGTCACCCGGGTCTCCTGATGCGCTCCGTTCGTGTCCAGGAAAGACCGGGAGATATCAACGATCTCCTTTCCTCTCCATAAGAGCACCAGCCGGGGATCCTCTGTTACGACAGCCACGGGAACGGCCTCCAGATTCTCTTCCGCCGCGTAGGCAAGAAACTGATCCACGTTCTCGGGCGCGACGACTACAGCCATCCGCTCCTGAGACTCGGAGATTGCGAGCTCCGTACCGTCAAGGCCGGCATATTTCTTCGGCACCTTATCGAGCTCAATGCGCAGCCCGTCGGCCAGTTCCCCGATGGCTACAGAGACACCGCCCGCGCCGAAATCGTTGCATTTTTTAATCATATGGGCGACTTCCTCCCGTCGGAACAGGCGCTGGATCTTCCGCTCAGTCGGCGGATTTCCTTTCTGCACCTCGGCACCGCAGGTGTCAATGGATGCCGTGTTATGTGCCTTGGAAGAACCGGTCGCACCGCCGCAGCCGTCCCTTCCGGTCCGTCCGCCGAGCAGGATGATCACATCACCCGGATCAGAGGTCAAACGCTGTACGGCCCGCCTCGGAGCCGCGCCTAAAACGGCACCGATCTCCATCCGCTTTGCCACATAGCTGGGATGATAGATCTCCTTGACCAGCCCCGTCGCCAGCCCGATCTGGTTGCCGTAGGAGCTGTAGCCGCCCGCTGCGGATCGCACAATGCTCTTTTGTGGGAGCTTGCCCTCAAGGGTCTCCTCCACCGGCTGCGTCGGATCTGCCGCGCCGGTCACACGCATGGCCTGATACACGTAAGTGCGTCCGGATAAGGGATCCCGGATCGCGCCGCCCAGACAGGTGGCCGCGCCGCCGAACGGCTCGATCTCAGTCGGATGATTGTGTGTCTCATTTTTAAAGTTGATGAGCCACTCCTCCTCTTTGCCGTCTACAGTGATCGGGACCACGATAGAACAGGCATTGATCTCATCCGACTCCTCCTGATCGTTTAACTTTCCCTCTTTTTTTAATTGTTTCATCGCCATTAAGGCCAGATCCATCAGACAGACGTACTTGTCAGGCCGGTCGGCATAAATCTCGTCAAAACTGTCCCGGTACTGTTCGTAGGCTGCGCGGATCGGCTCGAGATAATATCCGTCGCCGAAGGATACATCCGTAAGCTCCGTGGAAAACGTCGTGTGGCGGCAGTGATCCGACCAGTAGGTGTCCAGCACGCGGATCTCCGTCATCGTCGGATCCCGGTGCTCTTCATTTGCAAAGTAGTTTCGAATATAAAGGAAATCCCGAAATGTCATGGCCAGACCGAGGGAGTCATATAACTCCATAAACGCCTCCTCAGGCATCGCGGTAAATCCGTCAAGCACAGCGACATCGTCAGGCTCGGCAAAGTCCTGAACAAGTGTCTCCGGCTTATCGAGACCGGTCTCCCGCGAATCCACCGGATTGATGCAGTGGCGCTTGATGGCCTCCAGCTCGGCATCGCTTACCTTTCCCTCTATGACATAGGTGGTCGCGGAGCGGATTAAGGGTTCCTCGTTTTCATTTAAGAGCTTCACACACTGCTCTGCTGAGTCTGCCCTCTGATCAAACTGTCCCGGCAGATACTCGACGGAAAAGACCGCTGCCCCGTGTGCGTCAAAGCTCTCTTCATATACATCATCAACCGGCGGTTCCGAAAATACGCTGACCAAAGCATCCCGGTAAGTCTCATCCGATATATTTTCCACATCGTAGCGGATAAGCACCCGTACGTTTGTCACTCCCCCGATCCCGAGATAGCTTTTGATCTCGGATAAGAGCTCCTTTGCCTGCACCGCATAAGGCTCTTTTTTCTCCACGTAGACTCTGCGCACTTTACTCATAAAATCTCCTCCGAAATTCCAAACAACCGGTCGGAAACGTCTTCGTTCCTCTCTCTATATTTATTTTAAAACTCCTGTCTGTCTTTGTACAGTAAAAAGTAATCCCGTCTCCATTTTTTCGAGACAGTACGATGTGAAAGACGAGGCTTCAGACTTCATGCTCTGCCCAAAAGTCCTCAAGCATTCCGCCTATCGTATCCAGGCTGCATGTCTTGAAATCGTCCCACTCTCTGGGAAACAGCTCCCGGTAATCCCGGCGCAGAAAGCGCTCATCCAAAAGCCCGATCACCCCAATATCCGCTGCAGTCCGGATCACACGGCCGGCTGCCTGCATGACCTTGTTCATACCCGGGTACTGATAGGCATATTGAAACCCATCGTATTCTTCCGTCCCGGTCGATGTCAGCTCGCCGTTGTAATATGCTTTTAAGATCTCCCGCTCGCTGCAGATCTGCGGCAGACCGGTCCCGACGATGAGCGCTCCGATAAGACGCTCCTGCGGCAGGTCGATCCCCTCGGCAAAGATCCCTCCGACCACACAGAAGGCGACAAGAGAATTCTCTCTTTGGCGGGAAAACTCTTCTATGAACGCCTCCCGCTCTGCCTCGCGCATGCTGACAGTCTGAAGAATGCAGTCCGGGTGATCTCTCCCCGGTATCTGTTCGCTTAAAAAAGCTTCATATACATCCTGCATATACTGGTAGGACGGAAAATAGACGATGTAGTTCCCCTTTCTGGCCCGCGCGGTCTGATCGATATAGGAGGCGATCCTCTGATACTCGGTCAGATTCCTGCGGGTATACAGACTGCTCACATCGCCGGCGACAAACAAAAGCCGCTGTTTTCTGGTAAACGAGGACTCCGCGTAGACCGCGTAATCATCGCTCCGCGTGCTGAGCAGGTTCTTATAGTACTTAATCGGCAGCAGAGTCGCGGAAAAAAAGACGGCACTTCTGCCCCGATCCACACACTCCTGCAGGTTTTTCGCCGGATTGACACAGTAAAGATGCAGGATGAAGCGTCCGTCCCGGTCGAAGTCGGAATACAAGACGTAAGTTTCATCCATCCGGTCATACATGTTCAGGAAATGCCGCAGGGAAAAATAAAACTCCGTGGCCTCCTCCCGCCCAGGAAAGTCATCTCTTTTCCGCATGAAGTCCTCCATCAGAGACATCAGGCGCATCAGGGAAAAGGCAAAGTTTCCCACCGACCCAATCACGGCGTATCCCTCGCACTCCCGCTTCCAGGCAAGCATCTGACGGTTGCACTGATCCAGCGTCTTTGCAATCGCCGGGCTTTGATCCTTCCAGATTTTTTTAAGCGTTAAAAAATCTTCTTTGACCAGCTCGGCACTGTACATGGTACGCCCGCGCTCCACAAGATTGTGCGCCTCGTCGATGAGAAAGATATAGTCTCCCTTCTCCCCCTCGGCAAAGAAGCGTTTCAGATAGACATTCGGATCAAACAGATAGTTGTAGTCACAGATAATGGCGTCAGAAAACAACGACAGATCAAGCGCCATCTCAAACGGACAGACCTCATGCTTTTTTGCCTGAGCCAGGAGAACCTCCCGGGTGTAATCGCTCTTTGTCGTCATCAGTTCATACACGGCATCGTTGACGCGGTCAAAATGCCCCTTCGCGAAGGGACAGTGCACCGGGTTGCAGTCCATCTCATCCAGAGGACAGATCTTCTCTTTCGCAGTGAGCGAGATCACTTTCATCTCAAGGCCTTTTGCCCTTAAAATGTCAAAAGCCTCCTTCGCCACCGTGCGGGTGATCGTCTTGGCAGTCAGGTAAAAGATCCGATCCGCCAGCCCCTCTCCCACTGCTTTGACAGCCGGAAATACGGTTGCGATCGTCTTTCCGGTTCCGGTGGGGGCCTGCAGAAACAGACTTTTCTCCCGCGCGATCGTTCGGTATACGTCCGCGGCCAGCTGCCTCTGCCCTTCCCGATAAGGAAACGGGAACTCTATCATTTTAATAGAGTCCCTCCGGATCATGTTCCACTCATACCGGTAGTCCGTCCACTTCCGGTAGGAGTCGATCATATCTTCAAACCAGACGCCGAGCTCCTCGAACGACAGGATCTCCTCAAAGCGCCGGATCTTTTCCGTATCCAGATCGCAGTAGGTGACCTGTACTCCCATCTGATCCAGTCCGTTCTGCAGTGCATAAATGTAAGCATAGCACTTGGCCTGTGCCAGATGTACCGGCCGGGGTGTTTCAAAGCGGGTCACGTCCGTGTACATGCTCTTAATCTCGTCGATAAAAAAAATCCCTGTATCATCTTCCATACCCGGCACTTCAACGGCCGCGGCTGTCATGTCAGCTTCCTTCCCGGTTTTTCGGAAGAAGATCCCGTCGGCTCTTCCCTCGAGGGAGAGCACGTAGTGTCCCATGATCCGCTCATACTTTAAGGACACTTCCGCGCGGTAGTCGGATCCCATGCGCTTTTGGATCTTGCGGTGCATGCGGCTCCCCTCCAACATGGCCTCGCTCACCGCTCCCGCACCGATGCGGTTGTCAATGTCGCCGGAACGAAAAACAAACTCCACCAGATTGCGGACGGAGATCCGGATCTTATCCTTTTCGATCACATCCGCTTCCAGAGGAGTCTGCAATGTTTGGTTTTGTTGTTCTTCGGAAATCTTACGGCTCATAGCATCTTAGAACATCCAGGGACTGTAACAGCACCCGCTTCCGCAGCACAGACAGACAACACATATGAGTGCCGGAATGAGACAGCTCGAGCCGCTGCAGGGGCTCTCATAGGAGGATCCCATGTTGGAATACCAGGTGCCACCATTCTCCATGTTCTGCAGGAACTGGCGGTACTCCATGTTGCTTGGCTCCATCTCGACTGCCTTTCGCGCAAATTCCATAGACTGCACATTGTTGCCCACGCCCTGATTTGCGATCGCTGCGAGGTAATACCAGCGGGCGGACCTCTGACTGGCCGCGACCCTGTTCAACGAGCTTAATGCATCGCCATAACGCCTGGTATTGATGTAGTTGACCGCAGCCCGCATCTCCGGAGAATCGTTCGGGTTAGTCCTCTGCTGCTGTCCGGAGTATCCGCCCCGGCCGTAACCGCCCTGACCATAGCCGCCCGGGCCGTAGCCGCCCTGGCCATAACCGCCCTGACCATAGCCGCCCGGACCAAAGCCGCCCTGGCCGTAACCGCCCTGGCCATACCCCCCCTGACCATAGCCGCCCTGACCATAGCCGCCCTGACTGCCGGTATTCTGGTATCCGCCGGAATAGCCCTGCTGCTTTTCCTTCATGATCTGGTTATAGGCCTGCTGTACCTCTTTAAAGCGCTCCTCCGCAATTTCCGGATGTTCGCTGTTGACATTCTGGTCCGGATGATACTTTCGGCTTAGCGTTCGATATGCTTTTTTTATCTCTTCATCGGTGGCGTTTGGCGACACGCCCAACACATCATACGGACTTCTCAATTCTGTCCCTCCGCTTTTGCTTTTTTAACTGAAGATATTCGTACTTGGACCACACTCCGGAATACAGGATATTCCGGAGGATATCTGCATGCAGTAAGATTGGCAGCCGTTCAAAGGATTTCGCACACTCTGTCATCATGCTGGTAAGGATCAGCTTGCTGAGCGTCTCGTAATCCTCCGGCTTTTCCTTCGCCAATCCCGAAAACGGGTTGTATTCATTCTTCTTTACATCCTGTTCCAGATCCTCATAGGCATCCATCAGGTAGATAAACTTTCCCATATAAAATCCGAGGCAGTGCAGTTCTTCCGACCAGATATCATCTCTCCATGCAAAGATATCTCCCAGCATCTCTCCGGTCAGTCCGGAGATGGCGTCAATGTTCTGCTCCCCCTGCGTCTCAAGCAGCTCGAGACGGCCCATATATTGCTCGAGCACCTGCGCCTGCTTCGGGTATTTTTCCGAGAGCCGCTGGTACTCCTTCTTTAACATCATGGAGTACACGTGCTTTGGATAGCTCTTGTCATCCTTCCAGTCGTCCACCAGATTATTGTAAGACAGCAGGATATTCATATCGGACGCATAGCGGGATGCCTCATTGATATAGATCGTCTTCCTGTTCCTGGGATGCAGCGGACATAAAAACGTTGACTCTTCTGTCTCAAGTTCATACAATCCGGTCAGCAAAATAATCAGAAACGTCATATCATAATTTAAGAGCATCTGTGCCTTAAGGCCGCTGTCCTGTCTTAAGACACGGCAAAGACCGCAGTAATACGCCTGATACTGCTCCTTGTTTTCTTCCGATAAGCTTTTGATATTGGCACTGATATATCCAAACATGGAAACCCCCGGGTTTTTGGCTCACGTCTTTCTGATAAAGGATGTCCGGCACTTCGGACAGGTGATCTCAATCTTCCCTTTTCCCTTTGGAACACGGACCTTTTGATTGCAATTGGGGCAGTTGAAATATCTGTAGTACCGCTTGTCCTGCCGCTGAGCCTTCTTTCGTTCGGCGCTCTCCTGTCTGGAATAAGAGCTCTGCCCGGAGCTAGAACTCTGACTGCCGCCTCCTCTTCGAAAACGGGAAAAAAACCCCGTAAACCGGTCATTCTCCACGGCTCTTCGCGCCGTGTTCCGGGAGAGTGAACGCCAGATAGCCCACACTAAAAGTATGATGCCGATATACCACAAAAACCAGATCGTGACAAAGAGATTCAAAATGAGCAAAACAAGTGCCGCGACCGTTAGAAACGAATTTAACTGATCATTGCCGTATCGGCCATCCATAAAGTTTGAAAATCTGTTTCGCATGGATTCACCTCGGATTATTTAGAGTGAGCAGGACGATAAGCCGGGTTCTGTCGCGTGTGATCATCTATCTGGGATAACCGTCGCCGGCTACCTCGAGCGACCTACCTGAAGCTGGCGGGCCACGTCAACGCTTCTTCTCGGTCTTGCTTCGGATGGGGTTTACATATGCCCCGGCCGTTGCCGGCCGGGCGGTAGTCTCTTACACTGCCCTTCCACCCTTACAGAGAAAGCCGATTGCTCCGTGCTTTGCACTCTCGCAATCGAGGACGCTTTCTTGCGGTACATTTCTGTTGCACTTTCCTTGGAGTCGCCTCCACCGGCTGTTAACCGGCATCCTTGCCCTGTGAAGCCCGGACTTTCCTCAGCGACGGCCATTCGGCACGTTACGCTGCGATCACATGTCCTACTCACCATATTATATATTATTTTTATATCTAAAAATAAACTGCTTAAATGCCGAAGCACCCTCCGCCCATAAATTCCCGGAGAATAGAGTTGTGTCCGATATTCTCTCCCGGGACCGGGAGCGTATAGTCTAAGATCCTCAAAAGCCTCTTCGCTTCTTCATACTCCGGACTGGTCTCTTCGACAGAAAACAGGAGCGGTTCCGCGTAACATTTTAACACAGCCAATTCATAAATCAAGGCGGAATTGAACATGACATCCGCCTGCTCCTGATAGGGGAAGATGTTCTTTTCCTCTCCTCGCCGGACCGAGTCCCAGCGCTCCAGCGTCCCGGCAGCGGAAGTGTTCCGTGTCCGGGCATCCCTCACCATGCGGCGGATCAGCCTGGTATCGGTGGTGGAAAGATTGTTCTGGGAATCCACGTTCAACTGGGTGAGCGCGCTGATATAGATCTTGAACTTGCTCTCGGCGGGAAGCTGGTAGGACAGCTTGTCGTTCAGCCCGTGAATGCCCTCGATCACCAGCACATCGCCGTCAAGCAGCTTAGTCGGCCTGGTTCTAAATTCCCTGTGTCCCGTCCGGAAATTAAAGCTCGGCAGCGTCACTTCCTTCCCGTCCAGCAGATCGTTTAGGGTCTGGGTCAGCAGGGGTATGTCTATGGCTTCCAGACATTCAAAGTCATATTCTCCGTTTTCGTCCCGCGGAGTGTCCTCCCGGTTGACATAAAAATCATCCAGAGAGATCGGGTGCGGCCGAAGCCCGTGGGCTGCCAGCTGGATCGACAACCGGTGGGAGAACGTCGTCTTGCCGGAGGAACTGGGTCCTGCGATCAGGATGATCTTCTTCCTCGGATCTGCCGCGATCCTGCCGGCGATTTCTCCTATATTCTGTTCCATAAAAGATTCCTGCACGAGGATAAGATCCTGGATCGCGCCGTCTGCGATCACGTCGTCTAAGTCGGCGATGGTGCGGACGCCCATACTCTCAGCCCAGGTGGCGGAGTCGTCCATAGTCTTAAAAAGCTTATCCATCGGCTGAAACGCAGCCAGAGTGAATCTCTCCTTTTCCGGAAACATCAGCATAAAGCCTTCCTGATACGGGATCAGATCGAAACAACTGCAGCATCCGGTGGACGGAGCCATATATCCATAATAATAATCCTGGTAATCATCCAGTGCATACAGGTTGACTCTGGAGTGGCGGCGGTAACGGATCAGCTCAGCCTTTTCATCCCGGCCGGTCTCGCAAAAGTAGTCGATGGCTGCCTGTCTTTTGACATTACGCTTCGTGATCGGCAGGTCCATTTTCACCATTTCCGTCATCTTTTCCTTCAGCGCCCGGATGCGCTCATCATCTGCCGGCACATAGATGTCACCTTTTCGGAATTCACAATAATATCCCCCTCCGATCGAGTGCTGCACGACCACACGGTCGTCCGGATACAGCTCAAAGAGCGCAGCTGCCATCAGCAGCGTGACTGACCTGCGGTAAGTGCTCTGACCGGGCTTCTCCGCTGTTGTCACAAAATCCACGGTTCCCTCCCGGATCACTGTCTTGTGCAGTTCGCGGAGAATGTTGTCGAAACGGATCAGCATGATCGGATTGTCGTACTCTTTCTGGTACTCGCGGGCAATCTCCAAAAACGGTGTGCCCTCCGGGTACTGGCGTTGTTCATTATGGATCGTTAACGTGATCATGGCTTCACCTCCTTTTGGGAGTTTTATTGATATGATTCCAATGCTACTGTAATTAAATGTTTGCGGTGTCTCATCTCTTCGCAGCGGTCAATCAGGTGTGAAGAGTCCGGTGCTAAGGCAAGTTCGCTGTCTAAGCGCGCGAGGATCCCGTCCGTGACATCCCGCTCTTTTTCAAGCCACCGGTGCAGTACCGGGTGATGCCGCTTTAAAAGGATCGGCCCGAAGGCGTCCTCCATCTCCCGCCGGCTTGCTTCGTCAGAATCTAAGCTCTCCGGCTCAGGCAGGTCGTTCGCAGGGCTGTCTGTGCCTTTTTCCTGTCCTCTTAGCGCCTTTATGATCGGATAGTACTTTCCGTCCTCAAGGACCATGTCCTCATCCGTAATGGAAAATCCGAGTTCACGGATGCAGCTTCGCACGTCAGAGACCTCAGACTGAGGCGCAAGGATCAGCTCCGTGACACTGGCAGGAATTGCATGTTCCGTCAGAATCCGCTTTATCAGCAGGCCGCCCATTCCGGCGATCATCACAGTGTCGGCTTCATCCTCCTGCAGTGCTTCGATCCCGTCGGACATCCGCGTTTCAATCCGGTCATCCCAGCCGGAGGCCTTTATATGCTCCTGTGCTCTTATAAGCGGTCCGCTTTTAACGTCCATCGCCAGGGCGGAGGGAATCCGGCCTTCCCCGCAAAGCGCGATCGGGATGTACGCGTGGTCACATCCCACATCCGCCAGCCGGCTGCCGGGGGTGACCATGGCGGCCAGTGCCGTCATCCGCTCGGATAATTTTGTACTCATCAGTCAAGATAGTCTTTCAGCTTCCGGCTCCGGCTCGGATGGCGCAGCTTCCGAAGCGCCTTCGCCTCGATCTGGCGGATCCGTTCCCGGGTGACATTAAACTCTTTCCCCACTTCCTCGAGCGTGCGGGCCCGGCCGTCATCCAGTCCAAAGCGCAGGCGCAGCACCTTCTGTTCCCGCTCGGTTAAAGTGCCCAATACTTCGCTCAGCTGCTCTCCCAAAAGCGTGAACGCCGCGGCCTCCGAGGGGATCGGTACATTGTCGTCCTGAATAAAATCGCCTAAATGGCTGTCCTCCTCCTCACCGATCGGGGTCTCTAAGGAAACCGGCTCCTGGGAGATCTTTAAGATCTCGCGCACCCGCTCAACGGGCATGCCCATCTCCTCCGCGATCTCCTCCGGTGTCGGCTCACGCCCCAGCTCCTGCAAAAGCTGTCTGGAGACGCGGATCAGCTTGTTTATTGTCTCCACCATGTGCACGGGGATGCGGATCGTTCTCGCCTGATCCGCAATGGCCCTCGTGATGGCCTGACGGATCCACCACGTCGCATAAGTGCTGAACTTGTATCCTTTTCGGTAGTCGAACTTTTCCACTGCCTTTATAAGACCCAGATTGCCCTCCTGGATCAGGTCCAAAAACAGCATACCGCGGCCCACATAGCGCTTGGCGATGCTGACAACCAGACGAAGATTGGCCTCGGCAAGCCGCTTTTTCGCCTCGGCGCCCTCATCGACCACTTTATTTAACTTCTGGATCTCTTTTTCAATCTTGGCCTTTTCCTTCGCGGTGGCACCCTCTAAGTCCGCGGTTAACTCCTCGATCTTTTCTGAGGCAAGCATGCCCTCTTCCATGCTCTTCGCCAGCTCGATCTCTTCCTCTGCGGTCAGAAGGGGTACTTTCCCGATCTCTTTTAAGTACATGCGGACGGGATCCTCCAGACTGATCCCATCGGGTACGGACAGATCGATCGTCTCAACCTCGACCTCGGCCTCCACCTCATTGTCTTCATCGTCGATCAGGATATCATCATCGTCCGCGATGCGCAGGACATCCACATGGTTAGCCTCCAGATAGTCGAGGATCTTATCGATCTCCTCCGGCGACAGGTTTAAGTCTTTAAAAAAGTCGCTGACTTCCTGATACTCCAGCATATTCTTCTTTTTCTTCGCGACTTCAAGGAGCTCCGGAAGCTTTTTCTGCAGCTGCTCCATCCTGATGTCTTCGCTGTCTTTGACCTTCTGTTCGTTTTTTTCTGCCATTATCCTCACCCTTCCCGATAATTTATGTTACAATAGGTCGGCGCAAAACGGGCGCCTCCTCTTTTTTATGTCTCTAGTCTATGGAAATCTGCATGGTCGCAAGTTGTTTTTTCTCCTCGATCAGCCTCTGCAGGCCCTCGATATCCGACGGATCCAGCTCGGCGGACCGGTGCTCGATGCTGCTGCGCTTGACGCGCTGCACCGTCTCGTTTAAAGCCTTCTCCCGTTTCTGCCTATCCTCCGCTGAAGGAATGTTCGCGTGAAACATGCCGGCAACCTCCCTTTGCTGTTCCTCATCCGGGAACAGACTGATGATCTGCGCCGGATTGGGCTCCCCACGCTCATGCTGCGCAAAGACTGCCTCCGCCGCCTTGCGGCTTAACTCTCCGATAAAATCTTCCGGCCCGATCACGCCCGCTACGGCGTTAAATACTGCGGGGTCTTCGATCAGCCAGGTAAGCAGCAGGCTCTGGGACGGATCCGCATCGCTCTCCTTTTTCTTTTCGCCGGAGTTTTCCAGACGCACCGGCTTTCTCTGCGGTGTGAGTCCGCCTCTGGTCCCTGCACTGTTGACCATATCCCGAAGCTGCTCAAAGCCGACCGGATACAGCCGCGCGATTGCCTCGATATAGTTTTCGCGCTCCAATCGCTCCGGAAACTGTGCGAGCAGACGCCGCGAGACTTCCCGGAAAAATGCGGTCTTGCTCTCCGGATCGTTTAAATCGTAACCGCGCGCCAGCATCCTTATCTCAAACAGGAAGCTGTTTTCGGCGTCCTCGATCCGCTTCTCAAATTCCTCCGGCCCGAGCGTTCCCAGAAACTCATCCGGATCCTTGTGGGGCTGCATGTCGACGACCCGCGCCGAGATGCCCGCCTCCTTTAAGATCGGAATCGCCCGAAGAGCCGCCCGGATACCCGCGTCATCGCTGTCAAAGGTCAGGTAGACCTCCTGCGCGTAGCGCCGCAGCAGATTCGCGTGTCCCGAGGTGAATGACGTGCCCAGCGAAGCCACCGCGTTATCAAACCCTGCCTGGTGCAGGGCGATCACGTCCATGTATCCCTCACAGAGCAGAAAGCCCTTCCGTCTGGATTTTCTTGCGAAATTGAGGCCGTAGAGGTTGCGGCTCTTGTCAAAGATCTTCGTCTCAGGCGAATTTAAGTACTTTGGCTCCCCGTCGCCCATGACCCGTCCGCCGAAGCCGATGACTCGGCTGTTCGCGTCCATGATCGGGAACATGGCCCGGTTCCAGAACTTATCGTACCCGCCCCTTTTCTCATCGAATGAGACAAGGCCGCTGTCTTTGAGAAGATCGTCGGAATATCCTTTTTGTTTCAAATACTTATACAGGTCGTCGCTGTACTTATTTGCATAGCCGAGTCCGAAGTGTGTGATCGTCTCGTCAGTTAAATTCCGATTTTTAAAATAATCTAACGCCTGCTTTCCCTGCGGGCTTTTAAGCAGCCGATAAAAATAATTTGCCGCCTCTTTGTTGATCTCAAGCAGCTTTTCCCTCCGGTCCGCTTCCCTTTTCTGCGCGGTGCTCATCTCCTGCTTCGGCAGCTCGATATGCGCGCGGTCCGCTAAACTCTGCATGGCTTCCGGGAACGAAAAATTTTCATATTCCATGACAAACGTCAGCACATTGCCTCCGGCATGACATCCGAAACAGTAATACATCTGCTTGTCCCTTGAGACTGAAAACGACGGTGTCTTTTCGTTATGAAAGGGGCACAGCCCGAAATAAGTGCTGCCCTTTTTTTGCAGATGGACATAGCCGGAGATCACGTCCACAATGTCGTTGGCCGCCCGGACCTCCTCGATCAGCTCGTCGGAATAATATGCCATAGATGTCTCCTGCGTTTGTTTTAGTAAACTTGCCACTGCTTCGGCACAAAGATCTCTGTGAACTTTGCCACCGCGAACTGGTCAGTCATCCCCGCGATATAGTCGCAGACTACGCGGTCAAGCGGCTCCCCCTGTTCCAACATGAGACGCGGGGTGTGCCCCAGCTCATCCACATGGTCCATGTAGTGCTCAAACAGCCGCTCCAGCAGTTCCTTTGCCTTGTTTTCCTCCCCCTTTGCAACAGGGTTCGTGTAAACGTGGTCAAACATAAACTGTCTCAGCTCGTCCATCGCGGCCTGCACATCGTCGGACATACGGATCTCGTTTTGATTCTGGCTGGTTGTTATAATGTTGTGGATCAAAATATCCAGCCGCTCCCGGGTCGAGTGCCCCAGAATGTCCCGCAGTCTGCCCGGAATATCCTCCTCCTGCATGACATGGGCCCGGATCGCATCGTCGATGTCATGGTTGATGTATGCGATCTTATCAGATAAGCGGACGACCTTTCCCTCCAGTGTAGAAGGATGTCCATCCGTCTTGTGATTTAAGATGCCGTCCCGGACTTCCCAGGTCAGGTTTAAGCCCTGCCCGCCCTTCTCAAGCCGCTCCACGATGCGAACGCTCTGCACATTATGCTGAAAACCGCCCTCGACGATCTCGTTTAACATCCGCTCCCCGGCATGGCCGAACGGCGTATGTCCCAGATCATGTCCGAGTGCGATAGCTTCCACAAGCTCTTCGTTTAAGCGCAGCGCTTTCGCGATCGTCCTAGCGTTCTGGGAGACCTCCAGAACATGAGTCAACCTCGTGCGGTAGTGATCACCCTTCGGGGAGAGGAAGACCTGCGTCTTGTCCTTCAGCCGGCGGAATGCCTTGCTGTGAAGGATCCGGTCCCTGTCCCTCTGATAGACCGGACGGATGTCGCACTGCGGCTCTTCCCGGTCCCTGCCCCGCGAATTCTCGCTTAAAGCGGCAAAGGGGCTTAAGTATTCCCGTTCTCTCAGTTCCAGCTGTTCCCGAATCGTCATGAGACACTTCCTTTCAATTTCTCTGTCAGGATCAATGCCCAAAAACCTCTATAAATATATTCTGCAAAAAAAGATAATACCCTTTTTTATTTTTTTATTTTTTGTAAATAAGAAATCCAACTGTATTCTTCCCTTCGCTAATGAAAACACAAAAATAACCCTGGGATCATTGCCCCCAGGGTATGGTGCCGGTCATTGGTCAGACCAGCTTCATATATTCGATATATTTTTTTGCGATCTCTTTCCTTAAATTTGGATGCCACGTTATGATGATCCCGTTTTGCAGATCGGTGATCGGGATCCGCCTGCTCTCCGTATTTCCAGCGAACTGGAAATAGTGATCTCCGATCTGGATCAACTGATTGGAAAGACTGTAGCTGTGCCCGGCAAAGATGTTGTCTGAGTACTTTCCGATCCGGGGCTCTGCTCCCTGCTCCGTGTAGATATCCCCCAGCCAGCGCTGGTAATCCGGGTCGACACTGTCATCATAAACGATCAGCTGTTCCTCCAGGATATCCGCTAAAGTAAGCTCCTGTTTCTTGCTGAGCGGATGGTTCCCGGCGACAATGGCTTCCGCGGCAGCTTTGGCCGTGTAGGTCCATGGCATCTCCTTCTCGTCCAGGGTAAAACTGTCAAAATCCGGGATGAATGCGATATCGTAGGTTCCCTCCAACACTTCCTCGATCAGTTCGTTCCAGTTTCTGCTGGCTATATTGAGGATCGTCCCCGGATTTTCCGCGAGAAAATCCTGCGTTTTCGGCCAGAGATAGCGCTGCGGATTTGATGTGTTCGGGATTGCGATGTTAAGTATGCGCGAGTCTTCCTCTGACTCCTCTTTCGCTTTCAGGTATCCGTTTTTTATCTCCCTTACGGCAACACTCCAGGATTGGTAAAGGATATTGGCCATCGGGGTGGGCTTTACCGTTCTTGT
Source organism: Lachnospiraceae bacterium (assembly GCA_020860755.1). GTDB lineage: Bacteria > Bacillota > Clostridia > Lachnospirales > Lachnospiraceae > Eubacterium_I. The sequence continues at coordinate 35,076 of JAJBTQ010000022.1, forward strand.
ATTCCGTGTGAACAGCTCAAATCCAAACTCTTTTTCCAGACGAGCAATGTTCTTGCTGATCGTGGAACTGCTCATATACAGAGCATCCGCGGCCTGAGCAAAATTTCCCTTTTCCATGATCGTAAGGAAAATATTCATCTGCTGATAACTAAGATTAGTTGTGTCCCAGTTCATAGTCTCCTCCATGAAAAGCGATGAACAAAGAAGGCCAACCGCCTTCCCTTTTTACTATTATAACCGAAAGATGGGGATTTTCAACTGACAAAAAACGGAGAGGCCGTTTGGCCTCTCCGCTTGCTGTACATAAAATTATTTGTTGAACAACTTCATCATGTACTCCTGTCCGGAACCGCCGCCGTGTGCTGCATCAGCATAGCCGGTGCCATCGTAGAAGTATTCTCTGGTCGGAACATTGTTCAGCTGATCTTCGTCGATCTCTGCGATAACGTGTGCCATGGAACCGTCGCCCATGTACCATCTCAGAGGGAAGCAGTAGAGCTTGAATGTCTTGCCTTCCACCTTTGCAAGGTCTCCGCCAAGGTTCTCGATACCAACAATGCCATTGCCGAGCATCAGCTTATGGCAGGGCTCCCAGGTGCCCCAGATCTGGTATTTCTCGAGCGGCGCAAATTTCTTCATATAAGCGTCTTTGCCGTGGATGCGGATGTACTCGCTGCGGTCAAACTCAGCATAAGCTTCCTCGCCAAACAGCTCCTTGTACTCCTCAACGATCGTCTGTCCGGTCCAACCCATCAGGTTAAGTCTTGTAGCACCGTTTAAGCCCATTGCGGTGTGAAGCGGATGATCCAGTGCCTGCATATCCATCGCGACACATTTTACTTTGTGCTCGACAAACCACATACCGGCATCAAATCCGGTACCGCAGGAATAGTGGTAGTATGCTTTGGAATCATCATACAGCTTATGCATTCCGGTGCACAGAACAACGATTTTGCCTTTCAGCTTTGCAGGATCATATTTGATCTTCTTGCAGGCAGCTTCCAGATGCTCAGGCTTGATCAGGCCCCAAGGCTCGATATCGATCGGCAGGCATACCGCATCGCCTGTGTAAGCATCAAGCGGCATCTCATGCGTGTAACGAGCTCTGCGTCCGTCAAATTCATACTCCATAACGTGTCTCGGAGCATCGCAGTGTGTGCCGGTGTGCTGCGGAACATTGATCCACTGTGTCAGCACGTTGCTTTTCGCCATTGTGTGAGCACTGGTGACCTCAGCCTTTTCGAAGTAAGGCCAACGAGGTGCCTCAACGCTGAACGGATGGCTCAGACTAACAAATACTTTCTTTCCCATTTCTTTACCTCCTTAAAATATAGATACATTATTTTATTTTCACCTGCATTTCATGCAAGATGGAAACCCCAGTAACTAAAAATACGATCTCCTATGCGAGTTCCAGAACGGTTGCCATGGCCGGGCCGCCTCCTACGCAGAGGGAAGCAACACCATACTGCGTGCCGAGTCTCTGCATCTCATAGATCAAGGAAACAATGATCCGTGCGCCGGTGCATCCGACCGGATGTCCGAGGCCGATGCCGGAACCATTGTGGTTGACCTTGTCCATGCTGAGCTTAAGCTCGCGGTTGCAAGCCAAGAACTGTGCCGCAAAGGCTTCGTTGATCTCAAAGTAGCCGATATCATCGAGAGAAAGATCAGCATACCCCAGAGCTTTGCGGATCGCCGGTACCGGACCGATGCCCATGTATTTGGGCGGCACGCCCGCATTGGCTGTTGTGAGCAGCTTTGCCATAGGCTTGATGCCGAGCTCTTTCGCTTTGTCCGCGCTCATCAGGATAAGAGCCGCCGCTCCGTCGTTTACGCCGGAAGCATTGCCCGCGGTGACGGTGCCGTCCGGAATAAATGCAGGCCGCAGCTTAGCCAGACTCTCCATGGAGATGTCGGCACGCGGATGCTCATCCGTATCAAAGACTACTTCTTTCTTTTTCACTTTTACCGTTACAGGTACGATCTCCTGCTGCGGGATGCCCTTTTTCTGTGCTTCGATGGCTCTTAAGTTGCTCATCACAGCAAGCTCATCCTGCTCTTCTCTGGTAATGTTATAATGCTCTGCAAGGTTCTCTGCCGTGATCCCCATATGGTATCCCATGATCGCGCAGACCAGACCATCGCTTAACATACTGTCGATCGGCTCCGGGCCGTTGCCCATACGCCAACCGCCTCTGGCGCCCTGAAGAACATACGGTGCGTTCGTCATGCTCTCGGTTCCGACCACCATGGCACAATCCGACCGCCCCAGCATAATGGACTGGGAGGCAAGCTCAAACGCTTTCATGCCGGAAGCACACTGCTGATCGATCGTGTAGGCAAAGCCCTCTACCGGCATGCCGAGTGCGATCTGTACCTGACGTGCGGGATTCCCCTTAAATCCCTGTCTGTACAGTACGCCAAGCGCAACCTCATTTACATCTTCCGGCTTAACTCCGGACCTGTTTAATACCTCTTGTCCTACAATGTTAGCCAGCTCCACGGGGCCATACTGCTTTAAGCTTCCCAGCATATCTCCGATGGCCGTTCTGGCTGCTCCAACGACTACAACTTCATTCAGTTCCATGATTTTACCCCCGTTTGGTATTTTATTATATTTTACTATTTCCATTATATCAAGAGACATTGTCAAAAAAAAGTGAAAAAAAGACTGCGATTGTTTCCGAATGGTCACTAATAAAGCAGCATTTTATCCACGGCTTTTTCAAAAGATTTCTTGTCTGCAGGTCAAAATATGAAAATTTGTTTGTGGGCGTCAAAGCGTTTTTTTCCGATATGGAACTCACGGCGCAGTGCGTATATATTGCCGACCTGGAGGAGCTGCTGAAAAACCGGGATCTTCTGGAGGTCAGTGCGCCTCTGCTCCGGTATCCCGCAATCCTGTTTGATGCCTCATTCGAAGTGATCGCCTATACCAATCAGGGAGAGTTCGGAGCGCTGTATAGAGTTGCAGGATTGCGGGAGTGCTTAGCACGGGGCAATCCGTAGTATCATAATACATAATATACGGAAAAGACCGGAAGAACAAATTTTGTGCGTCCGGTCTTTTCATTAATAATGCACTTATAATGCACCATTGTATATTTTTCTACGGGGATTCGCTCCCTGTAAAAGATCAGAAAAAGAGTTGTCATATTTTCGTTTTATGTTATAATAAAAATAATATTAAGTAACTATAAATAAAGTATAGACTCGATGTAAAC